>NZ_JBSGIP010000019.1:0-98291 GCF_053605105.1 Nocardia sp. NPDC003963
GCGCCGCCTCCGGCGGCGCGGGTCGGGGCCCTATTAACCCCGGTTCTTCACTCCGCCGCTCAGTCGCTGCGCTCCTTCGCTCTGTCGCTCCAGAACCGGGGCGGGCCCCGACCTTGTCCGCGGACCGGGGCACGACCGGATCGGGAAGATACTGAGGTGGGGTGAACGGGGCGAGGCCCACGGCCTCCTCCGGTGGGCCTTCGGCGATGAGCCGGGCGACGGCGTCCTCTTCGGTGCCTACCAGGGCGGGCAGGGTCGCGGTGACCGATTCGAGGACATCGGCCCAGGGTGATCCGCCGGCGCGCAGACCCCGGCGCATCACTTCCAGGCCCGCCCGATGCTCGGTGAGCAGGCGTAACCCGGTTTCGGCGTTACCGGACGCGGCGAACTCCAGCACCACGGACAGATGGTCGGGCAGTTCTTCGTCGGAGAGCTGCAGCCCGGCTTCCCGGTACGCCTGTTTGAAACGCAGCAGCGCGACACCGCGTTTCCGGGTGTCACCGTAGGCGAAATAGGTGAGATAAGGGCTGAACCGCTTGCGGTGATCGAAGGTCTCCACGTACTCGGCGGCGAGTTCGAAGACCGAGCGGGTGCGCACATGGCCGAGGAACCGGGTGAGCGGAGCACCGACCGGCGGGGGCAGCGTCACCGCCACGGTGCCCAGCAGGTCCATGGTGCGCCGCAGGGATTCGTCGGGGTAGCCGAGCAGCAGCGACTGCACCTGCCAGGCGGCGGCGCGGGTGGCCGGGTCCAGCCCCTTCGTCGTCTTCATCGCGGCTCGCCCGTGTCGTCGGCTGCGGGAGCGTCCTCGGCAGGTGGGAACAACCCGTCGGGCACTTTCCCGTCCCAGTTGAGCAGGTTCACCCGGCCGCGCCCACCGACACCGGTCCCGGTATCCGCGGTCTGCCGGTTGCGCAGCATCCGGAAGTTCTCCACGGCGATGGGCGATACGCCGCCCGAATTCTCGCCGAACGGCCCGGAACCGGTCATCCCCGGACCGCCCTCGTAATCCAGACTGCATTCGGTGGCGAGCTCTTCCAGCCCGTGCGCGGATTCGGTATGCGCGGGCGGAATCACATAGCGCTCGTCGTATTTGGCCAGGGCGAGCAGCCGGAACATATCGTAGATCTGTTCACCGGTCATCCCGGCCGCCGCCGCGATACGTTCCTGGGGTGCACGGCCGAGATTGATATCGCGCATATAGCTGCGCATGGCGGCCAACCGGCGCAGTACGGCGTTCACCGGCCCGGGATCTCCCGCGGTGAACAATTGGGCGAGATAATCGACCGGTATACGCAACGCCTCGATCGCGGCGAAGAGATTGCCGTGGTCTTCGGCATCGTGACCGGTATCGCGGACGATATCGACCACCGGCGACAGCGGCGGGATGTACCAGACCATCGGCATGGTGCGGTATTCCGGATGCAGCGGCAGCGCGACCTTGTAGGTGTTGATCAGCGCATAGATCGGCGAGCGGTCGGCCGCTTCCACCCAGTCCCAGGGAATACCCGCGCGTTCGGCCTCCCGGCGCACCTCGGGGTCGGCGGGGTCCAGGAAAACCTCCCGCTGGGCTTCGTAGAGACCGTGTTCGTCCGGGGTGGCCGCGGCCTCCAGCACCTTGTCGGCGTCGTAGAGGACCAGGCCGATATAGCGCAGCCGGCCCACACAGGTTTCGGCGCAGACCGTCGGTAACCCGACCTCGACCCGCGGGAAGCAGAACGTACATTTCTCGGCTTTCCCGGTGCGGTGGTTGAAATAGACCTTCTTGTACGGACAGCCGGAGACACACATCCGCCAGCCCCGGCACCGGTCCTGGTCCACCAGGACGATCCCGTCCTCACTGCGTTTGTAGATCGCCCCGGAGGGGCACGACGCGGCGCAGGACGGATTCAGGCAGTGCTCGCAGATCCGCGGCAGATAGAACATGAAGGTCTGCTCGAATTCGAAACGTACCTTCTCGGCCAGTTTGCGCAGCAGGGGGTCGCGATCTCCGTATTCGGGCGCGCCACCGAGATCGTCGTCCCAGTTCGCCGACCATTCGATTTTCGTATCCTCGCCGGTGATCAGCGATTTCGGGCGGGCCACCGGCGTATGGCGCTGAGCGGGTGCGGTGGTGAGGTTCTCGTAGTCGTAGGTCCAGGGTTCGTAGTAGTCGCTCAGCTCGGGCAGAATCGGATTGCTGAAGATCGTGAACAATTTGCGCAACCGGCCGCCGCCCGCGAGCTGCAACCGGCCGCGCCGGTTCAGATCCCAGCCGCCGCGCCAGCGATCCTGATCCTCGTAGGTGCGCGGATACCCCTGCCCGGGCCGGGTCTCCACATTGTTGAACCACACGTACTCCACGCCCGACCGGTTCGTCCACGCCTGCTTACAGGTGACCGAACAGGTATGACAGCCGATGCATTTGTCGAGATTCATCACCATCGCCATCTGTGCCATCACCCGCATCATTGACGTCCTCCCCGCCCTGAAACCGAAGGGCGAAGATTCCTCCTGCGGTGCTCGTGCGCCGCTCCGGTGGGTTCCTGTTTCACAGGGGCTCGCTTCCCGCTAGGCGGAAAGACCGACAGCCCCTCCGCAGGCGTTTAACCTCTCGGCGCGTCCCGCCGCGAGGATATTGATTGCCGCGTTCAGATCACGGTCGTGTGTTGTGCCACATGTGCAAGCCCAGGTTCGGACATGCAATGGTTTCTTCCCCTCCAACGTCCCGCAAACAGAGCACAATCGAGTCGAAGGGAACCAACGATCCACCCTGCCGAAGGTCCGCCCATACCGGGTGGCTTTCTCTTCCAGCATGCGGGTGAACATGCCCCACCCGGCATCGTGCACCGATTTCGCCATGCGGGTGCGGGCCAGACCCTTCACGCACAAGTCCTCGACAAACACCGCTTGGTTGTCGCGGATAATCGCCATGGCATGCTTGTGCGCCCAATCTCGCCTGGTGTCGGCCACCCGGGCGTGAGCCTTGGCGACCCTGACCCGAGCCTTGGCCCGGTTCTTGGAGCCTTTCTCCTTGCGAGATAGGGCCTGTTGGGCTTTCTTCAACCGCCGCTCGGCCTGCCGCAGGAACCGCGGGGAAGCGATCGTTTTGCCGTTCGACATGACCGCGAATGTCGACAACCCGAGGTCGATACCCACTTCGCCATCCACCTCGGGCAGCGGTTCGGCGTCGACCTGGGCCACGAAAGAGGCGAAGTACCGGCCCGCCGCGTCGCAGATGACCGTGACCGACGACGGATCGGTGGGCAGCTTGCGCGACCACGCCACTTTGATATCGCCGATCTTCGGCAGGCGCAACTTCCCGCCCGTCGTAACCGCAAACCGAGAGTTCTTGGTGAACCGGATGGCCTGCCGGTTGTCCTTGCGGGACCGAAAACGCGGCACACCGACTCGCGCGCCTTTCCGTTTCCCGCTTATCGAAGCGAAGAAATTCCGGTACGCGGTGTTCAGATCGGCCAGCGCCTGCTGCAACACCACCGAAGACACTTCCGACAACCATGCACGCTCGGGAGCTTTTTTGGCCTCTGTCAACGCTTTTGACAGTTCCGCATCCTTGATAGGCGGCAGTCCGTTCGATCGCGCCTTTTCCCGTGCCGCTAGTGCGTCGTTGTACACTACCCGCGCGCACCCGAAAGCGCGGGCCAACGCTATTCGCTGACTCGGCGTCGGATAGACGCGGAAGTTGTACCGCAACTGCATATCTCGATATTACCGCAAAGGTCCGGCCACCGATTTCTCGGTGCGCGAACGGCGTGGGCCGGTTCAGAGCACACTCAGCCCTTGGCGGGCCTCCCGCGACCAGTTTCGCTACCTCCGTGAACGTCGACACACCAGCGGACATTTTAATAGCTCACCTCCTGGCTGCGACGACGGATCACGGTGACCTCGTCGCGTTGGTTACCGGTGGGTCCGAGATAGTTGAACGCGAAACTGAGCTGGGCGTAGCCGCCGATGAGATGGCTGGGCTTGACCAGTAACCGGGTCAGCGAATTGTGGATACCGCCGCGATGCCCGGACGTTTCGCTGATCGGCACATCGATGAGCCGGTCCTGCGCGTGGTACATGTACACCGTGCCGACCGGCATCCGGTGCGAGACCACGGCCCGCGCCACCACCACACCGTTGCGATTGACCGCCTCCACCCATTCGTTGTCGGCGACACCGATCGTGGCCGCGTCCCGGGGCGATATCCAGATATTGGGCCCGCCGCGCGACAGGCTCAGCATGAACAGGTTGTCCTGGTATTCGGAGTGGATGGACCATTTGCTGTGCGGGGTGAGATAGCGGACGGTGACACCCAGCTCCCCCGTCGAGCCCAGTACCGGTTCGCCGAACAGCGCGGCCATGTTCAGCGGCGGCCGGTACACCGGCAGCCCCTCGCCGAGTTCGGTCATCCAATCGTGGTCGAGATAGAAATGCTGACGGCCGGTGAGCGTATGCCAGGGTTTACGACGTTCGACATTGATCGTGAACGGCGAATACCGGCGGCCGCCCGTTTCCGACCCCGACCATTCCGGCGAGGTGATCACCGGAACCGGGGCGGCCTGGGTATCGGCGAAGGTGATCTGTTTGCCCTCGTGTTCGGCGGCCAGATCGGCGAGCCGGACCCCGGTGCGCTGTTCGAGGGTCCGGAACCCCTCCGTCGCCAGGCGGCCGTTGGTGGTGCCGGACAGGGCCAGGATCGCCTCACATGCCTGGATACCGCGTTGCAACGACGGCCGGCCGTCGGCCGGGCCACCGCGGATCACCCCGTTCTTGTGCCGTAGATATTCGACCTCGGGGCCGTAGTCGAAGGTGACACCCTTCGTGGTGCCGCCGAGTTTCTCCGCCAGCGGGCCCAACGCCCCCATCTTCGCCGCGATCGCACCGTAATCGCGTTCCACCACCACCAGTTTCGGCAAGGTCACCCCGGGCACCGGTTCGATATCGCCGGTCTTCCAGTCCGCGACCCGGCCGTGTGGTGTGGCGAGTTCGTCCGGGGTGTCGTGCAACAGCGGCACCGCCACCACATCCTTGCGCACCCCGAGTCGCGGACCGGCCAGTTCGCTGAACTTCTCCGCGATCGCCCGGAAGGCGTCCCAATCGGTGCGGGTCTGCCACGGCGGTGCGATGGCCGGATTGAACGAATGCACGAACGGGTGCATATCGGTGGTGTTCAGATCGTGCTTCTCGTACCAGGTCGCGGCGGGCAGCACGATATCGGAGAACAGCGTGGTGCTGGTCATCCGGAAATCCAGCGTCAGCAGCAGGTCGAGTTTTCCGCGCGGGGCGTCGGGCCGCCACACCACATCACGCGTGCGGGCCCCGGCCGGAGTCTGTTTGGCGCGCAACGAGGATTCGGTGCCCAGCAGATGTTCGAGGAAGTACTCGTTGCCCTTCGCCGAGGAACCCAGCAGATTGGCCCGCCACACACTCAGCACCCGGGGGAAGTTCTCGGGTGCGTCCGGGTCCTCGCAGGCGAAGCGCATCCGGCCGGAACGCAGTTCGGACACCACGTACCCGGCCAGCGACCCGCCCTCCGCTTCGGCGGCGTCGACCAGTTCCAGCGGGTTGCGGTCGAAGGTGGGATACGACGGCATCCAGCCCAGCCGCGCGGACTGCGCGATCACATCGGCGGTACTCATACCCGCCAACTGCCCGGTACCGGGCGTGGCCGAGAGTTTGTCCGCGCCGAACCAGTCGTAGCGGAACTGGTCGGAATGCAGGTACCAGAACGCGGTCTGGATCATCTGCCGCGGCGGTCGCGACCAGTCCAGCGCCGAGGCCAGCTGCGCCCATCCGGTGACCGGACGGCATTTCTCCTGTCCCACGTAATGCGCCCACCCACCGCCGTTCACGCCCTGGCAGCCGGTGAGCGTGGTCAGCGTGAGGAACGCGCGATAGATCGTGTCGGAGTGGAACCAGTGGTTGGTACCGGCGCCCATGATGATCATCGAGCGGCCGTGGCTCTCCTCGGCATTGGCCGCGAACTCACGTGCGATCCGCAGGGCCACCGAGGCCGGAACACCCGTGATCGATTCCTGCCAGGCCGGCGTGTAGGGCTGGGCGGGATCGTCGTAATCGATCGGCCACTGCCCCGGCAACCCCTGCCGGTGCACGCCGAACTGCGCCAGCATCAGGTCGAACACCGTGGTGACCAGATGACCGTTCACCCGGCGTACCGGCACACCGCGCAGCATCGTGGTGTCGTCCCCGCCCACGGCGTCGAACCGGGGCAGCCGCACCGGTACCGCGGTGCGGCCGAACACGGTCAGCTGCGGCACCACACCTTCGAGATCGAGATTCCAGTTCCCCTTCCCGCTTTCGCCGTAGCGATGGCCGACCGAACCGTTCGGGACGACCGGACGGCCGTCGGCGGCGAGCACCACGGTTTTGAACGCCGCGTTCTCCACCCCGGCGTATTGGTCGAGGTCGGCCGCGGTCAGGAATTTGCCCGCGCGATAGCCGTTCTCGGTCTCCTCCACCCGCACCAGGAAGGGCAGATCGGTGAACTGGCGAACATAGCTCGTGAAATAGGGCACCTCGCGTTCGACGAAGAACTCACGCAGCACCACATGCCCCATGGCCATGGCCAGGGCGCCGTCGGTACCGGGATGCGGGGCCAGCCATTCGTCGGCGAACTTCACATTGTCGGCGTAATCCGGGGAGACCGCGACGACCTTCTGCCCGCGATAGCGCGCCTCGGTCATCCAGTGCGCGTCCGGGGTGCGGGTCACCGGCAGATTCGACCCCCACATGATCAGATAGCCGGCGTCCCACCAGTCCCCCGATTCCGGGACATCGGTCTGATCGCCGAACACCTGCGGGGAAGCCACCGGCAGATCCGCGTACCAGTCGTAGAAGGACAGCATCGTCCCGCCCACCAGCGAGACGAACCGGGCGCCCGACGCGTGCGACACCATCGACATCGCCGGAATCGGCGAGAATCCCGCGATCCGGTCCGGCCCGTACCGGGCGATGGTGTGGATATGGGCGGCCGCGATCATCTCGGTCGCCTCTTCCCAGGTGGCCCGCACCAGACCGCCCTTACCGCGCGCGGATTTGTAGCGTCGCGCCGATTCGGGGTCCTCGACGATGGTCTCCCACGCGGTCACCGGATCGCCGGTCGCCACCTTCGCCGCCCGGTACATCTCCAGCAGCACGCCCCGGATATACGGATAACGCACCCGGGTGGGCGAATAGGTGTACCAGGAGAACGCCGCGCCCCGGGGACATCCGCGCGGCTCGTACTCGGGTTTGTCCGGACCCACCGACGGATAGTCGGTCTGCTGGGTCTCCCAGGTGATGATCCCGTCCTTCACATAGATCTTCCAGGAGCACGACCCGGTGCAGTTCACCCCGTGCGTGGACCGCACCACCTTGTCGTGACTCCAGCGATCCCGGTAGAACTCGTCCGCCTGCCGCCCACCGACCTCGAACATCGAACGCCGATCCGCGGAGACCTCCGCCCGGGTGAAGAACCGCCGGGTACCCACCAGCGCGTCGGCCAGCCCGTCATCGAGCCCCACTTCCCTGGAGCCGCGGCGTCCGTGCCTCATAACCCGTCCTTCGATGCGGATACGTGCGGCCGGCGGCGGCCGGAGCGAAGGCGGAGATATGGCATCGGATGGAGCCTCCCTCGAATCGGATACATCAGGCGAAGGCGGAGAGGTCGCAGTACCGGATCAGGTCTGATTGTGTTCCACCTGCTGCCGGACGACTATCAGCGTGAACAGCAGCGCGACCAGAGCGACCACCGCGAGCGCCAGCAGCCCCGGCCCGTAGTCGTCGGTGGTCTCGTAGATGGCTCCCATCACCAGCGGCGGCACGAATCCGCCCAGCCCACCGGCCGCCCCGACGAACCCGGTGACCGCCCCGACCTTGCCCGCCGGCGCGATCAGGGCGACCAGCGCGAAGGTGGCACCACTGCCGGCGCCCAGCGCGGCGGCCAGCGCAAGAAACGCGAGAGTGCCGAGCGGTGCGAGATCGGGGTCGTGGCCTGGACGGAGGCCGCGATCACGACGACACACAGCGTGGTCGCGAGGACGGTCGGCGCGTCGAACCGATCCGCCAGCCAGCCGCCGACCGGTCGCATGACCACCGCGAGCAGCACGAATCCGGCCATCCGGTTGGCCGCGTCGGTCTGCGAGAGGTCGTAGGCGGTGCGCAGATAGGAGGGCAGATATACGGAGAACGCCACGAAACCACCGAAGGAGACCGCGTACAGCGCCGAAGCAGCCCAGGTCGCCGGCAATCGCACTGTCTGGTTCAGCCGGGCCGTGATCGATTCGGTGGGTGGTGTGCGGCCGGGGGCATCCCGCAGCAGGTACCAGGCGGCGACCGCGTAGATCACCAGTGCCAGCGCGCACAGCAGAAAAGGTGTGGCGGTATTGCCCGCGTCCACCAGGCGCACCGTGGTCAGGGCGCTGATCGCGGTACCGCCCATACCCATGCCGTACACACCGATCGCCAGCCCCTGCTTCTCCGGCGGGAACCACGCGCTCACGAACGGCACCCCGACCGCGAACACCGTGCCGCCGACCCCGAGGAAGAACCCACCGATCAGCAGCGCCGCCAGCGCCGAATGCCCGACCAGCCCCAGGAACAGCACCGGAACCACGGTGATCAGCGAGACCACCGGGAACATCAGTCGCCCGCCGTACCGGTCGGCCAGCGCGCCGATCGGTATCCGCCCCAGCGAACCCACGACCACCGGAACGGCGACCACCAGCGATTCCTGGAAGGAATTCAGTCCGAGATCGTCGCGGAACCGCGGCGCCAGCGGACTGAGCAGAGCCCAGGCCCAGAAATTGAGGGCGAATCCCACCGTGGCCAGGATCAGCATCAGGGTGCGCCCGCCGGCCACGACATTGTCATCGGCCGTGGCTCGGCCGGGGTTCAGCGGAGTCGAAGAGGCCACCAATCACTCCTGGGAGATCGGTCCGGCTGGCTCGCGCGCCCGGTGGACACCTGGTCCACGACGCTCGATGGGCGATTCGGTCGTCGAACGCGGCCGGAAAGGCGAACCCTTCCCGAACCGCCGTAGTGCGATATCACTGGTTCACGGCCGTACGTCCGCCATTGTGCCTCTACCGGCCCCGACTCGCGGCCCACCCGGGATCTCGGGAGTTTCGTGATATCACCGGTACCGCGCATTCGCTCCGGCCGTACCCGTCCACACCCGGGCAGGCGGCGGACGGTGCTGGGCCTACGCTCGACCGGTGGATATCGACTGGCCCGAGCTGCGCGCCCGCAGCCTGCTCCTCGAGGACGAGGCGATTCTGGCCCTGAACAAACCGGCCGGGATCTCGGTCACCGGGGAACGCCACGATATCGACATCGTGGCGGCCGCCGAAACGTACGGCGAGAAGCTGTACCCGGTGCACCGGATCGACAAGGTGACCTCCGGGCTCATCCTGTTCGCCCGGGACCTGGCCGCGCACGGCCCGCTGACCCGCCAGTTCAACAAGCAGACCGCCGAGAAGGTCTATCTCGCGATCGTCGCCACCGGCTCCCCGGAACTCCCCGGATCCGGAACCATCGAACTCCCGCTCAGTGTCGGCCGCAAGAACCGCGTCCGGGTCGCCGCTCCCCGGGAAACCATCCGGCGCGACGGCGACCGCTGGTCCGTCGCCGAATCCGATCTGCTGAACACCAAGAACTATCCCTCGACCACCGAATTCACCGTGCTGGCCCGCCACCGGGACCACACCGTCGTCGTACTGCGCCCGATCACCGGCCGCCGCCATCAACTGCGGGTACATCTGGCCTGGATCGGCCACCCGATCGTGGGCGACCCGCTGTTCGAACGCTCCGGCACGTTCCCGCGCGCCCATCTGCATTCGTGGCGCCTGGGCCTGGCCGCCGAACGGCGTCCCGGCGGCAGGCTGGACCTGGAGGCCCCGCCCGACGCGGACTTCTGGTCGCCACTGCCGGGCCCGCCGCCCGCGCTGCCCGGGTGATCACCCGCAACCGGGGAGGTCACGGCCACATCTCGCGTCGTCGCCGTCGTCCGGTGTCCTCGCTCATATCCACGCTCTGCACACCGGTCACCTCCCCTAAGCTGGTGCACAGACCCAACACCGGATCGGGACCCCACGCGGTGTCGAGTCTTACGAGACCCTGAAAGGGGCGCGGTCGTCCCGCCGTCCGGCTTCCGAAGCGTATCTGCCGCGGGGGTGCGGGCGGACGGCGGAGATCGGGACCACGCCCCGCGCGCAGTGGCGCGCAATTGGACGCAGGAGGTCCGATGATCCTGGTGGCTCAGGTCAGCGATACACATTTCGATCTCGGCACCCGTAACGCCGAACGCGCGCAACGGGTCATGGCCTACCTCGCGGATCTGCGCCGCCGACCCGATGTGATCGTGGTGACCGGCGATATCACCGATTCCGGGAAACCGGACGAGTACGCCGAGGCACGGTCGGCACTCCAGGCCGATCTGCCGGTTCTCACGATTCCGGGCAATCACGACGAACGCGCCGCGTTCCGTGAAGTGATGCTGGGCACCGCACCGCTGGACGACCCCGTCAATCACGTCCACCGGATCGGTGGCCTGACATTGATCCTGCTGGATTCCAGCGTCCCCGGTCAGTCGGGCGGACGGCTGACCGACGAGACCTACGACTGGTTGCACAGCACCCTTGCCGAGACCTCCGCCGACGACGCCGTGCTGCTGGCGCTGCACCATCCACCGGTTTTCCTGCACAGCCCGATCGTGGATTCCATCGCCCTGGCCGGCCCCGAGCGACTGGCCGCCGTGATCGCCGGGGACGAGCGGATCATCGGAACTCTGGCCGGGCACGCGCATACCGCGGCGGTCGCCACATTCGCCGGACGCCCACTGCTCATGGGCCCGAGTACCGCGTCGGTGCTGGGCGGGGAATGGGAGCTCGCGCCGCCCGAGCGGGTGATGGACTACGCACCGGATCCGGCGGTCGCGTTGCACGTGGTCGACGACGACCACCGGCTGATCACGCATTTCCGCACGGTCCCGATGGGCGGCTGGATCGGTACTCCGTTCTGATCGGTGTCAGTACCGGCCGGCGCGGGCGCGGCGATAGGCCGCGGGCGTACCGCCTGTCCAGCGCCGGAAGGCGTAGATGAAGGTCGAGGCCTCCGCGTAGCCGAGCCGGATCGCCACATCGCTCACCGACAGTGGTGTCGTGGTCAGCATCTCCTCCGCCAGGGCCTGGCGTACCTCGTCGAGCAGCGCGCGGTAGCTGGTACCGGCCGCGTCGAGATGGCGGCGCAGGGTGCGGGTACTCATGTTCAGATCGGCGGCGACGGTATCGATACCGGGTGGCGCGGCGAGACCGTCCAGCCCGCCGCGCGGTACCAGCCGGGCCCGCACCTCCGCGGCGATTCCGGTCCGTGCCCGCCGCCGGTGCACCAGGTCCCGGCACTGGGCCAGGCAGATGGCCAGGGTGTGCTCGTTGGCCTGCGGCAGCGGCTGATCCAGGATCGCCGGATCGATCGCCACCAGATTGTGCGGCTGCCCGAAGCGGGGCGGGGCCACGGTCACCTCGGCGATGAGATCGGCGTAGGACGGTTCGGGGAACCGGAATTCGGCCCGCAGCAGGGCCAGATGGCGGCCGAGCAGATCGCTCATCACCTGGTGCATAGCGGTCACGTCGCGTTCCACCAGGAACTGGCGGACGTCGGCGGGTACCGATTCGTCGTGGATGCGGCCGATGAATTCCCCGTGCTCCCACTGGGTCACCGGCAGGCAGAAGGTGAAGCTCAGTTCGAGATAGCGCAGCGCGAAATCGATGGCCTCGGCCAGGGTGGGGCTGCTGACGCAGGCGAATCCGAAGATCCCGAAGGTGGTGATGCGGTAGCGCCGGCCCAGTTCGATCCCCATTCCGGGGCGGTCCAGTTCACGGACCAGATTGCGCACCACCGCGAGTTCGGTGTGCGCGTCGATCTGGGCATCCGGGTCGTGCAGCCGGGCTTCGGTGAGATCGGTACCGCGTAGCAGCGCCGTCGTGGGGACACCGTGCTCGGCGCCGTATCCGGCCATGAGCGCGACACTGGCGACTCCCCGTGGGAAGTCCCAGTCCCGGATCGACGGACGCTGCACCATGCCGCCATTATGGCCGGATATCTCGATTGTTCATGACGGGGTCACCAGGACAGCTCCGCACAGCGGCGGGCGGTATCGGTGGTCTCGATCTGGAGGGTCGCGTGCTGGATATGGAAACGGTCGGCCAGCAGCCGCTGGGCCGCGCGCAGGATCTCGTCCCCCGAATCGGAGCCCGTGGTGGTGATATGGGCCGAGGCGACCTCCATCCCCGAAGTCAGCGTCCAGACGTGCAGATCGTGGACATCGCAGACGCCGGGGACGGCGGCCAGTTCGTCGGCCACCTTCTCGACGTCGAGTTCTTCGGGGCTGTGCTGGAACAGGATGCGCAGCGACCGCCGGGCCAGCAGATAGGTCCGGGGCAGGACCCAGAGGCCGATCGCGACGCCGACGATCATATCGGCGTAGAGCCAGCCGGTGGTCAGCGTGATCACGGCGGATACCAGCACGCCGAACGATCCGACCATATCGGCCAGTACCTCGAGATAGGCCCCGCGCACATTGAGGCTCTCCGCGGCGCCGCGGCGCAGCAGCAGGAAGGCCACGATATTGGCCACCAGGCCGACCGCGCCCGCGGCCAGTACCGGACCGCCGGGCACCTCCGGCGGCTCCCCGAACCGGCGCACGGCCTCGATCAGTACGTATCCGGCGACCGCGAACAGCAGTACCGCGTTGGCGAGCGCGGCGATCACCTCGGCGCGGTAGTAGCCGAAGGTGCGGGTATAGCTCGGACGGGTGTTGCGGGCGAGCATGATCGCCGACAGCGCCATGGCGATACCCACGACATCGGTGAGCATATGAGCGGCATCCGACAGCAGCGCCAGCGAGCCGGTGACCAGCGCGACCACCACTTCGACCAGCATGAATCCCACGCCGATGGCCAGCGCCAGCGCCAGTCGGCCGACATACTTCCCGGAAGCACTCTCCGGTGATACGTGATGCGTATGATCATGTCCCACCCGACAAACATATGCGTCAATGCGCATGCTTGCAATACCTTCGATTCGCGCCCACCGTCCCGGCTGGCAGACTTGAGTTCGTGAGTGACCCCTCCGCAGCCACCCGCCCCGGCGAACCGGACCGAGGCGCCGGCGAACCCGGCGGAACCGCGCTCGGCGCGCCCGAGTACGGCCCGCCACCGGGCGGGAACACGCGCGACACCGCGTCGCGGGAGTCCGGGCACCATCCGGCGCCCACCGGGTCCGACACCGCATTGCGACCGATCGAACTCGCCACCGGCGCGGTACTGGGCGGTGTCACCGTCGGACTGGTGACCATCGGGACCGTCGTCCCCTTCGCCGCCGCGCTCCAACTCGTCGCGGCGGTACCCATGGGTCTGCTCGCCCACCGCTACCGCTTCCGCACCGTGCTCACCGCCTCGGTATCGGCAGCCCTGGTCACCTTCGTTGCGGCCGGGCTCACCGCCGCCATGGCGATGGTCGCCACCGCCACCATCGGCGGCATCGTCGGCACGGTCAAACGCCGCCACGGCGGCCTCGTCGCGGTCACCGGGTGGTCGATTCTCGCGGGCGTCGCCTGGGGCGCGTTCTCGATCGGGTTCCTGCTGGCGTTCTCCGCGACCCGCAATCTGCTCTTCGACACCGTCCGCAACACCGCCACCGGCCTGAACGAACTCACCTCCCGCCAGCAGCACCTGGCCCCGCTGGGCCGCGGCGTACTGCAGCTCACCGATACCGTGCTGCAGTGGTGGTGGGTCTATATCGGCAGCACCGTCATGGTCGGGACCGTGGTCACCGCCCTGGTCTCCTGGTTCGTCCTCGGTTCGGTCCTGGACCGGCTCACCTGGCTGCCCGGCACCGACCGGCTCGACGCGCCCGCCGACCACCGCCCGATCGCACCGCTACCGGTGACCCTGCGCGCGGCCGGATACCGGTACCCGGGCGCCCCCGCGGACGCGCTGACCGATATCGATCTGCGAGTCGCGGTCGGTGAATTCGTCGCGGTGGTCGGGCACAACGGTTCGGGCAAATCGACCCTCACCCGGCTGCTGGCCGGACTACCGCCCAGCAGCGGCACGGTCGACCGGCCCGGTTCCGCCGGACTGGGCCATCTCGGCGGTACCGCACTGGTCCTCCAGCGACCGGAGAGCCAGACACTCGGCGTCCTGGTCGCCGACGATGTCGTCTGGGGTCTACCGGCCCCGCTGGCGGCCGAAGTCGATATCGACGCGCTACTGCACGAGGTCGGCCTGGACGGGATGGGTGGCCGGGAAACGGCGACCCTGTCCGGCGGCCAGCAGCAGCGCCTGGCGGTCGCGGCGGCCCTCGCCCGTCGGCCGGCCCTGCTCATCGCCGACGAAGCGACCTCGATGATCGACCCCGACGGTCGCCGCGAACTGGTGACTCTGCTCGCCGAACTCCCGAAACGGCACACCATGGCGGTGGTGCTGGTGACCCATCACGAAGCCGACGCCGCCGCCGCCGACCGCGTCGTACATCTGGCCGCGGGCCGGATGGTCGGCCGGCTGCCCGCCTGGCCGAAACCGGTCCGGGCGCACCGCCGCCGTCCCATGGGCGACACACTGCTCGAACTGCGCGGGGTCCGGCACACCTACAACCGCGGCACACCGTGGGAGGCTCCCGCACTACACGGGGTCGATCTGTCGGTGCGACGCGGCGAGGCCCTGCTGGTCGTCGGCGGGAACGGATCCGGGAAATCGACGCTGGCCTGGATCATGGCCGGACTCATCGCACCCAGCACCGGGCGGTGCGAGCTCGCGGGCAGAGCGGTCAGCAAACAGATCGGCCGGGTGGAACTGGCCTTCCAGCATTCGCGACTGCAGTTGCAGCGGCACACCGTCGGCGAGGAAGTCGCCGACTGGGGCGGCGAGGGCACCGGATCGGGCACCGTGGGCAAGGCGCTCGACGCCGTCGGACTGGACCGCGCCCTGACCACCCGGTCCATCGAAGAACTCAGTGGTGGCCAGGCGAAGCGGGTGGTGCTGGCGGCCATCGTCGCCGCTCATCCGCAGGTGGTCGTCCTGGACGAACCGCTGGCCGGGCTGGACCCGGAGGGCCGCGCCGATATCGTCGAACTGCTGGCCCGCCTCCGTGATTCGGGACTCACGCTGATCGTCATCTCACACGATGTCGAGGATGTGGCCGCCATCTGCGACCGCACCGTCCACCTGCGTGCGGGCCGGATCCCGGAAACCGAGGCCGCACCGGTCACCGCCCCCGGGACGGAGGCCGATACCGCGCCCATTCCACCCGTCCCACCCGGTCCGGCGCACCACCCGGCCCCGGGCCCCGCCTGGCGGTTACGCGGCGGCGACGCCCACGGTATCGACCACGGAGGTACGCGATGAGCACGGTGCTGCTGCGCCGGGTCCCGGTGACCAGCCCGGTCCACAATCTGTGGGCCGGTACCAAGATGATCGCCGCGTTCCTGATCAGTTTGCTGCTGATGGTCCTGCCGAGCTGGCCGATCCTCGGCATCATGATCGTGTTCCTGATCGCGATCGGTCTCGTGGCACGGCTACCGCTCGGCGTGCTGCCGCGGCTGCCGTTCCTGTTCTGGCTGCTGATCGGATTGGGCGCGCTGATCAATGTGCCCGTCGGTGGTGCCGCCGTACTGCGCTACGCGCAGGTGGTGGTGTTCGGGCTGATCCTGGTGGCGGCGTCCATGCTCATCGCCTGGACCACCCCCATGAGCGAAATCGCACCCGCGCTCGCCACTCTCGGTCGCCCGTTGCGCAGACTGCGCGTTCCGGTGGACGAACTGGCAGTGGTGGTCGCCCTCACCCTGCGCGGGCTACCGCTGCTGCTGGAGGAGATCCGTATTCTGCGCGCCGCCCGCCGGCTACGTCCCAAACCCGATCTGCTGCACCGCACCACCGATCCGGTGATCGATATCCTCACCGCCGCCATGGCGGTATCCACCCGGCGCGCCGGGGAGTTGGGCGAAGCCATCACGGCACGGGGCGGGACGGGGCAGCTGACCGCCCGCCCGGCCACTCCCGGCCGCACCGACGCCCTGGCCCTGGCAGTGGTGGTAGCGGTCTGCGCCGGAGCGCTCACCGCCGAACTACTGATCTGACCCGCGCGGCGCCGAGCCTACTGGGGCGACCGCACACAACGTGCGATATCGTGCGGTCCCCCGTAGTGATGTGATGCCGCCGGCCCCGGCGGTTCGCCCGCGATCACTTCTTCTGGTCGCGCACCGCTTTCCGCGCCGCTTCCTGGGCCTTGTCCACCTGCCCCGCGTACTTACCGCCGGTCTTCTTGTCGACCGCGTCGCCGACCTTCTCGATCAGCGGGTCCACCTTGTCGGCGTTCTTGCGTGCCAAACCCAGTGCCTTGTTCGCCAAGCCCTTGAAATCCACCGTCTACTCCTTGTCCCGAACTCGCTCGAGCATCACAGTACCCAGCGAATTCGGGACACGGGGCGCATCCCGGACAGCGACGGCGCTCACAGTTCGCCCAGCCAAGCCGGATGCCAGAGCCGGCCGGTCTCGGTCCAATCCATATACCGCACAGTGCCTTCGACCCTCGGCGTCACCCAGATCGCGTCGCGGCGTTCGTCGGCGGACATATCGTCGGTGAACGGGCTGGTCTTCCGTTCCAGGCGGTGCAGCCGGGTCGCCAGCTCGCGCATACTCGCATCGCCGAAACCCGTGCCCACCCGGCCCGCGTACACCAGGCCGTCTGCGGCCGGGATGCCCACCAGCAGCGATGCGAACGGCCGGGCCCGGCTGCGCCGCATCCCGCCGACCACCACCCGCTGAGTCCGCCAGTTGCGCTGTTTCACCCAGGCGTGGCCGCGGGTCCCGGGCAGGTACACCGAATCCAGCCGTTTGGCGACCACCCCTTCCACGCCGTCCTGTTCGCTCTGTCGCACCGCGTCCGCCCCGCTGCCCGCGTAGGGTGGCGGTACCCACAGCGCGGGCGCGGTGGCGGCCAGCGCCGCCAGGACCCGGCGACGGTCGCTGTAGCGTTTGCGCAACAGCGAGGTGCCGTCGAGGTAGAGCAGATCGAACGCCACGAATTCCGCGCGCCGCGGGTTCGCCTTCAGCAGCGCGATATTCACCGCGCCGCCGGGATCACGGACGATGATCTCTCCGTCCAGCACCACCTGATGGGTTGCCAGCTCGGCGGCCAGTTCGGCGAGCTGGGGATAGTGGGTGGTGACATCGTTGCCCGCACGGCTGCGCAACCGCATTGTCCCGGAGTCGATCTCCACAATGAGCCGGAAGCCGTCCCATTTGCGTTCGAAGACCCATTCCGATTCCGGTAGTCCGGCCACCTCGCCGGTCGTCGCCAGCATGGGTTTCAGTCCACGCGGCAGATCGCCCGCGGGAGCGGGCCGATCCTTCATCAGATGCATGAGCCACTGATCGCCCTCGGTACGGATCAGCGCGTACCGGCCGTCGAGCCGGTTACCGCGCAGGACCACGATCACCTCGTCGTCCCGCCATTTCTCGGCCCGGTAGGTGCCGGTATCCCAGATCGACATCTCGCCGCCGCCGTACTCACCGGCCGGGATCGTGCCGTGGAAATCCAGATACTCCAGCGGATGGTCCTCGGTATGCACAGCGAGCCGGTTCTGCCGGGAATCCTCCGGTGGCCCCTTGGGTACCGCCCACGAGACCAGGACGCCGTCGCGTTCCAGCCGGACATCCCAGTGCAGCCGGCGCGCGTGGTGCTCGTGCACGACGAACCGGTCGCCGGCGCCGGAGCGCGGTGGCGCGGCGGGCACCGGTTCGGGGGTCCGCGCCGGATCCCGCATGGACCGGTACTTCGTCAGGGCGTCGTCGAGCGGCGGATCGAGACCCGCGAGCAGATCACCGTCGGACCGGTATCGGCGCAGCACCTCCTCGAATCGCAGCTGCCGCAGATTCGCGCCGTCCGCGATCTCGTCCCAGCTGCGCGGCGCCGCCGCGTTCGGTTCGGCCCGGCCACGCAGCGAATACGGTGCGATCGTCGTCTTCGCCGGATTGTTCTGGCTCCAGTCCAGGAACACCTTGCCGGCGCGGACCTTCTTCGCCATGGTGGCCGTCACCAGGTCGGGTAGCAGTTTCTCCAGGTTCTCGGCCACCTGTTTGGCCACCGTCGAGGCCCCGCCCGGACTCAACGTCCGATCCAGCGGAACATAGAGATGGATACCTTTGCTACCGCTGGTCAGCGGGTAGGCGCGCATACCGATCTGGCCGACCATATCCCGGATCCCGAGCGCGACCCGCGCGCATTCGGCCAGACCGGCACCCGGGCCGGGATCGAGATCGAACACCAGCCGCGTCGCCGGACCAGGCTCGTCGCCGTCGAAGCGCCACTGCGGCACATGGATCTCCAGCGCCGCCTGCTGACCCAGCCAGACCAGTCCCGCTTGAGAGGAGATGACGGGGTAGGTCACCTCGCGGCCGGAATGCCGCTGCGTGCGGCGCGGCACCCAGGACGGGGTGCCGGCGGGGAGATTCTTCTCGAAGAACGACGATGCGGCCACCCCGTCCGGCCAGCGTTTACGGGTGACCGGACGACCGGCCAGATGCGGCAGCATGGCCGGGGCTATCTCGGCGTAGTACTCGATCACCGCACCTTTGGTGGTGCCGGTGTCCGGATACAGCACTTTGTCCGGGTTGCTCAGCCGGACTTCGATATCCGGCTGCCCGGGTTCACCTCCGAAACTCCGGGGCACCCCGGATCACGTCCGGGGGCCAACAACCCCGTTCGCTGGTATTCGGATCACGGACGCGGATCCGGTCCCGGTCCGCCGGGCTGCCCGGGACCGCCCGGCTGCTCCGGCGGGACCACCTTGCGGGCGGCCTCCTTACCCTTCTGGATCTTGTCCGAATACTTGCCCTTGGTCTTCTCGTCGAGGAAATCCCCGGCCTTGTCCACGGCCTGGTTGATCTTGTCCGAGTTCTTGGCGGCTGTTTCCTGCCCCTTGCCGACCAGATTCTTCAGGTTGTCCATCAAGCTCATAGCCGATTCCTTCCCTGTCACCGTGCGGAAGTGTTCACTCCATATCTTCCCACCACCGGCGCCCCGGCGGGAGGTCACGAATATCGAGCCGCTGACCGGGCAGCGGCACCGCGATCTCGGTATCCGCCGCCGCGGCCGCGTCCACCAGGCGGCGGACCGGTTCGGCCCAGGGATGGGGTGCGAGGTTGAACGTCGCCCAGTGGATCGGTACCAGCACACCGTGCTCCGGCTCGCCGAGGCAGAGGTCGGCGTGGGCGCGCACCGCTTCCTCCGGGTTCATGTGGATATCGGCCCAGTGCGAGTCGTAGGCGCCGATCGGCAGCAGGGTCAGATCGAACGGACCCCACTGCGCTCCGGTCGCCGCGAACGCCTTGGTGAAGCCGGTATCGCCACCGAAATACGCCCGGTGTTCCGGGCCCACGAGCGCCCAGCCGGCCCAGAGGGTGGTGTTGCGGACGAGGCCGCGGCCCGAGAAGTGCCGGGCCTCGGCACAGACGACGGTGAGTTCGGGACGGTCGTCACCGGGGGTGGACAGCGAATACGCGCAGCCCCAATCCAGTTCGACGATCCGGTCCTCCGGTACGCCCCAGTGCCGCAGATGCGCGCCGACCCCGATAGGCACCACGAAAACCGCCTGCTGGGTGCGCACCAGGGTGGTGATGGTGGCGGAGTCGAGATGGTCGTAGTGGTCGTGCGAGATGATCACGGCGTCCACCCGCGGCAGCGCGTCCAGGGCGACCGGCACCGGATGGATCCGGGACGGGCCGACCAGCCGGGACGGCGAGACCCGCTCGCTCCACACCGGGTCGGCGAGCACCCGGTACCCGTCGACCTCGATCAGCGCGCTGGCATGCCCGTACCAGGTGACCGCGAGGTCGGCGGCCGCGTCCGGCTGTTCGGGTTCGGCCAGCGGTACCGCGCTCTTCGGGCGGCCCGCCCGCATACCGGCCACCATCGACAGCAGACCGGTCGGATTGTCACGCACGATGATCGGCGACGCCGGTTCGGTGTTGTGGAACTGGCGGTCGCGGTAGCTGCGAGCCCCGGTGGCGGTGGGCGCGATCGCGGAGACCGAAGCTCCGAGCGCGGCCGGTAACCCGTCCAGGGCCCGCGCCACCCAGCCGAATACGGTCATTCCGGCCAGACCGGCCGCGGCCGCGGCGACAGCACGTGGCCTCATCATTCGCCCACGAACTTGGCCGGACGCTTCTCCTGCCGGGCGTTCCTGCCCTCTTCGGCATCCGCGCTGGACCATGCCGCCGCCAATGCGGCCTGCTGTTCGTTGTTGGCCGGTTCCCGGGTGCCGTCGTCGTTGAGTTCCAGTTTCAGATGGCGTAGCGACAGCGGCGCCAGTTCGGCAATGGACTTCGCCCAGCCCTGGGCATCGGCCGCGGTGCCGAGCCGATTGGCGAAACCGAAGGTGTAGGCGTCGGATGCCGAGATCGGCTCGGCACCGAGCAGTACGGTCCGGGCCGGACCGCCACCGATCAGCGAGACCAGCCGGCGGGTGGTCCAGCGGTCTACGGAGATACCGAGTTTCGCGGCCGGTATGGCGAGGTAGGAGTCCTGGGCCATGACCCGCAGATCGGCCGCCATCGCGAGCTGCACACCCGCGCCGAGCGCGGGACCGTTCAACGCGGCGATCACGGGGACCGGCATGGCCTCGACCTCGTGCAGCATATCGAGCAGGGCGTCGAGGAATTCGGTGGAATACACACCGTCCAGATCCGCCCCCGCGCTGAACACCGGGCCGCGACCCGTTATCACGACGACCCGGGAGTCACGGCGGGCATTGGACAGCGCTTCCCGGAGCTGGATGACCAGATCCAGGTTCAGCGCGTTACGCCGCTCTTCGCGCTGTAATTCGATAGTGACGACATCGCCGTCACGGCTGACCCCGAGCATGTTTGTCCTTCCCCGCTGAACGAATACCGATACAAACGGCCGATAACAATGCGTTACTGCCCACTCTGCCACAGGAGCATGACCGGCCCCGGAAGGCTCGAGGGCCCGATCTCGGCGTCGGGAGACCGTCCCGTTCGCGGACACCACCCCCCGGGCGATCGGTATCCGCGGACGGGCCCGGTTCCGGAGTACGCGCTGTCGACCGCCCACAGACCGGCAACCAGTGAACACCTACGAACGCCGTGAACCCACCCGGCCCGTCGAGGCGCACCGCACAACACAGCTTGCGTCTGCACCGGACGGCCGGCCATCCGCAGGTGGAGCCCATACCGGTTCCAGTACGCAGCCGACCGCCTACAGACCGGCAGCCGATGAGCACCTACAAATGCCGTGAACCCACCCGCCCAGTCGAGGCACACCCCACACACAACTTGCGTCTACTCCGGACGGCCGGCCATCCGCAGGTGGAGCCCATACCGGTTCCAGTACGCAGCCGACCGCCTACAGACCGGCAGCCGATGAGCACCTACAAATGCCGTGCGCCCACCCAGCCCGTAGAGGCGCCACACTCCACAACCTTCCACCCACTCCGGATGGGTCTACCTTCAGCGGTGGGGCCCGCCCCGGTTCTGGAGCGACGTAGCGAAGGAGCGCAGCGACTGAGCGAAGGAGTGAAGACCCGGGGTTGATAGGGCCCCACCCCGCGGCGCCGAAGGCGCCGCCGATAACACAGCTCAGTTCTCCAGGCCCACCGCGAAGGTGTTCGGGTCGGCACCGGTGCGTGTTCCGGTGTCCAGGTCCGAGATCGCCTGCATCTGCTCGGCCGACAGTTCGAACCCGAGGATGTCGAAGTTCTCCACGATCCGGGCGGGTGTGACGGATTTCGGGATCACCACATTGCCGAGTTGCAGATGCCAGCGGATGATCACCTGCGCCGGGCTGCGGTCCACCTCGGTGGCGATCCGGGTGATCACCGGATCGCCGAGCAGCGCGCCCTGTCCCAGTGGACTCCATGCCTCGGTGGCGATGGCGTGTTCCGCGTGGTAGTCGCGTAATTCGAGCTGGGCCAGTCC
This sequence comes from Nocardia sp. NPDC003963, assembly GCF_053605105.1. Taxonomy (NCBI): domain Bacteria; kingdom Bacillati; phylum Actinomycetota; class Actinomycetes; order Mycobacteriales; family Nocardiaceae; genus Nocardia; species Nocardia sp. NPDC003963. The sequence goes on from NZ_JBSGIP010000019.1 coordinate 21,981, forward strand.
GGGATGTAACTCGATCTGGTTGACCGAGGGGGTTTCCCCGGTTTCGGCGATGAGCCGGTCCAGATCGGGAATCCGGAAGTTGGAGACACCGATGGAACGGACCCGCCCGTCCGCCTTCAGCCGCTGGAACGCGCGGAAGGTGTCCACGAAGCGATCGGCGGACGGCACCGGCCAGTGGATGAGGTAGAGGTCCAGGTAGTCCAGTCCCAGCCGCTGCAGACTCGCGTCGAACGCGCGCAGGGTGGAGTCGTAGCCCTGGTCGGAGTTCCATAGTTTCGTCGTGACGAAGACCTCGTCGCGGGGTAGTCCGAAGTGCCGGATGGCACGTCCGGTGCCTTCCTCGTTTCCATAGATCGCCGCGGTGTCGATACTGCGGTAACCCGCGTCCAGCGCGGCGGTGACAGTGTCGAACACCTGGTCCTCCGGTACCTGGAACACCCCGAAGCCCAGTTGCGGGATCAGGCTCCCGTCGTTCAACACGATCGGAGGCACTACGCCCGTCTCACGTCTAGTGGTCACCGCCTCGACGGTAGAAGCGCTTCGGCGGCAGGTCAACGAACGCGCGGTCCGTGTCCGGCCGGCTTCCGAAGACGCAATCATTTGACAAAATGTTGTGTTTTTACAACACTTCATTGTGTGAGCCCAGTAAGACGCGGCGAAACCCTGCCGATATTCAACCGAATAGCCGTACTGCGGGCCGAACACCGGATGTCTCGGGCCGCCCTGGCCGAAGCGGTGAACGTCAACCCCCAGACCATCGGCGCGCTCGAACGCGGTAACCACTATCCGAGCCTGGATCTGGCCCTGCGTATCTGCGAGGTGTTCCGGCTGCCGGTGGAGGCGGTGTTCTCCAGAACCGAGTTCACACCGCTATCGGCCGAGGTGTATTCCCGCGAGAAAGGACAGCCGTCGTGACTGCTGCCACCGAACCGAAAACCCTGCTCGAACGCTACGAGGCCTACCGCGTCCGGCGCTGGCTGATCCGGGAGAAACAGATCGCCGGGATGCTGCCGCGCTGGCGCACGACGCGACGCCGGCGTGCCCTGGTGATCACGGTGATCGTCGCACTCACGCTGGTCCTCGTGGCCGGGCTGCTGTGCGCCTTCGGGCTCGAATGGGCCGCGTTGCTGGGCGGGTTCGGCGTACTGCTCTTCCTACCGTCCTGGGTCATGGTGCGCATCGTCGCCGATGCCCAGGACAACGCACCGGCCGATACTCTGGACGAACTGGAATTCGCCCAGCGCGAGACCGCCCGGTCCCTGGGCCTGACAGTGACTCAGAGCCTGTCGGTGTTCCCGGTGATGTATCTCGTCTGGAGCGGTGCGCTGTTCCCGCAAGCCGATGCCTTCCGCACCGCTTACGCGGGCGGTGTGATGCTCCTCGCGACCCTGCTGGCCGGTGGTTGCGCACCTGCCATGATCCTGGCCTGGCGCAGGCGGGATCCCGAGCCGGAGTCCTGAGCACCGGGGGCCGGCCCGCGAAAGGCGTCGAACCTCACCCGGCGCCGGGTCGCGGATCCACACCGCCCGCGGCCGGCACTCCCAGCCTGCGATAGCGGCGCTGCCTGAGCACCCGCAGGTCGGCCGGAGGCTGCGTACTCAGTGCCGCGAGTTCTCCGGCGATCGCCGCGACCATACGGCGGGTGAAATCGACCGGTTCGTCCGCGGCATCGGGATATTCGGGCACGATCCGGTCGACGATCCCGTCGGCCAGCAGATCCACCGACCTGATACGTTGCGCCGCGGCGAGTTCCGGGGCGTGCCCGGTATCCCGATGGACGATGGCACTGGCACCTTCCGGCGGCAGCGGCGCGAGCCATCCGTGGGCGGCCGCGAGCACCCGGTCGGCGGGCAGCAGCGCGAGCGCACCGCCGCCCGTCCCCTGGCCGAGCAGGACCGAGATCGTCGGGGTCCGCAGTGTCACCAGATCGGCCAGGCACCGGGCGATCTCGGGAGCCAGACCGCGTTCCTCGGCCTCCTTGGACAGTGCGGCACCGATCGTATCGATCACCAGCACCAGCGGTAACCGGAGTTCGGCGGCGAGCTGCATACTGCGACGTGCTTCCCGGAGCGCGGCCGGACCCATGGTGTGCTCGGGATCCTGGTGGGCGCGATCGTGCCCGAAGACCACACACGGTCGGCCGTGGAAGCGGGCGAGGGCCAGGACGACCGTCCGATCCGTCTCCCCCTGGCCGGTACCGCTCAGTGGTACCCGCTGCGTGGTCCGGCGCAACAGGTCGCGCAGGCCCGGTCGATCCGGCCGCCGCGAAGCCAGTACCGACTCCCAAGCCCCGGCGGCGGGACCTCCGGGGCGGACCTCCAGGGCGGCAGCGGTTTTCGCCGTATCGTGCGGCCGCGGGGTCCCGCTGAAGACACTGAGCGCGCGGTGCGCGATCCGCCGGAACACACTGATTTCGACGACCCCGTCGATCACCCCGTTGTGGTACAGGTTCTCCGCCGTCTGCACCCCTTCGGGAAACGGATGACCGTAGAGCGCCTCGTACACCCGGGGCCCGAGGAACCCGATGAGCGCGCCCGGCTCGGCGAAGGTGATATGCCCGAGCGATCCCCACGAGGCGAATACGCCGCCCATGGTCGGATTCCGCAGATACACCACATAGGGATGGCCGGCCGATTTGTGCGCTGTCACCGCCCCGGCGATCTTCACCATCTGGACGAAGGCGAGGGTGCCCTCCTGCATCCTGGTGCCGCCCGACGTAGGTGAGGCGACCAGCGGCAGCCCCAGCTCGGTGGCACGCTCCACCGCGGTGACGATTCGCTCGGCCGCGGCCACCCCCACCGATCCGGCCAGGAATCCGAACTCGCACGCGATGACCGCGATCGGCCGTCCCCGCAACAGGCCCTCGCCGGTGAGCACCGATTCGTCGGTACCCGCCGCAGCGCTCGCGCGGGTGAGCGCGGACCGGTAGGTACCGGTCCGCGCCACCTCCAGCGGCGGAGCATCCCAGCTCACGAAGGAGCCCGGATCCAGCAGCGCCTCGAGCAGTTGCCGGGAGCCGATTCGCGGCGGTGTCATCCGAGCCGCCCCGGCACGCCCGGCACCGCGTCTGTCCACACCGGCACGCCGACCAGTATGACGGGCAGCCGGATCAGTAGCCCCGGGTGACCTTCTGCAGCGCGTACTCGGTCAGCCGCACCAATGCTTCCTTGGCCGGTTCCCGGCGTCGCGCATCGATCGGCATGATCGGCACATCGGCCGGAACGGCCAGCGCCTGCCGGATATCCTCGATCGGGTACATCGGAGCGTCGTCGAACTGGTTGAGCGCCACGAGGAACGGTAGGTTGCGCGCCTCGAAGTAGTCGACCGCCGCGAAGCTGTCCTCGAGCCGACGGGTGTCGATCAGCACGACCGCGCCGATCGCACCGCGGATGAGGTCGTCCCACATGAACCAGAAGCGGTACTGGCCCGGGGTGCCGAACAGGTACAGCACCAGATCATCGGCCAGACTGATCCGGCCGAAGTCCATGGCCACCGTGGTGGTGGATTTGCTCTCGATACCCGCGAGACTGTCGATCCCGGCACTGGCGTTTGTCACCAGAGCCTCGGTTCTCAACGGGACGATTTCCGAAACTGCCCCCACCAGCGTCGTTTTGCCCACGCCGAACCCACCTGCGACCACGATCTTCGCCGAAGTCGGCTTGGTCTGGCGGGTATCGACCTGTGCCGTCGAATCATATACGCCGGAGTCCACTGAGAACCCTTTCGATCAGCTCGCGACGTTCATCGTCGCTGGAATCGTCTTTCAAAGTCGCCGAAACGCGGACATGCCCGGCTTCGATCAGGTCCGCTACAAGTACACGCGCCACCCCGATCGGTATACCCAGTCGAGCCGCTAGTTCGGCGACCGACGGCGACTCCCTGCACAACTCGACTATCGAGTTTTCGATATTGCTCAGTTCGTACTGGCGTTCGAGCGATATGGGATGGGACGCAACGAGAGCCTCGAGCGCCAACTCCACCTTCGGTCGGGTACGACCGGCGGTCAGCGAGTACGGACGCACGAGACTGGGCTCGGAGCCTCCCACGCGGTGATCCTCTATGTCCATCCCACCATCAGGAACCCATCGTGACGCGCGGAGTGGCCTGAACTGTCTGGCCCACGCGTTCGACCAACAAAGCCATCTCGTAGCCGACCTGTCCGATATCACAGGACGTATTGGTCAGCACCGCGAGATATGACCCGTCGCCCACTGCCATCAGCAGCAGGTAGCCGTGCTCCATTTCGACGACGGACTGCAGTACCGTGCCGCCTTCGAACAGGTTGGACACACCCACCGAGAGACTCGCCAGTCCGGCCGTGACCGCCGAGAGCTGCTCGGCCCGATCGACCGGTAGTTGGGCACTCGCCGCCATCAGCAGGCCGTCGGCCGAGACCAGGACGGCATGGGCTACGCCAGGAACCTCGCCTGCGAAGTTCGAAACCAGCCAATCCAACTGACGGTTCGTACCACCTAGTTCGGGGTTCATCGGTCTCCTTTGTCTCCGGTTAGGTTCATTGCTCTCATTGCACGGCCATCCCGAACACCTTGCTGGTGCCGACTCAAACTAGACCGGATCGTGTCGGGATTGCGACTCGGCGTACGCTCCTGGGCCCCGTTGACGGCGCCGGGTACCAATCGGTTACCCGGATTACGCTGTGGCAGACCCGCCGCGGTGCGAGGCTCGGGCTCGACTTCGCTGGCTCGCCGGGCCGCTGTCCAGCCCTCGTCGCCGGGTGAGTCGAAGGACGCGACGGCCTGGGAGCGATCGGTATCGGAATCCGAAAGCCATGCCGACATCATCTCCGCGAAGATGGGCGTCCCACCCAGCACGCTGTCGGTCTCCTCGGCCGGCTGCAGCCGGGTCTGGAAGAACGACGCGGTTTTCGCCGGGTTGGATTTGTAGCTGTGTCGACCGGGTTCGCGTGCCGCCGCGGAGCCTTCGGCGGGTTCCGGCTCGCGTGGCAGCGCCACACCGGGCGGGTTGTCGAACCGTTCGGCGGTGTAGCCGCCGGGCTCCCGCCGTGGCAGCGCACCCGGCTCACCACCGGTCTGCGGTTGCCGGTTCGGCGCCGTGGTGTCCCGCCGCGGCAGGCCGTTCGAACCCTCCGGACCCGGGCGGCCGTTCTCGGCCGGGGCGCCGCGCTGCGGCAGACCACCACCGGGCGCCGGACGTTGCGGCAGACCGTTACCGGCAGCCGGACGCTGCGGCAGACCACCACCGGGCGCCGGGCGCTGCGGCAGACCGTTACCGGCGGCCGGACGCTGCGGCAGACCGTTACCCGGCGCTTCCCGCCGCGACGGCAACCCACCGGGCGCGGCCGGACGCTGGGTGGGCAGTTCGCCGGAGGTGTCGCGCCGCGGCAATCCGCCACCGGTCGCCGGGCCCCGCTGGGCCGGCAGTTCACCGGAGGTGTCCCGCTGCGGCAGACCGGTGGCACCGGGGTCCCGTCGGGTGGGCAGCCCACCGGACGGAGATTCGGTGGCGGGACGCGGTTCCGGTTCACGCCGGGCCGGACCACCCGCGGCCGGACCACGCTGCGGCAGACCGGAAGTCCCGTTGTCGCGGGCCGGCGCGCCGTTGGCACCCGGATCCCGTTGCGGCAGACCGTTCGGCCGCTGCTGACCGGGCTGCCGGGTGGGCAGCGATCCGGCGCCGCGCGGCGGCGCGGCCGTTTCGGATGCGGTTTCGGTCGGGCGCTCTTCTTCCGAGCGGGCCGGTGCGGCCTCCCGGCGGCTGCCGGGCGCACCGTTGGCACCGGGCTGGCGCTGCGGCAATCCGCCCGGGCCCGGCTGCGGCGCACCGGCGGTACCCGGCTGACGCTGCGGCAGCCCACCCGGACCGATCTTGGGCTCGCGCGGCGGCGGGCCGCCCGCGGCCGGTCCGCCCGGGGTACGCGGCGGGAGTGTCGGTGTGGCACTTTCGCTCGACGCACGCGGCGGCAGAGTCGGTGTGGCACCGCCCGACCCCAGATTGCGTTTGGGCAGGCTGGCCGCGGCCAGTTTGCCGCGCTGCGCGGTACTGCCCGCGCTGGCCTCCCGGAGGCTGGTGGTGCCCTGCTCCCCTTCACGGGAACCACCGGCCATGGCGTTACCCGGCTGCCGCTGCGGCAGCCCGCCGGCGCCCAGCGGGGCGGGGGTGGCCGGGCGCTCCGGCGGTTTGGGTCGCTCGACCGCGGGCAGCGGACCGCTCATCCCGGGATCGACGGTGACCATCATGTTGCCGGCGGCGGTGCGGCTGATACCGCGGGTCTGCATGGAGGGTCCGCCCGCGGCGTTGCGCAATGCGGCCGCGGCGGCCTCGTCCGGGGATTCCTCGGGCTTCTTCTTGCCGGCGTCGTTCGCGACGACCGCCTGCGGGCCGGAACCGGTCGCCAGCGGGAGGATCTGGGTCTCCCCCGCGACGATCAGGCTCATCGGCACATGCACGGTGACGGTGACGCCCGGATCACGGGCGGTATCGAAGGTCGGACGCAGCCGCACATTGAGACCGTGCCGTTCCGCGAGCCGGCCCACGACGAACAGACCCATATGGCGCGCGGTATCCGGACCGGGTTCGGCGGTGTTCTCCAGACGGCGGTTGATCTCGGCCATCTCGCTCGGCGGCATACCGATACCGCGGTCGGCGACCTCGATGAGCAGACCCTGATCGTGTGCCTGCGCGAAGGTGAACTTCACATCCGTCTCCGGCGGCGAAGCGCGCAGCGCGTTGTCCAGGAGCTCGGCGAACAGGTGCGCCATATCGGAGGCGGCCGGTTCGATCAGCGCACCGCGCGGGGTGGCACCGAGCTTGACGCGCTCGTAGTCCTCGACCTCGGAGATCGCGGCGCGCAGCACGTCGGCGATCTCGACGGGCGCGGATTTGGCGCGGCGCTGTTTGGTACCGGCGAGGATCAGCAGGTTGTCGCCGTTACGGCGCATACGCGCGGCGAGGTGGTCCAGCCGGAAGAGGTTCTCCAGCAGACGCGGATCCTTCTCGTCGTACTCCATCGCCTCGATGAGGCTGAGCTGGTGGTCGACAAGGGATTTGCTGCGCCGGGCCAGAGTCTCGAACATATCGTTGACCTGGGAACGCATCTGCGCCTGATCACTGGCCAGCCGCAGCGCCTGCCCGTGGATATCGTCGATCGCGCGAGCCAGCTGGCCGATCTCCTCCTCGGACCGGATGGGCATCGGTTCGAGCGGTACTTCCTCCGGCGAGGCGCCGGTACGGAGCTGGGCGACCTCGTCGGGCAGATCGCTTTCGGCCACGCGCAGGGCGGCCAGGCGCAGCCGGTGCAGCGGCACGATCATCGACCGGGCCACGAAGACCGCGAGCAGCAGCGCCGCCAGAATCGTGAGCAGCACGACGATCGAGTAGACGACCGCGTCGGACAGCGCCTTGTCGGCCATCTTCCGCACACCGTCGTCGATCGAGGCGGTGGCCTCGGCGATCAGTTTGTCGGTGGTCGCGGTGCTGTCCAGCAGCGACTGCCGGGCCTCACCCAGCGGCAGCCGACCGGCCTGTGCCTCCGGGGTCTCGAGCATTCCGGAACGGTTGTCGATGCCCTGGCGCAGGATCGCGATATCGGGATCCTCGGGGTTGTAACGCTGACTCAGAATGTTCAGCAGGGCGCGTTCGGTATTGGTCGCGGTGCGGTAGGCCTGTTCGCCGGATTCCTGGTTGCGCAGCAGTTCCGCCGCCGCGGTGATCTCACCGACCATGGTGGAACGCAGGTTCAGCGCGTCGACGAGCCGGAGTTTCGCCGGATCGATCGATGCGTCACCGATCTCGCCGAGAATGGACTCCACGGCCCGGACACCCGCGTTACGAGCTTTGTCGAGGACCTGCACGGCCTGATCCGGAGGCAGATTCGACGGCGCCATACCGCCGGCCCGGACTCCCTTGGCCTGATCGATCATCTCCGTGAGCGCCTGCCGCGCCACCGGTAGATCGTCGAGTTCGCCGAGCGCGGATTCGGCCGAGGTGATCGCCTTGTCCAGGGCGGTCAGGTTGTCCTCGGTGACCATCGACCGGCCCGGCGCGATGGCGATCACCTGAGAACCCGCCGTCGCGGACGTGGCCGTACTGAGATCGAGGACGGAAGGAACGATGCTGACGTTCTCCGAAGCGGAACCCAGCCGGTTCGCGTTGCTCCATTCCGCCGAAATCCTGGACACGCCGAGCCCGACCGCGACCGCCAATGGCACGGCCAGCACGGCCGTAACCTTCCAGCGAAGGTCCCAGTTACTCAGCGCCCAGCGCTTCGTGCCGGACCTAGCGGCGTCACGCATTCCCACTCACTTTCCAACCTGGCCCCAGCCATGCACCATCAGCGGAACTCCACACTCGCATAGTGGCTCGACGGGTGGAGCTGCCCGTGGGTCGCGGCTGGCCGAGAAATTGCGTCTACGACGGACCGAATTTGTGTCATCAGATTCTAACGGATCAATAACTTCTTGGTGTACTCAGCCCGGGTTCACGCACATTGACCAGCCGGTTACAGGCATAAGCCATGGTCGCGACACCCGACGGGGGGTCGCGTGAAGTCTGCCACAATCGTGCTGATCTATCGAGGCGAGGATTGCTGCGAGGCTAGGGAGCACGGGTGAACGCGAGGAACGAGTATCGACCGGTCTATCAGACCAGTCTGGTCGATCCGGCCGAGTTCTGGACCCGCGCGGCTTCGGCCATCGATTGGGATCTACCCCCTGAACAGGCCCTCGACACCGATCGCCGCTCCGCACGGTGGTTCCCGGGCGCCCGCCTCAACACCTGCTACAACGCCCTCGACCGGCATATCGCGGCCGGCCGTGCCGAACAGCCGGCACTGATCTACGACTCGGCGATGACCGGCACGAAACAGGTCTTGACCTACGCCGAGCTCCGCGACGAAGTCGCCCGCTTCGCCGGAGCGATGCGCGACCTGGGCGTTACCGCAGGTGACCGGGTCGTGATCTATCTGCCGATGATTCCCGAGGCAGTGATCGCGATGCTGGCCTGCGCCCGCATCGGAGCGGTGCATTCCGTCGTTTTCGGTGGATTCGCCGCCCCCGAACTGGCCGCCCGCCTAGACGATGCCGAACCCGTCCTGATCGTGACAGCGTCAGGGGGGCTGGAACCGAACCGCGCCATCGCCTACCCACCCATCGTGGGCGAAGCGCTCGAACTGGCCGAAACCACCGCTGCGCGAGCGGTCCTGGTGAAACAGCGCACCGACTTCCCCGACCTCGACGGAATGCCCGCCGCCGACGGAGCCGTACGGTGGCTGGACTGGGATACCGCGGTCCGCGATGCCGAACCCGCCGAACCCGTTTCGGTCGCGGCCACCGACCCGCTGTACGTGCTGTACACCTCGGGTACGACCGGGAAGCCGAAGGGCGTGGTCCGTGACAACGGCGGGCATGCCGTGGCCCTGGCCTGGTCCATGCGCAATATCTACGATGTGGGGCCCGGTCAGGTCATCTGGGCCGCCTCCGATGTGGGCTGGGTCGTCGGCCACTCCTATATCGTCTACGCGCCCCTGCTGGCCGGCGCCACCACACTGCTCTACGAGGGCAAACCCGTGGGTACACCGGATGCCGGCGCCTTCTGGCGGGTGGTCGCCGAACACCGCGTGCACACTCTGTTCACCGCCCCCACCGCACTGCGGGCCATCCGCCGCGCCGATCCGGCCGCCGCATTCGCCCGCGAACACGACCTCAGCTCACTACGTTCACTGTTCTGCGCGGGTGAACGGCTCGATCCGGCCACCTATCGCTGGGCCGCGGACACGCTGCTCGAGGATCGCGAGGACTGCCCGGTGGTGGACCACTGGTGGCAGACCGAAACCGGCTGGCCGATATGCGCCAATCCGCTGGGCCTGCAACAGTTGCCGATCAAACCCGGCTCGGCATCGGTACCGGTGCCCGGCTACCGATTACGGGTACTGGACTCCTCCGGTAATCCCGTGGCCGCCGGAGCCGAGGGCAATATCGTCATCGGCCTACCCCTGCCACCCGGCGCGCTCACCGGTCTGTGGCGCGACGAAGAGCGCTACCGGCGGTCCTATCTGTCCGCCTATCCCGGACATTTCCTCACCGGCGATTCGGGCTATTTCGACGAGGACGGCTACCTGTTCGTACTCGGCCGCAGCGATGATGTGATCAATATGGCCGGGCACCGGCTTTCCGCGGGCAGTATCGAAGCCGCCGTCGCGGGGCACGAAGCTGTCGCGGAATGCGCCGTGATCGGACTACCCGACGAACTCAAAGGGCAACGGCCCATCGCATATGTTGTTCTCAAAGCCGACGCCGTCGTCGACCCGGAAAGTCTGCGCGACGAATTGAGCGAACGTGTCCGGAAACAGATCGGTCCGGTCGCCGGACTCTACGACGCGGTGGTGGTTCCGGCCCTGCCCAAAACCCGCTCGGGCAAGATCCTGCGCAAAACACTGCGCCTCATGACAGCGGGCGAGAACTACGAAATACCCTCCACCATCGAAGATCCCACGGTCCTGGACGAACTCGCCCGAATCGTGCGTCCCCCGCAAAACTCAAACTCCTCTTAAGAAATCCTCAGCGGTCGGCCAAGACCGGGCAATACGGTCTGAAGCAGTCCACGAGCCCCGGCTCGACACGACACGGTAGGAGGCAGTAAAACCCCATGGCACACTCCACGACACGGTTCCGCGGCAAGCTCGGCGCGACCACCCTCGCCCTCGGTGCGGCAGCAGCGGTCACCGCGTTCCTGAGCCCCGCGGTCGCCTCCGCGGGACCGACGGATTTCGCCGAACCGCTGATCACCAGCGACTGCTCCTTCGCCCAGGTCGACGCCGCCCTCCACGACCAGGCCCCCGAGCTGGCAGCGATGCTGGACAACAACCCGGATATGAAGGCACAGCTGCAGAGCAAGTTCGACCAGCCGGTCGAACAGCGCCGCGCCGAACTGCAGCAGTACATCGAACAGAACCCCGAACAAGCGCAGCAGGCCGAAAACGACCCGCGCTCACAGCAGCTCCGGGCAACCCTGCAGGGCGTAGCGGACACCTGCCAGAACTACTGAGCTGTGTTTTCGGCTCATGCGACGTGCGGTCGGCCGTCCGCGGAAGGTGGCCTTCGAGCATCTTCGGCCACGGGGCGCGACAGGCCTACCCCCCTTTGAGGTGTCCCGTAGAACTCGACTCGTGCGGGTTGCGGGGGCATTCGAGATCCCGGGGCGGTCAGTGGGACCGATCGCATGACGGGCGGCCGCCGCTTCCGTTGGGGAGCAGCCTCGGTCACGGTGTCGGCGGCCCCGGTTCCGATCGGCGGATCGCACGCGCGAAATGAGGGTCGGTGGCGGCGCCGGATCCCGGACCTCACCCGGTCGGGTCGGTGTCCCACCTACCCCGGACCCTCGTACAGGTTGCCGGTCGCTGATCGCAAAACCGCTGTTTCGCCGAGTCCCCTGTGGTGTCCCGAGCCCCACCGCTCACGGGAACCGCGGCGCCCAACACATCTGCGGGGGTCGAAGAGATCCACCGGGTAGGTAGGCAGAATAGACGGTGTGACGGAGCGGACCAGCAACCCGGCGGTACTCGTGGTCGACGATGACGAGGATGTCCTCGCCTCGGTGGAGCGGGGGCTGCGATTGTCCGGGTTCCGGGTGAGTATCGCCCGGGACGGGGCGGCCGCCCTGCGGTCGGTGTCGGATAAGGCGCCGGACGCGATCGTGCTGGATATGAATATGCCGGTCCTGGACGGGGCCGGGGTGGTGACGGCGCTGCGTGCGATGGGCAACGATGTACCGATCTGCGTGCTGAGCGCGCGTAGCTCGGTCGGGGACCGTATCGCTGGTCTGGAATCCGGCGCCGACGACTATCTGGTGAAGCCGTTCGTCCTGGCCGAGTTGGTGGCGCGGATCAAAGCGCTGCTGCGGCGCACCGATACCGCCCCCGCCGCCGGGGGCCCGGATGTCATCTCGGTGGGGCCGTTGCAGGTGGATACGGCCGGCTACCGGGCGCTGCTGAACGGCCGGGAGATAGAACTGACCAAACGGGAGTTCGAACTGTTGTCGACGCTGGCGCGGAACGCGGGGGTAGTGCTGAGCCGGGAACGGCTGCTGGAACTGGTCTGGGGCTACGATTTCGCGGCCGATACCAATGTGGTGGACGTATTCGTCGGCTATCTGCGCCGCAAACTGGAGACCGACGGCACGCCGCGGTTGCTGCACACCATCCGCGGCGTCGGGTTCGTGCTGCGGGAAACGAAATGACCGGCGGCCGTCCCGGGCGCAGGCGCCGCCGGCGATCGTATTCGCTGCGCACCCGCGTCGCCGGGGCGGCGGCGGCCGGGGCGGTACTCATCGTGGCCGTGGTGAGCGCGATCGCGATTCCCGCCATCGAGCACAACAATCTGCAACAGACCGATCAGCAGTTGCGGATCGCTTCACGGCTCGTGCTGATCGAGCCAGTGGTCGCGGTCGGGGTGGTGAACCTGCTGGGGCCCGACCGCGATATGGCACTGACCGTCCGGGAGGACAGCCGCGTCCTCGCCTCCAGCTCCGTGGAGTTACCGGAACTGGAGCCGGGCGAGAAAACGGTCACCGTCGACGAAACCCCCTACCGGGTGCTGACCACGACGGAGAACCAGCCGACGGGCCGCTCGGTTTCGCTGGGGATTCCCGCGGCCGAGGCAGCGGAGATGACCGCTCAGCAACAGCGCTGGGTGGTGTTCGGCGGCCTGCTCGCGATCGCGGCAGCGGCCGGTCTCGGCTGGTTGTTCGGCGGGCGCGCGGTCCGGCCCATCGTGGTGCTCACCCGCCAGGTCGGTGCCCGCACCGGCTACGGCGACGGTACGCCCGAACCCGTCGACAGCTCCGGTGTCCTGGAGGCCGAACAGCTGGCGGACGCGGTCAACACCATGCTGCACCGGGTCGATCAGGCGCAGACCGAAACAGCGGCCGCGTTGGAGACCGCCCGGGATTTCGCCGCGGTGTCCGCGCACGAACTGCGCACACCGCTCACCGCGATGCGCACCGATCTGGAGGTGCTGGCGACCCTGGACCTCGACGAATCGCAGCGCACCGAGATCCTCGGCGATCTGCAACGCAGCCAGGGCCGAGTGGAAACGACACTGTCGGCCCTGGAACGACTCGCCTCGGGGGATCTGACTTCCGAACGGGACCATATCGACACCGATATCGCGGAGCTGTGCGACCAGGCCGCGCACGACGCCATGCGGCACTACCCCGGCCTGACGGTCCGCATCGACACCGATATCGAACTGGTCACCCGCGGCCTGCCCGCGGGATTGCGGCTGGCGGTGGACAATGCCCTGAAGAATTCGGTCAAGCACGGCGGGGCGACCGAGGCGCTGCTGTCGGCCCATCGTGCCCCCGGCGACACCATCGTCATCTCGGTCGACGACAACGGCCGCGGACTCCCGTCCGGGGAACGCGCGACCGTTTTCGCCCGCTTCGCGCGCGGCAGCCTGGCCGATAAGGGTGGTTCCGGCCTGGGTCTGGCCCTGGTCGCTCAGCAGGCCCAGCTCCATGGCGGGCGTGCCTATTTCGACGACGGCGATCTCGGCGGAGTCCGTCTGGTGCTGGTACTCCCCAACCGACCCGTGGATCGCGCCGACCCGCAGGGCCCGGCACCGCGGGATTGAGACCCGCACGCCGGAGGTACCACACTTCGACGGCGTGGCTATCCGGTCATGCCGACGTTTCGGCCCCCGGAGCCGGTGCTCCGGGGGCCGAAACGAAACCGAGGGGTCATCCCCCGCGTGGGACTACTTGGCGTCCAGCAGGTCGATGACGAAGACCAGGGTCTTGCCGGACAGATGGTGTCCGCCACCCGCGGGGCCGTAGGCCAGCTCCGGCGGAATCGTCAGCTGGCGACGGCCGCCGACCTTCATACCCGGGATACCGTCCTGCCAGCCCTGGATGAGACCGCGCAACGGGAAGGTGATCGATTCGCCGCGGTTCCACGACGAGTCGAATTCCTCGCCGGTATCGAATTCCACGCCGACGTAGTGCACTTCGACCGTGCCGCCGGGCACCGCTTCGGCGCCTTCGCCGACAGTGATGTCCTTGATAGCCAGTTCGGTGGGCGGGGGGCCCGCCTGGAATTCGATCTCCGGTTTGCTCATGCCTTGAATCCCCTTCGATTCAATCGGTTTCAGCGATTGGCGATTTCGTTGTAGTCACGGGCACCGTAGCCGGTGTAGATCTGCCGCGGGCGACCGATCTTGATCGCTTCACTGTGCATTTCCCGCCAGTGCGCGATCCAGCCCGGCAGCCGGCCCATGGCGAACAGTACCGTGAACATTCGCGTCGGGAAGCCCATGGCCTTGTAGATGACGCCGGTGTAGAAGTCGACATTCGGGTACAGCTTGCGTTCGACGAAGTACTCGTCGGTGAGCGCGGCCTCTTCCAGCGCCTGAGCGATATCGAACAGCGGATCGCTGCCCAGTTTGCTCAGAATGGTGTCGGCGTGTTTCTTGGCGATGGCGGCACGCGGATCATAGTTGCGGTAGACGCGGTGCCCGAAGCCCATGAGCTTCACGCCGTCTTCCTTGGCCTTGACCTTGCGGATGAATTCCTTGACGTCGCCGCCGTCGGCGAGAATGCCGTCCAGCATCTCCAGCACCGCCTGGTTGGCGCCACCGTGCAGCGGGCCCCACAGTGCGTTGATACCGCCGGATACCGAGGTGAACAGGTTGGCGTCCGAGGAGCCGACCAGCCGGACCGTGGAGGTGGAGCAGTTCTGCTCGTGGTCGGCGTGCAGGATCAGCAGCATGTCCAGGGCGGAGGCGATCTCGGGGTCGACCTGGTAGGGCTCGGCCGGGAAACCGAAGGTCATCCGCAGGAAGTTCTCCACCAGCGACAGCGAGTTGTCGGGGTAGAGGAACGGCTGGCCCACCGACTTCTTGTACGAGTACGCGGCGATGGTGGGCAGTTTGGCCAGCAGCCGGATGGTGGACAGTTCGACCTGCTCGGGGTCGCGGGGGTCCAGCGAATCCTGGTAGTAGGCCGACAGCGCGTTGACCGCCGAGGAGAGCACGGGCATCGGATGCGCGTTCCGGGGGAAACCGTCGAAGAAGCGCTTCAGGTCCTCGTGCAGCAGCGTGTGCCGACGGATCTTGTCGGTGAAATCTTCGAGCTGATCCTGGGTGGGTAGTTCGCCGTAGATGAGCAGATAGCTGACCTCGATGAAAGTCGAGTTGTCCGCGAGCTGCTCGATCGGGTAACCGCGGTAGCGCAGAATACCTTCTTCACCGTCGATATAGGTGATGGCCGATTTGGTCGACGCGGTGTTGACGAAACCCGGGTCATAGGTCGTATATCCCGTGCTCGCCAGCAACTTGCCGAGATCGATACCGTCGTTTCCTTCGGCGGCCTGGGCGATCGTCATTGGGTATTCGCCACCGGGGTAGGTGAGAACCGGTTTGGCGTCATTGATGTGATTCTCGGGCACGGAAGGTTCCCTCTCAGGCTTATGACCGTCGGCATCGCGTGCGGACGACACACGGTGCGTTACCGGTAGACGCTAGTCCTTGCTCCGGCGGGACCGGTGGGGAGGGTACCCGCGCACCGATCTCACAATGTGCCCGCGCGGGCGTGAGATTCGGCGGTCACTCTACCGGCCGGTAGTGCCGTGACCGGGGGAAATCGACTGTGGGAGGCGAGCCCGGCCGAAGGCGGACGGCGTCCGCGCGAGCCCTGCGGGAATTACCGTTCACCACCGCGAACTGTACGTACCCACGGCCTCGGATCCGAAACCGTGCCGAACATCACCGGATCGGGCGTAACGGGCCTGGACAGGGCCGTCCGGCCTGGTCGGGCGCTCACGGCTGGAGCCGCTGCACCGTCATACCGGCATCGGCGATACGGACGACGATGCGGTTGTGCAGCCGTCCACGCTGTCCCTGCCAGAACTCCACCTCGTCGGGACGCAGCAGATAACCACCCCAGTGCGGCGGTACCGGGATCTCGTCGACTCCGGCGAACCGGTCCACGGTTCGCGCCAGCTGCCGATCCAGCTCCGTACGGGAACCGATCGGCTCCGACTGCCGCGACGCCCACGCGCCGAGCTGCGATTCCCGCGGACGCGACCGCCAATACCGCTCCGTCACCTCGGCGGGTACCCGCTCCACCGGCCCGCGCACATGCGCCTGCCTGGCCAGTTGTGTCCAGAGGAAGGTCGCCGAGGCATACGGCGTCGCCGCCAGCTGAGTACCCTTGGCGGAGTCGTAGTTCGTATAGAAGACGACGCCGTCCGGCGCGAGCCCCTTGCAGAGCACCGTGCGGGTCACCGGTCGCGCGGTCGCGCCGGTCCCCGCGAGGGTGCCGAGCACCATGGCGTTGGGCTCGGCGATCTCGGCGACCGTCGCCTGCTCTATCCACAGCCGCAGCAGCGGCTCCCAGCCCCCGGCCACCGACAGTTCGTCGAGTTCCGTGTCGTGCACACCCAGCAGCGGACCGGCGGCACGCGAACCCGGATGCACCCCACCGTATTCGGCGCGCATCGCGCCGAGATCGGCACCGGTCTCCTCCACATCGGACATGGGCCAGACGTTACTCCCGAGTAGCTCGGCGCTAGAGTTCTGGTGAAAGGAGAGTCGCGTATGACCACCAATTCCGCGGTATCGGGGTCCGGCGAGGTGCCGGACGATTTCGTCAGCGGTCTCGAGGGGGTGGTCGCGTTCACCACCGAGATCGCCGAACCCGACAAGGACGGCGGCGCGCTGCGCTATCGCGGCGTGGACATCGAGGACCTGGTGGGCAACCGGGTCACCTTCGGCGATGTCTGGGCCCTCCTGGTCGACGGCGAGTTCGGTCACGGTCTCCCCCCGGCCGAGCCCTTCCCGCTCCCGGTGCACACCGGTGACGTCCGCGTCGACGTACAGGCCGGCCTGGCGATGCTCGCCCCCATCTGGGGTTATCAGCCGCTGCTGGATATCGACGAGGCGACCGCGCGGGAAAACCTGGCCCGCGCCTCCGTGATGGCCCTGTCCTACGTGGCGCAATCGGCCCGCGGCATCTACCAGCCCGCGATACCGCAACGCCGCATCGATGAATGCACCACCGTCACCGACCGGTTCATGACCCGCTGGAAGGGCGATCCCGACCCGCGGCACACCGAGGCCATCGACGCCTACTGGGTATCGGCGGCCGAACACGGTATGAACGCCTCCACCTTCACCGCCCGCGTCATCGCCTCGACCGGCGCCGACGTCGCCGCTTCCCTCTCCGGAGCCATCGGCGCCATGTCCGGGCCCCTGCACGGCGGCGCGCCCGCCCGGGTCCTGCCCATGATCGAAGAAGTGGAACGCACCGGCGACGCCCGGGCCCTGGTCAAGGGCATCCTGGACCGCAAGGAAAAACTGATGGGCTTCGGCCACCGCGTGTACCGGGCCCAGGACCCCCGTGCCCGCGTCCTGCGCGATACCGCTGCCCGTCTCGCCGCACCCCGCTACGAGGTGGCCGCCGCCCTCGAACAGGCAGCCCTGGCCGAACTCCGCGAACGCCGGCCCGACCGCGCCATCGAGACCAATGTCGAATTCTGGGCCGCGGTGATCCTGGATTTCGCCGAGGTACCCGCCCATATGATGCCCGCCATGTTCACCTGCGGCCGCACGGCCGGCTGGTGCGCGCACATCATGGAACAGAAGAAACTGGGCAAACTGGTGCGCCCGGCAGCGATCTACACCGGCCCCGGCCCCCGCAAACCCCAGGCCGTCACCGGCTGGGCCGCAGTCCACACCGCATAACCGGGACCGAACCCCGCCGAAGACCGCTCATCCCCAGGGGCCGACGTGCCCCTGCCCCGACGGTTCACATGCACGCCGACCGTCGAACACCACCACAACCAGTCAATGCCCCCGCAACCGCATGCGTCGAGTTCTACGAGACACCACAAAGGGTTGAGGCCCGTCTCGCCGTTCAGGCCTCGAAAGCGCATGAGCCGAAGGCTCGAGTCTCGAGGCCTGAACGGCGAGACATCAGGGGGCCTCAACCCCGCGCGCGCCAGCGCGCCAAAAACACAGCACCTTCACAAGCAGGTCAACATCCCCCACCTTCACAAGAAATCCCTCACCCACGACCCCCACCCCCCATCAGGTTCGTTCGGGGTCGGCTTCCCAATCGATGGCAACCGATTCTCCGGTGTCCACCGCGAAGAAGGCCGCCTGCAGCTTGGCGCCCAGGTCCAATAGGCCGATAGCGGCCAACGGGACCGACTGGACCACCCGGACCCGCCACGGTTCGGGTTCGTCCCAGGCGCGGAGTTCGAGGTCCAGGCGCAGGACCGGGTCGTCGCAGCCGCAGTAGTCGGCGTCCACGGGGGTCACCGCCAGGACCGTGGCCTCGGCGCGACGGCCTTCGGTGAGGACTTTGACCAGACCGGCGCGGCGGGGGTCGGTATCGCCGGGGAGATACAGCACCATGCGGTCGCGGTCCTGCGGGTCGACCCGGCAGCACACCAGGTCGCCCGGTCGCATCCGGTCCAGTTCGGCACCGGACACCCGCTGCCGGACCTGGGCTTCGTAGGGCCGCAGCCCGGGCAGGCGGACGCGGACCCGGAACGTGTAGCCGGGTTCGGTCCGGCGGGTCCGGGCCGCCAGAACGGTCGCCGAACCGGCGGTTCCGGTGCTCAGCAGGTCGCGGCGATCGGATCCGGTGGGCGCTTCCCCACGTCGGCGGAAACGGCGTGGGAGCAGGTCACGCAATCGGGTGAGCGGGCCGGGCGAACCCGGGAGTTCGTTCCGGCTCTGGGCACGGGCGGCACCGGATCGACCCCCGGCAGCCCCCCTGGACGACCGCATGCTCATACCGGTTCACGTTAGCCGGAGTGTGGTACGCGGCACAGCAACGGCGCGGCTACGCTGTTCGCCATGACCAGTGCGTTCCCGACCATCCCCGAAGACCTCAAGCCCGCCGACGGTCGTTTCGGCTGCGGTCCGTCCAAGGTTCGCCCGGAGCAGCTGCAGTCCCTGGTGGAGGTGGGTGCCTCGGTATTCGGCACCAGCCACCGGCAGAAACCGGTCAAGGATGTAGTGGCCCGGGTACGGTCCGGGTTACGGGACCTGTTCGCCCTCCCCGAGGGCTACGAGGTCGTCCTCGGCAACGGCGGCACCACCGCATTCTGGGACGCCGCCGCGTTCGGCCTGGTCCGTGAGCGTTCCCTGCACCTCACCTACGGCGAGTTCAGCTCGAAGTTCGCCAGCGTCACCAAGAAGAACCCGTTCCTCGGCGATCCGATCGTCGTCTCCGCCGATCCGGGCAGCGCGCCCGAACCCGCCGCCGACCCCGCCGCCGATCTCATCGGCTGGGCGCACAACGAGACCTCGACCGGAGTCTCGGTGCCCGTACAGCGGCCGGCCGGTTCGGAGAACGCGCTCATCGCCATCGATGCCACCTCCGGCGCCGGCGGGCTGCCGGTGAACATCACCGACGCCGACGTCTATTACTTCGCTCCGCAGAAATGTTTCGCCGCCGACGGTGGCCTGTGGATCGCGCTGATGAGCCCGGCCGCGCTGGCCCGGGTGGACGAGATCAAGGAATCCGGTCGCTGGACCCCGGATTTCCTGTCGCTGCCGATCGCCGTCGAGAACAGCGTCAAGGACCAGACCTACAACACCCCGGCCCTGGCGACCCTGCTGCTGTTCGCAGACCAGATCGATTGGCTCAACCGCAACGGCGGCCTGGACTGGGCGGTGAAGCGGACCCTCGATTCTTCGTCGCGTCTGTACTCGTGGGCCGAGGCCAGCGAATTCGCCACCCCGTTCGTCGCCGATCCGGCGCACCGGTCCCAGGTGGTGGGCACCATCGACTTCGCGGAGTCGGTGGACGCCGCCGCGGTGGCCAAGACGCTGCGGGCCAACGGCATCGTCGATACCGAGCCCTATCGCAAACTGGGCCGCAACCAATTGCGCGTCGGGATGTTCCCCGCGATCGATCCCGAAGACGTATCCCAGCTGACCCGCTGCATCGACTGGGTGGTCGCGAACCTCGGCTGAGACGAGATCACCTGCGAGTTCGGGCCCGTCGCGCGTGTCGCGCGACGGGCCCGCCGGTGTCTCGGGGAATCGACTTGATACGCAAGGGAATAGAGCAGATTAGCGGTAGATTGCGCCCGCAGGGTACATTTCGGTGCCGCGTGTCTTGCCACACGAATCCCAGAAGTGCACTACTGTTCCAGAACGTGGGCGGTATCGCGAGCGACGCGATAAGGAGGTTACGGTGCGTGAACTTCGAGTGATCGGGGTGACGCCCGACTCCGCCCATATCGTGTGCGTCGACACCGAAAGTGGTCAGAAATTCCGGCTTCCCGCCGACGACAAACTTCGTGCCGCCGCCCGCGGCGACCTTGCCCGATTCGGCCAGATCGAGATCGAAATGGAAGCAACTATGCGTCCTCGCGATATCCAGGCTCGAATCCGTGCCGGCGCCTCTGTGGAGCAGGTGATGCAGGAATCCGGTATGCCGGTGAGCCGGGTCGAGCGTTTCGCCTATCCGGTACTGCTGGAGCGTGCCCGCGCGGCCGAACTCGCGCAGAAGGCCCACCCGATCCGTCCCGACGGTCCGGCCGTGGAGATCCTGATCGATGTGGTGACCGCCGCTTTCACCGCACGCGGCCATACGCTCGACAATGCCGAATGGGATGCCTGGAAGGACGAGAAGGGCTTCTGGGTCGCCCAGTTGCAGTGGCAGAACGGGCGTTCGGAGATCGCCGCGCACTGGCGCTACCAGCCGGACGCGCACGGCGGCAGTGTTTCTCCGCTCGACGATCCGGCCACCGATCTGATCGATCCCGATTTCGGCCGCGCGCTCCGTGGTCTCGCCTCGATCCTGCCGGTCGAGCCCGAACCCGGTGTGGTCGCCGAACCGGTGGCCGAGCCACGGCGCGAACCCGCCAGGCCCGCCGCAGTGGACGGCTACTACGAGCAGCGTGCTGTCGCCGCCGGTGGTACGACACCGCTGCCCGCGACGGCGGCTCCGCTCACGCCCGGTTCCAATAGGCCGGGTGGAACCGGCCTGCCCGCAGGAGCTCCCGCGGCGAGCGCACCCACCGAAACCTACCGGCCTCCCACGGAGAGCTATCGGCCGCCGGCCGAGACCTACCCGGTCCCCCCCGAACCCGCTCGTCCCGCGGCCCCGCGGCCCGCGCCCGCGGCCACGTATATCCCGGCGCCGGCGGCGCCTCCGGCGCCGGTCCCGGCTGCCGAATTGCCGCCGGTCACACCCGAACCGGCTCCCGTCGAACGCGCGCCCGAATCCGTTCCGGCCGCACCCGAACCCGAACCCGTTCCGGCCGAACCGGCGCCCGAGCCCGCGGCCGCCGCGCCCGAACCGGCTCCCGTCACGGTCGCGCCCGTCGAGACAGCGACTGTCGAGCACGAGCCCACGGAGGCCGCGCCGGCCGCGGCCGTCCGGTCCGATGCTGCACCGGCCGCCGACGCCGCGGCGGCTACGACCGAACCGGCCGCCCGGGTATCCGCCGAAACGGCCGGCCCCCCGGCACCGGTGGAAGCCGAGGAGCCGGCCGAACAGAGCGCCCCGGCCGAGGAGTCCGCTCCCCAGCCGGTTGCCGAAACAGCCGAACCCGAGCCCGCCGCGGCGAAGCCGGCGGCCAAGAAATCTCCCGCCAAGGCCACGAAATCGGCGGCCCGGACCAAACGCGGCAAGGCGCCGATGCCGTCCTGGGAGGACGTACTGCTCGGGGTCCGCAGTTCGGGTCACTGACCCGCCGCGGTCCGGCGTGTTACCCCGCACAACCGCCCGAACCGCCCGTTCGCGCGGGTAAGTTCGGCGTATACGGCGACGCGGTCCGATGATTCCGGGGCCAGCCCGGACGACGACAGCAGTTACGCCGAGGAGTTCGCGACCCGGTTTCGTGCGCTATCGGAGGTGGACCGATGCTGTCCAAGATTTCTTCGGTGTGGTACGTCGATACCCCCGACCCGCCGGCGGTGCTCCGCACCGATCCCGACCCCGATCCGGACGCGGCCTACGCGCTGGCCAGGCAACTGCATCCCGATCTCGAGGTGGAGCCGACCACGGTGGTCACCCTCGGCGATACCGACGGCCCGGCAGCCGATGCGGTCTATATCGGCAGCTATCCCGGAATCACGCTGCTGTGCAGTTCCTACGCGGCCCGGGTGCAGCCGACCGCCATCCCCGACCTGCTGGTGCGGCCACTCGCCGAGGAGCACACCTACCTGGTGTCGTTCGATCTGGAATACGGCTGGGGTTCGTTCGCGCACTGGGAACGCGGCGAACTACGCCGGGCGTTCAGCTCGACTCGGCTCAACATCCTGCAGGACCACGGGCTGCCGCATATCTGGGAACGGCCGCACTGGGCGGGCGAACATCCTGTGCTGTGGCATCCCGGTGAACTACCCGATCCGCTGGTGCTGCCGTTCGACCCGCCCGGTTTCGCCGATTCCGCCAATCACGAGTGGCTGGGATTCCGGTATTTTCCGCTCGCCGCCCCGGAAAGCGACGATGCGACCGATATCGAGGAGGCCCGCCCGGTCGATCCCAAGGACATCCGGGTCTGTGGTTTCCGATTGCGTCCCCGGGATGATCACGCCGACACCCCGGAACCGCAGCCGCCGCACAGCCGGATCGCCCACGAACGTAAAGGCCTGTTGTCCTGGCTGCGCGGGCACGAGGCCGCGGTGGGGGCCGATCAATAGAGCCACGGTGGGGGCCGATCAATAGAACGGCTCCGTGGTTCACACGGAGAACAACAACCCGATCCACGCCAGTGCCACGCCCGCACTCGCTCCGGCCAGTACCCAGCGGGTCACCGGGCGGGTCCGCCAGCGCCAGGCGGTGGGTGCGATACCGCCGACCGCGACCAGGTTCACCGCCAGCGACAGCAACGGGTGCACCTGGGCCAGCGCCGCCCCGAAGGCATACACACCGACGGCGGTCAGCGCGGCGACCAGCGCGGCGACCGTGATGCCCGCCGCCCACGGCGTGGGTTCGGCGGGCGGGCACGGCCTGCGGGTGGGATCGTGCGCGCCGGGAGTCGAGGTCACGACGCCCGTACCCGCTCGTAGAAGGCCATGGCGGCGGCGGTCGCGACGTTCAGCGAATCGGTACCCGCCGACATGGGTATCCGGGCCCGCACATCGGCTGCGGTCATGGCTTCCTCGGTCAGCCCCGGGCCCTCGGCGCCCAACAACAGTGCCACGCGAGCACCGGTGACCGCAGTGGCCAGCGTGGGAGCCTCCGGGTCCGGGGTGAGTGCCACCACCTGGAAACCGCGGCGACGCAGCAGGTCGAGGCCGCCCGGCCAGTCCGGCACCCTGGCGAACGGCACCCGCAGCGCATGTCCCATCGAAACCCGCACCGAACGACGGTACAGCGGATCGGCGCAGCGATCGCCGAACAGGATCGCGTCC
Source organism: Nocardia sp. NPDC003963 (assembly GCF_053605105.1). Classification (NCBI taxonomy): domain Bacteria; kingdom Bacillati; phylum Actinomycetota; class Actinomycetes; order Mycobacteriales; family Nocardiaceae; genus Nocardia; species Nocardia sp. NPDC003963. The sequence continues at coordinate 45,338 of NZ_JBSGIP010000019.1, forward strand.
ACGCCCAGTCCGGCGGCGTTCCGGAACATCGATCCGAGGTTCTCGTGGTCGTTCACGCCTTCGAGTACCGCCACCGTGGTCGCGTCCGCGACGACGTCGTCGAAAGCGCGATCGGGCGGCCGGTGCGCCACCGCCAGGACACCCCGGTTCAGATGGAAACCGACCACCTCGGCCATCACGTCGGCCGAGGCACGATAGAACGGCACATCCACCGCCGCCAGTTCGGGCGCGAGCTCCTGCCACCGCTTGTCCACGCCGAGCAGCGCGTGCGGCCGGAACGGGGAATCCAGCATCCGCCGGACGACCACGGTCCCCTCCGCGATGACCAGCCCCTTGCCGCCGGGCCGATCGGGACGGCGGTCGGCGGCTTTCAGATCCCGGAAATCGTCGATCCGCGGATCGCCGACACTGTCCACCTCGAGAACCACCGCCACGAGGCCCATCCTGCCAACAGCGCGGGCGACCGGCCGGGGCGGGTGCGCGCGGTGCCGCTTTAGGGCATGCTCGTCATATGAAGCCGATCCAGCTCCTGCTCAATATCCTGTGGCTCATCTTCGCGGGGTTCTGGATGGCGCTGGGTTATTTCGTGGCCGCCCTGATCTGCTTCGTCCTCATCATCACGATCCCGTTCGGGGTCGCCGCACTGCGCAACGGCGTCTACATGCTGTGGCCGTTCGGCCGCACCACCGTCGAGAAACCGGGCGCCGGCGCGGGTGCGCTGCTGGGCAACATCATCTGGTTCGTGGTCGCCGGCTGGTGGCTGGCGCTGGGCCACCTCGGTACCAGTATCGCGCTGGCCTGCACGATCATCGGTATTCCGTTCGCCTGGGCGAATCTCAAATTGATCCCGCTCGCCCTGTTCCCGCTGGGCCGCGAAATCGTGGACAGCGACCAGCCGTTCGGGGCGCGCTGAGTTTCGCCGCGGAGCCGACGCCGCTACCGGCTCATTCCGAGTCGGCGACGATCTGGTTCATGATCGCCACCGCGCGTTCCAGATCCGCGAGCTGGCCCGTCTCCAGACCCGCGAGCTGAGCACTCATCCAGGCTTCGCGGGCACTGCGTTCGTCGGCGAGCAGCGCATGTCCGGCCGGGGACAGCGAAACGATGATCTGCCGGCCGTCGGTCGGGTGCGGATTGCGCTCCACCAGACCCAGATCGGTGAGCGAGGCGATCACCCGGGTCATCGACGGAGGTTGTACGCGCTCCTTGCCCGCCAGCGAGCCGGGCGTCATCGCGCCTTCGTTACCGAGAGTGGCCAGAACCGAAAGCTGGGTCAGCGATATCTGCGATTCCGCACGCCGCCCCCGGAGATGCCGCGTCAAACGCACCACCGCCAGCGAGAGGTCGCTGGCGAGCGCCCGCACATCCGAGTGGGTAGTCACAAAGTGAACCATACGTGACACACGTCGGATCGGCGTGCGTACAGCGGTTACGCTGATCGAATGGCCCCGCAGCTCCCCCAGTTCCCCTCGTGGCTGACCGATCCCCGGCCGGTCCTCGCCCTCGGCTGCGCCCTGTTCGCCGTGGCGACCGTGGTGGTCTGGGCCGGGGGACAACGCTGGGAATCCGCTCGCCCTGTCTGCGCGATGGGTTTGGCGGTCGGGGTTCTCGGCTACCTCATCTTCGCGATCCAGCGGCGCGGCGCGCGGCGCGGCGACAAAGGTGCCCAGACCGGACTGTGATCATCGGCACCGGACGCTCCGGTGTTACAAAGCGCATCGTACGAGGCAGGGAGCCGAAAGATCGCCGCGGCGGTCGGCACCGGAAGCCGGTGTCCGGGGAATTGACTGAACGGGTCGAGCGGGTCAGACTCGCTCAGGTGTCCTCCCGATTGAGCGTCGAAGAACGACGGGCCCACCTGATCGAGGCCGCGATCGGCCTTGCCGAGAAAAAGGGAGTCGCGGGGGTGACCACCCGCGACGTCGCTCAGGCCGCGGGCGTCTCACTAGGCGTGGTGCACTACTGCTTCGAGAACAAAGACGCGTTGATGACCGAGCTGGTCAAGGCGCTGTCGATGGAGTTGCGCGATTCGGTGGACGCGAACGAATCGGTCTGGCAGGAGGCGGGCAGCGGTAACGCCGCATTACGCGATCTGCTGCGGGCCGGGCTGGAACTCATGTGGCTCAATATCGAAGCCACTCCGGAACGGCAGTTGCTCACCTACGAAACCACCACCTACGCGCTGCGCGAAGGCGAACAGACTCCCGCCAAACTGGCGATCGCCCGGGAACAGTACAACTTCAACGATTCGACGGTCGCCGATATCCTCGACCATGCCCGCGACGCCACCGGCAGTACGTTCCGGGTTCCGGTCTCCCAGCTCTCGCGGTTCACGCTCAGCGTGATCGACGGCCTCGTGCTGCGCTGGCTGGTCGACAACGACAGCGAAAGCGTTCGCACGCAACTGGATCTGCTCGCCCAGGCGCTGGCCGGGCACGCGGACTAGCTCCCGGCCGGTCGGCCGAGGTGGTCCGGCCGCAGCACATGGGTCGCGGTACCGTCGCGCCACCACGGGACGGTCACCGTCCGGTTCACCGCACCCGTCAGCCGGATACGCAATTCGTCGTGCAGGATCAGCGGTCCGTCCTGGGGCGGTAAGGCGAAGAGCCGGCGCAGCACCACGCCCAGCGGCTCCACGGTCCAGTCCGTCTCGCGTCCCGCGTCGAGGACTTCGGCCTCGACCTGTTCGGATACCAACGGTAGGTCCAGCAGCGCGGCCAGATCGGCGGCGGTCCCCGGATCCGCCACGACCAGCCGGTCCGCCGGCACCGCGAGACCGAACCAGGGCCGGTCCAGCACCAGTGCGTCACCGGCGTCGATCACCGCGCCGGACAGTGCCCGCACCCGGTCCGGCGGGTCGAGTGCGGTGAGATCCAGACGCGGTACGGCCGCACCCAGCCGGGTATGCGCCAGCGACACCACTTCCGCCGCCGGCGACCTCCCGCTGTCGGCCAATGCCTCCAGCAGCGTTTCGACCAGCGCACTATCCAGGGCGCCGGGATCGGCGAGACAGCCGCGCAGCGCGTCGAGATCGACAGCGGACAACCCGGTGATCGGGAGTTCCGGTAGCAGTCCGGCGAATTCGGTATCCGCCGGATGGCGGTAGCCGCCCAGCGCGATTCCATCGATTCGCGCGTAATGGCGCAACCACCACGCCGTGTATCCGTCCGGGTCGCCCAGGAGCGGCCGGGTGCGTTCGGTGGTCAGCAGACGCCAGAGCGCCTCCGGCCAGGCCGCGTCGTCCACCAGATCGAGATCGCGCACCGCGACCAGCTCGGCGGGGTCCTCGGAGAGGCCGGCCCACCAGGTCTCCTCGTCGTCGAGGTGGTGGTCGGGACCGGTGGGGTCGGTTTCGGCGACCACCCCGAAATCCCAGCCGACCCCGATCGCCCGCAGCGCCCCGGCACCGTATTCGGCGACCACATCCCCGGCGACGACTCCGAACGGTGAATCGGGGGCCAGCAGTTCGATCAACGGGGCGTCCGGTAGCAGCAGCTCGTCGGCCGGCCGTGTACCGCCGGAGCTGTCGGCCAGTTCGAGCATGCCGAGCCAGTCCGGAAGTCCGGTCGTCTCCGCGGCCGCGGCCAATCGCAACACCGCCTCGATCGTCTCCGGATCGGCGGGGTGTTCGGACAGTTCCGCCTGTAATGCGGGATCGGACAGCAGATCCGCCACCCCGGCCTGCCGAGCGCCGAGCCGAGCCAGCAGCGGATGGGCCGCTTCCGGATGCACCAGTCGCGCCCAGTGCACGGGTACGGCGGCGGGCAGTGCGGCGAGCTCGTCGTCCAGCACCACCGTCCGCGGACCTGTCACCAGCCGCCCGTCGGCCAGGGGCACCGGCAGCGCGCCGAGCTCCTCCACCGTCAGCGGGTCGGTGACGAACGGCTCCAGCGCGGAGTAGAGAGCGAACCACCAGGCGGGAGACCGTTCCAGTCCGGCACAGAGTTCCGCGAGGCGGGCCGGACCGAGCCGGTGCACCTCCAGCGCCGCGAGTGCTTCGGCGTACCGCGCACCCGACAGGTCCGGGACCACCAGCGGATCGAGCACTCCGCCCAGTAGCCCGGCCAGTTCGGGTGTGAGGTCGGGGTACACACTCGCCCGCGCGGGTACCGCCACCCGGCCGCCGGACCCGTCGGTGTCCCCGGTCCGGGGCATCTCGTCGCCGCCGGCATCCGACGGCGCGTCGACCACCGGGAGCCAGGTACCGGTCCGCAGTTCACGCAGGATCGCCTCGCGCAACAGCCCGTCGGTCTCGCTGCGTGCGAAAGCCGGCGCCGGCACCAGCACCAACCGCTGCTGCCGGGGCAGAGCGCGCGCGAAATCGGCGTAACCGGCCGCCAGGTCGGCGAGACGGTTCCCGGGCAGCACCCGGCGGCGGTCCGGTTGCATGGCGATATCGGCGACGAGCACCGCCGGAAGCGACAGTTCCTCGTCCGAACGGGTCGGTGCCCGCAGCACATCGGGGGCGGCGGGCACCGGAACGCCGTCACGCAACGGCAGCAGCCAGCGCGCCCACGCGGTCCGGAACTGCCACCACACCTGTTCGGTCCCGGGCCCGCTGATCCGCAGTTCACTCACTCCCGCGAACCCCGAATCTCCGGTTTCGGCGCGGACGATATCGTCACCGATCTCGATTTCCCGCAGCGCGGGCAACTCCAGCAGCAGATCCGCGGCCTCGGCGCGCATGGATTCGAGCAGTGCGGTGGGATCGACGTCCTCGCGCAGCGACAGCACGATCTCGGTCGCGGAACCCGCGCGGGGGGCGGCGGCCACGGGCCAGGCCAGCCGGAGCACCGGCGGTACGAAGTCGTTCCCGGCCGCCGGCGCGGCCACGCCGGCGGCGGTCAGCGCCGCCCGGGTGAGTTCCCGGGAAAAGAGCAGCGAACCACTGGTGGAACGGAATTCGAGTTCCTCGCTCACCGTGAGCACGGCGGTGAAACCGACACCGAATCGCCCGGTCTCGCCTCCACTCCCGGATTTTCCCGACGCGCGCAGGGCGGTCAGCGCGTGTACCCCGGATATATCCAGCGGGGCGCCGGTATTGGCCACCGTCAGCGTGCGTCCCGTACACCGTACGGTGATCCGGCCCGGTACGCCGGCCTTCACGGCCGCGTCGGCCGCGTTCTGCGCCAATTCGGTCAGCAGCCGGTCGCGGTAGCCGGCACGAACCAGATCCGCCTCGGTGGCCGCGTCCTCCCGCAACCGGGTCGGCGAATCACGCCAGGCGGCCAGCACCGCGGCGCGCAGCCCCGCCGTATCGAAGGGATCCACGGCGCCGGCGTCCGTTTCCACTGGTCCGAACGTATCGCCCACCGCACCGGTCTCGCTCACCCGAGTCAGCGTACGTGCCCGGCCGCACCGGTCACGCCGCGCACGGCACGGTCCGTGACCATCTCTGGAAAACCGCGGCGACCCGGGCGATCGTGTCCGGCGACGCCGCGCAGCAGCCGGGTCCAGGAGAGGAATCACGGCGGCAGTCCACGAGGTCGTTTGGCCGTGCGCGGGAACCGGGCTCCGGGACTGGGGCGATCTCAGTGGGACCGGGCACCGGCGACTTCGCACCACTCCGGCACGGTGACAGTCGGAAGGTCGTGAAACAGGGCTCACCCGGCCGGTGCGGCGATCCACGAATCGGATCGGGCTTCACGCTGGAGTGCCCGCGCGCCTGCTACTGCTGGTCCTCCGCCCTACTGCTGGTCCTCCGGCCTATCGGCGGTTTCGGGGCCGGTCGCTTCCCCGGTCGCCGGATCCAGCGGAGAACTGTCGGCGGGGGCGGGGCTGCCCGCTGCCGAATCGACCGGTGCAGAGCCGGCCACCATGGAGTCGTCCGTTGCGGCGACCGGATCGGCGGTGGAGGGCTCGGCGGATCGGGCGACGCCGGACTCATCCGTGGGTCCACCGATGGTGCCGGTCGATCGGGCAGCCGGATCGAGCGCGGCCTCGGCCACCGGGTCGGCGACGGATTCGACGGCCGGATCGGCGGCAGGCGCCGGGGCGGCGGTTTCGGCGGACGGGTCCGCCGGGGAATCGGAGCTCGAATCGGCGGCGGATTCGACCGCCGTCGGCTCGGCATCGGTCGTGGCGGCCCGTCCGGCCGCTCGGTCGCCGATACCCGCTTCGCCGGCGGCCTGCTCCGCCACTGGTGGGACAGCGGTTCCAGCCGGTTCCGCCGCCGCGGGGTTGTCGGCACCGGCCGACTCTTCGGTCACGCTCGCGGCCTCGGCAGCCGGCTTCGGCGCCACGGCGACCACTTCGATCGCGGCATCGTCGAAGGCCTGATAGAGCGGTGAACCGGCACCCGTCGGCAATCGGGTGTCCGAATGAGCACCGCAGCCGTACGCCATATGCACCACATGCCCGTCGGCGCCCATCGCGTTCGCGCAGACCCCGAAGCAAGCCCGGAGCGCGCCGGCCAGGGGCAGGTAGAAACCGCAGCTCGCGCAGGAGCCGGGCGCGGCCTTGGCCATCTCGGTATCGGGGCCGTACTCGGAGTACCAGCGGTCGGCCGCATCCTCCCGGCCCTCTCGGCTGAGGACCTGTTCACGGCCCAGCCCTACTTGACCGGCGACTTCGTCGACCTCGGGATCGCCGGTCGCGGTATAGCCGGGGGCGAGCCGCGAATCGCCGGCGGGCGGAGCCAGCAGATCGCCGGGTGCCAGGTCACCCGGGCGGATGCGCTGGTCCCACGGTACGAAGTCCGGCGCGATCAACGCGTCGGGGCCGGGCAGCAGCGCCGACTCGCTCACGGTCACCCGGTCGGTGTCCGGTGCGGCGGCCACCACCACTGCCCACTGCCACCCGTGATAGCCGGGCAGAGTGGCCTCGAAGCGGTGGGTGGCCGAACATTCGTCCTCGGCGCGGACTCCCAGATGCGCTCCGACACCGGTCGGCTCCAGGTCCACAAGCGCACTACGAGCCAGCTCGACGGCCCCTGCCAGGATCGTCCGCATCTCGCTGTCCGAAACAGATACTGCGCTCACGGACTACATTTTGCCGTATGGAGCACACTCGGCGTACCTGGGTCGGTGCCGCGCTCGTCTGCTTGCTCGCGGCGGCCGCTTGCGGGGACACCGACGACGCGGTGCCGCGCCTGGATATCGAGGTACTGGCGACCCATCGGCACGACCTCGGCGCGTTCACCCAGGGCCTGGAGATCGACGGTGAGGTGCTGTACGAGAGCACCGGAATGGTGGGGTTCTCCGGTATCCGCACCACCGATCGCGATACCGGCCGGGAGCTCGCCCGTGTCACTCTGCCACCACCCTTCTTCGGGGAAGGGATAACCCTGGCCGGGGACACGCTGTGGCAGATCACCTGGAAAGAAGGGGTCGCCTTCGCGCGTGACCCGCAGACGCTGGCCGAGCGGCACCGGGTGGAATACGCGGGTGAGGGCTGGGGCCTGTGCACCCGGAACGGGCAACTGATCATGAGCGACGGATCGGCCGGACTCACCTTCCGCGACCCGGTGACCTTCGCGCCCACCGGGTCGGTGGAGCTGACCAGCCATACCGACGCGCGGCTGAACGAACTCGAATGCGCGGCGGACGGTTCGGTCTATGCCAACACCTGGCCGACCGACGAGATTCTCCGGATCGATCCCGAGACCGGGCGTGTCCTGGCCGTCGCCGACGCCGCCGGCTTGCTGCCGCCCGCCGAACGCGCGCAGACCGATGTGCTCAACGGTATCGCCCAGATCCCGGGCACCGACCGTTTCCTGATCACCGGAAAGTATTGGCCGACGGTGTTCGAGGTCCGTTTCGTCCCGGCCTGATCCGGCGCGCCGGCACAGCGACAGATCTCACTTTCCGGCCGGTGTGAGCAGGGCGGCGTTTGCGGGTCACCGCCGTGGGCCAGAATTGATGATGTGCCCACTTCCCGCGAACCCTCCGGTTCCGATCGCGGTCGGTGGCCCGCCGGCGAGTCTCCGCCACCACAGCGGCATCCAGGTTTCGACCGCTATCCCCCGCCGAACGTGCCACACCGCCATCACGAACCCGACCCCGATCCCCGGCCCACCCCACCGCCGACCCGTCCCCTGCCCACCGAATCCGGCGGCACACGGCCGGACGGCGGGTCGTCACGGTCGGCGCGCGGTGATCGCCGGATCCCCCCGGTGGTGGAGGACCGGAACCACTCGGCAGGGCGGGAGGGCCGGTTCGCTCGCATACTGGGCTCCCTGAGCGGGTCGCGCGGGACGGCCCGGACCGATCCGCCGACCGAACGGCGGACCGCCGAACCGAACGGCACCGCGTTCTACCCCGGCGACAGACAGCCGTGGACCGGCACCGAGCGCGGGCCGTCGGCTGGTGGTTACGCGCCGGGTGGTTCCACGACGGGAAATCCCGTCCCGGGAAGTCCTGTCCGGGGTGGCTCCGTCCCGAGACCCGGCGACACCGCTCCGACCGCCGGCGGATCCGGCCCGCGGGAAGGTGGGTCCGTACCCCGTCCCCGGCCAGGGAAGCCGGTGGATCACCGAACTCCCGGCGCGGATTCCTCCCCCGGCCCCGGAGCGCTGCGCAAACCGGGCGGATCCGGCGCGGGCGCTCGTCGACCGCTCCCGAGCGAGGCCCGCCGAGAGCCCTGGGACCGCCCGGCTCCGGACGCCGCTACGCGCGATCGCACCGAACCGGTCGCCGGCCCGCGCGCGACCGGGGCGGGCGGCGCGGGATCCGAAGAACCGGCACCGACCAAGGAGTATCCGAGCGCCGATACCGGTCCGGCCGATACCGGTCCGGCCGATGCCGGTCCGGGGGACGACGCCGAGGATCGCCGCGTCCCTCGCAAGCTCACTGTCACCCGGGTCGCGGCCATGCGCGGGCGCGAGATCACCGAGAAAGGTATCGCCACCTTCCGGCGGGCGGCCGAAGCCGACGGCGCGGATAAATCCGGGCTGACGGCGCTCACCTACGCCACCATGGCGAACTTCGCGCTGGACGCCGCGATCGCGGTCGCACTGGCCAATACGCTCTTCTTCGCCAGCGCGACCGCGGAGAGCAAGACGAAGGTCGCTCTGTATCTGCTGATCACCATTGCCCCCTTCGCGCTCATCGCACCGCTCATCGGCCCGGCCCTGGACCGGCTGCAGCGCGGCCGGCGGTTGGCGCTGGCCAGTTCGTTCGCCGTACGCGCGGTCCTGGCGGTGGTGCTGATCTTCAGTTTCGACAGCTGGGTGCTGTACCCGCTGGCGCTGTGCATGATGGTGCTCAGCAAATCGTTCGCGGTGCTCAAGAGCGCGGTGACGCCCAGAGTCCTGCCCCCCGATATCGACCTGGTCCGTACCAACTCGCGGCTCACGGTCTTCGGATTGGTCGGCGGCACCCTCGGCGCCGGCGGGCTCGCCGGCGCGATCGCCGCGATCGCGGGCTCGACCGGGGCGCTGATCCTGGCCACCGGAATAGCGGTCGGCGGGGCGTATCTGAGCTGGAAGATCCCGCGCTGGGTGGAGATCACCGAGGGCGAGGTACCGACCACCCTCGGCTACCACGCCCGCGATGCGGATACCGAGGTGTTCGACCCAGCCACCGAATCCGCGATACCGGCGCGCAAACGCCGTCAGCCACTGGGGCGCGCGGTGGTCACCGGGCTGTGGGGCAACGGCAGTATCCGGGTACTCACCGGATTCCTGACCTTCTATATCGCCTTCGTGGCCAAAGCGACCGAACACCGCCCGGTACAGCAGGCGGCGATGCTGGGGCTGGTGGGCGCGGCGGCCGCCGTCGGTAATTTCGCCGGCAACGCCACCGGCGCACGGCTGCGGCTCGGCCGGCCCTCGCTGATCGTGGTGAACTGCACGATCGGCTGCACGGCCGTGGCCGTGCTGGCGGTGCTGATGGACAACCTGTTCGGTGCGGCGGTGGCCGCGCTGGTCGCCGCGGGGGCGAGCGCGCTGGCCAAAGTCTCTCTCGATGCCGCCATCCAGGACGATCTACCGCCCGAGTCGATCGCGTCCGGGTTCGGCCGCTCCGAAACCGTCCTGCAACTCAGCTGGGTGATCGGCGGCGCGGGCGGAGTCCTGCTCCCGACCGACTACTGGAAGGGCTTCGCGGTGGTCAGTGCGGTACTGGTCGGCGGTCTCGTCCAGACTGTGCTGAGTTATCGCGGCTTCAGCCTGCTGCCCGGCCTCGGTGGCCGCCGGCCGCTGCACGCCGAACAGGAAGTTCCGCACTACGACCCCCCACGAGGAGAAGCCGCCCGGTGAGTACGAACAAAGTCCGCACGACCCTCGCGCTGGCACTGGCCGGAATCCTGGTGTTGGTGGCCGCCACCGCCGGCGTGGTCTGGTTGCTGGCGCGCAACGCCGAACCGAAGGACCCGGAACTCACCGCGTATGCGCACGGCACCACCGTCACGGTCCCGCCGTTCCGCTACTGCACGGTGCGGATGCAGGACTGCCGGCAGGGCGAAACCGTTTTCCTGGAGGTACCGGCCGGTAATCCGTTGCAGATCTCGCTGCCCGACGAACTGGTGACCAGCCCCTGGGAACTCTTGCCGCTGTACGCCCGCGAAAACGGTGAGCTGATCGAGCGGCCGAGTTCCTACCGGGATCATCCGGCCGAGACCCGCGCGCTGACCGTCCGGTCCGAGCCCGAACCGGGGCTGGAACTGGTCGGGGTGGAGCTGCAGGTGATGATCATCGCGATCGACGAGGCCGGTAACGAATTCCCCATCCCGCACGCGGTGTGGTCGATCAAGACGGCCTGAAACGGAAGCGGGCCGACCGGATGATCCGGCCGGCCCGCGAACGTTCTCGCACGAGGTATCAGCTGTCGAGTTCCCGCGCCACCGCGCGGACGACCTCCGAGATGCGCTGGGCGGTCTTGCGATCCGGATAGCGACCTTTGCGCAGATCCGGCTGAACTTTCGCCTCCAGCAGCGTGATCATGTCCTCGACCATGCCGTGCAGTTCGTCGGGGCTGTGCTTACGCGCGACCGGTTCCTTGCGCGCGCCGCGCTCGTGGTTCTGCCGCACCGACGGGGGCGCCTCCACCAATTTCAGGCTCAGCGCCTGCGGCCCGCGCCGACCGGCCGCCATCCCGAATTCGACCCGCTGACCGGGTTTGAGCGTTTCGACGCCCTGGGGCAGCGCGGACGAGCGGACATAGACGTCCTCACCCTCGTCCTGGGAAAGGAAGCCGAAGCCCTTTTCCACGTCGTACCACTTCACCTTGCCGGTCGGCACTGCGCTCATCCGTTCGTCTGTTCGGCGCCCGGCCCTCGGGCCCGGGCACACTCGTCTACTGGAACCCGCTGGTGACAGGCCCTTGTCTCTACTAGAAAAACGCGCCCCACAAGCATGCAGGACGCGAGATCATTGCGAGTCTACCCCGGTGGGTACAGCGCCAGCACATCAGTTTTACGGTCGAACAGTGACGAATTCCGCCGATCCGCGGCCCTCCGGCCCTCCGTCCGGGCGCACCCCCGGCAACTGGTTACTCCAGCTCGCGCTGGGGCTTTTCGCTCTCGGGCTGTTGTCCGTCGTGGCGATCTTCCTGACACCGATCCTCACCGACGGCGAGCCCGGGCTCTGGTTGTACCTGGGCGCGATGCTGGCTCCGGTCGGCTTCGTCGCGGCGTTGATCTTCGCGCTGCGCTCTGGTCGCCGGTCCAGGTGACAACTGTCCAATACCCGGCCGTGTCGCGACCCAAGCGTTATGTGATGATAATCACATAACGGCCCGATAACGGTGCCGCGTGTCCGGCCCCCGGTCCACAGCGCGGCTCTACTAGCTGCGCAGAGTCCGCACCCGGCCACCGTGACCGCTCCGCAACCCATCCGCACACGCCGGTTACCAAATAGTGATTTTTCGCCGGGAACGTCGTACCGTCTACCCCAGCCGGGCACACCGGCCCACCGGCCCGCCGCACCGAACCTCGCCCCGCGGGTACCGGAACCCAACGGAAACCAAGAGGGGTGAGGGCGGGACGGGCACCCTCTCAGCCTGGACCCGAGCGAAGACCTCGCAGGTGCGTACGAGAGGAAGACGAACCCGAATGAGTGGACGCCATCGCAAGCCCACGAATACCGGTCGCACTGTGGCCAAGGTCGCCGTTACCGGCGCCATGATCAGCGGTGCGGGTGTAGCCCTCGCCGGTACCGCCAGCGCGGCACCCGACTCCGACTGGGATCGACTCGCACAGTGCGAAGCCGGCGGCAACTGGGCCATCAACACCGGTAACGGCTATCACGGCGGACTGCAGTTCTCGCAGAGCACCTGGCAGGCCAACGGCGGCGGAGACTACGCGCCGACCGCGAACCAGGCCAGCCGCGAACAGCAGATCGCGGTCGCCGAAAATGTACTCGCCTCGCAGGGCTGGGGCGCCTGGCCTTCCTGCTCGTCTTCGCTGGGACTGAGCAGCGGCTCGACCCCCCGCGAGACCCCGGCCGATACCCCGGCCGTGCAGACCGAGACCGAAACCCCCGACACTCAGGCTGCGCCGGGCGCACCGACCCAGGCTCAGGCCCAACCGCAGACACAGACCCAAGAGGTCTACACCGCCGTGGATCGCGCGCTCGCCGCCGTCCAGGCCCAGGGCGTCCAGGTTCCGCAGCCCGCGCTGGATCTGTTCGAGGCCGTCAAGGCCGGCACCCCCCAGCTGGACTCCGGACTTCTCAACGTCTTCGAAGCCAACAAGGGCCTGCTGCCCTCCTGAACGGGCACCCCTGCTACGAAAGAACCCCGCTTCACCGACTCAGGTGACGCGGGGTTCTTTCGTTCGTCCGCTCAGCGGTTGATCACTGTTTGCGGGTGCAGATACGGCAGCTGGTCGGCAGCCACCGGGAACTCGGTGTCCTCGCCGAAGGGCGAGAGATTACCGGAGCGGGACGACGACAACTCGGTGACAGCGTGCTCACCATCGGCCACCTGGGGCCAGCCGTTGTCGACGTAGGGTTTCTTCGATTTGTTCACCACCTCATCATTCTGGCACGGCCGCGTCGCGGACCCATACGTCAACCGCCTCCGTGACACACAGCGCACACCCGACCGGCCCGGCGGGCCGCGCTCCGACGATCCCCGGCCCGCACCCGCACCGAACCCACGGCCCCGGACTAGTCTGGACCGGATGACCGGCCAAGACTCGTTCACCGCCTGGCTCGGTACCCGATCCGACGCACAGCTGGTGGCTCTACTGGAACGTCGGCCCGATCTCGCGGTACCCCTGCCCGCCTCCATGGCGGTGCTCGCCGCCCGCGCCGAACAACGCGCCTCGGTACTGCGCGCGGCCGACGATCTGGGCACCGTCCCGTTCGCGATCGTGGAAGTTCTGGCGCTGCACACCGCGGGCGGCGGTGAGCCGCTGACCCGTACCGAACTCAAACGCGCACTGCGTCCCCGGGCCAAGGCGGCGACGGTGGACGCGGCCGTCACCGAGCTGGCCGATCGGGCGCTGCTCTGGTTCGACGGCGACCGGATCCGCCTGGTGCCGGCCACCGCAGAGGCGCTGCCGTGGCCACTCGGCAGCGGTGCGGACTCCGCCGGGGCGCTCACCGAACCGGAGATCACCGCGGCACTCCCCCTCCTCGCTCCCGCCGAGCGCGCGCTGCTGGACAAGCTCGCCGCGACCGGCCCGCGCGGGCGTACTCGCGATGCCGCGCCGGACGCGCCGGAAGACCGCCCGGTGCCGCGGCTGCTGACGGCACGGCTGCTGCGGCGGATCGACGACGAGACGGTGGAGCTGCCGCCCGCCGTGGCGCAGCTGCTGCGCGGCGAACCGATCACCGACCCCTACCGGCTGGCCGAACCGGAACCGCGGGCGACTCCGCATCAGCCGGCCGAGGTCGACGGCGTCGGCGCGGGCGAGGTCGGCGAACTGCTCCGGCACTGCGCGGCAATCCTCGACGTGCTGGGCCAGCTGCCCGCGCCGGCGCTGCGGGCAGGCGGGCTGGGGGTGCGCGAACTGCGCCGGCTGGCCAAGACCGCCGGAATCGACGAAACCCGGGCCGGCCTGCTGGTGGAACTGCTGGCAGCGGCGAAGTTGATCGAGAAAGGCTTCCCCGATCCGGCGCCGGAAGCCGACGCCGACGATTTCTGGGCGCCCACCCCGGCCGCGGATTCCTGGCTGGAGGCGCCGGCCGCGCGACGCTGGGTCCCGCTCGCGCATGCCTGGCTGGAACTGGACCGGAATCCGTGGATGATCGGTCTGCGCGATGCCGCGGACAAACCGCTGGCGGCGCTCGCCCACGAATTACGGGTGCCCTACGCGGTGCGGGACCGGCGAACCGTCCTCGAAACTCTGGCCGAGCAACCTTCCGGCACCGAACTCGATCCCGCGGACCTGGCCCGCCTGCTCGCGTGGCGCACCCCGCGACGCCGTCGGCATTTCCGCCGCCCGGTGATCGACAACACGCTGTACGAGGCCGCCGCACTCGGTCTGATCGGCCGCGGCGCCCTCACCGCCGCTGCCCGGGCGCTGCTGACCGATACCCTCGCGGCCGCCGAATCCGCGCTGGAGGCCTCTCTTCCCGATCCGGTCGACCATGTCCTGGTCCAGGCGGATCTGACAGTGGTGGCACCGGGACCGCTCACCGCCGACCTACAGCGCCGCATCGAACTCGTCGCCGATGTGGAATCGGCCGGGGCGGCCACCGTCTACCGGATCGGGGAACCGACGCTGCGCCGCGCGCTCGACGCCGGTCTCACCGCGGCGGAACTGCACAGCCTGTTCGACCGGCATTCCCGAACCCCCGTCCCGCAGACGCTCACCTATCTGATCGATGATGTGGCGCGGCGGCACGGCCGATTGCGGGCCGGGATGGCGCAATCGTTCGTGCGCAGTGAAGATCCCGCCCTGCTCGCCCAGGTGCTGGCTTCCCCCGTGGCCGACACCCTGGCCCTGCGGGGTATCGCACCGACGGTGGCGATATCCCAGGCGCCACTGGGCGAGCTCTTCGAACACTTGCGCGCGGCCGGTTTCGCGCCCGCCGGCGAGGATGCCTCCGGCGCGATCGTGGACCTGCGGCAGCGCGGTGCGCGAATCAGTGTGCGTCCCCTGGCCCGGCAGCCGTATCGGCCGTCCCCGCCGACGACCGATCAACTGGAACTGCTCGTCACCGAACTGCGTGCGGGCGAGCGCGCGGCCACCGCCACCTCCGGACAGACGGTGCGCAGCGACGGCACCCGCACCAGTACGGCCGCCGCCCTGGCCCTGCTCCAACTGGCGGCCCGAGTGCGCCGGCAGGTACATATCGGCTACGTCGACGCGAAGGGCACGGCGATCCAACGGGTTGTCGAGCCGGTACGGGTCGGCAACGGTCAACTCGACGCGCTGGACCCGGTCACCGGAACGGTCCGGCAGTTCACCCTGCACCGGATCTCGTCGGTCGCGCTGCTCGAATAGCCGTCCGGCCCGGCCCCGGACCGCTCAGCCGCGCAGCGAACCCGGATAGAGATACTGGTCCGGCGGCGGGGTGGTACCGCGCAACCAGGCGTCGAGGAATCCGGTGAGATCGGTCGGCGATCGGGACTGGATGAAGGTGCGGAATTCCGGCATCGAGGCATTGCCGTAGGCATGCACGGTGGCGAATTCCCGCAGCGCGTCGAAGAACACACTGTCCCCCAGCTGTTTACGCAACGCGTGCATGAACAGCGGGCCTCGGTAGTAGACCGAGGTGAACATATCCTCCGGTCCGGGATCCTGCAGCGGGATTTCCCAGAATTTCGGTTTCCCGAGCATCTCCCGGATCGTATCGCGGTATTCGGCGTCCACATCGGCACCTTCTGTCCGCTCCGGCCAGAGATAGTCGGCGGTATAGCTGGCGATACATTCGTTGAGGCAGATATCGGACCAGCTCTGCACCGATACCGAATCTCCCCACCACTGATGGGCCGTCTCGTGCACCACGGTGTTCAGATCGGCCCACGACGCGTAGGTGGGCCGGGTCTGGGTTTCCAGGGAGAACGGGATCTCGGCGGCCAGGAATATGCCACCACCGGTATCGAACGGATACGGACCGTAGAGACCTTCGGCGAAATCGAGGACCTGCGGAAGCTTTTCCTCGAACCGGCGCAATTTCCCGGCGCCCGGCGCGAACGCGCTCAGCAGCGGGGTGCCGTTCGCGCGGCGCTGCTCCAGGTATTCGAAGCGATCGATGGCCACGGTGGTGAGGTAGCCGATCACCGGATACCGCTGCTCCCAGCTCACCGTGCGGAAACCGTCACGCACCTCGTCGCGTACCCGATCGCCCCCCGACATCACCTGCCATTCCGCGGGAACGGTCGCGTGCAGGGTGAAGGTGGCCTTGTCCCGCGGGGAATCGTTGAGCGGATACCAGGTGGAGGCCGAATGCGGTTGTCCGGCGGCGAATACGCCGCCGGTAGGGGCATAGGTCCAGCCCTCGCCGCGGGTATCGGGAGCGGTACCCGCGTAATCGACGGTAACGGTGAACGGCAGGCCGGGCAGTAGCGGAAGCGCCGGGCGTACGACCAGTTCGTGCGGTTTCTGCCATTCGAAACCGGCGGGCGCGTTGTTCACCCGCACCGCGCGCACGGGTGGCCCACTGTAATCGAGGTTGAAGGCCGTCAGTGGCTGGGTGGCGACGGCGTCGATCCGAGTCGACGCGGTGAGCTGGTGATCGGCCGGGTCGTAACCGAGGGTCACATCGTAGTGGGCTACGTCGTATCCGCCGTTGCCGTCCTTCGGGAAGTAGGGGTCACCCAGCCCCGGCGAACCCGCCAGCGACGCGGACGATGTCTGCGCGGCGGCCGGAACCAGAGCCGGGCTCGACAATACGACCACCGCGGCGATCAGCCAGCGGGTGAGCCTCATCCGATTCCACCTTCCGTACTCGACTCGTGTTCTCCCGACAACCCCGCTCGACGAGGTTAGTCGCAAACACCCCGGGATTCCCGGACCTCGGAAAACGCGGCGCGCGAGTACTTCCCGGTCCGGCTGCGATCACCTCGCGCGGCACCGCGTACCGCGGTCAGGTACCGAGCTCCTCCGGCAACCGGCCCGGATCGAGCAGCAGCCGTTTGGCCGCGCTGCGGTGGACCTGTTCGGCGAGCGCGAGATTATCCGCGAGCACCCGCCATTCGATCTCGGCGATGGCCGAACGCGCCCGGTCGATCACCGCCGTATCGGTGGTCCCCCAAGCGATCGGCATCGCCTCGACCGGGAGCCAGCGTTCCCCGATCGAACGAGTGGTCCGGTCACCGCGGACCGCGACCGCGGGTACCCGCTCCCCCTCGGTCACCCGATGCCCCGGCAACTGCCGTACCTTCCTGGTGACCAGCGCGTACCGCGACTCGCCGGTATCGCGGCGATCGACATTCACCAACGCGAGCAGCACCGTGCCGCGTGACCGGATCGGTGCGACCACCGCCGGCACCAGCTCACCTTCGGCATAGAGCCGGGCGATACCGGCCCGGCGCGGCGCCCACAGCGCCACCCACAGCGCTGTCGCCGAACCCAGTGCAGCGGCGAGGGCCAGCGGGTAGGACCAGGGGTGCCCGAGCCACACCAGATAGGCGGTGGCGAGTGCGGCACCGACGGCGGCGGGGACCGCGGCGATCCGCACCCGGCGGCGTCGAGCGACTACTTCGTTGACCGCGTGGGCGTGCCGGCGGTCCACCGCGAATTCGAAGCGTCGCACGTCGCCATTCCTAACACAATTCGTCGAGTTCGGAACGCCCTTATTGCTCGCCGGGCCCGATGGCGGGTCCCAGTAGATCGTCGGCATCCGTTATCCGATAGGCGTAACCCTGTTCCGCGAGAAAACGTTGCCGATGCGCAGCATAATCCGCGTCCAGAGTGTCGCGCGCCACCACGGAATAGAAATGGGCCTGTCCACCGTCCTGTTTCGGCCGCAGCAACCGGCCCAGCCGCTGGGCTTCCTCCTGCCGCGAACCGAAAGTTCCGGAGACCTGCACCGCCACCGACGCCTCCGGCAGATCGATGGAGAAATTCGCGACCTTGCTGACCACGAGTACCGGGATCTCGCCGCGGCGGAAAGCGTCGAAAAGGGCCTCGCGTTCCTTGTTCTTCGTCGACCCCTGGATCACCGGGGCGTCCAGGGCGGTGCCCAGTTCCTCCAACTGGTCGAGATATGCGCCGATGACCAGAGTGGGTGCCCCGCGGTGCCGGTCCAGGACGGATTTCACCACCGCGATCTTGGTGTGCGCGGTGGAGCAGAGTTTGTAGCGTTCCTCGGGTTCGGCGGTCGCGTAGGCCATCCGTTCGGCATCGGTCAGGGTGACCCGGACCTCGATACATTCGGCCGGGGCGATCCAGCCCTGCGCCTCGATATCCTTCCACGGCGCGTCGTAACGTTTGGGGCCGATCAGCGAGAACACATCACCCTCACGGCCGTCCTCGCGGACCAGGGTCGCGGTGAGACCGAGCCGGCGCCGCGACTGCAGATCGGCCGTCATCCGGAACACCGGGGCGGGCAGCAGATGCACCTCGTCGTAGATCACCAGACCCCAGTCCCGGCTGTCGAACAGTTCCAGATGCTTGTACTCACCCTTGGATTTGCGGGTGATCACCTGGTAGGTGGCGATGGTGACCGGCCGGATCTCCTTGCGTTCCCCGGAGTACTCGCCGATCTCCTCCTCGGTGAGCGAGGTCCGCGCCAGCAGTTCCCGGCGCCACTGCCGGCCCGCGACGGTATTGGTCACCAGGATGAGGGTGGTGGCCTTGGCCCGCGCCATCGCGGCCGCGCCCACCATCGTCTTACCGGCACCGCACGGCAGCACCACCACACCGGACCCGCCCGCCCAGAACGAATCGGCGGCCATCTCCTGGTAATCGCGCAACTGCCAGCTCGCGTCCTGGAAGTCCAGATCGATCGGATGGGCTTCACCGTCGACGTATCCGGCCAGGTCCTCGGCGGGCCAGCCGATCTTGAGGAGCTGTTGTTTGATGTGCCCGCGCTCGGACGCGTGGACCACCACCGTGTCCTCGTCGATTCGCTCACCGAGCATGGGGGCGATCTTCTTGTGCCGCAGCACCTCGGCCAATACCGCGCGGTCCAGGCTGACCAGGGTCAGTCCGTGCGCCGGATGTTTGACCAGCTGCAGCCGCCCGTACCGCGCCATCGTCTCGACGATATCGACGAGCAACGGCTGGGGAACCGGGTAGCGGGAGTGCCCGACCAGGGCATCCACCACCTGCTCCGCGTCGTGTCCGGCGGCCCGGGCGTTCCACAGGGCGAGCGGTGTCACCCGGTAGGTGTGCACATGTTCGGGCGCACGCTCCAGTTCCGCGAACGGGGCGATCGCCTGGCGCGCCACATCCGCGAGTTCGTGATCGACCTCCAACAGGACTGTCTTATCGCTCTGCACGATCAGCGGCCCATCCGCCACGGGACACCTCCTCACCTCGGCTGCCGCCCATTGTCCCCGAAACCCCCGACAGTGTTGTCGGCGCGCTGGCGCGCGCGGGGTCGAGGCCCCCTGGTGTCCCGTCGTTCAGGCCTCGAGACTCGCGCCTTCGGCGCATGCGATGTGCGGTGGGCCGTCCGTGGAAGGTGACCTTTGAGCACCTTCGGCCAAGGGGCGGGACGGGCCTCAACCCTTCGAGGTGTCTCGTAAGACACGACTCATGCGGGGCGCGGTGGCATGTTGTGTCCGGTCGGTCGATCGACTGGTACGGACTTGCATCCGAGATTTCTGTCGGAGCTGAGTGACGGATCCGGTCGCCACCGCACCGGGTCGCGACACGGGCCGTCTTTCACCGACCGGCGGTTCCGTGATGAGCGGCTCCTGACCCCGTCCAGTAGGTGTGAACTGGCCCGCGACAGGGCCCACCGGCACGGCCAGTATGGGAGCCATGATCGAAATCGCGGCGGCGGCCGGGGTGGCGGTGGCCGCGCTCGGGCTGGTCCTCACTCCCGGTCCGAACATGATGTACCTGGTTTCACGCACGATATCGCAGGGCCGGCGCGCCGGAATGATCTCGCTGACCGGTGTCGCCGCCGGTTTCGGTGTCTACCTGACCGCGGCCGCGACCGGGATAACCGCGGTGTTCACACTGGTCCCGGCGCTTTACACAGGACTGAAGGTGGCCGGCGCCGCCTATCTGCTGTGGCTGGCCTGGCAGGCGATCCGGCCGGGCGCGGTTTCGGTGTTCACGCCGGAGCCGCTGCCCCGCGATCCGGCCCGGCGGCTGTTCACTATGGGGTTGGTCACCAATCTGCTGAACCCGAAGATCGCTGTCATGTATCTGGCGCTGATTCCGCAGTTCGTGGCCCCCGGAGCGGGTCCGGTGTGGGCACAGAGCCTATGCCTCGGGGCGGTCCAGATCACTGTCGCGCTGGTAGTGAACGCCCTGATCGTGTGCACGGCGGGAACCGTGGCCGGGTTCCTGGGCGGGCGGCCGCTC
This sequence comes from Nocardia sp. NPDC003963, assembly GCF_053605105.1. Classification (NCBI taxonomy): domain Bacteria; kingdom Bacillati; phylum Actinomycetota; class Actinomycetes; order Mycobacteriales; family Nocardiaceae; genus Nocardia; species Nocardia sp. NPDC003963. The sequence goes on from NZ_JBSGIP010000019.1 coordinate 65,657, forward strand.
TGGTTGCGGGCGCAGCGCTTGCTGATGGGTTCGGTGCTGGGGACGATGGCGGCGCTACTGCTCACCGACCGGGCCCGGCCGGCTGCCGCCTGAGACGTCCGGTCAGCCCAACCGGATCCCGCTCAGTTTCGCCGGGTTGGCGTGATCGTAGGCACCCCGGACCACCCCGTCCACCACGGTGAATCCCATGATCCGCGCGGGGAATCCGGGATGGTCGCCGTCGCCCGCGCGGGCATGGACGAGCACTCCGAGTTGCCCGTTGACCCGCACGAACTCCATGGTCTCGGCCACGAAGTCCACACCCGACCCGTCCAGCCCGTAGCGACGGATGAGGCCGAGGAACAGCCGGGCGACCTTGTCCGGGCCGAAGATCATATTGCGCGCGGTCTGGGTGGTACCGCCGGAATCGCCGATCATCACCGCGTCCGGATGCAGTACCGCGGCCACAGCCCGGGCGTCGCCGGTACTCAGTGCGACGAGCAGTTTGTGTACCGCTGCCTCGTGATCGCTGTCGGCGGCGGCGGGCGGGGTCTGTTCCCGGACGACCTTGCGCGCGCGGGCGGCCAGCTGCCGGGCGGCTTCTGGGGTGATATCGAGGATCCCGGCGATTTCACCGTAGGGAACCGCCAGCCCCTCGTGTAGTACGAAGGCCACCCGTTGCGGCGGCGTGAGCTGGTCCAGAACCACCAGCGCCGCCATCCGGAACTCCTGGCGCTGCACCACCGAGGCCAGTGGGTCCGCGCCGGGGGCACCCGACAGTGGCGTCACCACCGGTTCCGGAAGCCACTGGCCCACATAGCTTTCCCGGCGTACCGCGGCGCTGCGCAATCGGTCCAGGCAGAGCCGGGAGACCACGGTGGTCAGCCAGGCGCGCAGATCCTCGATCTCCGATTGCGAGGTGCCGGTCAGCCGCAGCCAGCTCTCCTGGACGGCGTCCTCGGCGTCGGCGACACTGCCGGTCAGCCGGTAGGCGACCGCCAGCAGATGTCCACGATGGGACTCGAACAGGTCGGCGAGAAGCGCGGCTACCACCGCCGGAATTCTACGGAGCGTCACCGCCCGGGCGGGCAGCGGCCCGGAGGTGGGGCCACCGAAATTCGGATGCCGGAGTGCGTCGCGAACTGCCACCATCATGAGATGGAGGAGCGCGTGTTGACCGATGGGGCCGCCTGGTTGAGTCCGCCGAGGGATTCCGATATCGAGGCGATCGTCGAATGCTGTCAGGATCCGGTGATCGCCCGGTGGGTGACGATTCCGGTTCCTTACGGCCGCGCCGATGCCGAATACTTCGTCCACACCAGATCGGCCGAGGGGTGGGCCGGTAAGAGCCCGGCCTGGGCCATCCGGCTCGGTGAGCACGGCCGTCTCGTCGGCACCGTGGGTCTCGGAGTCCGCGCGCGGGACGAGGGCTCCGCCGAAATCGGCTACTGGGTCGCCGCCGGATACCGACGGCAGGGACTGATTTCCCGGGCCATCACGCTGGCCTGTGATTTCGGTTTCGACCCACAGGGTATGGGCCTGACCCGCATCCACTGGCGCGCCTTCGTCGGCAACCATGCCTCCGCCGCCGCGGCCCGCAAACACGGATTCCGCTACGAGGGGCTGGCCCGGCTCGGCAGTGTGCTGCGTGGAGACCGCCGTGACCATTGGATGGCCGCCAGGCTGAACACCGATCCACCCGGTCCGGCGGACGGATGGCCGGCCGGGGTCTGATCCACGGAATTCGGGGTGCCCGCCGGATTCCGCGGCCGCCGCCGACTCGGCCGCTCGCGCCGCGGACCGTATGGTCCGTCCGGCGCAGCGACCGTGTCGTCAGCGCCGGCGGCGCCGGTCGACGGCGTCGGCCAGCCGATCCAGCTGGGCGGCGGTGGTATCCCAGTCCATGCAGGCATCGGTGATGGACTGACCGTAGGTGAGGTCGGTCGACCGGCCCAGGGTGAGATCCTGGCGACCCTCGACCAGGAAGCTCTCCAGCATCACACCGACCACACCGGGTTCCCCGGCGGCCAGCCGCTCGGCGATATCGGCGACGACCACGGGCTGGCGTTTGTGATCCTTGTTGCTGTTGCCGTGGCTGGCGTCGACGACGATGCGCTGTGCCAGTTTCGACTTCTCCAGCCGCGCGCACGCATCGGCGACGGAGGCGGCGTCGTAGTTGGTGCCGTTGGAACCACCACGCAGGATCACATGGCAGTCCTCGTTACCCGCGGTCCGGATGAGCGCGGAACGGCCGTCGAGATCGGTGCCCGGGAAGACGTGGCTGGCGGCGGCCGCCCTGACCCCGTCCACCGCGACCTGCACATCACCGTCGGTCCCGTTCTTGATACCGACCGGCATGGACAGCGCGCTGCTCAACTGCCGGTGCACCTGACTGGCGGCGGTACGCGCGCCGATCGCGCCGTAGGAGACCAGATCCGAGATGTACTGCGGGGTGATCGGGTCGAGGAATTCGCAGGCCACCGGCAGCCCCAGCGCGGTGATATCGAGCAACAGCTGACGGCCGATCCCCAGGCCGGTGTTGACGTCGAAGCTGCCGTTGAGGTGCGGATCGTTGATCAGGCCTTTCCACCCCAGCGTGGTGCGCGGCTTCTCGAAGTAGACCCGCATCACCAGATGCAGCCGGTCGGACAGGTCCGCCGACGCGGCGGCCAGGCGCCGGGCGTAGTCGAGGGCGGCGGCGGGATCGTGTACCGAGCAGGGACCGACGACCACCATGAGACGGTCGTCGAGCCCGTTGAGGACATCGACGGTGGATTTGCGTCCGGCGCGCACGATGGTGGCGTGATCGTCGGTGATGGCGTGGACGCGGCGTACCTCGGCGGGCGAGCGTAACGGGCTCACACTGAGAGTTCGCTGATCGTCCAGATCGGAATGGTGGGCGTCGATATCGACTGCGGTTGTCATCGTGGGTGGTGTCCTTCTCGTTCGGGCCGACCCACGGAAACATCTACCCGTCGAGCCGGTCTTATCCGGCTCGGGGTGAACTGGTCAGCGCGCGTGGTAGCCGCAGACCGACCCGCCCCGGGCCGGCTTGCTAAACCAGAAATACACGCGCTGCACGATTGGTCACGGTACCAGGCGGCCGACCGGAGAGGTCGGTCCGGGGCGGAATAGCCCGAAAGAAAGTGATACTCAACACAATTCCGCCCCGGTAGGGTTTCAGAACATGCCGGGCTCGTAGTTACCGGCCGGCGTGTGGGCGATGGCATTGAGCCGGTTCCACGCGTTGATGGTCGCGATCGCGACGAGCAAACCGCCGACCTGGTCCTCGTCGTAGTGTTTGCGGACACGCTGCCAGGTGTCCTCACTCACCCCGCCGCCGTCGGCCAGCCGGGTACCCGCCTCGGTGAGTTCGAGCGCGGCGCGTTCGGCTTCGGTGAACACCGTCGCCTCCCGCCACGCGGCGACCAGGTTGATCCGCAGCGAGGTCTCTCCGGCGTGCAGGGCGTCCTTGGTGTGCATATCCAGGCACATCGCGCAGCCGTTGATCTGGCTGGCGCGAATCTTCACCAGTTCGTAGGTGGCGGCGGGCAGACCCGAGCCCTCGGCGACCTTACCGGCGGTGACCAGCCGCTTGACGTAGCTCGCGGTGACCTTGTTCTCGAAGAGATTCACGCGGGGTTCCATATCCGGGCTCCTTTCGTTCCTGCCTTGTCACAGAACAGACGAAGTACCGAACTCAGATGTGACATCCCGCCCGGAGATCACCGTGCGCGGACTACCGGATCAGGCCGAGAAATCGAATTTCACATCGGTCGAGCGCTCCGAGAGCTCCCAGAGCGAACGAGCGGTGAGCTGGTCTTTCGCCCGTTTGGAACAACCGGAGCGACCCGGGTGGCCACGCATTCCGCCCAGGCCGGTGGGCCCGTAGTACGCGCCCGGTTCGACGGTGGCGGTCGCGGCGAAGAGTTCGGGCAGGGCGCCCATCTCCGCGCTCTGCGCGAACACCTTGTTGCCGATACTCATCACCGAGTCGAGCACGGTCTCGGTATGCGATTGGAGGTCGGTGGCCGCGTAACCCGGATGGGCCGCCACCGACAGTTTCGCCGAGCCCGCCGCGGTGAGCCGGCGCTGCAGCTCGAAGGCGAAGAGCAGATTCGCCAGCTTCGACTGCCCATAGGCCGACCAGCGTTTATAGGGCCGCCGCTCCCAGTTGAGATCGTCGAGATCGATGGCGCCCGCGGCGTGCGCACCGCTGGACAGCGTGACGATCCGCTCCCCGATCTTGCCCAGCAACAGCCCGGTCAGCGCGAAATGACCCAGGTGGTTGGTACCGATCTGCATCTCGAAGCCGTCGGCGGTCCGTCGCAGCGGTACCGCCATGACGCCGGCATTGTTGATCAGCACATCGGCGCGGTCCACCCCGGCGGCGAACTCCCGGACCGAGGACAGATCGGCCAGATCCAGGCGCCGGACCTGCGCACGCTCGCCGATCTCGTCGGCGACGGCCTGCCCTTTGCTCGTATTCCGGCAGGCCAGGATCACCTGCGCCCCGGCGCCGGCCAGGGCACGCGCGGCGACCGCGCCCAGCCCGCTGTTGGCACCGGTGATGATGAAGGTTCGACCCTGCTGATCGGGGATGTCCCCGACGCCCCAACCACTCATGTGGCGAGTCTAATGCGCTGCGGCGATATGCACCGGGCACGACGAACCGGGCCTCGCTCAGCGGCCGGTCAGCGCCGGGACCTGCGAGAGAACAGCCCGGCCTTCCCAAAAGATATAGGGTTGCCTAACCTATTACTGGACCGGGAACGCGCCGCACACGCTTTCGAGTCCCTTTTTCCTATGAGGCATATCGTGACTTCCACCGCCGCCGGCACCCACCGTGACGGCTATGTCCCCTTTCCCACAGATCTGGCCGAGACCTACCGTGCCGCCGGTTACTGGACCGGCAGAACCGTGGGCGATCTGCTCCGCGATACCGCCCACCGCAGCCCGGAGCATCCGGCGCTGCTCGGCGACCGGCCGCTGAACTATGCCGAATTCGACGCCGAGGCCGACCGGATGGCCTACGGATTCCTGGCTCTCGGTATCGCGCCGGGAGATCGGGTGATCGTGCAACTGCTCAATACCCCCGATTTCGCGATCGCGCTGTTCGGATTGCTGCGCGCCGGCATCATTCCGGTACTGACCCTGCCCGCGCACCGGCGCGCCGAGATCGAGCATCTGGCCGGCCTCTCCGGCGCGGTCGCGTACCTGGTCGCGGATCGCCAGGGCGATTTCGACTACCGGGAACTGGCCGCCACCCTCCTGGGCACCGTCGAATCGCTGCGGCACGTGCTGGTCTCCGGCGAGCCCGGCGAATTCACCGAGTTGATGTCGATCGCCCGCGACCACGGGGCACTGCCCGCCGTCGATCCCGCCGATATCGCACTCATGCTGGTATCCGGCGGCACCACCGGGCTCCCGAAACTCATCGCCCGCACCCACGACGACTATGTCTACAACGCCACTGCCAGCGCGGCGGTATGCGAACTCGGCGACCGGGACGTCTACCTCGCCACCCTGCCCGCCGCGCACAATTTCCCACTGGCCTGCCCGGGCATTCTCGGCACGGTGGCGACCGGCGGTGCGCTGGCCTTCGCCGCCGACCCCAGCCCGGAGAGCGCGTTCGCGGTGATCGAACGCTTCGGCGTGACCGTGACCGCGGTGGTGCCACCGCTGGCGCAGCTGTGGTCGGCCGCCGTGGAATGGGAGGACGCCGATATCTCCTCGCTGCGGCTGCTACAGGTCGGTGGCGCGAAATTGGCCGAGGTGAACGCGCGCGAAGTGATGCCCGCGCTGAACGCGACCCTGCAGCAGGTATTCGGTATGGCCGAGGGGCTGCTGAACTTCACCAGGCTCGACGACGACCCGGATCTCATCTGCACCACGCAGGGCCGGCCGCTCTGCCCGGCCGACGAGATCAGAGTGGTCGACGAGGACGGCGCCGATATCGCGCCGGGCGCGGAGGGCGAACTGCTCACCCGCGGCCCCTACACCCTGCGCGGCTACTATCGCGCCCCCGAGCACAATGCTCGCGCTTTCACCCCCGACGGCTACTACCGCAGCGGTGATCTGGTGCGGCAACTGCCCAGCGGCCACCTGGTGGTCTCGGGACGGATCAAGGATGTGATCAACCGGGGCGGCGAGAACATCTCCTGCGACGAACTCGAGGAGCATCTACTCGCCCACCCGGCCGTCCGGCACGCGGCGGCGGTCGGCCTGCCCGATCCCGGCCTCGGCGAGAAGGTCTGCGCGGTGCTGGTCGTCACCGGGGATATGCCGGCCCTGGCCGAGATCAAAGAGTTCCTCACCGGGCGCGGCCTGGCCACCTACAAACTCCCGGATGTACTGCGCCGGGCGGATACCCTGCCACTGACCGCGGTGGGCAAGATCGACAAGAAGGCCCTCCGCGAAGAACCGAGCTAGACCGGAGGCGGCCGGGCCCGGCCGCCGCTACCGGGGCAGCGCGCCCTGTGCCTTCACCACATAGGGCGCCACACTGCCGAGCTTCTCGCAGGTCTCCTCGAACTCGCGAGCGGGCTGTGACTGCGCGACGATTCCGGCGCCCGCGCGCAACCACGCGCCCGCGTCGGTCTGGTATACCGCGCGCAGGACCAACGCGGCCTCCAGCGCGCCGGTCGGCGACACCCTCAGCACCGCACCGGAGTACAGACCGCGCGAACTGTCGTGCCGGAAGACCGAATCCACCCCGGGTCGCTTGGGGATACCGGACGCGGTCACCGAGGGGAAGACGGCGTCCAGCGCGTCCCAGGCCGTACGTCCGGCCGCGAGGCGCCCCCGCACCGTCGAGGCGAGATGCTGCACACTGCCGCGTTCGCGCACCGCCATGAAATCCGAGACCGATGTGGTCCCGGGTTCGGCGACGGTACCGACCTCCGCGAAACAGGTCTGTACGGAGAGTGCGTGTTCGACGATCTCCTTCGGATCGGTGACCAGTTCCGCCCGGGCCGCACTGTCGGTCTCGGCACCGAGGCCGAAGGCGCGGGTACCCGCGAGCGGTTCGGTACTGACCACCCGTTCGTCGTCCACCGAGAGCACCAGTTCCGGGCTGAACCCGGCCGCTTCGAGCCCGCCCAGGTTCAGCAGGAACGATCGCGCGGGCGTGTTGTGCGCCCGGCCGAGCCGGTAGGTGCCGGGGATATCCACCGGGAACGGCAGATCGACCTTCCGCGACAGGATGACCTTCTGGTACCGCCCGGAATCGATCTCCGCCACGGCCTCGGCGACGCGCTCCCGGTATCCGGAGTTGTCGATCCGCACATCCACCGGATACGGCTGCGGTAGCGCGCTGTCCCGGGAATGCGCGATGGTACCGGCGAGGGCGGCCGCCTCCGCGGCACCGGCACCGGTGATCCATACCGCGCCCGAGGTATCGATACGCACCTCCACGCGCGGAACCATGAGATGGACCAGCGGGGTACCCGGCTGCAGATACTCGGTGGCGCCCAGTGACCACGCGCAGAATTCGAATCCGATCCAGCCGTAGGCGTTACGCCCGGTCATCGGCAGCTCGGCGAGGACTCTGTTCATGACCGCGGCCGGGCTCCCGGCCCAGGGCCGGGTGGTGGTCTCGGCCGCCCAGGTGACCCGCAGTTCGTCGGCGTCGAGTTCGATCGTACCGATCGGGTCCGCGGCGAAGACCCACTCGCCGCCGCGTTCGTAGACCATATAGTCGCCGAAATGGTCCTCGGCGGCCAGGCGGGACATCGCTGCCGCCGGGTCGGTCACATACTCGGCGCGTGAACGCTCGTCCGTGGTCGACAACGATCCTCCAAGGCTAACCGGCCAGAACCAGAAAGTAAGGTTAGCATTACCTCTCCTTCCTGGGAGGTGCCGGAAACACCGGATACGCCCCAAACAACCCCAACGGCGCGAGAGCCGTCCATAGTGGTTGGCAGCGAGTAATTTCAACAGCCGACGAGATCGGGCTCTGCCGTGGAAGTCGCGCGGAGCCGCCCAGACGCGGGGCCCGTGCCCCTCGGAGCAGAGGATCCACACCATGATCGAGCACCGCGGCGGAGCCCCGGCCGCCTCCCACCTACCGCTGGAATCGGTGGTCGCGCTGGTGGATTCGGCCTCGGGCACCGAACGCGAACTGATCGGGCGGTGGATAGCCGACGGCGGACTCGCGGCCGAGCTGGGCGTGGACGCCCCGGTGACCCAGCTCGACCTGGACGCCGGCGCCATCGGCGACCGGCTCACCGGCCGCACCGACGATCCACTGGTGGTCCCGGTCCGCGTGCTGTGGCTCCCACCCGAGCGCGACGGCGTCCGGCGGGTGACCTTCGGCGACCTCGCGCTGCTCACCAATCCCCGCCACCCGAACCGGCTCGCCCAGCGGCGCCTGGTCGAGCGTTCCCCGGACCGGCATCTGGTACTCACCGGTAGTCCGGCCCGGCTCGGCGAGCTGCGCGCCAACAATCCCGAGGCGGCGGCACTGCACCGCGCCGGCACCGGCGAACCGTTCGCCCGCGCGGTGGTACGGGCCGCGGTGGTCGCACTCGAACGCGCCGAGCGCAACGTGATCGGCGACCGGTACAAGGTGCCCCGCCTGGTCGCCGAGGAGATCCTGGACTCCCCGGAATTCCTGCGCCGGCTCGAACTGCTCGCCGACGAATCCGGATCCGACCCGCAGGATGTGCACCGCCGGGCCGAGAAGGCACTCAACGAACTCGTCGCCGCCCAGAGCCGCACAGTCTCGGATCTGTTCACCCAGGCCATGCGCCCGGTGCACGCGTCGACCTGGAAGGTGGACTGCGACGAATCCGGGCTGACCGCGCTACGCGAGCTCAACCGACGCTATCCGCTGGTCTTCCTGCCCTCCCATCGGTCGTATGTGGACGCGTTCGTGCTGGGCGATGTGCTGGCACGCAACGATTTCCCACCCAACCACGTGGTCGGGGGCGCGAACCTGCGGTTCTGGCCGATGGGCCCGATCGCCCGGCGTACCGGCACGATCTTCATCCGGCGCAGCTTCGGCGGCGATACCGTCTACCAGGCGGTGGTCGAGGAGTACTTCGGCTATCTGATGGCACGACGGTTCAACCTGGAGTGGTACTTCGAGGGCGGCCGCACCCGGACCGGCAAACTGCGCCCACCCCGCTACGGCCTGCTCAACTACCTGGCCGCGGCCGTCCGGCAGGAACGGATCGCCGACGCGCTGCTGGTACCTGTGTCGATCACCTACGAGCGGCTCAACGAACTCGGTGCCATCGCCGCGGAACAGATGGGCGGCCGCAAGAAATCCGAAGGTCTGGCCTGGCTGGCCCGCTACGTCCGCAATCAGCAGCATTCGGCCGGGCACGTCTACGTCCGGTTCGGCGATCCGCTCTCGACGCGGGAACGCCTCGCCGCGCACGGTGATCCACTCGCCGCGCGGCCGGTCACCATCCCGCTGCACCGGACCGACCCGGCCGATCGAAACGAAGCACAACCGGTCGATCCGCGCGATTCGGTGGAGGAGAGCGAACGCCTGGCAGTGCAGCGGCTCGCGTTCGATGTGGCGGTGGGGATCAACTCGGTCACCCCGATCACCGTCAACGCCCTGGTAGCGCTGGCCCTGCTGGGCGTCCACCAGCGGGCGCTCACCCGGGCCGAGGTCTGCGAGGTCCTCGCCCCCGTCCTGGACTACATCGAACAACGCGACCTGCCACGCGGCGAGATCGCGAAACTGCGCGATGAGCAGAGCCTGGCCGTCGTGCTGGAGCAGTTGTCACTCGCGAATGTCGTCACGGTCTATCGCGGCGGGGTGGAACCGGTGTACTCGATCGAGGCGGGTGCCCATCTCGAAGCCGCGTTCTACCGCAACAGCGCGGTGCACTGGTTCGTCGATCGCGCCATCGTGGAGCTGGCTATCCTGGCAGCGGTGGAATCCGCGCCCGAGGATCCGGCCGGCGATGCCGTCGGACCGGATACCGATGCCCTGGGTATCGGCTGGGACGAGGCCTACCGGCTGCGGGATCTGCTGAAGTTCGAGTTCTTCTTCCCGGACCGGGCCGAATTCGCCGAGCGGATCACCGCGGAGATGCTGCTGGTGGACCCGGGGTGGCGATCCCGGTCCCGCGATACGCTCGGCAGCGAGATCCTGGCCGCGCTCACCGGCACCGGTTTCATGATGGCCCACCGGGTACTACGGTCGTTCTTCGACGCACAGCTGGTGGTGGCCGAACGGCTGGCCGCCCGAGACCCGTCCGCGCAGGTCGACCGCAAGGAACTGATCGACGAGTGCGTCGCCGTCGGCAGACAGATGCTGCTCCAGCAACGCCTGCACAGTACGGAATCGGTCTCCACCGAACTGTTCGGCAGCGCACTGAAACTCGCCGCGAACCGGGGGCTGCTCGAACCCGCCGACCCGGAATCGGCGGCGGATCTCGCCGAGCGGCGGCGCGAATTCGCCGAACGGCTGCGCACCATCGGTATCCGTATCTCACGCGCCGCCGCCCTCGACCCCTCCAACCTCCCGGCGGGACGGATCCGATGAGCGCCCGGGAAAACGGAGCCGAGGACACCCCGGCCGTGCTCCCCGCGGCCGCGACGATCGACGACACGGTCGCGGCCATCCGATCCGGGCCCCGCGGCGCCGGCATCGGAGCGGTGTTCGATCTGACGGCCCTGGCCGAACTCCGGTCGGCGCCGGTGCCGCGGTGGCGTGGGCCCGACCGCGACCTGACCGCCATCCTGTTCGATCAGTTACGCCACACCGGTACGAGTCCGGCTGCCGATATCCTCGAGCGCGCTGTACACCGTGCGGCCGGTCGATCCCCGGCGGAGCTGACCGCACTGGGCGAACGATTGTTCGAGCGCGGCTGGTACGACCGGGTGCGCCCCGAGCTGCTGCGCTTGGTCCAGGAGCATATCGCCGCCGGGCATACGGTGGTGCTGGCCGGGGATTCGGCCGAATTCCAGCTACGCCCCGCCGCCGCCGCTCTCGGTATCCCCCATGTGCTCGGCACCCGGCCCGCGGTGGCCGCCGACCGGCTGACCGGCCTGATCGAGGGCGAGGTGGTCCACGGTCCCGAGAAGGCCGCGGCGGTCTCGGAATTCGCGGCGGCCAACGCTTTCGACCTCGCTCTTTCCTACGTCTACAGCGGTAGTGCGAGCGACCTGCCGCTGCTGTCCCGCGCCGGGACACCGGTGCCGATCGCTCCCGACCCGGTCCTCGCGGCGACCGCCGCCGAGTACGGCTGGACCGCACCCGCCGTCGCCGCGCGGACCGCGCCGCGCCCCGCCGACTATCTGCGGACCCTGCTGGGCCTCTTCGCGCTGCTCGGTGGGGCGCTGTACGGCGTCCTGCGCAAGTCCTACACCCGCGACCGCCGGGCCATGGCCGATGCCCTCATGAGATACGGCACGGCCTGGCCGCTGCGGCTCTGCGGGATCCGGCTACGGGTCACGGGTGCCGAGAACGCCCGGGCACCGCGACCGGCGGTATTCCTGTTCAACCATCAGAGCCAGTTCGACGTACTCATCGTGCCCGCGGTGCTCGGCGGCAATGTCACCGGAATCGGTAAGAAGGAACTCATCCGGCATCCGATTTTCGGACCGCTGATGCGATTCGTCGGTGTCACCTTCATCGACCGTTCGAACACCGACCTGGCCAAGGCATCCCTGACCCCCGTGGTGGACACCCTGCGCGGCGGGCTCTCCGTCGCGATCGCCCCGGAAGGCACCCGCTCCTATACCGCGCAGCCGGGCAGGTTCAAGAAAGGCGCCTTCCACATGGCCGAGCAGGCGGGAGTGCCGGTGATCCCCGTGGTGATCCGCAATGCCGCCGATATCGGCAGACGCGATTCGATGATCGCGCGGCCGGGTGTGGTGGATGTAGCGATCCTGCCGCCGATCGAGATCGGCGCGGGCGAACTGGACGCGAAGGTCGCCGAGGTCCGGCAGCGCTATCTGGACACCCTGCGGGACTGGCCGCGGTAACCGGCGCGATCGGTCGAGGTGAACGCTGTCAGAGCGCGCGGCCCAGCAGCAGCTTCCACGGCATCAGCGCCGACTCCAGCTGGACCTTGAGGCTCATCTTGGAGGCTCCGAGGGTCCGCTCCTCGAAGCGGATGGGCACCTCGGCGATCTCGACGCCGTGGCGCTTCGCCCGATAGTTCATCTCGACCTGGAACGAATAGCCGTTGCTGCGGATCGTGCCGATATCGATGGCTCGCAGCGTATCGGCCTGCCAGGCCTTGAAACCGGCGGTGGCGTCCTTGATCCCGAGCTGGAGGATGGTGTTCACGTAGAAGTTGGCCCACGCGGACAGTGCCTTGCGGTACCACTTCCATTCCGCCGCGGTCGAACCGCCGGGTACATAACGGGAACCGAGCACCACACCCGTCCCGGGCCGGTTCAGTTCCTCCAGCATGGCGGGAATCACCTCGGCCGGATGGGACAGATCGGCGTCCATCTGGATCACCACATCCGCGCCCTCCTCCAGGGCGCGGGTGATCCCGGCGATATACGCCCGGCCCAGCCCGTCCTTCTCGGTCCGGTGCAGTACCGAGACCACGTTCGGCAGATCGGCGGCCAGTTTCTCCGCGACCTCGCCGGTGCCGTCCGGGGAGTTGTCGTCGACTACCAGTACGTGCAGGCCGGGCACGGGTAGCGCGGTCAGCCGCTCCACCGCAACCGGCAGATTGTCCCGCTCGTTGTAGGTCGGCACAACAACGGTAACCCTCAAGGGTCGCCCTCCCTGCTCACCTGGTCTCGCCCGGCAGCCGGTACAACCGGCCGCAAGCGTCGCTACGTATTACCCGTGAACGGTAGCCCAACCGCTCACCAGGGCACGCAGCGCACCGGTCATAGCGTCGCAGAGCGGGGCCGTGGGCAGTTTCCGGCCGATCAGTCGCCCTCGCGCCACACCCGGTCCGCCGCGTCCTGCGTGGCGTTGCGCTGATGCACGATCTGGAGCGCGCGTTCGGCCGTGGCCTGATCCGGATAGGGCCCCATACGGTCCCGGAACCAGCACTGGCGCCCACGTTCGACACGCTGATGCTTCAAGCAGTAGTACCACCGTTCGGCCATGCTCACAGCATTCCACTCGAACGGGGTCCGAAACAGAAAAACCCCCCGATCGCCGGGATCAGGGGGGTGATTGTGGCCAGGGCCGGGATCGAACCGGCGACCTTTCGCTTTTCAGGCGAACGCTCGTACCAACTGAGCTACCTGGCCGCAGGCACCCGGAACGAATGCCATCCGATGGAAGCCGGATTGCTCCGGCATCCACTGGCGACCCTGACGGGACTCGAACCCGCGACCTCCGCCGTGACAGGGCGGCGCGCTAACCAACTGCGCCACAGGGCCTTGCTGTGTGCCACCTACTCACATAGGTGGTACCCCCTACGGGATTCGAACCCGCGCTACCGCCTTGAAAGGGCGGCGTCCTAGGCCGCTAGACGAAGGGGGCTCGTCCCGGATTTCTCCGGACCGGCTTTCAACGGCTGTCCGTTGGGAGCTCGCATAGCTTATGACAGGGTGCACACAATTCCCAAATCTGCTGGTCAACCTGGCGAACCCAGCTCCTCCAGCCGCGCGCTCGCCCGCCACCCCGATCGGTCGAACTCCGCGGTCCAGGCCGGGGTACAGGTCGCCTGCACCAGCACTTCCAGCGATTCACGGAACCGCGTGCGCAGATCGGGATCGCCACCGCCGTGGGCGTCGGCCATATAACGCTGACCGATCAGCGCGCCGGCGAGGGTGCGGGTGAAACGGTCGGGGTCGGTATCCGGACGCAACTGCCCCTGTTCGATCGCCCCGACGGTCAGATCGCGGATGGCCGCGGAGAGCATCGGACAGCCGCCGTGGCCCCGCCGGTGGAAACCCGGGTCGATGACGAGCCGGAATTCGGCCTGCACGATGATGTCGTGTTCGAGCCGCAGGGCGAGCTCGTCGAAGACACCGTGCAAAATGTCGAGCGGCCCCAGGTCTGTACGCGCGAGCCAGCGCTCGATTGTGCTGCCGTACCGCTCTATCGCCGAATCGAGGACGGCCCGGGCCAGATCTTCCTTCGAATCGAAATGGAAGTACATGGCGCCCTTGGTCGCCCGCGATCCCTCCAGAATCCGGTTGAGCGAAGCCGCGGCATAGCCGCTCTTCCCGAACTCAACGGCGGCGGACCGGATAATTGCTGCCCGTGTCCGACGGGCCCGTTCTTGCTGCCGTGCCATGCTCGAAACGCCTCCGAAGCCTTGTGCAATCCCCGGGATTTCCACCCGCGGAACGCTCGCGACCGTTCATCCGCCTTTGCGGGGCGGGCAGGGTTCGCGAACTTATCCTGTTGTATGCCGACCATCGGTCGGTTTATTGACCTGTACCGAACCTTTGGTACGAAACCCAGCCCGCAGTGGAAACACACCGGCTGGTATAATTCGATGGCCCGGGTGCGCCGCAGGGGGTGCGCATCCGGGCATTCCGCCACGCTGTTCCTGGTCCCCCATCCGCCTCCCGCAGCGTCGAACCGAGTGACACTCCGAATTCGCTGATTCGTAACGGTACTCGGAATCTCGTACCGGCATGCGGTAAACCGATGCAGCGGGCTACCATTTCGACGCGCGGATTTCGCGAACGCGACACGATCGGCCGAAATCGAACGACCGAGCGAATCCTCCGGTAACGGAGGATGTTCCGTCACCCGGCCGATCCCCGGACCAGCACTCGGTCGGCCGCTCCGACCCCTCGGTGCATACCGTCTCGCCGGAGCGTGCCGATGGGCCCGAAACACCTCCCGAGACGAGCCCCCGGACCCCATATCTGCGAGAAATCTGCCTTTACCGATCCAAAGGCATTGGTATCCAACATATTTGGATCGTATCGTGCTACCCGTTGTATCAACAATGCCGCAGGTACCGTGATACAGAACCTATTGGTATGGTTTATGGCCCGCCGGAGCCATCCGGAACAGTCCGACCTCCCCGGACCCCCGCCGGCCCACCCGCGGTCTCCAGCCGTGGAGCCGGGGACGAGACCGGCCGGGTGACGGAAAGCACCAGCCCAACCACCCGATTACGAGAAATCCGGACGCTCCCATTACACTTGCGCCCGCGCCCCTATAGCTCAGTTGGTAGAGCTACGGACTTTTAATCCGCAGGTCCCAGGTTCGAGCCCTGGTGGGGGCACGACGAGGGCCCGGCCACCGGCCGGGCCCTCGATCTCTTCTCGGGGGTTCCGCTCCCTCCTCCTTCTCCTTCATCCTCTGTGAGTTCGCCCAGCCTCGGCCCGGCCGTGCTGTGACCCGAACCGGCTCGGGTGCCCCCGGCCGAGAACATCGCGGATCCGCCTTCCCACCCACGGGAGCCCGGCGGAGCGTGCTGATCAGCACAGAAACTCTCCGGCCGGGCGTACTCCGCGCCCTTCCGATGTGCCATTTCCCACGGCCGCTAACGCAATCGGGACACCGGGCGATACGCCCATGACTGCGGATCCGGCCATACACTCGGGTATGACCGCCCGTGCAGGGACACCTGCGCCAACGTGCACCTTTCTCGGCCGGATGCGTTTCGCATCACACCTACGGTGCCGTAAGGTAGGGCCGCATCGGCGACGGTCCACAACAGGTGACCCGCACGAACGCACATATGAAGGGCTTGATTACATGGCAAGGGATCTGACTCAACTCGAGCTGCTCACAGAGTTGGAGACGGTTGCCGAGCAGAACGTCAACCGGCACCTCTCCCTGGCAAAAGAGTGGCATCCGCACGACTACGTCCCGTGGGACGAGGGTCGCAACTTCGCCGCGCTAGGCGGACAGGACTGGGACCCCGACCAATCCAAGCTCAACGAGGTCGCCAAGGCGGCCATGATCACCAACCTGCTGACGGAGGACAATCTGCCCTCCTACCACCGCGAAATCGCCGAGAACTTCTCGCAGGACGGCGCCTGGGGCACCTGGGTCGGTCGCTGGACCGCCGAGGAGAACCGGCACGGCATCGCGATCCGCGATTACCTGGTGGTGACCCGCGGCGTCGACCCCGTCGCGCTGGAGCAGGCACGCATGGTGCATATGACCAACGGCTTCGCCTCGCCCGCCGAGGCCGACGCCGGCTTTCTGCATTCGGTGGCCTATGTGACATTCCAGGAACTGGCCACCCGGGTCTCACACCGTAATACCGGCAAAGTATGCGACGACGCCATCGCCGACCGGATGCTGCAGCGCATCGCGGCCGACGAGAACCTGCACATGATCTTCTATCGCAATATGTGCGGGGCGGCCCTGGATCTCTCCCCGGACCAGGCGCTCGATGCCATCACCCTCATTCTGGAGAATTTCCAGATGCCGGGTGCCGGGATGCCGAACTTCCGCCGCAACGGCGTGCTGATGGCCAAACACGGCATCTACGACCTGCGTCAGCATCTCGAAGAGGTCGTCCAGCCCGTGCTGAAGAAGTGGGACATATTCGGCCGCAACGACTTCACCGCGCGTGGTGAGGCGACCCGGGAACGTCTCGGCGATTTCCTGGAGAAACTGTCCAAGGACGTGGTGAAGTTCGAGGAGCAGCGCGACCGGATGCTCGCCCGCGAGGCGGCCAAGCGCGAGAAGGCCTTCGCCACCGCCAACAGCTGAGCTTCCGGCAGCCGATCAACACAACGACACAACGACGAGACCGCCGGAACCACCGGCGGTCTCGTCTGTTCCGGATGGGCAAACCATTCGCCGGCAGGCCCCGGTCCCGCTGCGGCAGAACGAACGAGCACAGCGACGATCACGTACAGCCGACCTCTCCGGATCGGCGGCCATCGACCGCTTACAGTGTGCCCCCACCCCGCGACGCCGAAGGCGGCGCCGATAAACACAGCTCACTTCATCGGCAGGGCGCCGTCCACACCGCCCACATCCGTGACCTGCCAGCCGGAGTTCTCGTCGATCGTCACCGTGTAGGTGACCGTGGTCTGCGTCCCGTCCGGATTCTGGGCATTGGTCGAGGTCACGTTCACGAAGACATTCACCTGATAGACCCCGTCCTGTTCGGACATGACCTTCGCCGCGATGGGGGTGGCCGTCGAGGTCCACTGCAGCGGCACCAGGATCTGCTCCAGTTTCGGCGCGGTGTCGTCGAACTTACCGGCCAGCTGCGGGCTGGTGTTCTGCTTCAGGGCCGCGATCCAGGCATCGAGATCCTTGAAGTTCACCGTGGCCGCGCCGACGGCGTAGTCGGTGGCCAGTTGTTCGGCTCGGCTGTCGGCGGCCGCGCGCTCGTCGCGATCGGCCAACTCGCCGCGCGCCGTGAAGTACAGCACGGCGAATACGATCGCCGCCACCGCGAGGACAGCGAGTACCGCGCCTCGGACGAGGCCGGCCACCGAGATCGAGACGGTGCCCGGGCGGGATGCGGCCGGCGCCGTTTTCCCGGGTGCGGTGACCGGGTCGCCGGCTGCGGCGGGAGACTTGTCCGGCTCGTGGACGGCGTCGTCGGTGTGCTCGGCCATGGTGATGTCGTCCTCTTTCGATTGCTCCCGATCCGGGGCGCTGCCCCGGCGGTGTGTCCAGCGGAAATCGGGCGTCCGGCGGTTCCGGCGTTCACGAGGCTAGCGCTCGGTCCGAACCGAACCGGCAACTACCCCGCGGCCCCGTCCCGGCGACCGGCGCCGCAGGTAGGAGGGCCGCATCCGGACAGAATCCACCGGTGAGACACCCGACAGTGACCGGACCGGGACACTCGAGGGAAAATAGAACACTGTGCAAACACAGCTGGAGCAGGAGACACGTCTGCGGATCGGCCCCTACCCGGTCGACCCGCCGGTCGTCCTCGCCCCGATGGCCGGGATCACCAATCTCGCCTTCCGCAGACTCTGCCGGGAATTCGGCAGTCCCACCGCGATCTATGTCTGCGAGATGATCACCGCCCGCGCGGTGGTGGAACGCAACGAGAAAACTCTGCACATGATGTCGTTCGACGCGGGCGAATCCCCGCGGTCGATGCAGCTGTACGGAGTGGATCCGGCGACCCTGGGCGAAGCCGTCCGGATCATTGTCGGCGAAGGCTGGGCCGACCATATCGATATGAACCTCGGCTGCCCGGTGCCCAAGGTCACCCGGCTCGGCGGTGGGGCCGCCCTGCCCTACAAGCGGAACCTGTTCGCCCGGATCGTCCGGGAGATGGTCCGGGCCGCCGAACCGGCCGGAGTCCCGGTGACCATGAAGTTCCGTATCGGTATCGACGAGGATCATCAGACCTACCTCGACACCGGCCGTATCGCCGAGAGCGAGGGCGCGGCCGCGGTATCGCTGCACGCGCGGACCGCCGCGCAGCGGTACTCCGGCACAGCCGACTGGTCGGCCATCGCACGCCTGAAAGAGGCGGTCACCACCATTCCGGTGCTCGGCAACGGCGATATCTTCCGAGCCGCCGACGCCGTCACCATGATGGCGCAGACCGGATGCGACGGGGTCGTGGTGGGACGTGGTTGCCTGGGCCGGCCCTGGCTGTTCGGCGAATTGAGCGCGGCACTGAAGGGCGAGCCCGCACCGGTCCCGCCCACTCTCGGTGAAGTCGGCGCGATCCTGGCACGCCATGCCGGTTTGCTCGCCGAACACCACGGCGAGGACAAGGGCATGCGCGATCTGCGCAAACATATGGCCTGGTACTTCATGGGCTTCCCGCTGGGCGCCGAGTTGCGGCGCAGTTTCGCGACCGTGTCCTCGCTGGCCGAACTCGGCACACTCATCGACCAGCTCGATCCGGACGTCCCGTTTCCACAGGACGCCGAAGGTCCCCGGGGCCGGCAGGGATCGCCGGGCAAGGTCGCGCTTCCGCACGGTTGGCTCGACGATCCGGAAGACGGAACCGTACCGGCGGCCGCCGATGTGATGCACAGCGGCGGCTGACCGGAACGGCAACGGAAGAATTCGACACGCCGGGTCGCCACGCCGGTAAACAGTTGTATGCGCGTGCAAACATAATTGCGGGCAACTTTCCAGCATTTACCGCTTTTGCTGCCCTCTCGTAATGTCCGAGTGGCTCTCAGTGGCGAAATCGTTATCATTGCGGAATCCCGCGCAGCCTTTCGAGCACGGCTGTGTCGGCAGCGAGATGCGAAAAGCGAGGTTCATTGGTGGGTGACGATCGGCACGGGCGATCACCACGGCCCGGAGGTCGCGCACCGTGGGAGCGGTATCCCACGGGAGAGTCCCCCGAGATGGACGGCGCGAGAGAGCCCCGGCGACCACGCCAGCCGGAGCCTCCGGCCAACCCGGGGCCGCTGACGGTTCAGGATCTGGTCGACCGGGTGGACAGCGAACGGACGGTCCGGCGTCGCGAAGGCGACGCGCCCCGGCACGGGGCACCGGACGGGCCGCCCCCGGAACGCGCTCCGCGCCCACCGGGTCCGGGACCACGGCCCGCGGCCGAGCAGCGCCCCCGGCCGGAGCAGGGCGGTCCCGAAGGTCCACCTGCCGCCCGGCCGAACCGGCCGCCGCCCCCCCCACAGCGTCCAGCCGCACCCGGACCGGGCCGGCCCCCCACCGGCTCGACTCCCGCCGCCCAACCGGGTCCACCCGACGGACGGCCCGCGGGCCCGCCCCCGCGCCGTCCCGACCGGCCGCCGAACCCCGCCGCCCGGAACCAGCCGCCCGTACCCCCACAGCGGCCGGGCCCCGAGCAGCCCGGGCCCGGCGGCCGCCCGCCCGGCCGCCCCGGCGGCGAGCTGCCGCCGCCCGGCCCGAACCGACCACCCACCGGCAACCGGGTAGCGGTACCGCCGCCCGCGAAACCGGCGCCGGATCCGTCCACCCGCCCGCCGACCGGACAGCGTCCCGCCGCACCACCACCGGTCGAGCCGGGCGAGCCGACCACGGTGGTTCCACAGCAACCCGACCCGGCCCGAGGCGGCCCGCGAGCGGGTAGCGAAGGGGCACCGAAACGGTCCCGGCAACCTTCCGGCACACCCCGGCGGGGCAAGACCGCGAAAGCCGCCGTGGCGACGGCCGCGGAACCCCCCGAAATGGTCACCGATGTCCTCGACCCGCTCGACGAATCCGATTCCCGGATCGGCGGCCGGACCGATACCGCCGGGTGGCCGACCTCGAGTCCGGCCGGCCCGGAAACCGTCGGTAAACCGAAACGCCGGGCGGCCCCCGAGAGCAGACGCAGCAGGCGGCTCCGACTCGCCGGCCGCGCCGCCGTGGCCTTCTTTTCCGTCTTGGCGCTGCTGATCACCGGTGGTGGCTGGAGCTACCTGCGCGCGACGACCAATGGGTTCACCCAGGTCTCGGCACTCGCCGAGAACGACGACAATGTGATCGACGCGAACGCACAGCTCGGCGACGAGAACTATCTGATCGTCGGCACCGACACCCGAGCCGGCGCCAACGGCGATGTCGGCGCGGGCACCGTGGAAGACGCCGAGGGCGCCCGCGCGGACACCACGATGCTGGTGCACATACCCAAGGACCGGTCGCGGGTGGTCGTCATATCCTTCCCGCGGGACCTCGATGTCACCCGGCCCGAGTGCTACGGCTTCGACAACGAGAAGAACGACTACACCGAAGAGCTCTTCGACTCGGCCATGGGCGATAAGCTCAACGCCGTCTACAACCTGGGTGGCCCTCGTTGCCTGGTGTCCACTATCCAGCGACTGACCGGTAGCACCATCAACCATTTCATCGGGATCGATTTCGCCGGTTTCGAGCAGATGGTGGACAAGGTCGACGGCGTCGAGGTGTGTGTCTCCAAACCGCTCGAGGACAGCGTCCTCGGCACGATCATCCCGGAAGCCGGTCGCCATCGCATCGACGGCAAAACTGCGCTGAACTACGTGCGCGCCCGCCATGTCTACGGCGAAGAGCGCAGCGACTACGACCGGATCAACCGGCAGCAGAAGTTCCTCGCGTCGTTGTTGCGCGGAACGCTGGCGGGCAAGGTCCTGCTGGATCCGGGCAAGTTGAACGGGGTCATCGGGGCATTCAAGAACGCGACATTCGTCCACAACGTGGAACCCAACGATCTGCTCATGCTCGGCCGTTCGCTACAAGACCTGGAATCCGGGGCGGTCACCTTTCTGACTGTCCCCACCGCGGGAACCAACTCCTACGGCAACGAAATCCCCCGCACCTCCGATATCCAAGCGATCTTCCGCGCCATCCGCGACGACCAGCCGTTGCCGGGCGAGAAGACCGCGCCGGCTCCGCCGCCAACCGCAGAGGCGCCGGTTCCGCCGTCACTCACCGCGGTCGACCCCGGTACACTTTCGCTGCTGGTCTACAACGGTTCGGGTATCACGGGCCTGGCCAACCAGACCGCCAGCCAGTTGGCCAATGTCGGTTTCGGTATCTACAACACCGACAACTACGCCGACGGCAACTCCGCCGAGACCAAAGTCCGCTATTCCGCCGGTCACGAGGCTGAAGCGGCGACGGTGGCCAGCGCCATCCCGGGCGCCACCATGGAGCTCGACGAATCGTTGGACAGCATTGTCGAGTTGGTTCTGGGCGAGAACTTCCAACAGACAGTGAACGAACCCACTCCTGTCGGCAACCTGATCACCGATATACCGGCCGCTAGCACTGCCCCGGTCGAGTTGCCCAGCGACCTCGAACATGTCAACGCCGCTGACGACCCCTGCGCTGCCTGACTCAGCGGCCACACCCGGCCGCGCCGGGTGTGCGTGTGCCGTCAACTCGGTTGCGAGGTGCCGGGTTCGCTGCGGCACGCGGCCGGAGAACTCTTCCGGCAGGCGATTGTCCGCGGATCCGACCCGATGCTTCAGTGTCGAGACACGCTCCGGCGCAGTAATTTCCGTTGAGCAACATCTGCGTGGGTGATAGCTTCGAATCGGTCGATCATCATCGGGTGATCACCATCATGGGAGGGGATTTCAGTGGTACGCAGATTTGTCTTCGGAGCTTCTGCCGTAGTAGCCGCCTTGGCTCTGCTCGCGGGACCGGCCCAGGCAGCTCCTCGGTGGCATATGCACCGGTCGCCGGCGGATTGCGAGCAGGAGCGTTCGCAGATGCAGGCGCAGGGTTCCAACGTGAGCCCGACTTGCGAGTTCCGCGCCAAGGGCGATATGCACGGTAATGACACCTGGCTCTTCTGGATCTACTGACCGAGTCCGGCCGCTCGGCCTGATTTTTCGACAATAGCTCCCGTGTGACCCGATGTGCAGGGTCACACGGGAGCCTTGTCGAGGCGATCGGCTCGCCTCAGGCCTCCTCGAACAGGACATCTCCGGCATGATCTGCGAATTCTGGGCCTTTCGGATGCGGTAGAAGTGACTCGAGCGTTCGGCACCACTCATTCACCGCTTGTTTGGTGACTTGGTCAGCGCCGCCAACTACTGTCTTTTGCATGCGTGTCATCTACAACGAGCAAATGGCCGATCTCGCCCACCTGTTGGGCGAGATGGCCGGTATCGCCGGTTCGGCCATGGATCGTGCCACGCAGGCTCTGCTCCAGGCCGATCTCCCCCTCGCCGAGCAGGTGATCGGGGAAGGCGACCGGATCGCCGAGATGATCGCCGATGCCGAGGAGAAATCGTTCGCGCTGCTGGCCCTGCAGGCCCCGGTCGCGGGTGATCTGCGGCAGGTGGTCAGCGCGATCCAGATCGTCAACGATGTGAACCGGATGGGCACCCTGGCCCTGCACGTGGCCAAGGTAGCGCGGCGCCGGCATCCCAATCACGCCCTGCCGGAGGCGGTCAACGGCTACTTCGCCGAAATGGGCCGGATCGCGGTCAGTATGGGCAACAGCGCTCAGGAGGTGCTCGACACCCGTGATCCCGAGCGCGCGGCCCAGCTGAATCAGGACGACGAGGCGATGGACGATCTGCATCGCCACCTGTTCACCCTGCTGATGGACCGGGAATGGAAGTACGGGGTGGCCGCGGCCGTCGATGTGACGCTGCTGGGCCGCTACTACGAGCGTTTCGCCGATCACGCGGTCGAGATCGGCCGCCGGGTGATCTTCCTGGTGACCGGCGTTCTCCCCCCCGACGAGGACACGGAGTCCTGATCCGGACAACTCGAAATACAACACACTGCGGGACCGGTCCGACCGGTCCCGCATTTTTGTGTCCGGTGAGCGGGATCGGCAGAATTCCTCGGAATCCGTGGAACCGGATCACCGGCGAGACCGTCAAATCTCATGTCAGCGAAATTTTCGACGAGGACGGCTTCGTAATGGCCTGCGGGGGCGGTCCGAGAAATCGGAGTGCAGCCGTTCGAGGAAGGAAAACTGTCGACCGATGATCCCGTGACGCGGGAATCGCACCGATGAGAATCCCGGCTACCGCGGATATGCCGTAGTCGTTCGATATACCGGAAACCACAACCACAAGGTATCGGGCCTCGGTGGCTCGATCGACTCTGCCCTTTTACGGGCGGACGAATCTCGATCACCGGACTCCGCAGCAGCGGATTCGGCATATTCGAACCGATGAACCCCAGAAGGAAGAGTAATGCGCAAGTCAGCGAAATCCGTTCTGTCCGGCCTCGGCGTCGCCGCCTCCGCTACCGCGCTCATGATGGGAACCACCGGTACCGCGTCGGCCACCCCCGTCGTCAGCCAGCAACTCGGCAGCTGTGTGTGGTCCGCGGATGTGGTGCACCTGGGCGGAGTGCCCATGGACGGGTACGGCATCCAGTGGTACGTCAAAACGGGCCGCAACGACAATACCGATGCCCACTGCAGTTTCGAAGCCCAGGCGACCTTCGGCATGAAGGACGGCGGCAATCGGACGATCAGCTTCGGTAGCGACAAGCCCGCGCACGATCAGATCTTCGCGGAGGGCCCGGCGCGCATTCTGCAGGTCGGGCTGAAACTGTGCGTGGACGGTCAGGGCTGCACGGACTGGAAATTCGAGAACAGCGTCTGGAATCAGTAGATTCTCCGGACCGGTCGAAACGGTCGGAGGTGTAATCCTCGGGGGCCTTCTCGCCCGGCCGTGGAAATCGGTCGCCGGGCGATTTTCCCGGTCACCGGTGTACTTCCGCCCGACGAAGACACCGAGGTATAGCCCCGGGCCCACGTTCGGTCGACGGCCGGCACCGTCGCGGTGCGCGAGGTGCGGGCCATACCGAACCGGTAGCCGTCGTGCCGTCGGCCGGGATGGACCGTCCCCGGTCAGGTAGACGTGGGAGTCGAAGCCGCCCGGTACAGAAATCACGATCTCCGCAACATCCAGAGTTTCCGGGCGTTGCGGAGATCGCTGAAACCCGCCTGATATCGGGCGGGGCCGATCATTGGAATTGGATTACGTGCCGACGGATCGCCAATTGTCGACAGCGTAGATTTCGGCCGAAGCCGGTATCACTAGTTGGCCACGATCCATTCGTACCGGCCCTGGCCATGCGAATAGCACACCCATTTCGTCGTGCCCTCATGGCGAGTGTTGCCAACGGTGGACTCATTGCACGGGTCTGTCGGCACAGCCGCAGCCTGCGGGGCCAGCAAGGTCGCGCCCAAGATCGTGGCCACACCGAGCAATCCACTGGTGAACAATCGTATTGCCATCACGAATCCTCTTTCACTCGAACAAAATTCGCAGAGGTCGTGTCATTTTCTCCCCCCCTGCCTCACACAGGATATCGAATCATGTTGGAAGAAACAACAACTCGCCTGGAATAAGGTGTGGCGGCGCGGCGGCCGCTGCGGGTCCGGTGGCGACACGAGGGATTCCGGCCTGTACGACGCACACAGAGAAGCCCGCGGGAATCGTTCCCGCGGGCTTCTGGTCGTCGGTGCCGCCGGTGGCTCAGCCGAAACGGCCGGAGATGTAGTCCTCGGTGGCCTTCTCACCGGGGTTGGAGAAGATCTTCTCGGTATCGTCGATCTCCACCAGCCGGCCCGGTTTGCCCTGGGCCTCGAGGTTGAAGAAACCGGTCTTATCGCTCACCCGCGCCGCCTGCTGCATGTTGTGGGTGACGATGACGATCGTGTATTCCTTCTTCAGTTCGGTGATCAGGTCCTCGATCGCCAGCGTGGAGATCGGGTCCAGCGCCGAACACGGCTCGTCCATCAGCAGGACGTCCGGGGATACCGCGATGGCCCGCGCGATGCACAGACGCTGCTGCTGACCGCCGGAGAGTCCGCCACCGGGCTTGTCCAGGCGATCCTTCACCTCGTTCCACAGGTTCGCGCCGCGCAGCGAGCGTTCGGCGACCTCGTCGAGTTCGCCCTTGTTGCGTACACCCTGGAGTTTGAGACCGGCCACCACATTGTCGCGAATGGACATGGTGGGAAACGGGTTCGGGCGCTGGAACACCATGCCGATGGTGCGGCGCACGCCGACCGGGTCCACCTGCGAGGCGTAGATGTCCTCACCGTCGAGCATGACCGAACCCGAAACGCTGGCGTTCGGGGTCACCTCGTGCATACGGTTCAGCGACCGCAGCACAGTGGACTTACCGCAACCGGACGGGCCGATGAAGGCGGTCACACTGCGCGGCAAGACGTTGAGCGCCACATCGGCCACGGCGTGGAATTTGCCGTAGAAGATGTTCAGGTCTTTGATGTCGATCCGCTTGGCCATCAGTTATTCCGTTTCCGCCCTTATCGGTTCCGCGTGAGGAGCTTGTTGACAGCCGCGGCCGCCAGGTAGAGCACCGCGATCATGAGGATCAGGGTCAGCGCGGCACCCCACACCCGCTGCCGGCCCGCGTCCTCGGCGCTCTTGAGTTCCTGGAAGATCAGCAGCGGCAACGAGGCCATATTGCCGTCGAAGATGTTCATGTTGATCGCCTTGCTGTACCCGACCAGCACCAGCACCGGCGCCGTCTCGCCCATCACGCGGGCCAGCGCGAGCAGGATCCCGGAGATCATGCCGGGCAGGGCGGTCGGGATGACGATCCGCACGATCGTCTTCCACTTCGGGATACCCAGGGCGTAGGAGGCTTCACGCAGCTCGTCCGGGACGAGTTTGAGCATCTCCTCGGTATTGCGTACGACCACCGGAAGCATCAGCAGTACCAGGGCCAGGGCCACGGCGAACGAGCTCTGCGGGAATCCCAGGGTCGCGATCCACAGCGCGAAGATGAACAGGGCCGCGACGATGGAGGGGACGCCGGCCAGGATATCGACCATGAAGGTGGTCACCTTGGCGAACCGGCCGGTGCCGTACTCGATCAGGTAGACCGCCGCCATGATGCCCAGCGGTACGGCGATGACCGCGGCCACCGCCGATTGCACGATGGTGCCGTAGATGGCGTGGTACACACCGCCGCCGGTCTGGTCGGGCAGCACGCCCTTCTGCGAGTTCTGCCACCAGTCCAGCGACATGACGACGCCGATACCGTTGCTGACCACCATCCACAGCACCCAGCCCAGCGGGATGAGCGCGACGAGGAAGCACAGCGCGAACACCACGGTCGCGACATTGTTCTTGATCTTGCGGGCCGTACTCACGTCCCGGAAGGTCGGCGCCTTGATCGGCTTGTCGAGGCTGGTCATGGTGGTGGACATCAGCCGTTCACCTTTCCGCCCGCCGCGAGCCGGGCCAGCGCGTTGACGACGAAAGTCAGCGCGAAGAGCACGAAGCCCGCCGCGATATAGGCGCCGGTGGGCAACGGCGCGCTGAATTCGGCCGCGGCCGAGGCGATCTTGGACGCGAAGGTGAATCCGCCGTCGAACAGCGACCAGGTCCCCGGGGTCGAGGAGATCTTCAGGATCAGCAGGACAGCGATGGTCTCACCGAGCGCCCGGCCGAGACCGAGCATGGATCCGGCGATGACACCGCTGCGGCCGTAGGGCAGGACCGTCATCCGCACGACCTCCCATTTGGTCGCGCCGAGTGCCTGCGCGGCCTCGATATGCGCGCGGGGAGTCAGCGCGAAAACCTCACGCGATACCGAGGTGATGATCGGCAGGATCATCACCGCCAGCACCACACCGGCCGTGAAGATGGTGCCGCCACCCCCGATCGACACATTGCCGTCGGAGAACAGGAAGAACCAGCCGAGATTCCGGTTGAGGAACTCCTGCAGCGGTTTCAGGTATTCCGCCAGCACCAGCAGGCCCCACAGGCCGTACACGATCGAGGGCACCGCGGCCAGCAGATCGGTCAGCATGGAGAACGGGCGGGCCAGCCGCTTGGGTGCGTAGCGGGTCAGGAACAACGCGATACCGACACCGATCGGGACCGCGATGACCAGCGCGAAGGCGGAGCTCAACACCGTCACCATGAACAGGTCACGGATACCGAAGCGGAGATTGTCCGCGTCACCGGTGTTGAACTCCGCGCTGGTGAAGAAGTTCACCTCGTCAGCCCGGAGCGAAGGCACCGCACGGATCAGCAGGAACAGCGCGATCAGTGCGATCGACGCCACGATGATCGCGGCCGCGGTCGTCGCCAGCGATTTGAAGATCAGTTCGGCGCGCCGGCTGTTGCCACCACTGTTACGCGACGGCGCTTTCTTGGGGTCGCTCGACATGGGTGCAGTGTCTCCGGCCTTGCGCGGGCTCGTCACTGCTGACGAGTCCGCGGCGGCTACCTCTGGGTTGACTGTCATATTCGCGCTATCAGGAGATGGCGTTGATCGCCGTGGTCAGCTTGGTCTTGAACTCCTCCGGGATCGGCACGTAACCGTTGTCCGCCAGACCGTCCTGGCCGTTGGTGACGGCAGAGGACAGGAATGCCTTGACAGCGGTCGCGGTCGCCCCGTCGGCGTACTTGGAGCACACGATCTCATAGGTCGGCAGGATGATCGGGTAGGAGCCGGCCTCGGTGGGCTTGTAGAACGACGAGGTGTCGAGCACCAGGTCGTTGCCCTCGCCCTTGATCTTCACGCCGTTGATCGCTTTACCGGCGGTCTCGGAGGTCAGCTCGACCGGTTCGGGACCGGCGGAGGTGATGATCCGGGCCACGGACAGGTTCTGCGATTTGGCGAACGACCACTCGTTGTAGGAGATGGAGTTCTCGGTGTTCTTCACCGCGGCCGAGGTGCCCTCGTTGCCCTGGGTGCCCTCACCGACGCCACCGTTGAAGACCTTGCCGGAACCCTTGCCCCATGCGCCCTCGGAAGCGGCGTCCAAGTAGAGCTGCAGGTTGTCGGTGGTGCCGGACTCGTCGGACCGGTACACGACCTTGATCGGCTCGGCGGGCAGCTGCTTGCCCTCGTTGAGAGCCTGGATCTCCGGGGCGTTCCAGGTCTTGACGGTGCCGTTGAAGATCTTGGCGACGGTCGGGCCGTCGAGCGCGAGATCGGTGACGCCGTCGATGTTGTAGGTGATGGCGATCGGGCCGAACACGGTCGGCAGGTTCCACGCGGGCGACGCGCAACGCTCGGCGGCCGCGGCGGGCTCGCCCTTCTTCTCGCTGAGCGGGGAGTCGCTACCGGCGAAATCGGTCTGGCCGCCGAGGAATTCCTTGACACCCGCGCCGGAGCCACTCGAGGTGTAGTTGAGGGTCTGGCCGTCACAGTTGGTTTCGAAGGCAGCGGTGAAACGCTCCACGGCGTTCTTCTGCGCCGACGAACCGCTGGCCTTGAGCGCCTCCTTGCCACCGCAGGTGACGTCGGAATTGGCCTCGACACCGGTCGTGGACGCATTGTCGTCACTGCCGCAGGCGGCCAGCGGCATCGTCACGGCCGCGATAACACCGACGAGGGCGCTGCTGCGCTTGAACTTCACTCCAGTCCTCCGGACGTCCTACTCGCCCGGTCCCTCACCGGCCCGGGCGCGTGCGGTGGTGCGGGCGTTCGCGGGGAACTTGCACACCAGGCGACCTACTGCCGCCCAGAATCAACCTAGGGCGCGTCGATGGACAACTGGACCAGGGCAAGTGAACGGAAGGTGAACAGGGCGGCGCGAACACGTCCGTTATGTGTGATGTTTGCCGCGCTGTTACTCCGCACATACCGCCACGCAGTATTCCCACACCGGGAAGCAACCCGGAGGTACCGGACGGTAACCCGCCGGGCGCCCCGGCTCAGGCCGGCAGCGAGTAGGCGATATCGATATGCGCCGGAGCGAAACCCAGACCCCGATAGGTGCGCACGGCGGCGGTGTTGTCCGCCTCGGTGTACAGCAGGACCTCACCCAGGCCCGCGTCCCGTAGATGACGCAAACCGATCAGCGTGAGCAGCCGACCGAGTCCACGCCCCTGGGCGGCCGGGTCGATACCGACCACGTACACCTCACCCACAGGGGGATCCTCGTCGTAATGAAC
Source organism: Nocardia sp. NPDC003963 (assembly GCF_053605105.1). Lineage (NCBI taxonomy): Bacteria > Bacillati > Actinomycetota > Actinomycetes > Mycobacteriales > Nocardiaceae > Nocardia > Nocardia sp. NPDC003963. The sequence continues at coordinate 94,751 of NZ_JBSGIP010000019.1, forward strand.
TTTGGTCCAGTGGAATCCGAGCAATCGCCGCGGCTGCTGCGTATCGAAGGCCAGGAAGAGTCCGGCCGGATCGAACCACGACTCCGCGCGGCGCGCCTCGAACTCCGCATCGGACCAGCCACCCTGCTCAGGATGCCAATCGAAGGCCGCGTTGTTGACCCGCAGGAGTTCCGCGTCGTCGCCGCGACCGTCATAGGCGCGGACGACGATACCGGCGGGCACCTCCACCTCCGGTAGCTCAGGAGTTGCCAGCGGCCGCCGCATCTGCCAGAGCTCACGCACCGCACCCAACCCCAACCGCCGGGCCACCGCCTCGGCGGCGGGTAGCTTCCCGTGCGCCCAGATCCGCGCGCCGGGCCCACCCGCCGCCAGCGCCGCGCCCACCAGATCGCCGCCTACGCCACGGTCACGCCACTTCGGCGCCACCGCCGCCTCCACCATGGCGGGGTGCTCGCCGTGCGCCGGTGTGAGACTCGCGTAACCGGCCACTTCCGCCCCCGCCACCGCCAGCAGGTGACGCGCCGGAGTGTCCCGGCGCAGAGCCAGCACGGCCTGCTCGGAAACCGGCGCCACACCGTCGGTGGCGGTGGCATCGCCGAGCAACGCACTCACCCGGTCCGCGAGATCGGCGGAGGGCATCTCGTGCCATTGGAGTTCGTAATCGTCCATCTCGCCCGAGCTCACTGGACGGTGCCGTTGACCGGTGCCATCGAATCCTCTTCGGCCTCGTCCTTGCCGCCGTTGGCAGAGCGGGCATCGGGATCGTTCTTGTTCGACGAACGGGCGGGACGTACAGCCTTGTACCCGACATTGCGCACCGTGCCGATCAGCGACTCGTACTCGCTGCCCAGCTTCGCGCGCAGGCGCCGAACATGCACATCGACGGTCCGGGTGCCACCGAAGAAGTCGTAACCCCACACCTCCTGCAGCAGCTGCGCACGAGTGAAGACCCGGCCGGCGTGCTGCGCGAGGTACTTCAGCAGCTCGAACTCCTTATAGGTCAGATCGAGCGGACGCCCACGCAGCCGAGCGGTATAGGTGCCCTCGTCGATCACCAGCTCGCCGAGGGTGATCTTGCCCGAGTTCTCCGGACTGGCGGACCCGCCGGTGCGCCCGACCAGCAGGCGGAGCCGAGCGTCCAGTTCCGCCGGACCGGTACTGGGCAGCAGAATATCGTCGAGACCCCAATCGGCGTTCACCGCGACCAGACCGCCCTCGGTGAGCACGGCCACCACGGGAACCGAAGACCCGGTGCTACCGAGCAGCCGGCACAGCCCGCGCGCGGCAGCCAGATCAGTGCGTGCGTCCACCAACGCGATATCCGCGGTACCCGCCTCGAGCAACGACGCCACCTCGGTCGGCGCGGGACGCACATTGTGCGCGAGCAGCGTCAGCGAGGGCAGAACCGAATCGGGGTCGGGGTCGGAGGTCAGCAGGAGCAGCTCCACAAGCACTCCTCCCATCTCGTAGCTACGCGAAAGCCAGCTTCGTCGCCGTCGCCACGTTGCTCATCCATAATGCAATCGCTGCAAGATTAGCGCGTCGAGCTCTATTTATTGCGCCGCCTCCGGCGACGCGGGGTCGGAGCCCTGTTAACTCCGGTTCTTCACTCCGGCGCTCAGTCGCCGCACTCCTTCGCTCTGTCGCTCCAGAACCTGGGCCGGCCCCGACCACTGAGGTAGACCGTCCGGAGTGGGCAGAAGACCAGTACAGCGGGCTCGAGTGAGCCCATATCGCCGCACTGCAGCACCGGCCGCCGGTCTATCGAGGCCGCCGGCACGGGATCGGTCACCGCGCACTGCTCATTCCGTCGCTCCGGAAAAAGGGGCGGCCCCGGTCGACCATCCGGAGTCGGCGAAGAGCAGATGACGAAAGGTAGGTGCTGCGGTGCGGCTGGAGCCGCCCGGGCAGGTTCACAGCACAGTAGTGCTCGACGATTGCCGATCCATGGTCGACGTCGGCACGCGACCGGTCGCGGCATTCCTCGCTCCATCGCTTCCGAACCGGGCGGGCCCGGTCGCTTTTGCGCGCGGACCCGAAGAGGGCCCTGGTCGGCGTCCACTAGGGTGCATGCCATGCGGAAGCTGATCATCGGACTGCTGTGCCTGGCGGGGCTGGCGGTGGTCGTCGATTTCGGTGCGGCCGCATATTCGGAGTACCGCGTATCACGATCGCTGAAGGTGGGCGCCGAACTCAGTGCCGACCCGGAGGTCACCTTCCACGGTTTCCCGTTCCTGCGGCAGGCACTCGACGGCCGCTACGACAATATCGAGATCAAGGCCGACAGTGTCCGGCCCGATATCCCCGGCGAGATCGGGCTGGAGGCCACGCTGCTGGGCATGGACCTGCCGCTCGGCGACCTGGTCGACGGGCGGGTGCGCAGCGTGCCGGTGGAGCAGGTGGACGTCCGGATGCGGGTCGCGCCCACCGAGCTCGGCCGGCTGTTCGGTATCCCCGATCTGGAGGTCCACTCACGGCCGGCGGACAAATCCGACGGCACCGGCGGGTCGGGCGGGTCGGGTATGACCACGGCGGGCGCACTGGTGCTGACCGGAACCCTGCCCTCGGCACCGAGTGGGCAGCAGGGCGCGAGTTTCGCCGGGGAACGAGTGAGCGTCGCCGCCGACCTACTGCTCGACGGCGACCAGGTGCGGATCGTGGCGACGGGTCTGTACTCCGAGGAAATTTCCCCGGTCCCGTCCGAGCCCGTGGTCGACGAGGCCGACATCCCGGCGATGCTCGCGATGTTCACCCGTACCATCGATACGAAAGAACTTCCTTTCGGAATCCGACCCACCGAGGTCACCGCCCTGGGCGGCCATATCGTGGTCGAGGGCCGGGGTAGAGATGTGACGATCGATTTGAACAGATTGCGGCGCCCATGATCGAGATCACCATTCTGGCGGTAATGCTGCTGGCCGGACTGGCCGTCGGCCTGTACCTGCGGCGGCGCGAGGGCTCGGTGCGATCCGCGCCGGTCGGTCTGGACCGCGACACCGGCGCGCGTGACGATCTGCTCGTCGCCGCCGGAGTGACCGGGTCGGGCAGCCCGGCGGTACTGCATTTCTCCGCCAACTGGTGCGGGCCGTGCGCCGCGGTACGCCGGGTGGTCGCAGACGCCACTCGCGACCTGGCCGATTCGCCCCAGCCACCGCGCGATATCGAGATCGATATCGATACCGACCCGGCCCTGGCCAGGGCGTTGAACGTACTCTCGCTGCCGACCACGTTCGTATTCGACGCCGAAGGCCGGGAACGATTCCGGATCTCCGGTGTCCCCAAGACCAGCGATCTGCGCAGTGCGCTGAGCCCGCTCACCGCGGGATCGGCCGCGAGTTGAGTTTTCGGCGGCGCCTTCGGCGCCGCGGGGTGGGGGCTGTGTTCATGGCGCCGCCTCCGGCGTCGCGGGTGGGGGCCGTGTTTATGGCGCCGCCTCCGGCGTCGCAGGTGGGGCCCTATTAACCCCGGTTCTTCACTCCGCCGCTCAGTCGCTTCGCTCCTTCGCTCTGTCGCTCCAGAACCGGGGCGGGCCCCACCTGCG
>NZ_JBSGIP010000020.1:0-77221 GCF_053605105.1 Nocardia sp. NPDC003963
ATCCGAGCCCATGCCTTATCGGTCACTTCACCACGACCCACCACACCCGACAGCTAACACCAACCACCACAACGAATTACAGGACAGGTCCTAGGCGTACCTCCGCCTCCGCTCCGGCCGTGCGCCGGGCAGCGGACGGGCTACGCCCGACCGTGGTCCCTGGGCGGTGTCGGAATCCGGCACCGGACGGCATATCGGTGCCGGATTCCGTCCGGATCGCCCGGTGTGCTCGCCCGGCCGGGTGCGCCGGGGCACGCTCGGAACGAGCAGGACCGCGGCCGGTGTGGCCGTGGCCGCCGCCCGACCAGGAGGAACCGTGCTGACCGCACTACCCATTCGCTATGTCGCCGATACCGCGGCGTCCCGCCGTTTCTACGCCGGACTCGGTCTGCGCCCGGACAACACCGCCGGTGTATCGGTCTGGACGCAACTCGACGCCGACGCGGGTGCGGTCGGCATCCACGACGCCGCGGTATCGAAAGGCCGCCCGCCGGGCACGGTCGAACTGGGCTTCGCCACCGACGAGCCGCTGGAAGCCGTGGCCGCCCGCCTGGGTGCGGCCGGATACACCCCGGAACTGGTCGAGGAGGACTTCGGCCGCAGCCTGCGGCTGATCGACCCGGACGGGGTCACCATCCAGATCCAGGAGCTGGACTCCGAGACCATGCGCCGCTCGGAGGCCGCGCTGCGGGAGCAATAGAACCGGCAACCCCCGGCCGGTGGTTGTCAGATCATCGCCGCACGAGGCGGTTTCAGGCCGATCGCGGTGGCACCCGCGAGTTCGCGGGCGGTGTCGTAGTCGAAGACCACATGCCCGCTCAGTACGTCCACATCGCGTTTGAGCCGCTGCATCGGATGGTCGGTGAAATGCACACTCGCGCCGGAGGCGCGCATCAGGTCGCCGATGATCGCCCGGGACTCGGCAACGATATGCGCGGCGGCCAACCGGGCTTCCGCCCGCACCGGCACCGGCACCGGTGTCCCGGCGTCGAGCAGCCCCTCGATCTCGGCGACCGTATCGTCGAGCAACCCGTGCAGGGCGCGCAACCGGACCCGCGCCTGCCCGAGATGGGCCTGGGCCATCGGCTTGTCCCGCTGCCGGGTGCCGCCCTCGTAGAGGACGCGGCCCGCCAGTCGCTCGGCGTAGATCGCGGTGGCGCGTTCGGCGGCGCCCAGCGCGGGCATCGATGCGGCCAGTGCGAGTGCCGGTACCAGCGGCCACCGGTAGGTGGTGGAGTCGTGCAGCCGGGCGCCGGGTGTGTTGCCGCTGTAGATATCGAGTACTCGCATCAGGCGGTGTTCCGGGACCAGCAGGTTCTCGATCACCACATCGTTGGATCCGGTGGCCCGCATCCCCTCGGTATGCCAGACGTCCTCGATCCCGACCCCCTCGGCCGGGAGCAGGGCGAGTGCCAGGTAGAGGTCATCGGTCGGGCCGCAGAGGGCGCCCACCATGATCCAGTTGCCGTGCATCACACCGGTCGCCCACGACCACCGGCCGGAGAGCAGCACTCCACCGTCGGCCGGGAGACCCCGGCCGGTCGGCGCCAGCGGTGCCGGGCACAGGAACGGGCCGCGACCGTACCCCTCGACCTGGGCAGGTTCGGGGAACAGCGCGAGCAGCCAGTTGTGCAGGGCGAAGAACCCCAATGTCCAGGCGCTGGAAACGCATCCGTGTGCCATCCGGCGGATGGGATCGAGTACAGCGGGGAACTTCTCCTCCTGCCCGCCGAACCGCTTCGGTACCAGCGCTTCGAGGAATCCCGAGGCCGTCACTTCCGCGATCGTCTCGTCGGGCAGCCGACGTAATTCTTCGGCCGCGCGCGCCCGTTCGGCCAGCGTGTCGACAAACTTCTGATCTATACCCAACGCGCAATTCGACCCCGCCGCAGCCATATTCGCCACGCTAACATACCCAAAAGTATGGCGCAGAGCTCTCGGGAAACCAGCTTCGGAGCCGATTTATACCGGCAAATACTGGCATTCACTGGACTTCCCTGGAATTGCCACCTACATTCACCCCCATGCCCACCGCCGAGGCGCTGGAACAGCGCATAGCCGAATTGCGCGCACAGGTGCGCCGTGCCGCCGGATCCGGAGACCGGACCGCGGCCCGTCGGCTGCGCGCCGAACTACGCGCCGCCGAGACGGAATGGGATGCCGCGGTTCTCGGAGCTCCACCGGCCCCGGCCCAGACCCGGCAGTCCGCGGCGGCGGTACCGGTCCGTGAGCATGTGCACCGCGCGCTCACACTGCTCTCTGTACCCGCCGCCCCGAAGCTCGCACTCGCGGTACACGACGCGTTCTTCTCGGGAGAACTCGTCCCGGCCCGGCTCACCAGCCTGCGCCGCGACGAGGAGCGTTCCTTCCGGGCCGCGCCGTACGCCCGCCCGTACTACATCTGTGCCGCCATGACCACCGATCTGCTGGCCCCGGCACGCGGGTTGCTCGCGGTGAGTACCTGGTCGCTGGCACAGCGTATGGTCGGGCCGTTGAGTCCGCGGGTGGATCTGCTCACCGGGGCGATCCGGCTGGCCCGCCATATGACCGACCACGGATGTACGCCGGCGGGGCAACGTGTGCTCTGGCAGCTGGCGGTGTCCATCCCCGGCGCGACCGACGGGAAGGGTATCGACCCGGATATCGTGCTGGCGGCCGCGGAACGCGAACTAGAGGTGCACAGAGAAGACGACACACAGCAGCGGGCCGACGCCGCGGAGCGAGCGGTGCGGCAACTGGCGGATCCCGCGGCGCAATTGTTCGGCGTTCGGCTCGCGGTGGCCGACCGACGACGGAACGAGGCCTGAGATGACGCTTGCGGAAACCACCCTGACCACCCGGCTCGACGAACTGCGCGGGGACGCCCCCGCCACCCGGCACAACGCCCGGACCATCGCCGCGCTCACCGCCAACCCGGGCTGCGCGCGCCGGGCGCTGCTCGACGCCGCGGCGGTCGACAAGACCGTGATCGCCCGGGAACTCGGTTTCCCGCCGAAGTTCGGTCAGTCACCGTTCGCGATCACCCGCGGCAACACCTTCGAGGCCATGGTCAAGGCGCACGGCTGCGCCGAACTGCTGCGGCTGCTGCGCGAAGAGCTGAACCTGACCATTCCGGAAGTCGGCTACCACGATCTGGAGACCGTGGGCGACAACGCGAGCAATTCCGTGCGTTACCAGCGCACCAAACAGCTACTGGGACAGGCGCTCACCTCCGGTCAGGGGACACTGTTCGATCACCCCATGCTGCGCCTCGAGATCGCCGGTGCCATTGCCTATCTGGAACCCGATGTGGTGGCCCTGCAGATCGGCGGGCTCTTCCACGTGGTGGAGATCAAATCGTTCGCCGTCGTCGACGGGCAGGCCGATCCCGCGCAGGTAGCCTCCGCGGCCCGCCAATCGGCCGTCTACGTCCTGGCCATGCGGGAACTGCTGCGCGAACTCGGGCAATCACCGGAACTGGTCGCACACAACTCGATCCTGGTGTGCGCCAAGGATTTCACCAACCGGCCCACCGCGGCGCTGGTGGATCTGCGCAAACAACTCGCGGTGATCGGGCGCCAGCTGTCCCGGCTCACCTCGATCGATACACTGCTCGACCTCGTCCCGCCGGGCGCCTCGTTCACCCCGGGCGACGAACTCGCCGGTACCGTCGCGGCGATACCGTCGCGGTACGCACCGGAATGCATGTCCAGCTGCGAACTCGCCTTCGCCTGCCGGTCCGAGGCCCGGACCCAGGGCTCGGTGGACACCCTCGGCCGCGGCGTATGCGACGACCTCGGCGGTATCGACAACCTCGACACCGTACTGGCCCTGGCCGACGGGACCCTCGATCCCGGACCCGAACACGCCGATATCGCGGAGATGCTGCGCCGGGCGCGGGCCCTGCGCCTGGAGGTCGCCCGATGAGCGTGCTCAGCGCGCTGGCGAAGGTGACCGCCGCCCGGACCGGCCGGGCCGAACCCATCGCCGACCGGCGGCACTATCACCTCTCCGAACGCCCCCTGGTGATCGTGCCGCTGCGGCTCGCCGGTGAGGCGGCGGCACCGCTCGCGGTCGCCGTCGGCTCGGCACCGCACGACGCGACGGTGCTGATAGTGGCGCAACCACGCGACCGGGTACTGCGGTTGCGGTTCATCGAACACTTCGCCGACCGGGTACTGCCCTATATCTCGTCGTTCTGCGAAGACGCCGAAGAACTGACGGTGAAATCGACCGGCGAGGCCTATCTGCGTTACCTGGACGCGCCACAGTTGCTCGTACCCAATCCCGGCGGAGCCGAATTCCTGCGGCTGCTGGGCCGTTCGGTGCGGTTCCATCGCACCGAGGGCGAGAACGCGGTCCCGGAAACGCTTCCGCTGCTGGGGCGCTGGCTCACCTGGTTCGGCGACCGGTCCGAGTTCCCGGGGTCCAATGTCTGCCTGGCGATGACCTCGGTACTCACCACGCACTGGGCGTCCGGGCAATCCGCACTGGAGGACGGTAATCTCGCCGCCCTGCTCGGCTGGATCGACCCGCCGGTCGGGATGACCGGCCCCGAGGCCGCCGCGCTGGCCGAGGATCCGCTGGCGTACCCGCCCGCCGGACCGGCCACCGATCCCGGTTTCGACAACGAAGAACTGGCACCCCTGATCGCCGCGTACGACAGCGCCGAGCACGAATGGGCGAAAGTCATCGCCGCCGAACGACTCGAACAGGCGCTGCGCGGACAGCTGGAACCGACCTGGCGGTTGATGTGGCGAGCCGTGGAACTCCTGCGCGAACTGCCCGAAGGCGCGAGCGTGGACAGGCGCTGGACCGACGACCGCGCCGCGTTCTCCTGGTTCGTGGCCGATATCCCCGAGGGATACCCGCAGGCCCGCCGCGATTCCGCGGTATCGGCGACCCGCCGGTTGCTCAAACAGGAACAGGCCCTCGATACCTTCCAGGCGCAGCGCGCCTTCGACGACCCCCGGGTACTGATCGAATACCGGCTCGTCGGTGAAGCGTTCCAGGGGACGGTCAGCGACTGTGAGCCCCAGCGGCGGGCGAAGCCGAAATCACGCGAGGTCCCGCGCCCGTATCTCTGGGTGCACACCGCCGACCCCTTCCGGGCCCGGATCGGCGAAACCCTGATCCGGATCGACCGCCCGGCACAGAAAGCCGAGGTCGTCGCGGTGGACGAGGATGTGATCCAGCTGGAATTGATCAGCGGTATGGGCCAGGGCAAGAACCCCGCCCTGGGTAGCGTCCCCGAAGAAGGGGACGCGATCGGTTTCGCCCGTTTCTCCCCCGGCGGTTTCGGTGGCCCGCCCGCCAAACTCCCGCCCCGCGAGGAGACCCCGTGGACCCACGGCGGTCCCCCGCCCGAACCCACCCTCGAACGCACGGAGGAATGGTCGTGAGCACCGCGGACGAAGTGGTCGGCCGGATCCTCGCCGATCTCGACAATGCCGCCCACCGCGCCCTGGTCGTCGATTCACCGCCCGGCGCCGGTAAATCCACCCTGGTGGTACGCGCCGCCCGCCAACTGGCCGCCGCCGACGACGAGCAGCGGATGATCGTCGCGCAGACCAACGAACAGGTCGACGACCTCATCGACCGGCTGGCCACCGCCGACCCCGGCCTGTCCATCGGCCGTCTCTCCGCCGGCGACTATCGCCGCAGCGCCCGGATCGATCGCGACAATGTCGAGGTCGCCAACCGTCCCGCCGATCTGGAGAAATGCGCGATCGTCATCGGCACCGCGGCGAAATGGGCGACCCTGGACGAAGGCCGCTGGTCGTACGCGATCGTCGACGAGGCCTACCAGATGCGCTCGGATATGTTGCTGCGCATCGCCAACCGTTTCGAGCGCGGCCTCTTCGTCGGCGACCCCGGCCAGCTGGATCCGTTCGCCACCGTCGACGGTGACCGCTGGGCCGGCCTGTCGTGGAATCCGACCATGAGCGCGGTGGCGGTGATGCTCAACCACAACGACGGTATCCCTGTGCATACGTTGCCGGTGTCGTGGCGGCTACCGCCGTCGGCGGCCTCGGTGGTCTCCTCGGCGTTCTACCCGTTCGCGCCCTTCGCCGCCGGGACCCGCCCCGAGCAGCGCCGGTTCGAGTTCACCACCCGCGGCATCCGGGGGCCGGTGGACGATGTCCTCGACGAAGCCGCGGCGCACGGCTGGGCGTATTACGAACTACCGGCCCGCCATACGCTGCGCACCGACGGGGAGGCGGTCGCCGCCATCGCCGATCTCACCTGTCGGCTGCTGGAACGCGGTGGTGTCGCGCATTCCGAACACGGCACCCGCGACGTCGACGCGACCCGTATCGCGGTCGGCACCGCCCATCGCGACCAGGCCCAGGCCGTACGCGACGCACTCGCCGGAACGGTCGCGGAAACGGTCACCGTCGATACCGCGAACCGACTCCAGGGCCGCGAATACGATGTCACCGTCATCCTGCATCCGCTGTCCGGCCGCCGCGACGCGGGCGCGTTCCACCTCGAGGCCGGGCGCCTGTGTGTGCTGGCCTCCCGGCACCGGCACGCCTGTATCGTCGTGGGCCGCGCCGGTATCGGTGAACTCCTCGACGCGCATCCCTCGGCCGAACCGGTCTATCTCGGAGTCCCGGTGAAGTTCCCCGACGGCTGGGAAGCGAATCAAGCGGTTCTGGGCAGGCTGGCCGAACACCGCGTCGCCGCCCCGGTCCACGCCCGCTGAACCGGCGGAGCAGCACACCGGACCTCGCCGGGATCAGCCGGCTTCGTCGATATCCAGACCCCAGTAGACCTCGGTCCCCGGTCCGGTCGGATCTCCGCGTTCACGCTCGACCGGTGTCACCATCGAATCCGGTGTCGCGTAGTGATCGCGGCGCACCCCGAACGACGGCACCGTATCGACGAAGGCGTACACCACACTGCCCTCGTTCAGGAAGACCTGCACCGACGAATCCGAACCGCCGGGCAGCCCTTCCCAGCGCACACTGGTCCCGAGTGCGGTATTCAGCTCGTCGCCGTCTTTGGACGCCGCGAAGCGATACATCCGGTCCCACGACTCGAACGGCAGATCCGCCGTCGCCATCACCTCGCCGAGGGGTACGGGCTGCCGGGAATCCAGTACGCGCTGGAACGCGCTGTCCACCGCGGAATCGTCCGCCACCACCTCGACACGGTCCCCCAGCACCGTCCCGCATCCCGTGGCGGCGGCCAGAACCCCTGCCGATACACCCGCGACCACGAGCGCTCGCACGCCTCGCCCACGCGAAACAATCATTGCCACCGAGCCCTTCGCCGGATCTCTTATTTCGGGGATGGTTTATCGTTCGGCAGTGGAGCGCCCGGGAGGAATTTCGGATTCTCGTCGAAAATGCCCGAATCCACGGTATCGCCGACCTTCACATCGTCGGAGAAGCCGAGTTCCTGGTTACGCGTGATGACCACGGTATCGCCGCGCCCCACGGCATCCTTCACCAACTGCTGTAGTTCTTCCTGACTCGCATCGGGATTCTGCAGCGCGATAGTGCGGCCGATCTCGTTGTTGTGCAGATCCATCGCCTCACGGACCGCCGCGTTGTCCGGGCGACCCTCATGTTTGGACGCGTACTCCGTCGTCCAGTCCTCGCCGAACTCCTGGGTCATCAGGGCATTCCAGTAGGCGTGCCGGAACGCGTCGGTGTGGTCGTCCTGTTCCAGATCGCCCTCGTACACCCCGAGTGCGGTGTCCTCGGCCTCGGTCATGATCCGGTAGAACCGGACCTTGTCGCCGATACTGAGGTTGTCCAGCATCTCGGCCTCGGCCGCGGTGACCTGCTTGGCCTTACCGAGCGGACCGGCGATCATCCCGAGCATCCCCTCCTCCGGCCAGGTGACCATCCCGCCCGGGTCGGCCTGCACCTGGTTCTCGATGACGATCGCCTCCAGCTCCCACCCGGGGGGCAGCTTGACGTTCTCGAAGGCTTTGTCCAGGGCGTTCCGGACCGTTTCCGCGGCATCGGCCGCGCCCCGGAGGGCGGGCTTGATCACATCCTCGTGTTTCTGCGCCTGCTTGTAGAGCACCGAATGCGCCGTCTGCCAGCTCGCGAGCCCGAGTTCGGCCTGCACCCAGGCCAGCAACTCCTTGGTGTAACCGACACCGCCCTGCTCGCCGACCACGAACCGTTCCTGTTCGGCGGTCGCGATCGCGTTCACCGCGGTGGTCTTGGCGGCCAGCAGGGACGGGCCGGCCTGTGTGGCGACGGTGCCCGCCTGTTCCAGCGCGGTCACCACGGAGGACAGGGAAGTTCTGGTCTCCTCGCCCTTCACCCGCATGGCGTCGGCGGCGTCGCCGCGCCAGAATCCCGGCGAATCCGCGAGCTGCCGGGAGACCGCACCGTGTTCGGTGAGCGTGGTCTGCGCGGCTCGGGTCCATTCCTGGCCCTGTTCACCCAGTGATGCGGTATCCCACTGCCGGATCTGCGTTTTGGTGGGCGGTATCGAACTCATCGCGGCGGCTCGGCGGCCTCGGTGATACCGGCGACGTTCTGTCCCTCGACATGGGTGAACGCCGCGATATCGGCCTTGGCCCCGTCGCTGATCTCCTGGACCCGGGTACCCGCACCACGCGTGGCGGCACGGGCGCGGAAGCCCGCGAGCATCACCGAATGCCCGAGCCCCGATCCCGGCAGTGCCGTCTCGATCTGCTGCACGAACCCCTCCGTCGGTATCCCGTCCAATACGGTCTTGGATCGACCGAGGGCACCGATCATCGCTTCGGTCGCGGGCACATCGACGTACAGATCAGACAAGTGAAACCTCCCCTACCGGGTTGCTACGCTAGCACAGCAACAATCCTTGTCAGTGGGGGAAGCGAGCTCCGTGTGCCACCGAATTCCGGCGATATCGATCCCATCAGTGGACAGTTGGAAGCCGTCCAGCGCGCGCTGCTGACCGATACCGCCGCCGCGGGCCGCTACGGGGTTTCCGTCCACGTCCGGGCCGACGGTTCGCTCGAATCCGTGCGGATCGACGAGACCGTCACCCCGTACGGCGAAGCACTGGGCGAGCTCATCACCCAGCTGGCCCGCGAGGCGCTCGAGCAGGCCCGCGCCAACGTTCGCGAACAACTGGAAACGCTCACGGCGGATCCGCGGGTCGCCGAAGTGGCCGAATCCTTCGGCGACGCGGTCGAGAAACCCCGTCCGGTACCACCTCCGGCAGCACCCGGGCCGGGGCGGTACACGGACCCGGACGACGAGCTGACCGAGGACGAGCTGATCGAGCTGAATCAGCGCCGCAATCAGGGTTTTTTCCGCGCCTGACCCCCGAGCTCCCGCAGGGTCCCGGTCGCCCGCCGGGGAATACACATCGTCCGGTATCCGCCGCGCGATCGTTTGCCGTCGATTGCGCGCCGGTGCAGTATTGCCGGCATGCGAGTCCTGATCGAGCTCCGCCCTTCCCCCGAACAGATCTCCGCCGCAGCCGATTCCGCGGCGGGTATCGCCGCGAGCGCCGGTGCGGTTCCCGGTTTCACGATCGATTCCGGCTATCCACCGGTGGCGGTTCCCCCGGGTAGTAGTCCGGAGGTGGCCGATACCGCACGCGCGGACGCCGGCTCGTACCTGGTGCGCGGCGAGATCCCCGACGACGATCAGGCGGCGCGGGCCGCGGCCGCCGGCGCTCCGGGCGTTACCGGCATCTATGCCGACCCGGTGATCGAACCGGTACTCACCTGCGGTGACTCCGGACCGGTCGGCACCTGGCGCGACGTCGCCGGGCTGCTCGGCCACGACGAACTCACCGCCGCCGGACTCACCGGCGAGGGAGTCGCCCTCGCCATTCTGGACACCGGGATCAACGCGGCGGCGGTGCGCCGGGTCAGTGGCGCGACGATCGCGATCGACGGGTCACGGAGCTGGAATCCCGCCGGGGTGGAGGGGCGCGCGGGCGAATTCCCGGTCGACCACGGGACCATGTGCGCGTTCGACGCGCTCATCGCCGCACCTCGGGCGATATTCCTCGATCTACCGCTGCTGCAGAGCACCCGCTCCGGCGGGAGCCGGATGGACGGGCTGCTCTCCGATGCCCTGGCCGCCTTCGCCCACCTGCGCACCGTACTCACCGCGCAACCGGAAGACCGGCGGGCCCTGGTGATCAGCAACAGCTGGGGTTCGTTCGCGCCGGAGTGGGACTTCCCGGTCGGCGATCCGGGCAACTACTCCGACAACCCCGACCACCCGTTCAATGTCATCGTCGCCTCACTCGACGCGGCGGGCGCCGATATCCTGTTCGCCGCCGGAAACTGCGGCCGCGACTGCCCCGACGGACGCTGCTCGTACCCCGATCGTCCGATCGCCGGCGCCAATTCGCATCCCGGTGTCCTGGCGGTCGGCGGTGTCGACACCGGTCGGCAGCGGATCGGGTACTCGTCACAGGGTCCCGGCCGGCTCGCCGACCGGAAGCCCGACCTCTGCGCGTATTCCCATTTCCTGGGATCCACCGCTTTCGGCGCCGAGGTCCCCGACACCGGCACCTCGGCCGCCTGTCCCGTCCTCGCCGGAGTGGTCGCCGCCTTCCGGACCCGATGGCCGGCGACGCAGGTCCCGCCGGCGCGATTGCGGGAACTGCTGCGCGATACCGCGGCCGGCCGCACGGCGTTCGACTACGACTACGGATACGGTATCGCCGAGCCCCGGGCCCTGCTCGCGGCGCTGGAGAAGGCCGCGACCCGGGCGTAACCTGGGAAAATGCCATTGCTGACCGTCACCCTGACCCCGGGGTCGGCGCTGGCCGACGCGGTGCGCGCACTCGATCTGGCCGAGAGCGAGGTCGACTGCGAATACGGTCTGATCGCCCTCGACCCCGATACCGGCCGGTTCGCCCTCCGGGTGACCGCGAGCGCGGCCGCCCGGCTGGCGGCCGATACCGCCACCACCGTGTTCGCCGATCCGCCCATCGAACCGCTGGGACCCGAATCCATGGGGCACGACGAATCGGACCGGTGACCGAAAACCCCTCCTCCCTGGGTGATTCCACCCTCATCCGGGGTTACGGGGTGCGGTGATCGGGCACCGGATGTGGTATCCGTAGCTCGTGGAAGGTGTGGAAGGTACAGAGTTCGGTCGTTACCGACTGCTCGATCCACTGGGGGCGGGCGCCATGGGGGAAGTACACCGCGCCTACGACACCGGAACCGAGCGCATGGTCGCGGTGAAAGTCCTGTCGGAGGAATTCGCGCGGGACAAAACCTATCGTCGCCGATTTCAGCGGGAAGCGCAGCTGGTGGCCCGGCTGCACGAACCGCATATCGTGCCGATCCACGATTTCGGCGAGATCGACGGCCGGCTGTTCCTGGAAATGCGTCTGGTGGAAGCCCCCAATCTGGCGACCCTGCTCGCGGACGAGGGTCCGCTCGAGGCCGCCGCCGCCGTCGCCGTGATCTCCCAGATCGCGGCGGCCCTCGACGCCGCGCACAGCAGCGGGGTGGTGCACCGGGATGTGAAACCGTCGAACATCCTGGTCACCCCGGACGATTTCGCCTACCTGATCGACTTCGGGATCGCCCGCAGCGGCCAGGACACCACACTCACCCGCGCGGGCACGATGATCGGCACGCTGGCCTATATGGCGCCGGAACGGCTCACGCTGGACCAGATCGACGCGCGGTCGGATGTGTACTCGCTGGCCTGCGTTCTCTACGAATGCCTGGCCGGGACCAAACCGTATCGCGGGGACAGCGTGGAACGGCAGATCGCGGCGCATCTCACCGACCGGCCACCGCTGCCCTCGGCCGCCGGGGTACCGCATGCTTTCGACGCGGTGATCGCTCAGGGCATGGCCAAGGACCCGGACGACCGCTACAGGACCGCGGGCGAACTCGCGGCCGCCGCGAAGCAGGCCCTGCTGCCGGTTGCCGACCAGGGGACCACCGCCTCGGCAGCTGTCACCCCCGGTGCCGCCGCTCCGGCACCTGTCACTCCGGAATCCGACGCCCGGACAGCTGACACGCCGGAATCCGCCGTCCCGGTACCTATCACTTCGAAATCCGACGCCCCGGCCGCTGTTACCCCGGAATCCGCTGCTCCGGAAGCTGTTCCCCCCGCCGCTTTCACCCCGGCGGCCGACCCTCCCGCAGCCGCCGGCCCGCGCGACGACGTTCCTCCGACTCCCCCATCGCCGCGGGACAACCGACCCGATGACCTTCCTCCGCTCCCCACGCCGCCGGGCACCCCCCGGCCGCTCGGCCCGCAGGGTCTCGTCCCGCCTGCCGTCACTGTGCCCGCCGCGGCGAATATTCCCCGCGGTAGGACCGCGGCCGCGGTAGCGGTACTGGTGATCGCCGTGGTGACCGTCTCGGCACTGGCCCTGACCAGGGAAGGATCCACTGCGGTCACCGACTCTCCGGCGACCACGGCACCACCGGTGGTATCGGCTACCGCGGTGCCGGGCGTCCCGGCGACCGAACCCGCACCTGCTCCCGCACCACGACTCCCCGAAGAAGACCGCGCGCCTTCGGTCGAATCCTCGGCGCCCGCGGTTCCGCCCGCACCCCCGGTTGTCCCGGGAACCACTGTCGCGGAGAACGTGCCCACCACTCCGGCGGGTGATCCGGTGGACCAGCCGCAACCCGGGCCCCCCGCCCCGCCGTTGCCGACCACGAGCGTCGCCGCGCCGCCGACCACCACACCGAGCACTACCGATACCTCGCCCACCACTTCGGTCCCCACGACCACCACACCGTCCACCACGCCTTCCAGCGGTACCGCCACCACCACCCCGCCCGATACGACCGAAACCACCGGAACCGGCACGACGGCGAGTGCTACCACCGAGAAAGCGGATAACCAGGGGAGCGCGATCTCCACGTCCTCGCCCCACGTCTCCACGTCCGATCCGGCCGCCTCCGTCACGCCTACTTCACCTTCCGCGCCACATCCTGCCCACGTACCGGCCACTACCTCTGTGCCGGCGATCCCCGCATCCTCGACTCCGGCTGTTACCTCGGCTCCGGTCACCACACCGGCTTCCCCCTCCGCACCGGGCGATACCGGTCACTGAATGCCTCCGAGCGCATGGGAAGACAGCGTCCCGAGCGCGGACCCCGTCGAAAAGGAAGCATCGATATCCGCCCCGGCACCGTCGAACTCACGCCGGGCGAACGGGAACGCCCGGTAGCCGCCGCGCCGGCGCATCCGTGGCAGGGATAATCGGGCCGGGCCGCGCAGCTCGATACCGGAGGTGGTGATGATCGCGAACCCGACCGGCGGCGACCGCCGCGCAGTGATCGTGGGTGCCGGAATCGCGGGACTCACGGCAGCCATAGCGTTGCGAGCACGCGGCTGGCAGGTCGAAGTGCTCGAAAGAGCCACCGCGGTGGAACCGGCGGGGTCGGGATTGAGCCTGTGGCCCAACGGCCTGCGCGGTCTCGATATGATCGGCATCGGCACCGAAGTCCGGGAACAGTCGCTGGCGGCGACCGAGGGCGGGATGCGCGATACCGCCGGGCGCTGGCTGGCACGCACCGATATCGGCGAACTCCGTGACCGCTACGGCGATCTGGTGGTGATCCACCGGACCCGGCTGTCGGAGATCCTGCACGCCGCGCTCGGAACCGGTGCACACTTCGGCTGCGCGGTCGACGCGGTGGAGTTCACCGAGCGGGGTGTCCTGGTCCGGCACAGTGCCGGAAGCACCGAAGCCGACCTGGTACTCGGCGCGGACGGTATCAACAGCACGGTCCGCGCCGCCCTGTGGCCCCGGGCCCGGCCCCCGGTGTACGCCGGATACACCGCGTGGCGGACCATCGTCACACCGTCCGAGCCCGTGGCTTCCGGCGGCGAAACATTGGGTCGCGGGCAACGGGTCGGTATCGCCCCGCTGCGCGACGGCCGCGTGTACCTGTTCGCCACCGCGAATCTCCCGGCCGGTCAGCGTTTCCCGGGGAACGAACTCGGGGAGGTCCGGCGCCGATTCGGCAGCTGGCACGATCCGATTCCGGCGCTGCTGGCGGCGGTCGACCCGGAAACGGTACTGCGGCACGATATCTACGAACTGCCGACGCTACCCACCTATGTGCGGAGTAGTGCCGTACTGCTGGGTGACGCGGCACATGCCATGACCCCGAATCTCGGCCAGGGCGCGAATCTCGCGATCGAGGACGCCGTCACCCTGGCCGCGCTGCTCGATCGGATATCGGATATCCCCACCGCCCTGGCCGAATACGACCGGGTCCGCCGGGTCCGGATCCGACCGCTGGCGCGGATATCCCACCGGATGGGCGCCGCCCTGCAACTGTCCTGGCCCGCGGTGGCGCCGGTGCGTAACGCGGTACTGCGGCTGGCCCCGGACTCGGCCGCCCTGCGCGCACTCGGACCCGTACTGTCCTGGGAACCACCCGCCTGATCCGCTACACCCACTCCTTTCGGGCGAGATCGAGGATCGTCGGATGCATGAGGGTGGAGGGTTGTTCACCGGTATCCCGCCGATCCGGAGCGAAAACCGTCGCCGCGGGCAGACTCTGTTCGTCGATCGAACGCAGCGCGGCGGGTGGATCCAATGCGAGTCGCGGATCGGGGGTCCGGGTCGCCTGGATGAAACCCCAGTCGCCGAAACTCGGGACATCCACGTGGTACGGGAGGATGTGCAGACCCGAGGTGCGTACCGTCGCCGCGATACACCAGTACGAATGCGGAGCGAAGAACGGCGAACCCGCCTGCACCACCATGGTGCCGCCGGGCGCCAGCACCCGGGCGGCCATCGCGTAGAACTCGGTGGAGTAGAGCTTGGCGATGGAGGTCTGGTCCGGGTCGGGCAGATCGACGATCACCGCGTCGTAGTCGGTATCGGCGGTCCGCAACCAGGAGAACGCGTCGGCGGTCACCGCGTGTACCCGCGGATCGGCGAAGGAGTCGCGGTTGAGTTCGGTGAGCCGTGGATCGGTGCGGGCCAGTTCGATCATGGCCGGATCCAGTTCGACCAGCGTCACCGATTCCACATCGGGATACTCCAGGATCTCCCGCAGCGCCAGACCGTCGCCGCCGCCGATCACCAGGACCTCGCGCCGCGGCCCGGCGAGCGTCGGATGCACCATCGCCTCGTGGTAGCGGTATTCGTCCACCGAGGAGAACTGCAGATCGCCGTTGAGGAACAACCGGGTGTCCCGGGTACCGAACAGTGACACCGATTCGGTGAGCACGATCTTCTGGTATTCGGTCTGTCGCTGCCAGACGATCGGGTACGCGAAAAGAGCCTGTTGAGCGGTGGCCTCGAACCGGTCGGCGTAGATATAGCTGCCGACCAGTACCGCCGCCACCAGCACGGTCGTCGCGCCGAAGAACACCCGCGCCAGGCGCGACAGGTCGGCCCGGAACCAGGCCAGCACCAGTACCAGCCCCGCCACCGCGTTCACCACACCGACGATGAGGCTGCCGCGGATCTGCCCGAACACCGGCAGCAGCAGGAACGGGAACGCCAGACCGCCGAGTAGCGCACCCACGTAATCGGCGGCGAACAGATCGGCGACCGCGCTACCGGCCTCCTGTTTCCGGATCCGCTGCAACATCTCCATCAGCAGCGGGATCTCGGCGCCCACCAGCGCGCCGATCACACAGGACACCGCCACCAGCGCCGCCGTGTACAGGTCGAGCCAGGCGTACGCGGCATACAGGCCGAGCACCGAGAGGCCACCCACCAGCGCGAGCGCCAACTCCACCGCGACGAACGCGGCCGCCGCCAGATGCCGCAGCGGTTTCGCCGCCAGCGCGCCGACACCCATCGCGCAGACCATCACACTCAGCGTGATCGATGCCTGGGTAGCCGTATCGCCGATCAGGTAGCTGCCCAGTGTCACCAGCGACAGTTCGTACACCAGCCCGCAGGCAGCGCAGACGAAAACCGTGGCGAGCAACGCCGACCGGGCGAAACGACCGGGTACCCCCGCCGGCGAGGCCGCCACTTCGGCGGTCGCGGCGGGTGCGGACGCGACGGTTTCGGCCGCGGATTCGTTCGGCGCCACTCAGGTGAGCGCCGCCGCGACCACAGCCGCGACCGCGATATGCACCGCCGCGCTCACCCAGACGCCGGGATGCAGCTCGGGCTCGTTCACCACGCCCCGGAACTCCCCGGGAGTGGCGAATTCCAGCAGCAGGAACGCCAGCGCCATCGCGACCAGGCCGATGATCCCGTACACCGCACTGCTCACCAGCGCCTGCCCGATCGCACCGCCGGAGGTCCAGATGGCGGTGGCGACGATGATCCCCACACCCAGCATGTTCGCCGAAACCAGCAGTGCGGCATTACGGTTGCGCTCCACCCAGATCTGATGACGCAGATTGCCGGGCGTCAACACGTCCACGAGCACGAAACCCAGCACCATCAGGACGAACCCGAGGCCGGAGTAGGCGGCCGCGGCACCGGCGTTCGCGGGCAGGTCTTCGAGCATTGTTCTTCCTCCTGTAGGAGTGGATCCGGACGCGTACCCGGCGGCTATTTTCCCTCGCCGGAACCGCCGCCGCGGAAGCTGCTGTTATCGCTGGGCCAGCCGAAGACACTCACCGCGCTGTGATGACGCCGATGCCCGTTGCGGTAATCGTCCAACAGAATCTTGGAGCCGGTCCCGTTCGGGGAGATCGCGATGATGTCGTCCCGGTATTGCAGGTAGGTGGTGGCACCGGCGGTGCGCCGGTCCAGTTGCCGCACGCCCTTGGTGATCTCGTCGGCGGTGGCCGTCGGCGACTTGTTCGATGTGTACGCGAGCCCGTTGTTCGCTTCGTCGAGTTCGGTCGCGCGCGTGTAGTTCGACCCGATATACGACCGGACACCCGAGTCGTCGTCATCGGAGCCGCAGCCGGGCAGAACAGCGGTGAGCAGCACGCAGAGCGCAGCGATCACCCAGGACTTACGACTCACAGAAAACCTTCCCCCGTGCGGCGCACGGCCCTCCGCTGCCGCGGCAATCACTCAGTTCGACGATTGCGGGTAGATCATAATCGCACTCCGGTTCAGCACCTGCCCGATCGCGGCTTCCTTTTTGCCCGATTCACCGAAATCCTCGAACGAGAGCCGGGTACCGTCCACGGCGGCGTAATCGTGGTAGTCCAGGGTGCCGGCAGGCGTCAACCCGGTCGTCGCCTCACTGATATAGCGGGCATGCCCCGACTCGTCCAGCCGGAACGTCTTCCCGTCGTATTCGATCGAATCCCCACCCGCGGCCGGAACACCCGGTGTCTCGGTCCACAGGACCAGCTCGAGATCCGGATCCTCCTCCACCGAGAGCCATCGACGGGTGCCCTTCGCCGTATCCAGCAGATGCTCGCTCCACTGGTAGCCGCCTTCTTTCAGGCGCAACGAACCGCGGACGGTATAGGTCTCGCCGAAGATATCGACGATATCCCCCGCCTTCAGCACCCGCGGATCACCGCGCAGCGCATCGGAATCCTTGTCCGCGAACGGGTCGACCGGGCCCGCGGGGGCAGGCGGTTCGTCCCGTCTACGGACCAGCAGGAACAGCGCGATACCGGCCACGACGAGCACGACGACGAGCAGTACGAGCAACAGCGCGGCGATAACGGCCTCCCTCTGACGATCTCAGCGGACAGTAACATCCGCCGGCACAGCCTTCCGGTCGGCCGGACGCGCACGAACGCGCCCGGCCGGCCGCGTCAGGTCTGCTGGGGCTCCTGCGGTGCCTGCACCGATGGCGGCGCCTGCGGTGTCGACTGGGTGATCTTCGGTTCCGGCATCTCCGTCGGCGCCGGCGTGCTCGGTATCGCATTGCCGGCGTCGAGACCGGTGGGATGCATGAACTGCGTGAACTTACCGAACTGCGCGTGGTCGAGGTTGCTCAGATCCAGCGGGACCAGGCGACCGTTCTCCCAGTACTGGGGGCCGGACGCATCGTTGATGATCACCGCACTGTGGTTCTCCCACCTGATCACATCACCGGTGCGCAGCTGCGACGGATCATCGACCATCGACCACTGGCCGCCCATGTTCTGCGAAGCCTGTGTGCCCTCGTAGGCGGTGAACGCGTTGAGCGCCGGGTTCCCCTGCTGCCTCGTCAGCGCGTCGGAAACCGCCTGCGGCACCTGGATCGTCGTCTTACCGTCGGGCAACTTGTAGTCGACCATCGCGCCCGGCGTGGTCACGACAGGCGGCGCGCCGGTATCGGTCGGGGCAGTGACGGCAGGCTGCGCCCCCGGACCCTGATCGGTCGCTCCGGGAGCGACACCCGGCGAAGTCTGAACGGGACCGGGAACCTCGCGTCCCTGACCGGCCTTGTCCTTGCCCTTGTCGTCCTTGTCGTCCTTGTCGTCTTTGTCCTTGCCGTCCTTGTTGAGACCGCCGAGCATCTGCGGGATCATGCTCGCCATCATCATTCCGCTCATATCCGGACTGCTGCTGGGCGTGGACTGAACAGCCGGCTGGACCTGGGCACCACCGGCATTCTGGCCGCCGCCGGTTTCCCCGTTCGTGCCGGACGGCGACTGATCCTCGCCGTTGCCGGTGGTATCGGAATCGTCGGTCGGATCTTCGGTCGAATCGCCCAGGATCTTGTCGTACTGGTCGTTCAGATCCTTCAGAGCGTCATCGGTGTTGGCGGGAGTGTTCGCCGGAGTGTTCGCCGGGGTGTTCGCCGGCGGATTGACGGGCGGATTGACCGGGGTGTTCGCCGGCGGATTCACCGGTGGCGGATTCGCAGGTGTGTTGGCGGGCGGATTCGCAGGTGTGTTGGCGGGCGGATTCGCAGGTGTGTTGGCAGGCGGATCCGCAGGCTTCTCCGATTGCGGATCGTTCCCCTTGTGCCACTCTCCGTCGTCGACGATTTTCTCTGCTTCCGGGTTACGGTCGGCGAGACTCTCCATGTCTTCGACGTATTTGTTGACCCTGGTCGTACAATCCGCAACGCCACGGCGTATTATGTCGTAGAGTTCCAACTCTTCGACGATATGCTGGATACCGATATCCTTGAGGTCCGTATCCTCGTCATCTTCCGCCAACTGTTCGTTGACTTCGTTCTCTTTTTCTGTGAGAGAACTGTTATGGGATCCCGCCAGGGTATGGGCAGCGTCTTCTTCTTCGTTGTATTTATAGCTACCGGTGAGACTGAGAGCCATCGCTCCATTGATCTCCTGAACCCTGTCGTACACATCTTTGTACGCCTCGTGGTTGTTGCGATCAATGGTCAGGACCATGTCACCGAACGCCGCATCGATCTCCTCCCAATCATCCAACAACTGCCCCATTCTGAAGGAGGCATCCTGCTCGGCCGCGGCCGATTCGCCATCAGCAAGGAGGTCGTCGTAGAAAGTCTTGTCGAGGTTGTCGTCCAAGTGCTTCTTGTCGCCTTTGGGGTCCATGAGATATTTGGGCTTGTTGATATCTCCGGTACCCATCTGCCGACTGAGCCATTTCAGCTGCAAATTGGCAAGGGCAATAGCATCCAAAAGATCCGTGGAAGGACCCACCCCGATTTTATCGGTCGGAGTTTGGACGACCAGGGGGAAATCTTCATACTTAGCATATTCGCCGCTGGATAAACGGAAACTATCACTGTTCTTTACAGTATAATCTTCACCGTAGGTATCGGTGATGGAATCCAGTTTGTCAGCGCGGTCGACATCGTCGTCCTCTCGCCTCTCATCGCCGGTACCGAAAATATCGACGGTTGTGGTGGCGGTGGAGTCGTCGTTATCGGTATCTTGCTCCTCTTGTTTCTTTACCTCTTTCTCATAGGCTTTACCATTTTCAGTTATCAGATATTCTGGACGATCGCCGCCTTCCGGAATGGTGCGAACCACCATCCGCTGGCCGGTCCAAGGATCGACCGTACATATCTTGATTTCCCCACCGATTTCAGCCTGCTCGTACCAGTAGCCCGAATCGGGCTGCGATCCCGGTGTTCGACGTTCGCCATCGTCGGTGTATACGTAGTAATTGGTCATCCGACCCCCTCAGAGTTGACGATTCCGCCGTTCATACCACCGTCGGTCACTGGTGAGACATCGACCCGTGGACGCCACAACGCGCGGCTGCCCACCCGTGCGGCGAACTAGACCTCATCCACTTTCCGACTGACCCCGGCCCCACCATCGGTATCGGCGTACTCGAAGTCTGTCGCTCCACGACTGCCGGCATCGCCCGCACCGTCGTACCTGTCCGCAATCCCCGTCCACCCTTTGCGGCGATTCTCGAGCCTGTCGCGCACATTGAGCACAAGACCGTATGCACCCAGGCCCGCGCCCTCGGACAGCAGGTCCGGGAAGTCGGGATCGCCCTCGGCGTGACTGTTGAGACCGGGAACAACGCGACGGTTTCGATCCGCACGGCCGCGCATGTCGTCCGGCACCTGATTCACGTTCGTTCCCATGCCGCCGAATCCTTTCCTATCGCGCCCGATTCGCGCTCGCAGGCCAATTGTCGTATATCCCCACAGCCGGGGAGACCGAAATGACGAAGGGACGGCCCGGGGCACCGGCCCGGACCCGCGTGGATCGTCAGAGCTGGTCGCCGAACTCGGCCGCCTCCGCCCGACGATAGGCCGCTTCGCTCGGTAGCCCACGGGCTTCCACCGCATGCGGCAACATACCGTTGTCGAGCAGTATCCGCCGCCGCCCGACCTCGGATTTCATCCGTGCCAGGCGAGCCAGCCGGAGGATCTCGGCAGACAGCCACGCATCCGACTGCTCGAGGATCTCGTCGCCCAGATGCAGCCCGACGATGATGCCCGCCCTATCGCACGCCACCCCGACCGAGTAGTCCGGGTTGAATACCTCGAATATTTGCTGCCGCCGCGAAGAGGCCGGTGATCCGACTGCGTCCACGGAACTCACCTCTGACACCACCCCGCCACCGAGCCCGGCCGCCGAAGCCCGGTCAGCGCCGCCGTGGTACCCATGGCACCTCGGGCATATCGGGCCAGTCGGTCTCTTCGATGGCCAGTTTGTGCTGGCGTGCAGCGTCGAGCGTGCTCTCCCGGATAGCAGCCATGATATCGGCGGCCAGCTCCCGATTGTCGGTGGAGTGCGCAATCGTCCCGGGCGCAATGTACATATCGGTCAGCCGGAGCGCACCGTCGACCTCCGGAATCACCCGGCCGCTCGGGGAAGGCCGCCGGGCGCGAATCCGGTGTATCCGCTCCAGCATATCGGCGACTGCGTGGGCGATGGCACGGCCCCGAGCCAGCACCTCCACAGTCTCCGGGTGCCTCATTCCGAGCTCCCGATCGAGTCGACGACCCGGTTCCGGGCAAGCACCCCCGGAGCACACCGCAACCGAACGTCGAGCGCCAGGACAGGATGCCGTCCGGCAATCCGCAGAACGGGCTGCAACAACCGCGGCAACAGTCCTCCTCCAGTCGACGATGTCAATCAATCTCGCACATCGTCCGACGGATTACCACCGATGGGAAGTCGGCCGGATCGACCATGGTTGGGCATAATGGTCGATCCGGACGATTCGGGCGCCCTCCGGCGAGCGGAGCTCTTGTTCACCAAAATGACTGTCGCGCAGACAATGCATACCTCTCGCCGGCCGAATCCACGACTACCCGGGTTTGGACGCCGTCGTCATCCCGGTCATGTGTTTACCGGCAGCATGCTCGACCTCTATGAAGCCGACCGAGCGCAACAGCGGCGTGTAGCGACGGACGTCGATGGCGTCGAAGGGGTCACCGTCATTGTGCCGACGCGCGGATCGGCTGAACAAGAACCGCATCCACCGGGTCGGATGGGCATCGGCGAGCAGTAACCGGCCACCCGGACGTAGCACCCGCCACATCTCGGAGATCGCCGCCGCACGGTGCTCTTCGGGTATGTGATGCATGACGAACGTGCACGTCACTACATCGACGGAAGCATCGGCGAGGGGGAGATCCTGCGCGGGAGCCTGGACATAACGATGGTTTCGACGGTCGTCACGACCCTGGTTGTAGGCGACGGCCGAACCGGATGGGTCGATGCCCGTCACGCTGCCCTGCGTGCCGACCCGGGACCCCAGAGCACGGACCAGTTTGCCTGGACCGCAGCCGATATCGACAGCATCATCCCCCGGGCTCGCGCCACTGGTCCGGACGAGTTCGGCGATCAGCCTGCGATGCCGGCCGAGGAACCACACTGTGGTGAACAGGTTGTAGCGGCGCATGCCCACGATGACCAGTCCGGTACCCGGGTCGTCGACGAACATGGGTGTGCGAGCAGTGGAAGTAGAAGATGTCATGGTTCGATCGTCGGCGGTCGAACCGCCGGCGACCAGGATCAATACCAGCGGTACCGTCCGTTTCCGTACAGATCCGCCGGAACTGTTCAGGCACTCGGACAGAGAGGAGAGGTTGTGGAGGAACCGGACCGCCGGGTCCGCCGCACCCGGAACGCCCTGCACCGGAGCCTGATCGAACTGATGATGGAGCGCGCGTACGACCGCATCACCGTCAGTGATGTGATCGCGCGGGCCGATATCGGGCGGTCCACCTTCTATGCCCACTATCGCGACAAGGACGACCTGCTGGTGGTGAGCTGCACCGAACACCTCCGCGCGGAAATCGCTCGTTCCCCCGATCGTGGGCGGTGGGCGCCGGTCCGGGTGATGCTCGCGCTGGCCGCCGGCTACCCGCAGGTGTATCAGCCGCTGATCGGCCCCAATGCCTCCCTCACCGCGCTGCGCGGGTATCGGCACAGTGTGGCGACGATTCTGCGTGAACACGTCGCCGAGCGGCCGGGTGCGGAGGTCGACGACCTCACGGTGACGACCCTGTCGTGGGCTCTCGTCGGGCTGATGACCGCGGTGACCGATCGCGCCGATCCCGTCGCACCCGATGCGGCCTGGCGGCATTTCGAATCGCGCTACCTGCGTGGGCCGGGTGAACATTCGTGAAGCAAGGGAACGCAAGCACGGGGTCCCGGCCACGACAGCGGCCGGGACCCGGTCGTCCGGTACAGGGCTCGGGGTCGGCACTCCGGTGATCCGGTCCGGCCCGGAGCCGCCGTCAGGCAGTCGCCCGGCGGAGCGTGCCCCACGCTCCGGCCAGTGCGGCCAGGGCGACCGCCGCGGGCAGTACGACCATCGGCACCACCCGGGGTGTGTCGGCGAACCAGGAGCCGACCGCCGGCCACCAGCGCTGCCAGCTCACCAGAACGGCCGCCAGGCCGCCGACCAGGAGGAAGGCCGCGCCGGCCGTGTAGAGTCCGGTGACCCGCCAGCGTTGATGGATCGCCCCGAGGAGCAGGCTCACGCAGGCGACCAGGCCCAGGAACGACGCGTACGTCGCCAGCTGGGTCAGCCGGTTACCGGTGAAATCGGCCGGGAGACCGAACATCTCCATCCGCACACCCCATCCGTCGGTGTGGTCCTCGATGACGGCCAGGACCCACAGCAGCAGCGAGAAGCCCACCACCTGCGCGGCGCCGATCAGGACGGTGGCGTTGAAGAAATCGCGGCGAGTGACCCCGAGACCGAGTGCGAAGGGGAAGGTCTGGGTCATCGCACCCAGGTAGAAGGCCATGGTCACACCGAGGATCGAATAGACACTGCCGGTCGTGTTCGCGTCCTCGGCGTCGATGAGGGCGAAGATCACCCACGGGATCGCGAAGGCCGCGGTGAGTATCGCCAGTGGCCAGGCGATCAGCAGCGGCCAGGCCACCGTGTGGATACGGGAGACGTCGATAGCACGGGCGATCATGACTGCTCCTTGCTGTGCAGGGTGGTGGTCTCGACGATGAGCTGCTGTAGCGATACCGGTTCCACCAGCAGGCCCAGCGTTTTCGCGTGCCGGCTGTCGGCGGCGTTGTCGGAAGTGCGCAGCAGGACCCGGCTCTGGCTGCCCAGCGATTCCCGGCGCAGTTCCGGCCGGCCCGCGACGAAACGGTCGATATCGGCGGTCGCCCCGGAGACGGTGAGGGCGGAATCGCGTAACTCGTCGGCGGACGCATCGGCGACGAGCCGGCCGCGATCGATGAGCAGGACATGTTCGAGGAGGTCGGCGACCTCGTCGATCAGATGGGTGGACAGCACCACCGTGCGTGGATGTTCGGTGTAGTCGTCGAGCAGGCGGTCGTAGAAGAGCCGGCGGGCGACGGCGTCCAGGCCGAGATACGGTTCGTCGAAGAAGGTCAGCGGGGCGCGGGATGCCAGGCCGATGATCACGCCGAGCGCGGAGGTCATCCCGCGGGACAGTTTCTTCACCTTGCGGTCGGTCGGCAGATCGAAATCGCGCACCAGTTCGCGGGCGAAGTCTTCGTCCCAGTGCGGCAGCAGATGGCGGGCGGCCCGCAGAACATGCGCAACCTTGTAATCGGCCGGATACGCCTGGCTCTCCTTGATGAACGACACCGAGCGCAACACCGCTGCGTTCTCGTGCGGGATCTCACCGTTGATCCGGACCTCCCCCGAGGTCTGGAACATCTGCCCGGTGAGCACCTGCATGAGCGTGGTCTTCCCGGCGCCGTTGCGGCCGAGCAGACCGTAGATGGTGTTCTCGCGCAGGTCGAAGGTCATATCGTCGAGCGCGGTGACCGAACCGAACCGCATGGTGACCCCGCGGACGCGAGCGAGTACCTCATTGTCGAGCGCCGGGTCGATGAAGGTCGTGTTCACCGGGTCCCCTCCCGTTGGTCGAGCAGGGTCTTGAGTTCGTCGATGCCCATACCGAGTTTGTCGGCCTCGGCGATGAGCGGGTCGATGTACTGCTGGGCGAATCGCTCCTTGCGCCGCAATCGCAGCGCACCGCGCGCACCGGCGGTGACGAACATGCCGATCCCTCGTTTCTTGTACAGAATCCCGTCCGACACCAGCTGGTTCAGGCCCTTGGCCGCTGTCGCCGGGTTGATCCGGTGGAAGGCCGCCAGCTCGTTCGACGACGGCGCCTGTGCCTCTTCGGGCAGTGATCCGTCGACGATCGAGTTCTCGACCATCTCCGCGATCTGGAGGAAGAGCGGCTTACCGTCCGCCAGCACGGGTCCTCACCTTCCCTGGTTGAGTGGTTCATTACTCATGTAATGAACCATAGAGCCTGCACGGGGATCGCACAAGACCGAACCAGCGCCACCGCCGCACTCGGATACGCGCGATTGGACGGCGGCAGCAACGGAATCCACGCCGGAAACCGCAGGTCACGCTACGGTGGGCACGCAAATCCGTGGGATCGACGACCAGGGAGTGAGAAATGCTGTCACGCCGGGAGCTTTTCGCCGCGGCCGCCGTCGGTGCCGTGACCGTGACCGCCGGAGGTGGACCCGCCCACGCGGTGCCCGCTGTCCTTCCCGGACAACGCGAATACCGCACCCTGACCATGCGCGGCTACAACCGGCGCTATATCGCCCGGCCGCGGCGGATCCACCTTCCGGCCACCGCGGAGGAGGTCCGGCAGGCCGTCGCGGATTCGGTTCGGGACGACCTGCGTATCGCGGCCCGCTCCGGTGGTCACTGCTTCGAGGATTTCGTGGACAGCGCGGACACGCGGTCGCTGATCGATCTGCGGCGGCTGAACCGGGTCGACTGGGACACCGGACACCGCGCCTTCTCGGTCGGCACCGGGCTCACCCTGGAGGCGCTCTACACCGAACTGGCGCGGTGGAATGTGACCGTTCCGGGCGGGATCTGCCGGGCCGTCGGCGTCGGCGGGCATATCAGCGGCGGCGGATACGGACCCCTGTCACGCCGGTACGGCCTGGTGGCAGACCATCTGTACGGGGTGGAAGTGGCGACCGTGGCACGTGACGGCAGCGTCGGCCTGACCACGGCGCTACGGAACGGACCGCACGAAGATCTGTGGTGGGCTCATACCGGCGGCGGCGGCGGTAATTTCGGCATCGTCACCCGGTACCTGCTGCGCTCTCCGGGAGCCGACGGCGCCGATCCGGCGCGCACGCTGCCCCGGTCACCGCGTTCGATGCTGAGCACCACGCTCACCCTGCCCGTCACCACCGAGGACTCGTTCGTCCGGTTCATGGGCAATTACCTCGATTTCTACGCGCGCCACCGGGAACCCTGGAACCGTTTCGCCGGGTTGTACGCGCCGATCAGCTTCCGGCCCAACCTGACCGGACTGGGCGAGATGCTGATCATCCAGAACGGCGACGACTCCGATGCCCGGGGCCTGGTGGACGAATTCGTCTCGACCGTCTGCGCCGGTGTGCGACCCGGCGCGATCGTCGCACCGGTGGTCGAGAGGTCCTACGCCGATACCGTCGCCCAGGTCTACTACGCCGGCACCACGGATCCGCCGCGCGTCAAGACCAAGGCGGCCTACCTGCGCCGGCCCTACACCGCCGAGCAGTTGCGGACCTGCCACCGGCATATCGTCGCACCGGCCTTCGTCGGTGAATCGTCGCTGGAATTCCTGCCTTTCGGCGGTGCGATCAATGCCGTCGCACCGGACGCCACCGCCGGGCCGGCTCGTGATTCGTTCATGAAGATGCTCATCCACGCCGCCTGGCGGCTACCGATCGACGACGCACGCCATATCGGGATGTCCCGGCAGCTGTACCGCGAGGTGTACGCCGGGACCGGCGGGGTGCCGGTACCCGACGACCGCAACGGCGGCAGCTATATCAACTACCCCGACCCCGATCTGGCGGACCCGGAATTCAACCGCTCCGGCATCCCCTGGCACACCCTCTATTACGGCGCGAACTACCCGCGTCTGCAGCGGGTGAAGGCACAGTGGGATCCGGGCGATATCTTCCGGCACCGGCTCTCGATCGCACTGCCCTGAAACCGATCAGGTCAGGGCGAGCACCCGGCACGGTCCACCGGTACCGCCCACATGTTTCGGCGCACCCACGACGACGGTCGCTCCGGCAGGGGGCGCCGACGCCAGGTTGGCGAGTAGTTCGACCCCGTAACGATCGGCGTTCAGAAACGCGGAATGGGCGCCGACATCCGGATCGGCGGCCCGGTCGAGGCTCAGGGTGTCCACACCCGCCCCGACGATCCCCCGCTCGTGTACCAGGAACTCCGCGGTTTCGGGAGCGAAACCCGGCGCGTGCGGGGTGCCCTCGCCGTCGAGGTTCAGGAAAGCGCCCGGCACCTCCAGGCGGCTCTCCCATCCGGAATACATCGCCACGAACGCCCGCTCCGGAATACGTCCGTGCCGGGACTCCCAGGCGCCGATATCGTCCGGGGTCACCGCGGCATCGGCATCGGTTCCGGCCCGGGAGCTGATATCGATCACGACCAGCGGCGCGACCAGATCGCGGGCGGCCAGCATATCGGTCGACTCCGTACCGCGGCGGTGGGTCGGCGCATCCACATGCGTACCCGTGTGCTCCCAGTACGCCAGTAGGTTCTGATCGAAACCGCCCGTCGCCTCCCAGGCGACCGGAACCATGGAGAAAGGCGGGACTCCCGGCCAGGTCGGAGTTCGTGGGCTGAGCGCGTGGGTCAGGTCCAGTACCGCGCCGTTCGCGGCGCGCGCGGGTACCGCCGGAACAGCGACTCCCAAGGCGACCGCCGCGCCGGCGGCCCGTAGCAGTGCGCGCCGACCGGGACGGGGCAGATCGTCGGCGGCCGCGCGAAGGTCTCGGATGATCTGTGGTGTGCACATTGCGCGGGGAGCTTATGCGAGCCGGTGCCCGATCCGCGGGTATGCCACGCGCGGGCGAGTAGATTCACGGCGTGACCACCGAGGATCGTGGCCCCGTCTTCGACGGGGTGAGGATCGGCCGCCCGGCGACCGGCGCGCTGATCGACGCGGGATACCGGACGCTCGCCGATCTCCCCGAACAGCTCGCGGAGTTGCTACCGCTGCACGGTGTCGGACCACGAGCGGTCGACCTGCTGGCCCGAGCGCGCGCGGCCCGGGGATGAGGTCGGGGATCGGGAACTCGATCCGGTATCGCCGATCCGCTCACCGATTTCGCAACTCCGGTGGTGGAATCGGTCCGCCGGACGGATTCAGTAGGTGCGCCGGAAGGAGAGGTCCGGCCACGGCGGTCGCCGCAGGACCGCGAGCGCCGCGATCACCGCGGCGAGCAACCCGATCCATTCGCCCAGCTGCGCTATCCGGTTGACATCCACCGCCGGAACCCAGCTGGCGGCACCGTCCCGGATCACGAAGATGCCCGCGGGTCGTACCGCCGAACCGGGAAAGCTGCCCCGGCGCGAGACGGTGATGACGATGGCACCGTCCGCGGTCTCGAACGGTTCCCCGTACACGGGCGTGGTATCGGCCGCCGCCGGTCCCGGTCGTTCTCGAATCACCATGTGTCCAGCTCCGATTCCTCGTCCCGGTACGCACCGGCCCGGTGCCGCGCTTTCCGGAAGGTTACGGCGCGCGGGCCAGGGACCGGAGTCGATCACCGTTCCGGGCCGGGTTCGGTGCGACAGCGTGTTCCGGCCGACCCGGATCAACCCAATACGACGGAACCGTCCGCGTCGATCCGCCACGCGGGGTTGTACGCGATTTCCCAGATGACACCGTTGGGGTCGGCGATATGACCGTTGAACACCCCGCCGAACTCGCTTTCCGTGGGCTGTTTGAGCACCGTGCCGCCCGCACCGGCCATGGCGTCGACGGTCGTGCGCACCTCGTCGCGACTGCCGACATTGTGCGAGAGGGTCAGCCCCGAGACCGGAGCACGGTCGGAACCGTCGGAGATATCGGCGTTGAACTTGTCCGCGTGGAAGAACCCCAGCACCAGGCCGGGGGCGATCTGGAAGAAGATGATCTCGTCCGGCACATCCAGCAGCGGCTCCCAGCCGAGTGCGTCGACATAGAACCGGCGGGCCGCGTCGAGATCGGCGGTCGCGATCGTCAAGAAGTGTGCCTGCTGCTTCACGGAGCCTCCTTCTCAGGGTGCCCGATACCGAGCCGTGTGCCGCGTACGACCGGCCCACTCACCGACGGGGTGCGCCGGCGGCCGTTCGAATCCGAGCCGGGCACAGCCACCGGGCGGGCGTGCGACCGGAATTCTCGGTGCCGGGAATGTCCGTAAATCATGCTATAACGCAGTGTGTTCGGCTCCGAGGCGGGAAGGGATGCTCGGAGCATGTGACACCCGGTATCCGTTGTCGTGGCTGTACGGCCGGCGCAGAGAGAAGCAACCGATGAGTCCGACCACAGCCGAAAAGCTCGAGATCGATCCTCTGCCCCATCCCGATGGTGCCAGCGGGGGCCTGAACGCCATCATCGACGCCGTCGAGGAGCACATCAACCGGTCGATATTGCTGCTGGCTTCGGGCGATCCGGGGAGCGCACCGGATTTCAACGAGTGGCTCGACAAGAAAGGGCTGCCCGGCGAGGAGGACCTGGAGAAACCGGACAACGAGTCCGTCATGGTCGAGAAGTACAACAACAAACAACAGGATGTTGTCGCCCTGACGACGGATCTCGACCAGAAGAACAAGAACATCGACAGTTCCAAGCTCGACGCGTTGACCACCTCGAACACGACGTACAAGAACATCCTGGAAATCGTCGAACAGTTGCGGGGAACACTCGGGGACGACTACAGCAAGTTCCAGAGCCCGGACGGCGCCTGGCATCTGACCCCCGTCGCGGAGGTCGGTCTGCTGCAGGCACTCCTGGAGTCCGCCAACAAGGTCCACTGGGAGGTCGAAACCGCAGCGAACGATGCCGACCGCCAGGCTCGCGAGATCGATGGATCGCTGCCGAACGTCCCACACCAATACCGCACCAACGGCCTTTCCTCCGGTGCCGTCCCCTCGGCGGGCAACGCCTATCGGCCGCCCTCGGTCAGCGACGCCAGCTACCGGGTGACCGATCCGGACGACCCGGTCGGCAAGGCTCTCGCCGTGGCCAACGCAGAAGTCGGGACCAGGGAAGTCGACGCGGCGTTCGCCAACAAGCCCTACAACAACAACAGCGCCTGGTGCGCGGCGTTCACGAGTTGGGTATGGAAGGAAGCGGGTTACGACGTCAGCTGGACCGACTACGACTATGTTCCGTCTGTCTGGAACGACGCAGGCGCCATGGGCCTGCAGAGACCCAACACCTCCGAGGCCCAGCCGGGTGATCTGATCGTGTTCGACTGGGAAGGCGACGGCACTCCCGACCACATCGGAATCGTGGAATCCGTGAACGGCGGAACGATCCATACCATCGAAGGCAATTCCAGCGACCGGGTCCAACGCCTGAAGTACGGGATGAACTCAGGCGATATCGTCGGTGTCATCAAACCACCACCCACCGGCTCGGATGTACGAAGCTAGCGGCGCCCGGACAGCACCTCAGCGTTTCTTCGTGACGAGTCCGAATTCCTCCAGCAGTTCACCGATTTCGGTCGACTCCATTTTGCGCAGGAAGTAGTCGCGCAGGAACTCCGGACCCGGGATGTCCACCGCCTCGCCGTCGCGCAAGCGGGTGGTCGCGGCCAGTAGTGCGCGCACATCGTAGGTGGATCCGAACACCTCGGGCACTCCGCGCTCGATATCGAGCAGCCGGTAGGCCGCCTCCATTCCGGTGCGCACCGAATATTCGGTGGTGAAGATGCAGTCCCGTGAGGTTTCCGCGAACTGACCGATGAAGGCGAAGTTCACAGCCTTGTCCGGGACCACATCCGGGCGGTCGCCCGCGTGCCGGGGCATGAAGAACGAGGTGACATACGGCATCATCACCGGAACGCATTTCGCGCCACGCGCCGCGAGTTCGGGAATCTCGCTCTCGGGCACACCCAGGTGGTACAGCCATTCCTGGGTGATCTCCTCACCTGTGCACTCCTGCATCGATTTGCCGACGTAATCGCCGGGAGTGTCGACGAACAGCGAATACACCCAGACGACGATCTGATCGGCGGGCTGCTGCTTGAAATGCGGCTGCCGGTTCACCGTCCAGCTCATCAGCCAACTGGAATCGCGCACCGTGACGATGCCGCCGGTGACCACCTTGCCGCTGAACGGATCCCGTTTGCAGATCCGCCGGATGTGCTCGGGGATCCGGGCGTCGAGCGTGGTGACCGTCGCCGATTCCCATTTCGTCTCCGGAATATGGCCGCCGAAGACATCCGGGTGGCCGAACGCCGTGTCCTTGGCCGCGATCCGCCGCCACAGCTCCCACGCCGGGGCCGGGCCCTCGTCGAGTTTCGCCGGGGTGTGCTGGTCGCCGTTGTTCGAGTTCTCGGTCAGCGAGCCGATTGTGGCCAGCACCAGATCGTCGGCACCCAATTCGACACCGCCGGGCGTTCCCTCGGACATCCAGCGGATCCGGGTCGCCTGTTTCCGATCCGCGTCGAGCTGGAAATCGATATCGGTCACCTCGGTGTCGAACCGGAAGTCCACCCCGTGGTCCAGCAGCCACCGGTAGAGCGGCAACACGAGCGATTCGTACTGGTTGTACTTGGTGAACTTCAGCGCGGAGAAATCCGGCAGACCGCCGATATGGTGGATGAACCGGTGCAGATACAGCTTCATCTCCAGGGCACTGTGCCATTCCTCGAACGCGAACATGGTGCGCCAGTAGAGCCAGAAGTTGCTACCCAGGAACTCCGGACCGAACACCTCGTCGATCCGTTTGCCCTCCATCTCCTCCCGGGTCGCCAGGAACACCTTCACGATGTCCTTCTGCGCCTTCTCGTTCAACGTGAAGAGCCCGTCGGTGTGCGCGTCCTCACCGCGGTTCCGGGTGGCGCGCTGTAACGAGTAGTTCGGGTCGTCCTTGTTCAGCCAATAGAATTCGTCGAGCACGCTGGCACCGTCGATCTCGATCGAGGGAATCGACCGGAACAGGTCCCACAGGCATTCGAAATGATTCTCCATCTCACGCCCACCCCGGATCACGAACCCGCGCTCCGGTTCCTTGATCCCGTCCAGGGCCCCGCCCGGCAGCTTCAACCTCTCCAGAATCGTGATCCGCTCCCCCGGCATCTGCCCGTCACGGATGAGGAAAGCGGCCGCCGACATGGACGCCAGACCGGCCCCCACCAGCCATGCCGTTTTGCCGTCCACTCCCGCGGGCTTACGGGGACGGGCGAATGCCTCGTAGTTACCACTGCTGTAAAACACGATCGCACTCCCTGGGGTCGGTTCGTGCTCGCGGCCGGGCGTGGTCCCGCAGCACACGCTATGCCCAGCGATCCACCAGCGCATTCGTGTTGATTCGATCGAGACGGCAGCGAGACCAATCCGCTCTCCCCGGGTCACGGCCCGTTCCACCCTGCCGCATTCTATGCGTATACGTATACTTCGTTCATGGATCCACTGAGCCTCGCGATCGGCGCCGGTCTTATCGCAATCGGCTGGGTAGGCGGCCGATTCGGGTCACGGCGGCGCGGCGGTTCGGGGGCGAAGACCACCGCCCGCTGCGGTTGCACGCACGACCTGGCGCTGCACGACCGCGAAACCGGAAAATGTCACGCCGAACTCTCCCGTAGAGGTATTCACGGCCTCCGCGAATGGGTCGGCTGCAACTGCCGCCGCTACACGGGGCCGATCCCACTGGAAGAGGTCTTCTCCCCGCCGATACTTCCGCCGGAGTCGTGAACGCGTTCCGGCCGTAGCCGGGACCCGGGTCCGATCCCGCGGAAGCATCCACAACGATGCGGGACAGTCCGCAGCACCCCTCGTGCGCGCCGATGCTTCCGCCGGATCAGGACGAACCCGTCAGGCAGCGGCCCACTTCTCGGGGTGAAGGTGGTGCTGGACAAGGGCATTGGCGTGTCCGTGTCCGAAACCGTACTCGGTCTTCAGCAACTCGACGAGATCCTTGTGCGCCGACGACCCGGAATTACGCAGGACGGTCTTCCACTCCTCGATACTGCGCCCATATTTCGCCTCGATCGACGGGAAGTAGGACGCGGGGCCCTTCGGGGTGGTCGCCATCTTCGATCTCCTTGCTGGTTACGAACTCCGTAGGTGGGACGGGACGCCGGCCGAGTTCTCATCGCCTGTTCCGTTCATGTGTCGCGCGTCACTCACGGCCCGTTACTGCCGGACCCGATTCGACCGGAAACAACGCGGCCACGACAACGTCGGTCATCGGCCCCTCGCGGTCGCGAGTACGGAAGAAACTCCGATAGACCCGATGCGCGAGCAGTGGACGATGAAATCAGTTGCGCCGAGGCGGCTCGGCACTTACGTTGCGTCCGTCGAACGATCGGGGAGGCACCTGCCGATGGGGACACGACGGAGTCCGCAGGAGAAGAAGGCCATCAGTTATGTCCGGGATCGCCGGAACGACTACGGCGAGAACGATAAGAGCTCCCGGAAGAACATTCGACGCAACAAGCAACTACCGAACCGCGCGGACCGCCACCGCGAACGTCGGACCCTGGCCTCGGCCACCGGACCGGTATCACCGGAAGCCGCCGAAGACGCCGAAGTCGGCCTCCGGGTGAAGAAATCGATGTGGATGACGAAGCGATGGCGCAAATGGCGGGACGCCCCGCTGGGCCAGGTCGTCGCCCGCAAGCTGGAACGCCGGGTCGAAAGGGGCTCGGCGGATCCGGAGAGCACCCGGCTTCGTATCGAACGCATCCGCAAGCGCACCGGATCCGTGGAATAGGCCGACACTTCCGTCCACTCCCGAGACTCGCCGAGGAGTGTCACGGCCGCTGCCGTTCTCGACGGATACAGGTAGCTGTGACCCCACACCCCCATTCTCACATCGGCGATGGCTGTAACGCTCACCTGGTCCGCGGAACGGACTGTGGATCCGCAGGCCCTCCTGGTCATCACCCAGGCGGGCAAAATCCGCGTCGACGATGACTTCGTGTTCTATAACGCACCCCGCCATCCCTCTGGAGCGGTGTCGCTCACCGAAGCTTCGGCGGCCCGCACGGATATGACCGTTGACGAAGGCATCTCTGCTGCGTGCGCCGCGCTGTCCGAAGGCATTGTCGAGACCGAATGTCTCGTCGAACCTCGCTGCGCCGGTCCCGCCGCCGGGGCGTGCCAACGACTCCGAACACCTGACTCACAAGGGGATAACGGCTGATGAGGGCTGACCGGGTCAGAAGGCCGATCCGGTGCGGGGTTTGGCATTCGGGTCGTAGGTCACAGCCTTGTCGTAGGTGATGCCGACCGGTTCCCGGGGAAGCTGGTGATAACGATCGGGAAAATGGGGGTCCTCATAGATCAAAGGAGTGCAATCCACGCCCGTGACCCGCACGGTCTCATGCGGTTTCAGCATCACGTTGAAGGGGATCGTCGACCTGAAGTACCCACCGACGACCTTGCATTCCTGCCACGATTCGACGAGGTAATGCTGATCGGTCTCGTTTCTGCAGGTTGTGCCGGAGCAGCTGACTCCCGGCGGGAAGGGGTCGGCGTGTGCTGGTCCGGCCGGAAACCCGAGTGCGAATAGAAGCGCCAGGCCGGTAAGGCTCCCGGCCATCGGAATGTGGTTGAACATGTCTGGTCCCAGTCCGTCCTGTTCGGTCCGCGCCTGCTGTGGTTCGAAACGATCGTCGGCAACCGGTTCCGGGTGGCGCGCAACCGCGTGGGAATGTTACTTCGAGCGGTGGGCGGTCGGTGCAGTATTCGGGCCCGCGCCGCGGAGTGAACGCGGGTGGCCGACGCCCCGCCCTCACGATAGATGGCACAGCGTGTGCTCAGTCGTCGTCGAACAACGCGTGGTAATCCGTCTCGGCCCAGGCGTTTCACAGGATCGGCGTCCGGCGGTACTCTGAGTCCTCCGCGCCGGGCGCGCCTCTATCGGCCCCGGGCGCCGACGCCGAACCCATCAGGTGCCGGTAAGTCACGTGCAACCCCGTTCATACGATCGGTACGGCCACTTACCGACATCGCCGATTACGCCACCTACTCGATACCGCTATCGCATGAACCGACGAGCTACCGCGAAGCAATTGACAGTGCAGAAGGCTGATCCTACGATTGGCCGACTCCGAGCAGCTGTTCGAGCGCTGATCGGGTTCAGGAGCGGTGATGATCACATATACAACCCTCATGGGTGTTGCGGCCGGTCTCGGCATGATTCTGCTCTCCACGTTGGGATATCACCTGTACCGGCAAGAGGATCTACCGACCTTGGATGGTTGGGCGTTTTCGTTCGCCGCCCTCGGCGGAATCCTGACAGTACTCGGCGGTCATATGACCCTCACCTGGCCGCTGCAGTCGCCGGAGCGCTTCAAGAACTTCATGTTCGGAGAGCCGCTCCTGCTGTTCGGGGTGCTGTTGACAGCCGCCGCGGTCTTCCTTGGGCGTAACGGGAAGGCCCTTCTGGAACTGCGCCGAAAGAAGCACGGCGACAATGAATTCGGCTCCTACCTGCTCGGCCTTCTGCGGCCGGTCGTGTGGATCGTGTTCGCCATGGGCCTGGTGCTCTCGGCCTGTACGATTGCCGCTTTCCGATACGATGTTTTCGCGACAGCTCCGCAGCAGGAACCGTTTTTCGGCACGGGCCCGATGAAAGATTTTCTCAGCGTGGCTCTCTGCCTGTTGTACGCAGTACCGGCGGTGGCCTGCCTGCTGGTCCCCCTGGTCTTCTACACCCGGAATCGGCCGGTTATGGCGGTCAGTGGGATCACCTTGTTCGTCTCCGGCGCAGGCTGGCTCGCCACAGCGGTCCTTGTCTACTACACCCATATCGGAATGGATTTCAATTTCCGCTCCTAGTATCCCGACCGGGCTTTGCGATCGATGGCACTCCCGGTCGGCCGGGCCGGAAGCGGTGCGAACGCCTACTCGAATGCTCCCTGCTCCTGTCGTCCACAGGATATTCTCATGGCCATCCCGAGAAGGCGAGTGCCGTGAGTGACACACGCATCCGGACAGAACCTGCTCCCGTCCACCGTTCGGTACTGCGGTACTGGCCCATCGTGCTGGGGCTCTCTGTCGCCACATTCCAGATCATGACCGGGATCGCCGCCGAGGCCGTAGCCATCACGGTCGCCGCCGCGGCCTGCTGTTACCTGGTCGGCGCGGCATTCGGCCGACCATGGACAGCGTGGGCGGCAGTGCTGATCGGCTCGGTGGTGGTCGTACTGAGCGAGGCGGCCGGAATCCGATGGTGGACAGGACTTACCGGCTTCGCGGCTCTCCTGCTCGTCATCGGTCTACTCCGTCGAGTTCCGGCGCCGGTGCTCGCCGCCCAGAGTCTCGCCATGGCCGGATACGGCGGGATAGCGGTGGTTGCCGTTCTGGTGTCACCACGCTTGGGCTCCGCCCTTGCCGGTA
Source organism: Nocardia sp. NPDC003963 (assembly GCF_053605105.1). Taxonomy (NCBI): domain Bacteria; kingdom Bacillati; phylum Actinomycetota; class Actinomycetes; order Mycobacteriales; family Nocardiaceae; genus Nocardia; species Nocardia sp. NPDC003963. The sequence continues at coordinate 36,025 of NZ_JBSGIP010000020.1, forward strand.
TCGCGCTGACGACCCACGCGCTGTGGGACTACCGCCATCGGCGCCGCAGGGACGTGGTCCCCAGATCGTTCACGGAATTCTGCATGGTGCTGGATATCCCTCTCGGGATCGCGGCCATCGTGGTCGCTTTCGCCGGCTGATCTCCCGACTCCGAAGCGCCGTGACCAGCACTTCCCGGAAAGGTGGACACCGTGCACTCGCCGATCGCCGACTATCTACTGGAAGTGCTCGACACCGTCCGCGACGACACCGGTGGGTAGGTCGCCGACTATATACCCGAGCATCGAGGTCGCCCAGTCGCGCATGTATCACGCGACCGCGATAACCACCCTCGATACCTACGGGTATCTGTGGCCCGACACAGACGAGTCCACCCGCCGAGTGATCGCGTCTGTGATCACCGAACGGGTGGACTCGATGCCGAGCACTGCGTACCCACTGCGTACCGAAAGGGCTATTCAGCCCTGTTCGTGCAGGTCAGGCTTACACGTCGAAGTAGAGCTCGAACTCGTACGGGTGCGGGCGCAGGTTCACCGGGGCGATCTCCTGGTCACGCTTGATGCCGATCCAGGTCTCGATCAGGTCCTCGGTGAAGACATTGCCTTCGGTGAGGTACTCGTGATCGGCCTCGAGACGGTCGATGACCGAGGCGAGGCTGGTGGGGGCCTGCGGGATGTTCTTGGCCTCCTCCGGCGGGAGCTCGTAGAGGTCCTTGTCGACCGGGGCCAGCGGCTCGATCTTCTTCTTGATGCCGTCCAGGCCGGCCATCAGCATGGCGGCGAAGGCCAGGTACGGGTTACCCGAGGAGTCCGGCGCGCGGAATTCGATGCGCTTGGCCTTCGGGTTGTTGCCGGTGACCGGGATGCGGACCGCGGCGGAGCGGTTGCGCTGCGAGTACACCAGGTTGATCGGGGCCTCGTAGCCCGGGACCAGGCGGTGGTAGGAGTTCACCGTCGGGTTGGTGAACGCCAGCAGCGACGGCGCGTGGTGCAGGATGCCGCCGATGTAGTGCCGGGCCAGGTCCGACAGGCCGCCGTAGCCGGCCTCGTCGTGGAACAGCGGCTTGCCGTCCTTCCACAGCGACTGGTGCGCGTGCATACCCGAGCCGTTGTCGCCGAACAGCGGCTTCGGCATGAAGGTGACGGTCTTGCCCTCGGCCCAGGCGGTGTTCTTGACGATGTACTTGAACAGCTGCAGATCGTCGGCCGCGGCCAGCAGGGTGTTGAACTTGTAGTTGATCTCGGCCTGACCGGCGGTGCCGACCTCGTGGTGGCCGCGCTCGAGTTCGAACCCGGCGTTCTGCAGGTTGGTGGAGATCTTGTCGCGCAGGTCGACGTAGTGGTCGTAGGGCGCGACGGGGAAGTAGCCGCCCTTGTTACGGACCTTGTAGCCGCGGTTCGGGGTGCCGTCGGGGTTGGTCTTCGCGCCGGTGTTCCAGGAACCGGAGATCGACTCGACCTCGTAGAAGGCGCCGTTCATACCGGAGTCGTAGCGGACCGAGTCGAAGATGTAGAACTCGGCCTCGGCACCGAAGTACGCGGTATCGGCGATACCGGTGGAGCGCAGGTATTCCTCCGCCTTGCGGGCGATATTGCGCGGGTCACGCGAGTAGGACTCACGGGTGAACGGGTCGTGCACGAAGAAGTTCATGTTGAGCGTCTTCGCCGCACGGAACGGGTCCAGCTGCGCGGTGCTGTAGTCGGGCAGCAGCAGCATGTCCGACTCGTCGATGGACTGGAAACCCCGCACCGAGGAACCGTCGAAGGCGAGGCCTTCCTCGGCGAGGTCGGCGGTGAAGGCCTTCGCCGGGATGGAGAAGTGCTGCTGCACACCGGGCAGATCGCTGAAGCGGATGTCGACATATTCGACTTCCGAGTCCGCGATGTACTTGATGACCTCGTCGGCCGTGCTGAACGTCACTTAGTTCTCCTTACGGATAGATTCCCAGCCAGTATCGAGTGCAGGGCGTCGCGACCCGACGCTATGGACAGGGTGTTTCCCGCCAGTCAAGAGTGTGTTTCGCCAGTGTTACACGTCGTGTCGGCGCAGTGTCTTGGGCCACGCCACGAACAGCGGGTTCGGCGCCGGGCCCGCGTCCGGGCCGCCGACCAGCGGTTGCGCCGGGTATGTCCGGAAATCCCACCTCGGGGGTACGCCTTATCCTGGGAGCATGGCACGTATCACCGGCTCCTGGCTCTCCGGACCTCCCGTCGCCCCCGGTAAGGGTGCTGCCGACGACTACGCCGGAGCCGAGCTGGGGTTGCCACGCGACGGCGCCGGATCACTGCCGGGCATGTCCCGGCGGGTGGTCGCGATGCTGGTCGACTGGTTCATCGCGGTCGGGATCTCGGCGCTGATCGCCCAGGGCCTGCCGTCGTCGTCGGTGAATCTGCTCCTCTGGTTCGGGATCGGGCTGGTGGCGGTGACGCTGTTCGGGTTCACCCCCGGGCAGTATTTCCTGCGCATCCGGGTGATCCGGGTCGACGCCGAGGCGCCCGTCGGATTCCTGCGGGCACTCGGACGCCAGGTGCTGCTGGTGTTCGTGATCCCCGCGCTGTTCACCGACGGGGACGGGCGCGGAATGCACGACCGTGCCACCGGAACCGCGGTGGTGCGCTCGCGCTGACCTCCGGCGCGCAATGCCGCCCGTTACGCTCGCGCGGTGTCACTCAACCCGGTTCTGCTCGGTCTCCGCTTTCTGCTCGAACTCGTCGCACTCGCATCGGCGGGGACGCTGGGCTGGCGAATGACGGACGGGCCGGGCCGGTGGCTGCTGGTGGTGCTGCTCCCGGTGATCGCCGCGACACTGTGGGGCGTATTCGCGGTACCGGACGATCCGAGCCGCTCGGGAGAAGCGCCGGTCGCGGTCCCCGGGGTGATACGACTGCTGATCGAGTTCGCCGTCCTGTTCGGCGGCGCGGCAGCGCTCTGGTGGGCCGGGCTGCCGCGGCTCGCGTTGCTGTCCGCGGCAGTCCTGGTGGCCTACCACCTACTCGCCTACGACCGGGTGCGCTGGCTGCTACGCCACTGAGCGACCCGGCGGGCGCAGGTCAGCGGCGGCGGATGGTGCGTTGCATACCGCGCATCTTGGCATTGCCCGGCATCGGGCCCTTGGGCATGGCCGGGCCGCCGCGCGAACTCAGGGCACTGAGCCGGCCCTCGATCAGATCGATCCGCTTGGTATCGATATTGCGCGGGAGTTTGGTGAGGTAACGCTGGAGTTCCTTCAGCGGGACCTGACCCTCGTCGTTGCCGATCACCACGTCGTAGATCGGGGTGTCGCCGACGATACGAGCGGTGCGCTTCTTCTCCTGGGCGAGCAGCGAACGCAGCCGCTGCGGCGACCCTTCACCCACGAAGATCACCCCGGGCAGCCCGATGACGCGGTGGACCGCGTCGAGCTGGGTGGTGGCGGCGATCCCGTTGCTGACCCGCCATTTGCCCTGCAGGTTGTCCAGCACCCACGCGGCCGCGCCGGCCTGTCCCTCCGCTTTTCCGTAGACGGACTTCTGTACCCGGCGGCCGAAGATGATGAAGGCGAACAGCAGACCGAGCAGCAGGCCCAGGGGCAGCAGGAACCACTGCACACCGAAGAGGAAGCCGATCCCGAACAGCACCAGCGTGGTGACCAGCACCGCGCCGATCATCAGCGGCAGCAGCAGTTTGTCCTCTTTGCGCTGCATCTGGAACGCCTGCCAGATCTGCTGACGACGTTCCTTCGACTGTGCCTTGCGCGCCGCTTTCGCCGCGGCCTTCGCCTCTTTGTCGGGCTTGCCTGCTGCCATGACTCCCAGAATAATGCCCGGCCTGTGTCGCTCCGGCCACGGGACGGACTCCGCCCCGGCGACCGGCGACCCGGTCCCGGTCCGGGCGTCCGCCCGAGGTGCGGGCCCGGGGTTGCCGGACCGAGGAGAATGCAGGCATGTCCACCCACCTCGAGGCCCACCCGGCGACCGGCGGTCCGGTCGACGACGCCACGGCGGAACGCTTGGCCGCGGCCCTGCGCTGCGCGACCGTATCCCGCGAGGATCCGCAGGCGCGCCCCGGCGACCCCGCGGCCGATACCGAGTTCACGCGGCTCGCCGCGCACCTCGAACGCTCCTTCCCCCGGGTGCACGCCGAACTCGAACTCGAACTGTTCGGCCACAGCCGGCTCTACACCTGGCGGGGTGCGGATCCGTCGCGTACGGCCGCGATCCTGCTCGCCCATCAGGATGTCGTGCCCGCCGATGATCCGGCGCCGTGGACCCATCCCCCGTTCGCGGGTGTGGTGGACGAGGATTTCATCTGGGGTCGCGGCGCGATCGACGACAAGAGCCGGGTCCTGGCCGTCCTGGAAGCCGTCGAATCCGCGCTCGCGGCCGGGCTCCGGCCCCGGCACACGATCCATCTGGCGTTCGGCCACGACGAAGAGGTGTTCGGCAACGACGGCGCTGTGAGGATGGCGGCCCGGTTACGGGAGCTGGATGTGCACGCCGATCTGCTGCTGGACGAGGGCGGGGTCGTCACCGAGGGCATCGTGGACGAAGTGACCGTCCCGGTCGCGACGATCATGCTCGGCGAGAAGGGGTACGCGACGGTCCGCTTATCGGTCACCGATACGGGTGGGCATTCGTCGATGCCGGGACGGCAGACCGCGGTCGGGCGGCTCGCCCGCGCCGTGGGCCGGATCCAGGACCATCCGATGCCGTTACGGGTGACCCCCGTGGTGACCGATATGCTCGCCCGCCTCCGTCCGCATCTGCCCGCGACCAGACGTCTGCTGCTCGGGTTCGCGGGGGCGGCCGGTCCGGTGATCACCCGGATCATGGCCGCGGCACCGCAGACCGAGGCGCTGGTGCGCACCACCACGGCGCCGACGGTGATCCGTGGTGGGGTGAAGGCGAATGTGCTGCCGCAACAGGCCGAGGCGTTGATCAACTTCCGGATCCTGCCCGGGGATACGGTCGATTCGGTCCTGGCGCACTGCCGCCGGATCGTGCGCGACGAACAGGTCGGGGTCGAACTGGTGGGGATGTCCTCGGAACCCTCGCCGGTGACCGGCCCCGGGCCACAGTTCGAGCTGATCGCGCGCCTCACCCGGCAGGTGGTACCCGGGGCGGCGGTGACCACCGGCCTCGTCCCGGGCGCCACCGACGCCCGCCACTACGACGATCTGGCCGCGACCCGCTGCAATTTCGCCCCCATCCGGCTCACGGCCGCGGATCTGGAGCGGATACACGGAAACGACGAGCGCCTGTCGCGGGTGAACTACGCTCGGCTGATCGACTTCAACCGGCGCCTGCTCGCCGCGCTCGCCGAGCCGGAACAGGACCGTTGATCAATACGGCCTCCGCGGGATGTATGTATCGAGTTCGAGGGAGGATCAGTGAACGGTGGCGAGGGTGTGCGCGTGGAGCGCGGGGAGTTCGAGCATGCCGGGAACCGGCTGAGCCGGCGGTCGTGGGTGCCCGCGACACCGGCGCGGGGGCTCGTCGTACTCGTGCACGGGGTGGCCGAGCATTCGGGACGTTACGAGTACGTCGCCCGGGCGCTGGCCGGCGCCGGATTCGCGGTGTACGCGTTCGACCATGTGGGGCACGGGGAATCGGCCGCCGCGGGAGCGCGGGCCAATATCGGATCGATCGATAACGCCGCGGACAATATCGCGGCGCTGCTCGCCCTGGCGCGCGCCGAACATCCGGGGATACCGGCGTTCGTGATCGGGCATTCCATGGGGGCGCTCATCACCCTGTACCTGGCCACCCGCGCACCGCTGGACGTGGCCGGAGTGGTGGTATCGGCGCCCCCGCTGATCATCGACGCGGGCAATCCGGCGCAGCGGCTGCTCGCGCCGGTACTCACTCGGCTGGCACCGAACCTCGGTGTGCTGAAACTCGATTCGTCGCATATCAGCCGGGACCCGGCAGTGGTCGCGGCCTACGACAACGACACGCTGGTGTTCCGCGGAAAGCTGCCCGCCCGCACCGCGACCGAGATCCTGACGGCGGCCGGGACCGTGCTGGACCGGCTGCCGAACCTGCGGGTGCCGACGCTCGCGCTGCACGGCACCGATGACGCGATCGCCGCCCCGGAGAGTACCGACCGGATCGAACAGCACGCGGGCACCACCGATCTCACGGTCCGCCGCTATGACGGGCTCTATCACGAGATATTCAACGAACCCGAGCGCGACGAGGTGCTGGCCGACGTGGTGGCGTGGCTGGACGCCCGGGCCCCCGCGAACTGAGCGGTATCGCCCGGAAACGGCACACTACCGGATCCGGGCGCCGGGTCTACTCGTACTCGGCCAGGCAAGCGCTCTCCCCGTCGAGCACGCCCAGCCGGAAGGCGTCCAGCCGCAGATAACCCTCGGGGACCACCTCGCCGTTGACATCACCGGCGGCCAGCCCGTCGGCCAGCAGACCCGATACCGCCTCGTCCAGATCGCCCGCCGACAGGCGCGGATTGCTGTTCTCCCGGCTGAGCGCGGTGGTCACCGCTCCGGAGAGGCAGGCGGTGCGCAGCCCCGCGGTGCCGGCACCGGTCAGGGACAGCTGTTTGTGGTTCTGGTACGCGAGGGTGTAGCGGGAGACGAACACCACGAACGCGTTGTAATCGCCGGTCACGATCGCCGACAGGGGTTCGTCCACGGAGCCGGTCTCGCCCGCCCGCTCGGCCAGGGCGTCGACGTCGGTGCCGATCACATCGGTGACCGGGCAGTACGCGACGGGAGCGGTGGGGGTGGTATCCGAGCAGCGTGCGGGCACCCCGTCGTAGTCGTAGTCGGGCGAACCGGCGATCGGCAGGATATCGGCCAGCGCGGCGGCCATATCCCGCAGGGAATCCTCGGTGATCTCCAGCTGCAGATACTCCTCGCCGGGCTCCTCGAAGGTCACCGGGAGGCCGGCCCGGCGCTCCTCGATCTCCTGTTCGTCGATCTCGGCACAGGCCCCGGCGCCATTCGTGTACCCCATCTGTACCGCGGTGACCCGTTCGAAGGCACTTCCGTGCATATTGTCCGGATCGTCGGGATCGCGATCGCGCACCGCGACCGTGGCACCCAGCACACCGTTGAGGCCCTCGGTGGTATTGAGGGTGAAATGCGGGGAATCGCCCTCGGCCACATGCCGGAGGAAAACCCCGGCCAGACAATCGGCCTGCTGTTCGGTGACGAGTCCGGGCGAATCCTCGGTGGCCATACCGGCCGGTATCTGCAGGGCGTGCCCGTACTCGTGAGCCAGCACCATCACCACGGCCATCTCGCCGAACTGCTCGACCAGTTCGGGCAGCAGCACTCCGCGATCCCAGCCGATGGTCTCGTCGGTGCCGCAGTAGGCGGCGTTCACCAGTTCGTGCGTGCTCATTCCGCAGAACTCGACCGAATCGCGTTCGGCGGCGTCGCCGTCCCAGGATACGAGTCCGGTGACCGGCCGGAACTTCCCGGAGAAGCTCGCCGGATAGTTCTCCGTCCAGAATTCCTCGATATCGGCGACCGCGTTGAGCGCGAGACGGTCCATATCGCCACCGTCACCGTTCTCGGCCTGCCGGTCGCTGTCGGGCACGCCCGCCCGGGGCCCATTGGGCCCGGTACTGGTCGTGGCTCCGGTGATCTGCCACGGGTTCTCCGAATCCGGCACCCGCTGGGTCGAATTCGCCGCCGAGCACGCCGCGAGCGCCGATACCGTCATCAACGCCGCGGCCGCCGCGACGACCAGCCGTGACCACTGTGTCCTGGCCATTTCCGCCTCCCCGTTCCGAACCGGACCCGCGGGTCCGGCACCGCCCGGGTCGTACCACCGCCGCACCGGACCGAGAACAATCGAATCACAAGGCGGGCAACGGCGTACAGCGAAGAAGTACGGACGGTCCGTTCACTCTGCGATATAGGAAACGGCGACACCGGCGTGAACATCCCGGCGCGACCTACACTGACCTCAGCTCAGCCCGAGAGGAGGCCCGTGTACATCGAGGAATTCCGCTCCCCCGGCATGCTGACGGCCGAAGCCGCCGAGGAGCTGGCGGGCTGCCTGCCCGGCTGCACTTCACGGATCACCGTCGCCGCCAACGACCGCTCGGTGAACCTGCCGGTACTCCCCTGGTGCTGGGCCGAACTGGGTATCGAGCGGGGCACCCGGGTGACGGTCACCGCGCGGGACGGCTACCGCCCGGCCGATCTGGAGGACCGGCGGGCGCTGGAGGAGTTGGTCACCCGGTTCCGGGCATCGACGTCAGGATGACTCTCCGCAGCGGATGACGATCGCCACCACACGATCGCACCCGTCAGCCGCCGAAAACCCGCTCGACCACTGCCCGGGCCCGCCGGGTGATCCGCAGATAGTTGTCCAGGAATTCACCACCGTCGTCGTTCGGCCAGCCCGCCACCCGGGCCACCGCCGACAATGTCGTGCCCGGTCCGGGCAATTGGTCCGAGGGTTTACCGCGCACCAGTACCAGCGCGTTGCGGGCCGCGGTCGCGGTGATCCAGGACCGGCGCAGCAGATCGGTATCCACCGGATCCAATAGTTCCGACTGTTCGATGACGTCGAGCGATTCCAGAGTCGACGTGTTGTGCAGGGCGGGAATCTCGTGCGCGTGCCGCAACTGCAGGAGCTGTACGGTCCATTCGATATCCGCCAGGCCGCCGCGACCGAGTTTGGTGTGGGTCGCGGGATCGGCACCCCGGGGCAGGCGTTCGGAATCGACGCGGGCCTTGATCCGGCGGATCTCGCGGACCGCTTCGGCGGAGACCCCGCCGGACGGGTAGCGCACGCTGTCGATCGTGTGCAGGAAGCGCAGACCCAGGTTCTGGTCACCGGCCACCTGATGGGCGCGCAGCAGTGCCTGCACCTCCCACGGCTGCGCCCACTGCCGGTAGTAGGCGTCGTACGCGGTCAGCGTGCGCACCAGCGGACCGCTGCGGCCCTCCGGCCGCAGGCCCGCGTCCACCTGCAGCGGCGGATCGGTGCTGGGCGCACCGAGCAGTTTCTGCACCTGCTCGGCGATACTGTTGGCCCATTTCACGGCGACGTGTTCTTCTTCGCCGGGCCGCGGATCGCAGACGAACAGCACATCGGCGTCGGACCCGTATCCGAGTTCCATACCGCCCAGCCGGCCCATCCCGATCACCGCGAAATCCGCGGGGGCGGGTGCGCCGCGTTCGGCCACACTGGCCCGGATGACCGCGCGCAGCGAGGCCTCGAGTACCGCGACCCATACCGCGGAGAGAGCCGCGCAGACCTGCGGTACATCGAGCAGGCCCAGCAGATCGGCCGACGCCACCCGGGCGAGTTCGTGCCGGCGCAGCGACCGGGCGGTCGCCACCGCACGCCTGGGATCGGTGTATCGGTCGGCGGCGGTGAGAATTCCGCCCGCCACCTCGACCGGCTGAGTGCGCAGCAGCAGCGGGCCGTGCGGACCGTCGGCGTACATGCGGATGGTCTCGGGAGCGTTGATCAGCAGGTCCGGCAGATACGCCGAGGAACCCAGCACCATCATGAGCCGCTGCCCCACCGCGCCTTCGTCGCGCAGCACCCGCAGATACCAGTCCTGGTCCACCAGCCCTTCCGAGACCCGGCGGTAGGCCAGCAGACCCGCGTCGGGGTCGGGGGTCTCGCCCAGCCATTCCAGCAGGGTCGGCAGCAGTACTGCCTGGATCCGGCCCTTACGCGAGACACCACTGGTGAGCGCGCGCAGATGTCCCAGCGCGTGTTCGGGCGAGGCGTAACCGAGGGCGGCGAGCTGGCGGACGGCGGCATCGGGACTCAGCCGAAGCGCATCGGAGTCCAGCCGGGCCACCGATTCCAGCAGTGGACGGTAGAAGAGTTTGGTGTGCAACCGGCGGATACGGCCGGTCTGGCGGCGCAGCTCGACCTGGAGTACGCCCGCGGCGTCCCGCTTACCGTCCGGGCGGATATGCGCGGCCCGGGCCAGCCAGCGCATCCCCTCTTCGTCGTCGGGGGCGGGCAACGTATGGGTCCGCTTGAGCCGCTGCAACTGCAGCCGATGCTCGAGCAGCCGCAGGAACTCGTAGGAGGCTGTGAGATTGGCGGCGTCCTCGCGGCCCACGTATCCGCGCGCGGTGAGTGCCGCGAGCGCTTCCACGGTGCCCTGGACGTGCAGCTTCGGATCGACCCGGCCGTGCACGAGCTGCAGCAGCTGAACCGCGAACTCCACATCGCGCAGACTGCCGCTACCGAGTTTGAGTTCGCGATCGCGCAGTTCGGCGGGCACCAGATCCTCCACCCGGCGGCGCATCGCCTGCACATCGGGTACGAAATCCGGGCGTTCGGAAGCGGTCCACACCAGCTCGTCGGTCGCCGACCGGTACTGCTCGCCCAAGACCAGATCACCGGTCATCGGCCGGGCCTTGAGCAGGGCCTGGAACTCCCAGGTCCGGGCCCAGCGCTGGTAGTAGGCCAGATGGGAATCGAGCGTGCGGACCAGCGCGCCGGCCTTACCCTCCGGTCGCAGGGCCGCGTCCACATCGAAGAAGGCCGAGGAACCGACCGTCATCAGTTCGGCGGCCAACCGGGTGGCGATCGCGTCGGCGGGTTCGGCGACGAACACGATATCGACATCGCTGACATAGTTGAGCTCACACGCCCCGCTCTTGCCCATGGCGATCACCGCCAGCCGCACCGGGCACGGCTCGTCGCGGCACACCCGCGCCACCGCCACCGCCAGCGCGGTGGTGAGCGCGGCATCGGCCAGTGCGGTGAGCTGGCGCCCGATCTGCTCGTACGGGATCACCGGCTCGTCCTCGACGGTCGCGGCGAGATCCACGGCGGCCAGCAGCATCAACTGATCGCGATACCGTTTGCGCAGCAGCGCGACCACCTCGGGCCCGGATTCACCCGCCCGGAACAACATCGGCGCGGCATTCGGCCCGGATTCCGGTTCGGCGGACACCACCGCGAGCAGATCGGCGATAAGTTCCTCGCGATCGGGCAGCTCCGCGCGGCGCAGCAGTGTCCAGGCCCCGGGATCGGCCACCAGATGATCACCGAGCGCGGTCGAGGAACCCAGCAGCGCGAACAGCCGACCGCGCAGCATCGTTTCGGCGCGGATCGCCGAATCCAGCTCGGCCCAGTCGTTTCCGAGCGCCTCGGACAATCTGATCAGAGTGTTCAGCGCGAGATCGGCATCCGGCGACCGCGACAGCGACCACAGCACCGGAATACTCTCTACATTGTCCCAGCCGAGGGTTTTCAGCGAGGCGGCGGCCGTCGGCTCGAGCAATCCGAGGCGGCCGACACCGGGGACGGCGGACCGGGCGGACGGTGGGCGGACCATGAGCTCAAGGTACCCATCACACGGCCGCGTGTGTGCCGGACCCCTCGGCCGCGCGAGGTCCGGTGCGATGATCCCGAGCGCGGGCACAGACCGAGGACGACGCGGGCAGCGGGCCCGCCGACAATGGGCACACCGACGCTCGCACCGACCTCACGGCGCCGCGAGCAACGAACGTCGTCGGCACGGAACCCCGAACAGCCCGAGCCACTCGGCGACGCGAGTGCCCGGGTGGGGCAGACGGTTCGGGCGGACGCGTCCGCCGGGGCGTTGCGGACCGTGAGCGGATGGCCACGCCCCGGCGGGTACGAAGGTCAGAGACCCAGGTATTCGCGCAGTTCGAACGGGGTGACCTGGGCCCGGTAATCCGCCCACTCCCGGCGCTTGTTGCGCAGGAAGAAGTCGAATACGTGCTCACCGAGTGTTTCGGCGACCAGTTCGGACCGCTCCATGGCGTGCAGTGCCTCGTCCAGGGTGCCGGGCAGTTCCTTGAACCCCATGGCCCGCCGTTCCGCGGCGGTGAGCGACCAGACGTCGTCCTCGGCCTCCGGCGGCAGCGTGTAACCCTTCTCGACACCGCGCAGACCGGCGGCCAGCAGGACCGCGAAGCTCAGGTAGGGGTTGCAGGCGGAATCGGGGCTGCGGATCTCGACGCGCCGCGACGACGATTTGTTCGGCGTGTACATGGGCACCCGGACCAGCGCCGACCGGTTGGACCGGCCCCACGACGCCGCGGTCGGCGCCTCACCGCCGTGGATGAGCCGCTTGTAGGAGTTCACCCACTGGTTGGTGATGGCACTGATCTCGTGCGCGTGTTCGAGGATCCCGGCGATGAAGGCCCGGGCCGTCGTGGAGAGGTTGTCCGGATCGTCGGGGTCGGAGAACGCGTTCGCCTCGCCTTCGAACAGGCTCATATGCGTATGCATGGCCGAGCCCGGGTACTGGGCGAACGGTTTCGGCATGAACGTGGCGCGCACGCCCTCGTCGATCGCGACTTCCTTGATCAGGTAGCGGAAGGTCATCACGTTGTCGGCCATCGACAGCGCGTCGGCATAGCGCAGGTCGATCTCCTGCTGACCGGGTGCGCCCTCGTGATGGCTGAACTCCACCGAGATACCCATGGATTCGAGGGCGTCGATGGCGTGCCGCCGGAAGTTCGGCGCGGAATCGTGCACCGCCTGGTCGAAGAAGCCGCCGGTATCCGCCGGTACCGGGTCCACGCCGTCCGGCTGGTTCTTCAGCAGGAAGAACTCGATCTCCGGATGTACGTAGCAGCTGAAACCGACATCCCCGGCCTTGTTGAGCTGACGCCGCAGCACGTGGCGCGGGTCGGCCCAGGACGGTGAACCGTCGGGCATGGTGATATCGCAGAACATCCGGGCGGAATGCTGGTGGCCCTTGCTGGAGGCCCAGGGCAGCACCTGGAAAGTCGACGGATCGGGCCGGGCCACCATATCGGCCTCGGAGATCCGGGCGAACCCTTCGATGGCGGATCCGTCGAACCCGATGCCCTCTTCGAAGGCTCCCTCGAGTTCGGCGGGCGCGATGGCGACGGACTTCAGATAGCCGAGTACGTCGGTGAACCAGAGACGTACGAAGCGGATATCCCGCTCTTCGAGCGTCCGCAGCACGAATTCCTTCTGGCGATCCATGACCGCGAGAGTAGGCACCTGGCGTTAAATCCGTGTTACATGACGCGCTGCGCTGTGTGTCGGGTCAACACCGTAGTCCCTCGGCCGGGGCCGACAAGTCCACCAGGTAGCTCACGACCGCGTCGTCGACGCAGGTCGCGCCCCCGGTGAAGACCACCGTATGGCTGTCGCCCTCATGGGTGACGAGCGCCGCACCGAGCTGGTCGGCGAGGTCGACGCCCGCCTGGTACGGGGTGGCCGGATCACCGGTGGTGGACACCACCACGAGTTCGGGCAACCCCTGCACGGTGATCTCGTGCGGCCGGCTGGTGTTGGGTACCGGCCACGCCGCGCACAGTTCCAGCGGCGCCGCCCCGGTACCGCGGCCGTCGTCCAGGAACGGCGCGGCCCGGCGGTACTCGGTGTCCTGCCGGCCCGCGACCGCGCGATCGTCGATCCGGGCATCGTCCACACAGCGGATCGCTTCGAAGGCGTCGGTGACGTTGTCGTAGGTGCCGTCGTCGCGGCGGCCGTTGTACATATCGGCGTACTGCAGCAGCGTATCCCCACGGCCCTGGGCCAGTTCGGTGAGCCCGACGGTGAGCACCGGCCAGAAATCGGTGCCGTACAGAGTCTGCTGTACGCCGGTGATCGCATCGTCGTAGCTGAGCCCGCGCGGATCGGCAGTGGCGGCGGGCGCATCCCACAGCGGGTCCACCAGGGCGCGGAAACGCGGTACCGCCTGTGCCGGATCGGTGCCCAGCGGGCATTCCGGGGCCTGCGCGCAATCGGCCGCGTAGGCGTCGAACGCCTTCTGGAACCCCGCCGCCTGGCGCAAGGATTCGGCGACCGGGTCCTGTGTGGGGTCTATCGCGCCGTCCAGCACCATGGCGCGGATATTGCCCGGAAACTTCTCCGCGTAGGCCGAACCGAGCCGGGTGCCGTAGGAGTAACCGAGATAGTTCAGCTTCTGATCACCCAGTACCGACCGGATGATGTCCATATCCTGGACCACCTCGCGAGTGCCGAGATGGGCGAGGAAGTCCGTACCGGTACGCGCCACACAGCGGTCGGCGAATTCACGGTTCTCGGTCTCGGCCTCGCTGATGCCCTCCGGCGTATTGGGCACCGGGAGTTCGGCTCGATCGGCATCGGCTTCCTGCGGGGTCAGGCAGTCGACCGCCGGAGTGGAGGCGCCGACCCCGCGCGGATCGAACCCCACCCGGTCGAACCGTTCGGCCACCTCGGTCCCACCGCCCAGCGTCACGGTGGACAGCCCGGATATCCCCGGACCCCCGGGATTGATCAACAGCGATCCGATCTTCGCGCCGGTGGCCCGCATCCTCGACACCGCCAGTCGCGCGGTCGGGCCGTCGGGATCGGCGTAGTCGACCGGTACCTCGATCCGGGCGCACTGCGCGGCCGGCGGCAGGGTGACGCCGGGATCGGTGATGGCGGCACAGGGCTCCCAGGTCAGGGCCTGGGTATAGAAACGGCTCAGTTCGGCCGGGACGGGCGCGGGCGGGGCCGGTTGCTCCCGGGCCTCGTCCGCACATCCCGCGACGAGCACCGTCGCCGCCGCCAGCACACCCGCCAGCACTCCACACCCGCTCCGCACCGCCGCAATGCTAGCGGGGGCGGGCCCCGGTCCCGGGGATGTGACGAACCGCACCTGGTCGCGGGCTTAATCCGGGCTCGGGCGCGGGTGCACACTGGAAGACGTCAACCAGACCCGGGGACCCGGTCAGGGCCTCGAGGAGACGAAAGGGACGATGATGTCCGTATCATCCGGCATGCCCGATTCCACATCGGAAACGCCCGCGTACGGTGCCGCACCGGACAGCGGCCCGGCCGCTGCGGCGGCACCGGCCCGGCGACCCACCCGCGTCCAGCATCTACAGCAGATGAAGGCGACGGGCGAGCGCTGGGCCATGCTCACCGCCTACGACTACTCCAGTGCCCGCCTCTTCGACGAGGCCGGTATCCCCGTCCTACTGATCGGCGATTCGGCCGCCAACGTGGTGTACGGGTACGAGACCACCGTGCCCGTCACCACCGACGAGCTGATCCCGCTGGTCCGCGGGGTGGTGCGCGGCGCGCCGCACGCGCTGGTGGTGGCGGATCTGCCGTTCGGCAGTTACGAGAGCTCCCCCGAACAGGCGCTCGCCACGGCGACCCGGTTCATGAAGGAGGGGGGTGCGCACGCGGTGAAACTCGAGGGCGGTGAACGGGTAGCCGACCAGATCAGGTTGCTCACCTCCGCCGGTATCCCGGTGATGGCCCATATCGGTTTCACTCCGCAGAGCGTCAACACCCTCGGCGGCTACCGTGTCCAGGGCCGCGGCGCGGGCGCGGAAGGACTGCTCGCCGATGCGATCGCGGTACAGGCCGCGGGCGCGTTCTCGGTGGTGATGGAGATGGTCCCGGCCGCGGTCGCGGCGCAGGTCACCAGCAAACTCGGTATCCCCACCGTCGGTATCGGCGCCGGCGTGGACTGTGACGCCCAGGTGCTCGTCTGGCAGGACATGGCCGGGTTCACCAGCGGGAAGACCGCCAAGTTCGTGAAGCGTTTCGCGGCGATAGGTGACGAACTACGCGCGGCGGCCGCCGCCTATGCCGACGAGGTACGCGACGGGACGTTCCCGGGCCCGGAACACAGTTTCTGATCCGCACCGGAACTCGGAGCGGGCCCCCACCCCGGCGCGGGATGGCAAACTCGGTATCGACGGTTTCGACTCGAGGTCAGAGGTACTGATGCGGCGACGCGCTTGGACAACACGGGGTGCCCTCACGGTGGCGGGAGTGTGCGGGGCGGTGCTGCTCACCGGTTGCGGTGGTGTGCAGACCGGTTCGCCGGATACCTCCCCGGCCGCTTCCGCCGCCTCCACCACCTCGGCGAGTACGAGCAGCGCCGCTCCGGCCACTCCGCTCGAGGTCCCGGACAAGGCCGCCCAGAACCTGTGCGACATGATGCGGCCGGAGCTGTCGAACTGGCGGGTCCAGGGGCCGACCCTGGGACGGATCGGGCTCAACGCCATGGTCCACGAATGGGCGCTCACCAACGGCGGTATCAACGCCCAGGTCCTGGCCGACAAGGCCGTGGTCGACCGGGTGCTCACCGAGACCTGTTCCGATGTGCACAGTGAAGCGATCCGCGCGCTGGAGCTCCCCGACCTGGCCTCCGGCCTGGCGTTCTGATGCGCCCGCTGTACCCGCCGATCGAGCCCTACGATCACGGCATGCTCCAGGTCGGCGACGGCCAGGCGGTGTACTGGGAGACCAGCGGAAACCCGGACGGCAAACCCGCGGTGTTCCTGCACGGCGGACCGGGCGGTAGCACCGCACCACTGAACCGCCGGTACTTCGACCCCGCCCGCTACCGGATCGTGCTGCTGGATCAGCGCGGCTGCGGCCGTTCGACCCCGCATATCGCCGACGGTGCCGATCTGTCGGTGAACACCACCGCGCATCTGATCTCCGATATCGAAACGCTGCGCGAGAAACTCGGTATCGAGCGCTGGTTGGTCTTCGGCGGCTCCTGGGGTTCGACACTGTCGCTGGCCTACGCGCAGCGGTACCCCGAGCGGGTCACCGAGCTGGTACTGCGGGGTATCTTCCTGCTGCGCCGCAAGGAGATCGACTGGTACTACAACGGCAGCGCCGGTTACGTCTACCCGGACGAATGGGAGAAGTTCCTGGCCCCGGTCCCGGAGGCCGAACGCGGCGGCGATCTGGTGGAGGCCTACCACCGGCTGCTGAGTTCCGGCGACCCCGAGACCGCCACCGCGGCCGCGCTCGCCTGGACCACCTGGGAGAGCGCGACCAGTTCGCTGCTCCCCGATCCGGAGCGGGTGGCCGAAACCTCCGATCCCCGGTTCGCGCTGGCCTTCGCCCGCATCGAGAACCACTATTTCCGGCACGGCGGCTTCCTCGACGAAGCCCAGCTGCTGCGCGATATCGGCGCGATCACCCATATTCCCGCCGTCATAGTGCAGGGCCGCCACGATATCGTCTGCCCCGCGATCAGCGCGTGGGATCTGCATCGCGCCTGGCCGGGATCGCGGCTGCGGATCGTCGACGATGCCGCGCATTCCGCCGCCGAGCCGGGGATCACCCATCATCTGGTCGAGGCGACCGATACCTTCGCGGCGGTGGAACATCATGGGTGACAAGCCGATCGAGGCGGGCACCGCACTCACCGAAGCCCTGAAGGCCGATATCGAGCGGCTGCTCACCGCCGAACCGGAGGTGCGCGCCGACGCCGAGGATTCGGTACACCAGATGCGGGTCGCGACCCGGCGCCTGCGCAGTGTGCTGCGCTCCTACAAGACCCTGGTCGACCCGGACGCGGACAACCGGATCCGCACCGAACTCGCCTGGCTGGCCGGGATACTGGGCGTCGCACGCGATGCGGAGGTGCGCGCCGAACGTTTCGCCGCGCTGCTGGACCGCTTCGCCGACCCGGGTTCGGCCGCCTTGGAATCCACCCGGGACCGACTGGTCCGCGCCGAACGCGACCGGTACGCCGCCGCGCACGGCGAGATACTCACGGCACTGGACAGCGACCGCTATCGCG
The DNA here is from genome assembly GCF_053605105.1 of Nocardia sp. NPDC003963. Classification (NCBI taxonomy): domain Bacteria; kingdom Bacillati; phylum Actinomycetota; class Actinomycetes; order Mycobacteriales; family Nocardiaceae; genus Nocardia; species Nocardia sp. NPDC003963. Next base: position 53,503 of record NZ_JBSGIP010000020.1, read on the forward strand.
CGATGCGACGAGAGTTGAGGAAGTGGCGTAAGAAGCCACCGCTGCGCGCCGCGGTGATCGGGGCGCCGGCCGGTGAGATATTCGACTCGGTGCTGCGCAGGGATCGTAAGAGAGTGCGGCGGCTGGTGCGGGCCGAACCGACCGTGGCCCCCGCCGAGCGGGTCGAGCTGCTGCACGATATCCGTAAGAGCGCCAAACGTTTACGGTATTCCTGCGAGGCCGCCACGGCTGTCCTCGGCGATCCCGCCGCGGATCTGGGTAAACGGGCCAAACATCTGCAGACTGTGCTGGGCGATCATCGTGACGCGGTCGAATCCCATGACGCGCTGCGCGCCCGGGCCGCCGAAGCGCGTACCGCCGGTGCGGACACCTCACTGTTCGAGCGGCTCGCCGATGCCGAGGACACCGCGGCCGGCCGCTGTCTGGCACAGTATCCCGCGGCGGCTGCCGCCCTCGATACGGCCTGATCGCGCACCCCGTATCCGCAGCGGCACAACACTTTCCGATCCGGGCGCAGACAGTGCGGGCCGGTACCGGGTTGCCCCGGTACCGGCCCGACGGTACGGAAAATCCGTGCGATCTACTGCAATGCCAGCATCGAGCCGCTCAGTTCGTGCAGCGGACCGAACACCGTGAAAACGACCCGGCCGTTCGGCTGGGCCGCGGATACGGCCGCGGCCGCGTCCAGCGCCTGACCGAACGACGGAGCCGACGGATGCGGAATACCCGCAACCGCCTGCCCGATATTGTTCTGATCCACCCAGCGGGTATCCGCCGGGCTGAGGTCCACCCGCACTCCACCGGGCAGCGGTGTCACCGCGACGGCACCGGCCGAGCCGGCGCCCACGGTAGCGAGAACAGATGCGGCCCCGGCCATCAAAGCTCCGGTTGCCAAGGAACGTGCTACCCGCATATGTGTTGTGACCTGTCTTCCGATAGGTATGAATCGGCTCGCCCGTGAACTCCAGGGCACCGGACGAGCCTGCCGACCCCGCCCACTTTATGACGGCGATCACCATTTATGCCACTTCTACACGAATCCCGCCGGAAAAGGTCGCGTCCACCCGGCAACTGATACTGTGGCGAACCGTAAGCGTCCGACTACATCCCGAGCTGGAGTTTCATCACGTATGTCCACTCTCATCTATGACTATCTGCTTCCCCTCGTCGGCCCGCAGCAGGCCACGGCCTTTGCGCAGATGCTCGTGATCGGTCCCTCGGCCTGAGTAGCCGCTGGATGAACGTCGTCCCCCGCCCGGCGGGGGACGGTGTCCATCTCGCGGAGTTACCATCCGGCCGTGAACAGACCTCTGTCCTTACTCACCGCCGTCCTCGTGGCGGTCCTACCGGGCGTGGCCGCCTGCCGGAGCGACAGCGCCGAATCGTCGAGTCCGGCGCCCGCCACAACGACCTCGACGAACCCCGATACCGCACAGATCGACCAGGTGAAGGCCGGTTCCTTCGTGATCGGATTCCGCTCGGCGTTCCCCGATCTGGCCGCGGGTCGTGACGATGCCGCACTCACCGCGACCTTCACCGAGACCTGCGCCGCGGTCCGGGCCGGCGATCCGGAGGACGAGGTGCTCACCGAGCTGACCGGCCGCCTCGCCACCGGGGGGACCGAAGCGACCGAACCGGAGGCTCAGGCGGTCTATCAGATGGTCGCGGTCATGTGCCGCGACCAGTAGTCGCGCGGTTATCGGCGGGCCGGTGAATTCCACAGCTCGGCAACCGCCGTGGAATTCACCGGTAAATGATCATCGGCTCGAATCGCGGATCCGTTCGAAACGCTGGACTTTCCGATCAGCCGTCGCGCCGGACCGCGCCGAATAATTCGACGGCATACCGCGCGGCCCATTGCGCGAAGGTGGTCGCCGGACGGCCGAGAATTTCTTCGGCGACCCGATTGGGCGCCAGAGTGTGCGCATCGAGCCCGATGAGCACATTGTCGACATACCATTGCGCGTTGTCGCCCATCGCCGGGGTCAACGCTCGCACGGTCTCCGCCCGAGTGGCCCGGACGAATCCGATCTCACGCCCCAGCGCACCCGCGATCTCGCGCACCAGATCCGCCCGGCTCAGCTTCTCCGGACCCGTCAGCGCGTACGCGCGGCCCAGATGGCCCTCCTGCGTCAGTGCCACTGCCGCCACCGCCGCGATATCGTCCATCGCGATCGGCGTACTGCCGGCATGGGGATCGGGCTCGCGCACCGCACCGGTCGCCCGGATCTGCTGCGCCCACATCCCCGTGTTCTCCATGAAATCCCCGGGCCACAAATGTGTCCAGGCGATACCGCTGTCTTCGATCGCCGTCGCGATCGCGCCCCACCAGCTGTCCGGCTCTCCGGAGAGGTCGACGATATGGCGTATCCCGGCGGCGCGCGCCAGCTCGACCACCTGGTCCGCTCCGCTCTGGACCGAAGCCAGATACATCCGATCCACGCCCGCGAAGGCGGCCGGCAGCGTTTCGGGCCTGCGCAGATACCCGCGAACCGCCTCGACCCCGGCCGGCAACGCGGCCTTCACCGGGTCGACGGTGAGCGCGCGGATATCGGTCGCGCCGCGGACGATCAGCTGATCGACGACCTTGCGGCCGATATTGCCGGTGGCGCCGGTGACGAGAATCGTCATCTCTCCCCTTATCGCTAGAACTTCGAGAAATCACCCTCCCAGATCACCGAACCGGCGGTCACCACAGCCGGATTCAGCTGCGCTTTCGCCACCTTGTACGCGTGTTTCACCGTCTGCCGGGATCCGGACGGGATCGAACCGACCACCCCGTCCCCGAAACCCTCGGTCGGTGACAGCACATGCGCGGCCGCGACACCGTCGTCGCCGTAGACCACGGTCGGGATGGTCCAGTTGGAACCGGCCCACACCGTATCCGTGACGTTCACGATCTGGATGGTCACGACGGTGACCGGACCGACCTGCGAATTCACATCGTCCACCGACAGGATCGAGGCCTCCAGACCGGATTGGCCCCTGGCGGTTTCGGTCGGTTCGTACAGTCCCCGCGTTTTCGTCGCGGAGGGCACGGCCGTGGCTACTGCTTCGGTTTCGGCGGATAGGACGGTCGTGGTCTGCACGACCGGTTCCTCGTCGGTCCCGCACGCCGTGAGCAATGCCGCGGATAGGACGGCTACGGCGGCGAATTGTCTGGCTCTCATGGCGCTTTCCCTGGTAACGACAGGGGCACCCGGTGTCCCCCGGCTGTGCATCGGGACGGTCCGCCCGTCTCCATCCCGGCGTTGCGATGGTCGCGCGGCAACATCGGAATGGGGCTCCGGGCCTCCCGGCACAGGACATCGTATGCCCAGAGGCCCGGTCATGGGCAAGTTCGCGCGGGCGCGGGATGAGCCGGCCTCTAAGCCGGATCCTGTCCCCGGTTCGCACCGGGGGGCGGCCATCCATCTGGGCACACCGTCGCCGGGTACCTCGAGCGGTCCACCCGCAGGCTCGGGCGAGCAGCCCTCGAACACCTGCGCAACCGCACCCTGCGGTGCGATCTTCGACCTTGCTCCGGGCGGGGTTTACCGAGCCGCCCCGGTCACCCGGGGCGCTGGTGCGCTCTTACCGCACCGTTTCACCCTTACCGCACGACCCTCTCGGGCCGCGGGCGGTCTGTTTTCTGTGGCACTGTCCCGCGGGTCACCCCGGGTTGCCGTTAGCAACCGCCCTGCTCTGTGGAGTCCGGACTTTCCTCGGCACCGAGCGTGACACCACTGGGTGCCCGTTCCCGGCGCCGCGACCGCCCGGCCGACTCATCCGCCGCAACAGAATACTCGGTACCGTTCCGTGGTCCGCCGCCGCACGTCACACACCGGGGCCACGGGTACGCGACCGAACATGATCACCCGGCGCCGGGCCAGTTCGCCGGTCATCGTTCCGCTCTGCTCCCCCGGCTACCGAGCGGATCCGGCGGGACTGCATCATCCCGCGTCCACCCGACCGGATAGCCCACCGCAGGTGGAAACTCGGTACGGTCGATGCTCATGGAGCGTGTCGAGGTCGGCTTCCCGTCGGGAAGTCAGAAATGTGCCGGTTGGCTGTACCTACCGGCCGGCCCGCCCAAGCCTCGCCCCATCGTGGTGATGGGGCACGGGTTGGGTGCCAACAGGGAAATGGGACTGGATCGGTTCGCGCGGCGATTCGCCGCGGCGGGGATGGGGGTGCTGGTCTTCGACTATCGGCATTTCGGGGGCAGCGACGGCGACCCCCGGCAGCTCGTCAATATCGCTCGGCAGCGCGAGGATTGGACCGCAGCCGTGGCCTACGCTCGCACGCTACGCGGTTTCGATGCCACCCGTATCGCGCTGTGGGGCACCTCGCTGGGCGGTGGCCACGCTCTGTCGGTGGCTCCCGACGATGCCTATATCGCGGCGGTGGTGGCGCAGGTGCCGTTCGTCAGCGGATTCTCCTCCGCACTGGCGAAAGGGCTGCTGAGCTTCGTGAAGGTCGGCTTCCTGGCGACTTCCGACCTGCTGTTCGGCACGATCCTGCGCAAACCGGTCCAGATCCGGCTGGCCGGGCGTAAACGCGCCACGGCGATGATGACCGGAGCGGACGTACCGGGCGGATTCGGGCGGCTGGCGGAGGAGAGTCCGAGTTACCGGCCGAAGATCGCGGCCCGGGCCGCCTTCTCCATCCTGTTCGACCGGCCCGCACGGCATGCGAAGGAATTGAAGATGCCGGTGCTGTACGCGCTGTGCGACAACGATTCGATCACCCCGGTGAAGCCCGCGCTGCGCGCTGCCGGGAAAACCAAGCACGCGGTGGTGAAGCGATATCCGGCAGGTCATTTCGACCTGTACTTCGACGAACTGTTCGAGCAGGCCGTCTACGACCAGACCGAGTTCCTGACCTCGGTGCTGCGTCCCTGACCGTGGGGACCGGATACCACTGCGCCCATCCGGTACCGCGACGGATGCTCCCGGGCCGGATCGCCGGCCCGGGGACACCTGTTACTTCACGAGCGAGAGATTGAACGGGTACTTGTACTCGCGGCCGTTGTTGGCGGCGATACCGGCGAGCACCGAGAACACGATGCCCGCGATCCAGACGATCGGGAACAGCAGCAACCCGATCAGCACGATCATCAGCGCCGCCGACACCACGTAGGCGATCGCGAGCACGATCTGGAAGTTCAATGCGTCCACCGCGTGCCGGCGCACGAATTCGTCACGGTCCTTGTACATCACCCAGACGATGAGGGGTGCGACGAAACCGAGCACGATACCGCCGAAATGGGCCAACATGGCCCAGGTCTTGGCATCGGCGGGTGAGACCGGGGCCTGATTCGGCGCGCCGTAGGGATTCGGGCCGGGGCCGTAGGACGGTGGGACATCGGCCCCGGGCTGCGAAGGATAGGGATTGCCCGTCGTCGGATCGTACGGGGGCTGGGGTGTGGTCATCACATTCCAAACTGCCTGGCGAATAGGTTGTTTCGAGAATAGATGGCCCGCTACCCATTTGGGGAGTGCGGAAAACCCACACCTAGGTGAATTATCGGACACGCCGCCCCGGCACTGTCCGATACGCACAGCACCGACTCGCAGATCTTGTCCGGCCACCCCCTCGATCCGCAACCCCGCACACTGTTAGATGGCGTAAGAACAGTCGACCACACGAGAGGACTTCGAACTGATGGCCGAGAGGATCGCAGTAGTATCCGGCGCCGCCCGCGGAATCGGGGCGGCCATCGCCAAACGGCTGGCTTCCGACGGGTTGCAGGTCGGGGTCCTCGACCTCGACGAAGCCGCCTGCGCCGAAACCGTCGCGGCGATCGAGAGCGCCGGTGGGAAGGCGATCGCGCTCGGCGCGGATGTCAGCGAGGAGGATTCGGTGAACGCCGCGGTGGAACGGCTGGCCGGAGAACTCGGCGCACCCACCGTCGTGGTCAACAACGCCGGGGTGCTGCGCGACAACCTGCTGTTCAAGATGAGTGTGGACGACTGGGACACCGTGCTGGGCGTCCACCTGCGCGGCGCCTTCCTGCTGACCCGGGCCGCCCAGAAGTACATGGTCGAGCAGAAGTGGGGCCGCATCGTCAATATGTCCAGCACCTCGGCACTGGGCAACCGCGGCCAGGTGAACTATTCCGCCGCGAAGGCCGGTATGCAGGGCTTCACCAAAACCCTGGCCTTCGAACTGGGCAAGTACGGGGTCACCGCCAACGCGATCGCCCCGGGGTTCATCGTCACCGATATGACCGCGGCCACCGCCGCCCGGGTCGGGGTGGATTTCGAGGACTTCCAGAAGGGCGCCGCCGCGCAGATCCCGGTGCACCGCGTCGGATATCCGGAGGATATCGCGCATACCGCGTCTTTCCTGATCAGCGAGGGTGCGGGCTTCGTCTCGGGACAGGTCATCTATGTCGCGGGCGGTCCGCGCGACTGAGTGCCGTGGGAGTGGTACGGCCACCGGGCCGCCTGCTCCCACCCGTATCGCTACACGGGGCCCGGGCGTGAGCGGTCGTACTCCGAACTGCCGTTTCCACGGAAAGGCAGTTCGGCGGCGCCCGGGGTCGGTACATCATCCGGATATCGTGTGGTGCCCCGGGCAACGGATCACCCCTCCACGACCAGGACCGTCCGGTTCAGGACGATCCAATACTGCCCCGCCTCGTTCTTCCAGGGAGTGGTGTACGCGTCGTATCCGCGGAGGGCCGCGAACCTTCCGGTATCGGCCACGACTTCGCGCTTGTCCTCCAGCGCCCACAGCCGATCGTTGGTTTCCTTTCGTGCCCCCGCGGCCTCGAACAGACGGATCTCCTGTTCGACCGGAGCCAGTACTCTGCTCTGTTCCGCGGCCAAGTCTTCATACGTCCCGATCCGCGGACCGCTGCGGGGTAACGCCATTCGGACCACTCCCTCGGCATCGCCGCCGGCATAGCGGGCGGCCTCCGATTTCAGTGGTGTGACCCAGGTACCGTTCCCGACCCCGACATAGTCGAGGGTCCGGCCCGGAAGGTACAGGCCGGACCTGAACTGTTCGGCGTATTCCCGTGCGGACACACCGTCCCGGGCGGCAAAGCCCCGGAAGAGTTCCCAGTCGCCCCTCTTGACGAGCTTGTCCACTCCAGCGCGACCGGTCACGGTGGGCAGCCCGTCGAAGCCTTGCAGACGATAGATCTCGGCGAGCACCGGATCGCCCGGACCGCCGTCGCCGCTCTTGGCCCGGAGCGAGACGTAATCGACTTCGTCGATCAGGTCGTTACCGCGTACCACCGCGATATCGGAGGAAACCGACCCGCGGTCGGCCGACGCGGAACCCGGCCCCGGGTCGGCGCCGGTAACCTGCCGCACGGCTTTGCCCTCGGCAGCCGATATCGCGCTCTCACCGCCACGCGCCCGGCCGGCGATACCGGCGGAAATCCCCTCCCTCGTGGATCTCGACCACTGCCCCAGGGCCTTGGCGACACGTTCGGCCGCCTCTTCCGCGGCCCGACGAGCAATATCGTCACCGCCTTTGGACATACCGACCCCAGCCCTGTCGCGATTCATCGATAGCGATGAGAATGCACTCTGCACAACAGTTTTCATGATTCTGACGCGATCGGTGGACACACCGCTTCCCACGACCGGTGAACGGTGTGGGGGTGGTGCGGGTCCTGGCCGGGTTCACGAGCCGCCACCACTGCTCACATCCGGCCCGCGAAGCCGCGCGCTCCGGGAATTACCTTGTCGTATCCGGACACCCCTCGCACCATCGGACGATGCTGATACGACGCATCACCCCCGGCGACTGGTCCATCGCGCGCACAGTCCGCCTGGACGCACTGGCCGGCTCGCCGCCCGGAACCTTCTCCGGCACCCATGCCGAAGCACTTCGATGGGACGAACAGCGATGGCGGGAGTGGACCGCACGCCGGGATCCGTTCTTCGTGGCCGACTCCGATTCGGTGTCCCTGGGTTCGGCGGGGGTGATCGTCACCGCGAACGGGCCCGAACTGGTGTCGATGTGGACCGCACCGCAGGTGCGCGGAACAGGCGTATCGGATGGGCTGGTCCGCGCCGCGATCGACTGGGCCACCGCGGGCGGTCACCCCGCTCTGCGGTTGTGGGTCCTGGACGAGAACCGGCCGGCCGAACGGTTGTATCTGCGAAACGGCTTCACCCGCACCGGAGTGACCGAACCCTGCGCCGAGGACGATCCCCGTCCCGAAAACGAGATGATCCTGCCGCTACCGCAGCCTCGAATAGCTTCGGCACAGCGAATGAGCGGCTGAAACGACCGGCTGAGGAGATCACTCACCCAACGGCTTGGTCCCGACGTACGCGGCAAGCTCTATAGGATTACGGTGCCTGTCGTACTGCCTCAGGAGTTCTATATACCGTTGCTTTTCGAGATCCCAGTCATAGAGATCCGGGCTTACCACATTTTGAGCCGCTGCGTACACGAGATCTGCGAGCAACCGTGTCGTACGGCCGTTGCCATCGGTGAACGGGTGAATACGAACAGTCTCGGCGTGGGCAGCGATACCCAGTTGGCGTGGCGACCAATCTTCGGTGTGTTGCCAGCGGTATCGAATCGTTTCCAATGAACTGCGGAGATCGACAGCGATGTGCTCCGGGGCGACACCGATATTGAGCTCCCGACGGCGGAAGCTCCCCGCCCAGCTCCAGATATCCCCATAGAGGCGGCCGTGTAGATCACGCAAGAAGTAATCGGTGAGCAGCTCGTCCAGATCCAGACTGCCGTCGATCACCGCGATGACGAGATCTTCGGTTGTCGCAGCTTGAACGGCCTGCTCGAGGTCGTAGACGGCCGCTTTGCCCACGGGATCGCCGAGGAGCTCGCGCACAGAGGACAGCAGCATATTCGCTTCGTCCTCGGATACCGGAGTTTCCCCGTAGCCCGGCGCGAAAGACATCAGGCTTCGTGTCGCCGCTCGGCCAAGAACTGAACGACTCGTTCCGAGCGTACGAAACCAGCAGGCACGGTGCGTCGCTCCAATCGCGCCGATGCCTTGGTCGACCGCACAGCCGATCGCCTCACTGCTTCTCTGTTCACTGCCACCTTGGACTTTGCAGGACGATCCACCACCCACACCTCGCTCTCTCGATCTCGCCAAGCAATGGTACCGCCGTGACATGACCGCGGAAGGCCGGCCGGTTCGCCCGCGCATCGAAGCCCACTCAGGAGTTACCGAACCCTGCGCCGAGGACGATCCCCGTCCCGAAAACGAGATGATCCTGCCGCTGCCGGCCGGTTGAGAGGTATGCCGCTTTCCTCCATTGTTCCGCATATCCGGCTTTATAATCCGAATCGTGACGTATCTGCGGGTCAAGGAAGCCGCCGGGCTGCTCGGTGTCAGCGATGACACCGTACGGCGCTGGATAGATCAGGGGCGGCTCCCCGCGATCCAGCTGGAGAACGGACGTAAAGGTGTGCGCGGCCGGGATCTGGCCGAATTCGCCCGGCAGAATGCCGAGGCCCCCGAACCCGGGGTGACCGTGGCGGCATCGGCCCGCAATCGGATGCGCGGCATCGTGACCCGGGTGGTCACCGATACGGTGATGGCGCAGGTGGAGATGCAGGCCGGTCCGTTCCGGCTGGTCTCCCTGCTGAGCCGGGAATCGGTGGACGAACTCGGGATCGAAGTGGGCAGTGTGACGGTCGCGTCGGTCAAATCGACGCATGTGGTGGTCGAGATTCCGGAGAGTTGACGATGAGAACAGTGCTGGGGCGCGTAGTGCGCCGTCTGGTCCCGGTGGCGGTGCTGGTCACCGCTCTGGCGGGTTGCGGCAGTGCGGATTCCGGTGACGAATCCGGTAACACTTCGCCCGACGGGATCCACGGGACCGTCACCGTTTTCGCTGCGGCTTCGCTCACCGAAACCTTCACAACGCTCGGCGAACAGTTCGAACAGGCCCATCCGGGGGTCGATGTGGTGTTCAGCTTCGGCGGCAGTTCGGCACTGGCCGAGCAGATCGAGCAGGGGGCACCCGCCGATGTATTCGCCTCGGCGGCGCTGCGGAATATGGAGCAGGTGGTCGCGTCGGGCGATATCACGGCCGGACCGGTCACCTTCGTGCGCAACAGTCTCGAGATCGCGGTGCCCACCGGCAACCCGGGCAGGATCAGCGGACTGGCCGATTTCGGCCGCCCGGAGCCGCGGATCGCGCTGTGCGCCGAACAGGTGCCGTGCGGTGCGGCCGCCGACAAGGTCTTCGCCGCGGCCGGGGTGACCCCGCAACCCGATACCCGGGAACCCGATGTGAAGGCGGTACTCACCAAGGTCACCCTCGGTGAGGTCGACGCCGCCCTGGTGTACCGGACCGATGTCCGGGCCGCGGACGACAAGGTCACCGGGATCGAGTTCCCGGAGGCGGACAAGGCGGTCAACGACTATCCGATCGCGCCGGTGGCGGCGGCACCCAACCCGGCCGCGGCCGCGGCCTTCATCGATTTCGTGCTGTCCCCGCAGGCTCGATCGGTCTTCACCACGGCCGGTTTCGACACCCCGTGATCCCCGGTCCGGTGCGGCGCCGGACGACGGCACTGCGCCGGCGCCGGGCGGTGCGCGGCCGGAGACCTCTCGTCCTGGTCGTTCCCGCGCTCCTCGGTCTGCTGTTCCTGTTGATACCGCTGGCCGGGCTGTTGATCCGGGCGCCCTGGCGGGATCTGCCGGAGCGACTGCTCAGTGCGGAGGTCGGGCAGGCGTTGCGGCTCTCGCTGGTGTGCGCGAGCCTGGCCACCCTGCTCTGCCTCCTCCTGGGCATCCCGCTGGCCTGGCTGCTCGCCCGCGGTGGGCTGCCCGGACGAGGGCTGATGCGGGCGCTGGTCACCGTGCCGCTGGTGCTCCCGCCGGTGGTCGGTGGGGTGGCGTTGCTGCTGGTCCTCGGCAGACGGGGCCTGGTCGGCAGCTACCTGTACGACTGGTTCGGTATCGCGTTGCCGTTCACCACCGCGGGCGTGGTGGTGGCGGAGGCGTTCGTCGCGATGCCGTTCCTGGTGATCTCGGTCGAGGGGGCGTTACGCAGCGCCGACCCCCGCTACGAGGAGGCCGCGGCGACCCTCGGCGCCTCCCGCTGGCTGGCGTTCCGGCGGGTCACCCTGCCCTCGATCCTGCCCGGAGTGGTGGCGGGGACGGTGCTCTGCTGGGCGCGGGCCCTGGGCGAATTCGGTGCCACCATCACCTTCGCCGGCAACTTCCCCGGTAAGACCACCACCATGCCGCTGGCGGTGTACCTGGCGTTGGAGACCGATCCGGCCGCGGCGATAGTGCTCAGCCTGGTGCTGCTGCTGGTCTCGGTGGTGGTGCTGGCCGCGCTGCGGGAACGCTGGCTGCGGGGGGTGTTGTGACGCTGGCCGCCGAACTGCGGGTGACCCGCGGTGCGTTCTCCCTCGAGCTGGACCTCGAACTCGCGCCCGGGGAGGTCGTGGCACTGCTGGGCCCCAACGGCGCCGGGAAGACCACCGCGCTACGGGCACTGGCCGGGCTCACTCCGCTCACCGCCGGGTCGATCGGACTCGGCGACCGGATATGGGATGCGCCGCCGGGAGATTTCGTACCGCCCGAACATCGTTCGGTGGGGGTGGTGTTCCAGGACTATCTCCTCTTCGCCCATCTCGACGCCCTGGAGAACGTGGCCTTCGGGTTACGCGCTCGCGGGCTGCGCCGGACGCTCGCCCGCGAGCGGGCCGCGCACTGGCTGGAACGGGTGGGTCTGGCCGGTTACACACATACCCGGCCGCGCGCCCTGTCCGGCGGACAGGCCCAGCGGGTCGCGCTGGCCCGGGCCCTGGCCGTCGAACCGGAACTGCTGCTGCTGGACGAACCCCTCGCGGCGCTGGACGCGGCGACCCGGGTCCGGGTGCGCGCCGAACTCGCCCGTCACCTCGACGACTACCCCGGGCATACGCTGCTGGTAACCCACGATCCACTCGACGCCATGGTGCTCGCCGACCGGCTGGTCATCGTGGAGGACGGGCAGGTGGTCCAGCAGGGCCCGCCCGGCGAGATCGCCCGCCGGCCCCGCTCGGACTATGTCGCGGATCTGGTCGGCCTCAATCTGTTCCGCGGGACCGCCGCCGGCACCCTGGTCCGGCTCGACAGCGGTGGTGAACTCACCGTCGCCGAACCGGCCACCGGACCGGTACATCTCACCTTCGCACCGGCCGCGGTCGGCCTGCACCCGGAGCGCCCCACCGGTAGTCCGCGCAATACCTGGCCGGTGACCGTGGCCGGTCTCGAACAGCACGCCCATACCGTGCGGGTCCGGCTCGACGGCGCGGTCCCGACGCTGGCGGATATCACCCCGGCCACCGTGGCGGACCTGCGGATCCGGCCGGGGTCGGAACTGTGGGCCGCATTGAAAGCGACCGAGATCCACTGCTATCCGGCCTGATTCGGGGTCATCCGGTGATCCGCCGCAGACCCGCGAACTCCAGGGCCGCGAAGACCGCGACGACCGAGGCGCCGCTGAGGAAGAAAACGATCCCGGCACCGGTGAGCTCGAGCAGGCCGGTGAACGGCAGGGCGAGCAGGCCCAGCACACAGACCGTGTTGACCACGACGACTCCCGCCGTGTATCGGGGCGGGATCACCGGATAGCCGGCGATGAGCAACAGCACCAGCGCGCCGCCGAGCATGGCGATACCGAACGGGACCGACCACGAAGCCGGCAGCCCCAGCGGATCCCGCAGCGGCACCGCACCGGCGAGCATGAAGACGCCGAAAGCACCGGTGCCCCAGCCGTCGAGCCGCAGGGTGCGGCGGAGCAGGTCGTCGGATGTCGCGGGCGCGGACAGGGTGGCGGTGCTCATGGTCGGCTGCCTCTCGGATCGGCGATGGTGGTTCCGGGACCGACTGTGCCGTCACCCGGTCAGCGGTTCAATGACCCCGGAGGTCATGGCCGCCGCGCACCGGCCGCCGATACGCTCACTCCATGACGCTGCGCGCGGACGGCAACCCGTCCCGGATCGGTACCCTGCTACGCGAATGGCGACAGCGGCGGCGGCTGAGCCAGCTGGATCTGGCGCTGGCCGCGGGCAGCTCCACCCGGCATCTGTCGTGCGTGGAGACCGGGCGTTCGGCACCGAGCCGGGATATGGTGCTGCGTCTGTCGCAGACGCTGGATGTGCCACTGCGGGAACGCAATGCGCTGCTCGTCGCGGCCGGGTACGCACCCGCCTACCAGGAGAGCAGCCTCGACGACGACCATCTCGCGTCCGCCCGGGCGGCGCTGGACCATATGCTCGCCGCCCATGAGCCCTATCCGGCAGTCGCGGTCGACCGCTGGTGGAATGTGGTCACCGCCAACACCGCGCTGACGGTGCACACCGACGGCGTACCGGTGCGGCTACTGACCGACCGGCCCAATGTCTACCGGCTGGTCCTGCATCCGGAAGGTCTCGCCGCCCGGCTCGCCAACCCGCGCCAGGTGCGCGAACAGTTGCTGGAGCGGCTGGCACGCCAGGCCGATACCACCGGTGATCCCCGATTGCGCGAACTCTACGACGAGGTCAGCGGTTATCCGGCCGTCGATACCGAGGACGAAGAAGCCGGATCCACCGAACCGGGCCCGTTCCAGGTGCCGGTGCGGATTCGCACACCCCACGGTGAACTCTCGTTGTTCGGCACCATGGCGACCTTCGGCGCACCGGCCGATGTGACACTCTCGGAGCTGGCGGTCGAGCTGTTCTACCCGCTCGACGATTTCACGGCCCGGTTCCTGCGCGAACGGGCCGCCGCGTTTCCGGCCGTGGTATCCGGCTGACCGATATTCGCCGATCTCAGAGGTAGCTCGTATCGTTGACCAGCCGGACCGAGGAACCCCCGTCGGGATAGAACTCAGCGAGCGACAGCGATGCCAGATCCAGGTGCAGGCGGTAGAGCAGTGACGGCCCGACCCCCAGCGCCAATTGCAGCAGCGTCTTGATCGGCGTGACATGGCTGACCACCACGATATTCGCGCCCGGATACCGCGCGACCAGGTCGCGGCGCACCCCCTCGACCCGCTCCCGCACTTCGTCGAAGCTCTCGCCCCCGGGTGCGCGCAGGGACGGATCGCCGAGCCAGTCGGCGTGCAGGACCGGATCGCGGTCGGCGGCCTCGCGGAAGGTCAGCCCCTCCCATTCGCCGAAATCGGTTTCGGTGAGACCCTCGACCACCCGGACCTCGATACCGAGCGCCGTACCGGCCGCCTCCGCGGTCTCCCGGGCCCGGCCCAGCGGTGAGGTGACGATCGCGGCGATATCGCCCTTGGCGGCCAGCATCTTCGCGGCCCGGGCCGCCTGTTCCCGGCCCACCGCGGTCAGTGGCGGATTACCACGGCCGGAATAGCGCCGCTGCACCGACAATTCGGTCTGACCGTGCCGCAACAGCAGCAGCCTGGTGGGCCGGCCGGAGGCTCCGGTCCAGCCCGGCCCGGGGCCGGACAGCCGTGCGGACGCACTGCGCTGATCGGCCGCCGTATCGGCGGCCTCGGTGGCGGCGGCCGGTCGTGCCGGGGCCGGATCGGCCGCCCGCACCTCCTCGACCAGTGCGCCGTCGTCCATGGCCTCGTTGGCCAACCGGTCGGCATGGGAGTTCTCGGCGCGCGGTATCCAGCGGTAGGTCACCCGGTCGAAATCCGCGGCCAGCCGGCGCGCGCGATCGGCCAGCGGGATCAGCGCCGCGTGTTTGACCTTCCACCGGCCCGACATCTGCTCGACCACGAGTTTGGAGTCCATCCGCACCGCGACCACCCGCGCACCGAGTTCGGCGGCCGCCTCCAGCCCGGCGATCAGCCCGCGGTACTCCGCGACATTGTTGGTCGTGACGCCCAGCGCCTCCCGGCGTTCGGCGAGCACCCCCACCCGGTCCGCGTCGAATACGACCGCCCCGTACCCCGCCGGGCCCGGATTACCCCGGGATCCGCCGTCGGCCTCGACAACGACCTCGCGCACGCTCATATCGGTCTCCCGCTCCCGCTACTCGGACCCCGCTGCCCGGCGCGGCCTACAACCCGGATTCCCTGGTCCGCACCAGCACGGCACCGCATTCCGGACACCGCACCACCAGTTCGGGCGCGGTTTTCGCGATCCGGGCGATCTCGCCGCGATCCAGTTCGATCCGGCAGGCCCCACAGCGCCGGGCCTGCAGCAGCGCCGCGCCGATACCGTGGCCGCTCCGCTGCCGATCGTAGATGCTGAGCAATTCCTCGGGGAATACGCCGACCAGCTTCGCGCGGTCGGTTTCGCAACGCTGCTGGGCCACCGCGAGGTCGGCGAGGGCCTCGTCGCGGCGACCGCGCGCGGTGGCGAGTTCGGCTTCGGTCCGATCGAGGCGGGCACCGGCGTGCTCGTGATCCGCGGCCGAGGCCTCGCGCCGTTCCATCACCTCGAGCAGATCGTCCTCGAGGACCGAGCGGCGGCGTTCCAGGCTGGTCAGCTCGTGCTGCAGTTCGGACAGCTGTTTCGCGCCGACCGAGCCCGCTTCCAGTACCCCGCGGTCGCGGTCCTCACGTTTGCGGACCGCCTCGATCTCGCCCTCGAGTTTGCGGATATCGCGGTCCAGATCGTCGAGCACGATCTCCACGGCCACGGCCGCGTCCTTGTGCGCATTGCGTTCGGTCTCGAACCGGTCGACCTCCTGCTGTTCGGGGAGAACGCTGCGCCGGTGCGCGATCCGGGTCAGCTCGGTGTCGACCTCGGCGAGACGCAGCAGTTGGGCCTGAATCGATGGTTCGACATTCAACGCGAACGAACTCCCTGCACGCTGTGGACGGATGAGAAAGTCCACCGTACTCCGCGCGGCGGGGCGGATGTCGCCGACCGGTCCGAACCCGGGGACCGGACGCCGATGCCACGGGTCAACCGCCGCAACCGACCGTCCACGGATCGGTACGTACCGCGGACACCCGGGTTTCCAGCTCCGGGAGCCCGGCTCCGGCCACCGCGGCCGCCTGCGCGCACCAGGGGAACTCCGTCGCCCAGTGGGCCGCGTCGATCAACGCGGGTCCCGAACGGCGCAGATGCTCGTCGGCGGGATGATGGCGCAGGTCGGCGGTGAGATACGCGTCGACTCCGCGGCGGGCGGCGGTATCGAGCAGCGAATCACCCGCGCCACCACAGACGGCCACCGTGCGCAGTACCCGGTCCGGGTCGCCCGCGGCCCGCACACCCCAGGCCGTCTCCGGCAGCGCCGCGGCCGCCCGGGCGGTGAACTCGCGCAGCGTCAGCGGTTCGGCCAGGGTGCCGATCCGGCCCAGGCCCTGATTTCCGGTCAGCGCGGCCCGTTCGGTCACGTGGTAGGCGGGTTCCTCGTACGGATGCGCGGCCCGCAGCGCCGCGAGCACGGCCGCCCGCGACCCCGGCGCGGCGACCACCTCGAGCCGGTCCTCGGCCACCCGGGTCAACTCACCCACCGCCCCGATCGCCGGATTCGCGCCGCCCAGCGGCCGGAACTGACCGGTACCGGTGACCCGCCACGCCGCCTCCCGATAGTCCCCGGTGCCGCCGGCACCCGCGGCGAACAGCGCCGCCAGGACGGCCTCGGCCTGTTCCGGGGGTACCTGGACCGTCCATTTGTCCACGGCGGGAACATATTTCGGGTCCAGTGGACCGGTGACGGTCAGGCCGAGCGCCGCGGCCAGCGCGTCGGAGACACCGGGGTCGGCGGAATCGGCGTTCGTATGCGCGGTGAACAGTGCGCAGCCGGCCCGGATCAGCCGGTGGACCAGGGCTCCCTTGGGACGGTCGGCCGAAACACTGTCCACACCACGCAGCAGCAGGGGATGGTGGGCCACCACTGCCTGCGCGCCCCACCGCACCGCCTCGTCCACCACGGCCGCGGTGACATCGACGGCGAACAACACCCGCCGCACGGGCTCGGCCGGATCCCCGCAGACCAGGCCCACCGAATCCCACGGTTCGGCCAGCCGCGGCGGATAGGCCGTCTCCAGCGTCGCGACGAGTTCGGCAAGGGTGGCCACGGCGCACCTTTCTCTCGGGAGTGGGTCGGCGACAATCATGTCGCGCGTATTCCGTTCCGGCCCGGCCGGTCCTCCCGGCCGCGGTGGTACCGGGACGCTAGACCAGCCGCCCGGCGTTCCCCAGCGCCGCCACCAGCCGATCGACATCGTCCGGCGGCCGCACGGCGACCCGCACATGTCCCGGGCTCAGGCCCGGGAACGTATCGCAGCGCCGGACCGCTATTCCGTGCCGGCGCAGATATTCGCGCAGTATCTCGCCACGTTCCACCTCCAGCAGCAGGAACGGCGCAGCGGCCGGGGTCTGCACCGCGACCCCGGCACCGGTCAGTCGTTCGACCATGGCCACCCGGTGTTCGGCGATCTCCGCCGCCCGCGCCGCGGTCTCGGCCAGCGCGCGCGCCGAGGTGGTCGCGGCGATCGCGGTGAGCTGGAGGGTACCCACCGGCCAATGCGCCCGGCCCCGGACCAGCCGCCGCAGCACCTCGGGTGCCCCGAGCAGATAACCGCAGCGCAGACCGGCCAGGGCCCAGGTCTTGGTGAGGCTGCGCAGCACCAGCAGCCCCTCCCCGGCTTCGGCCGCCAACGACTCCGGCTCGCCGGGCACCGCGTCCATGAATGCCTCGTCCACCACCACGATCCGCCCCGGGCGCAGCAGCGCGCGCACGACCTCGGCCGGATGCAGCACCGAAGTCGGATTGGTGGGGTTGCCGATCACCACCAGATCCGCTTCCTCGGGCACCAGCGTGGGATCGAGGGTGTAGGGCGGTGCCAGCAGCACCCGGTGCACCGGCACACCGGCCTCGCGCAACGCGAGCTCGGGTTCGGTGAACGACGGATGCACCACCGCCGCCAGCCGGGGCTCCAGCCGCGGTAGCAGAGCGAAACCCTCCGCGCCACCGGCCAGCGTCAGGACGTGGTCGGGCGTAACCCCGTGCCGGGCGGCCACGGTTTGGCGGGCGTGCCGTTCGTCGGCGGCGGCGGGGTACCGGCCGAGCGAGTCCAATGCGGCCGCCAGCCGATCGCGTAGCCAGCGTGGCGGCCCGGCGCCCTGGACATTCACCGCGAAATCGAGCAGACCCGGCTGGGCTTCCACATCACCGTGATGACGCAGCCCGGCGAAATCGACATGATCGGTGAGCATGAGACGCACCCTACGTGGCGCCGGGCCCGATCGACCCGCCAGAATGGCTGTTGTGGGTGAGCTGCACATATCGTTCGTCTGTACCGGCAATATCTGCCGGTCGCCGATGGCGGAGAAGATCCTGCTGGAGCATCTGTCCCGGGCCGGTCTGCGGGATCGGGTCCGGGTGAGCAGTGCGGGCACACACGGCTGGCACGCCGGGGCCGAGGCCGATCCGCGCACCACCGCCACGCTGCGCCGGCACGGCTACCCCACCGGCCACCGGGCCTCCGGGTTCGGCACCGAGCACGCCGACGCCGACCTCGTCGTCGCGATGACCACCGAACACGACCGCAACCTCGCGGTACGCGGTATCCCACGCGAACGCCGCCGGATGCTGCGCAGTTTCGATCCGGACGCCGACGGGGCCGAGGTACCCGATCCCTACTACGGCGGGACCGAGGAGTTCGAGCTGGTACGCGCGCAGATCGAGGCCGCGGTCCCGGGCCTGCTGGAATGGGTGCACGCCGCGCTCGCCGCCCGGGCACCGGTCACCGGCGGTGCGGCCTGATGCGCCGCCTGGCCTTCCTGCTGCGTCCGGGCTGGTTGATCCTGGCCGTGGTGGTCGTGGCGTTCGCGTACCTGTGTTTCACCGTGCTGGCCCCCTGGCAGCTCGGTAAGAACGAGAGCACCTCCGAGCGCAATCAGTTGATCGCCGATTCGGTGCACGCCGATCCGGTGGCGGTCACCGCCGTGCTCGACGGTGACGCCGCGGAGGCGGCCACCGAATGGCAGAAGGTGTACGCCGAGGGCAGCTACGTACCCGATTCGACGGCACTGGTCCGGCTGCGCCATCTCGACGGTGCGCCCGGTTTCGGGGTGCTGTCCGCCTTCACCCTCACCGACGGACGCACTCTTCTCGTGGACCGCGGGCTGGTGGCGGCGGTCGACGGATCGCAGCCGCCGCCGATCGCTCCCCCGCCCACCGGTGTGCAGCGGGTCGAGGGCCGGATCCGGGTCTCGGAGAATGTCGACCCGCAGCGCACGCCCGCGGTGCAGGACGGCGTCCCACACGTCTACTCGATCGACGTCCCGCAGGCGACCACGGTCCTCGGACTGCCGCTGACCGCGCTCCCGGCCGGCGACCGCGGCGCCTATCTCCAGCTGTCGGAGAACCAGCCGGGCGGATTCACCCCGGTCCCGCTGCCCCAGCTCGACGCCGGGCCCTACCTCTCCTACGGACTGCAATGGCTCGCCTTCGGCATCATGGCACCGCTGGGACTGGGGTATTTCGCGTGGGCCGAGATCCGTGAACGCCGCAAGAACCGCCCGGCGGCGAAGGCCGGACCCGGTACGGCCGGGCCGGGCGACGCTCGACCCGAACCCGTCACCGCCGAGGCGCGCCTGGCCGACCGGTACGGCCGCGACCGCCACTGAGACCGGGCGTTCCCCATCCGGGTTCAGCCGCGCGCGGACCGGTCCCGCAACAGTGCGAGCGCCGCGGCCGCTACCACGGCCGCGTACTGCACCAGCTCCGACAACCGGACCGCCCGGCGCAGGTCACCGACCGTGGGCGGGGCCCCCGCTCCCAGTTCCGGCCGCTGCTCGACCCCGTGCCGGTATTCGGTACGCCCGCCGAGCCGGATACCCAGCGCTCCCGCCGCCGCCGCTTCCACCACCCCGGCGTTCGGGCTCGGATGCCGGGCCGCGTCCCGGCGCCAGGTCCGCCACACCGCGCCCGGACTACCGCCGACCAGTGGTGCGACCACCGCGGTGAGCAGCCCCGTCACCCGGGCCGGGAGCAGATTGGCCAGATCGTCCACCCGGGCGGCCGCCCACCCGAAGCGCCGGTACCGCGGGTTGCGGTAGCCGATCATGGCGTCGAGTGTGTTGACCGCGCGGTACCCCAGCAGACCGGGAACACCGGCCACCGCGCCCCACAGCAACGGTGCGACAGCGGCGTCGGAGGTGTTCTCGGCGATCGATTCCAGCGCCGCCCGGGCCAGCCCGTCCGCGTCGAGAGCCTGCGGATCCCGCCCGCACAGCGCGGGCAGCAGCTCCCGGGCGGCCGTCAGCTCCCCGGCCGCCAGCCGATCGGCCATCACCCCACCGGTCCGCGCCAGGCTCCGCCCACCGAGAACCGTCCAGGTCGCCACGGCCACCGGTAGCGCACCACCGCGGCGCACCACCGCGCCCAGACCCACGACCGACCCCACCAGTACCAGTTCGTGCACCACCCCGGCGCGCCGCCGATCGGCGTAGGTCACCGATTCCAGCGAGGCGGCCAGCATCCCGAACCCCGCGACCGGATGCCCCCGCCGCGGATCCCCGACCGCCCGATCGAGGGCGAACCCGATCAGCAGACCGGCCGCGGTCGAAACACCTCTGCGCACCGGGTGAGCGTAGCCAGCGCCGCGGTTCCGTCCGGCGCGGGGACGACCGGGCAGCGGAATTCGGGCGACGGGTACCGGTGTTGGCAGAATCGACCCGGGCGCGACCGGCACCACCGCGACCGGGCCACCGTCGGCGACTGCCCGCCCCGATGTCACATATCGGAGGCGAACATCGTCGACCAGGCGAGACCATCGCCCGACCGCGGGCCACGACCGAACGGGAGCCGTAGTGACCGACCGAGAGGAAGCCGCCGATCTGGCCCGGCGTTTCGAGGAACTGCGCCCGTACCTGCGCCGCCTCGCCTACAGCACCCTGGGCAGTCTCGCCGACGCCGACGATGTCGTGCAGGAGGCGTGGCTGCGGCTGCAACGGCAGCAGGGGTCCGGCGGGGTACCCATCGACAATCTGCAGGCCTGGCTGACCACGGTCACCGGGCGACTGGCCCTGGATCAGCTCGGTTCGGCGCGGGTGCGGCGGGAACAGTACGTCGGCGAATGGCTACCCGAACCGGCGGTCACCGACTGGACCGATCCCGCCGACCGGATCTCGCAGGACGAACGGGTCACCATGGCGCTGCTGGTGGTGCTCGAATCGCTCTCTCCGGCCGAGCGCACGGCATTCGTCCTGCAGGATGTGTTCGGGATGTCGGGGCCCGAGGTCGCCGAGGTGGTGGGCCGGACCCCGGCCGCGGTCCGGCAGCTGGCCTCGCGTGCCCGGAAACGGGTCGAGGACGGAACCCCGCGTTTTCCGGCGTCCCCGGACGAACAGGAGAAGGTCGTCTCGGCCTTCTCGGTGGCCTGGCGTTCCGGTGATATGAGCGCGCTGCTGGGCGTTCTCGACGACCGGGTGACCCTGACCGCCGACGGTGGCGGCAAGGTGCCCGCCATCCGCCAGCCGGTCGCCGGTGCCGAGGTCATCGCCAAAATGCTGCTCGGCTGGTACCACTTGCCCGCGGCCGAGGGCGGCTGGGGCCGGACCATCGAGGTCAACGGCCTGCCGGGCCTGCTGGTATTCGACGGCCGGCACCACGGGGTGTTCTCGTTCACCGTCGATGCGGACCGGATCACCGCCATCCACGTCGTCCGCAATCCGGACAAGCTGCGTGACCTCCCGGCCGATGCCGGGGCGGAATGGATGCTGCGCGAGAGCGGGGAGGACTGAGGCCGACCGGGAGCGCACTGCCTCCACCACGTCGGCGAGGCCGGGAACGAGCGCGTTAGGTTGCCTGTATGAGGATCGAAGTCAGCGGACATCAACCCGAAGTCGACGCCACCGCCTGGATCGCGCCCAACGCGACCGTGATCGGCCGGGTGAAGCTCGGGGCGCAGGTCAGTATCTGGTACAGCGCGGTTCTGCGCGGTGATACCGAGCTGATCACCGTCGGGGAACGCAGCAATATCCAGGACGGTTGCGTACTGCACGCCGATCCGGGTTTTCCGACGACCGTGGGTGCCGGGGTATCGGTCGGGCACAACGCGATCCTGCACGGTTGCACGATCGAGGACGATTGCCTGATCGGTATGGGCGCGACCGTCCTCAACGGCGCGGTGATCGGCCGGGGCAGTCTGATCGCGGCCAATGCGCTGATCCCCGAGGGTGCGCAGATCCCGCCGGGATCGCTGGTCGCCGGTGTTCCGGGCAAGGTGCGCCGCGAGCTCACCGCCGAACAGCAGCGCGGCGTGGAACTCAACGCCATGGTCTACCTGCACCATATGTCCGAACATCAGACGGCGAAGGAGATCTGACCGGTCACCGGCCCGGACATGTTATTGGACAAGCGTCCAGTAGGTGACTGATAGGATGGACTGAACACATCCGGGGAGACGGGCGGACTCGAAACCCACTGTCCTGCAAGGCGTCGGCGTTTCGGGCGGCCCGTTCAGGTGGGCACGGCGAGGTGCCGGCAGGAGGTATGACGGGTGGCGTGCGAGCAAACCGAAACGCACCGGTCGGCCGGGCAGGTCAGCGTGGCGGATATCGCCGCGCAGCCGGGAGGAATCGAGGCGCTGCGGCGCCGAGTTCACGAATTACGTTCCAGGGGAGTCGATTTCGCGGCCAATGCCATCGAACACGAGATGGCCGAACTGGATCTGCCGCCGGAGTGATACCCGGCACGTATCCGCTGCGCAGGTCACTTCGCCCGACGGACGTCGGATAAGGTGGGAGAACCATGCCACCCGTACCGCCGATACTGCAACGCATCCTCGCCGAGCCCCCCGCCGACAGCGGGAAAGTACTCGACAGCGCGTTATCGGCGTTCCTGGATTTCGGTATCAAACGCACCAGCATGGGCGAGATCGCCCGCCGTGCCGGTATCAGCCCCGCGACCCTCTACCGCCGCTTCGAATCGAAGAACGACCTGGTCGAAGCGGTGACCGTGCGGGAAGCACAACGGTTCGTCAGCAAAATCGACAACCGGGTGCGCACGGTGGCCGGCTCCGAAGATCAACTGGTGGAGATCTTCGTCGCCTTCATCTCCGCCATCGCCGGTAACCCGCTGCTCATCCGGCTGCTGCGTACCGAACCCGACCTCGTACTGCCCAGACTCACCACCGAGGCCGGCCCCATCCTCGCCGTCGGCCGCACCTACCTGGCCGCGAAGCTCCGGGAGCTGAACGACAGCGGAACAGATTTCGATCCCGACCTGGTCGCCGAGATCATGGCCCGCCTGGCCCTGTCGCTGGCCCTCACCCCCGACGGTCTCATCCCCATCCAGGACGAGGCCGCCGGCCGCGAATTCGCCCGCCGCACCCTGCTCCCCATGGTTTCCGGGCACAGCGCGAACTGACTGTGTATATTGCCCCGCCTTCGGCGGGGCGGGGCGGGGCCCTATTAACCCCGATTCTTCACTCCTTCGCTCAGTCGCTGCGCTCCTTCGCTACGTCGCTCCAGAATCGGGGCGGGCCCCGCCTGCGGATGGGACCATCCGGAGAAGTCGGAAGGTACCTGCGGGGGCGGGCCTCGATCACGTGGGTAGGTACAACACTGTCGGTCGTCGACGCGGAGCAACTGCACGAGTACGCGGCGGCACGGATCGCGAAACGCGCGATGCCGCGGCACCGAGTTCCACTGAGCAGCGTGCGCGGGTGGTCCGAATACTCGTGCTCGACGGTCACCGATCCACGGACGGCCAACCACCCATCGCTCCAGAACCGGGGCAGGCCCCACACATGCGCCGACAACAGCGGAGGCGGGCCTCGACCACCTGAGTAGGCCCACGACACTGTAAGTGCTCAACGGTCACCAATCCACGGACGGCCAACCGCACATCGCGCATCGC
>NZ_JBSGIP010000020.1:77321-97984 GCF_053605105.1 Nocardia sp. NPDC003963
TGTAAGTGCTCAACGGTCACCAATCCACGGACGGCCAACCGCACATCGCGCATCGCTCCAGAACCGGGGCAGGCCCCACACATGCGCCGACAACAACGGAGGCGGGCCTCGACCACCTGAGTAGGCCCACGACACTGTAAGTGCTCAACGGTCACCAATCCACGGACGGCCAACCGCACATCGCATACCGGTCCAGAACAGAAGCAGCCCTCGGGTGCTGTCTCACAGCGCGAAGGCCCGGTGGACCAGTTCGTCCAGTTCTTTCTGCCCGGCCGGGCCGGTTTCCGGTTCCCGGGTCAGCGTCCGCACCCGGCTCACGATCGCGGCCGCCGCCGGGGTCCCGGGATCCGGTAGCGGCAACCGGGATACGTACTGGGTGATCCAGCGCCGCCGCCCGGAATAGAGCCGGTTACCGCAGACCGCGTCGTAATACCGCAGCCCCAGCGACGAGTTCGCGATACCCATCATGAGACAGGCCAGTTCTTCGGCAGCCGCGTCCCGGCCGAGATCGGCCAGCGAGATCCAGTAGCAGTCGCCGTTGACCACCGCCCCGGAGCGATCCAGCGCGAACCGCGGCCGATCACTGATATCCGGGAACACCACCTTCGGGATCCGCCACAGATGTGGCCGCTGTGGCACCCAGTGCTCGAACCATTTGCGGCCCGCACCGGTGAGGTAGCCCCGGGCGGCCAGCACCTCCCGATGCTGCTCCAGATAGGCCGCGGTCCGCGGAAACCGCGCCAGATCCACCGGGACCCGGCGGGTCCGGGTGAGGTCGTAGGGGTAGAGCACCCGCGTCTCCCGTACCCGCTCGATCCGCCACGGCCGTAGATCGTGATGGGTGATGAGGTCGCACAACAGTTCCGGTTCGGCCGCCGGGTCACCCCAGTGCGCCGCGATGAACACCTTGTCCGCATTGGTCTTGATCCCCACCCGGATACGCGCCAGGTCCCCGAAGGTCCGCCACATCCGCTCGGATACCCCGCGCAACCAGTCGTCGTGCCCCACCCGGGACATCCGCCACCCCACCGCCGCCGCCGCGGGACCGGACTCGGTCGCCAACTCCCCTACCGTCACCGCGAATCTGCGGCCCTGCCGCCACACTGTCGCATCGGCGGTGCCGCCCAGCGCCGCGAACAGATCCCGGTCGGCGTCCGCGGCAGCCAGAACTCCAGCGGGTTTTCCGGTGGTGCCGCGCTGCCCGATTCCCGGCAGTTCCACGCCCGGCACCCATACCGCCGGAGCCGGACCGGCCGAACGATTCCCGGGCAGCCGGACCGCGGATCGCGGGTCCACCGCCGGTACCGCACCGAACGCGTCGGCGATCTCCGGATCCGATCCGACCCCGGTCTCCTCCTCGTAGACAGATACGTACCGGCAGTTCCCCCGCGTGCCGCCGCGCACCGCGATCGTCACCGCCGGTAGGACCGCGGCCTCGAACAACTTGGTATCGCCCAGGTCGTACAGTTCCACCGGCGTCAGATCGGCCAGCAGCAGCCCCCGCAGATTCGCACCCGCCTTCGTGGTGAGGAAGCGATTCGCACACAGCAGGCCCAGAACCGCCCCCGGGGCCATCAACCGCGGTAGTGCCGCGACGAACGGGTGGGTCAGATCGATCCGCCCCCGTAACCCGAACTGCCCGCGCAGCACCCGCGCCGTCTCACCACCCAACTGCTGGGTACGGACATACGGCGGATTCGCGATCACCGCGTGGAACGACTCCGCGGGCAACCGCGCACACCCGGCCAGGAAGTCACCCTGCCGCCACTCGGCACCGACCCCGGTCTCCGCGGCCCGCCGCCGGGCCAGCGCCAACCCGGCCGGATCGAGGTCGTACCCCACCAGTTCCACCGGGCTCCCCGGCAGCCGGTCCGCCAGCGCGTCCTTGATCGCGAACAGCAACTCCCCGGAACCACAGGCCGGATCCAGCACCCGTACCGGTCCCGATACCCCGATATGTGCCGCCACCCGGCCGGCCAGGAAGCCCGCCAGCGTGGCGGGCGTGTAGTGCCGGCCGTGACGTTTGCGCTCGCGAGCCCCCGCTCCATCGCGTCCCATCTGCGCATTGTCGTCGACAGCGCGAGCAAGCGGGCGATTTCGCGCCTCGGACGTCATCTACGGCGTGGCGGAAGCTCGCACAGCGTCCGGGCCGGTGACGGCACAGCACACCGGGAATTGTGGTTACACGAATGAGAATCGACGTCGATCCGACCGTCACCGAGCAGGCGATGCCGGTACGGGAGTTGTCTCCCGCGCTTCCGGGTGGCGACCGGGGTGATCACATGCTGCCAGGGCTCACTTCCGGTACCTGTGCGCTCGGCCGCGCACCACATATCGGTACCGTCCGGCCCGGATCCACGCCGGTCACAACGGAATGTTCTTGTGCCGGGCGGCCCGGCACGGTGCCGCCGCCAGCGCTTCGGCGATCTTGCTGCGGGTGTGGGCCGGATCGATGACCTCGTCCACGACCCCGATCGCGACCGCCCGGTCCACTCCACCGGCGATGGCTTCGTGTTCGGTGGTGAGCCGCTCGTGCAGCGCTTCGCGCTCGTCCTCCGGCGCCGCCGCGAGGGCTTTCTTGTGCAGGATGCCGACCGCGGCCTTCGCACCCATCACCGCGACCTCCGAGCCCGGCCAGGCGTAGACCGCGGTGGCACCCAGCGAACGAGCGTTCATCGCGATATAGGCGCCGCCGTAGATCTTGCGGGTGACCAGGGTGACCCGCGGGACCCGGGCCTCGGCGAACGCGTGCAGTAGTTTGGCACCGCGCCGGACGACCCCGTCCCATTCCTGGCCGACACCGGGCAGGTAGCCGGGAACGTCGGTGATCACGACCAGTGGGATACCGAAGGCGTCGCAGAGCCGGACGAACCGGGCCGCCTTCTCGGCGCTCTTGGAATCCAGGCAGCCGCCGAGGCGAAGGGGGTTGTTCGCCAGCACACCGACGGTGCGGCCGCCCAACCGCCCGAGACCGGTCACCATGGAGCGGGCGTAACCGCCCTGCAGTTCCTCGAAGCTGGATTCACCGTCGACATTGTCGAGCAGTTCGTGCACCAGCGGTTTGACGTCGTAGGCGCGTTTGGCGGAGGCCGGCAGCACGGCCCTCAGATCGACGTTGCCGTGTTCGGCGGCGACGAGGTCGAATTCACCCTGTTCGGCGAACATCGACACCAGCCGGCGGGCGCGATGCACCGCGTCGGCTTCGTCGTCGGCGACGATATGGGTGACACCCGATTTCTTGCCGTGGGTTTCCGGGCCGCCGAGGGTGGCCATATCCACCTGTTCGCCGGTGACACTGCGCACCACATCGGGTCCGGTGACGAAAACGCGGCCCTCCGGGGCCATGATCACGATATCGGTGAGCGCGGGGCCGTAGGCGGCGCCGCCGGCCGCGAAACCTAGCACCACCGAGATCTGGGGCACCTGGCCGGACGCGCGGACCATGGCTTCGAAGACCAGACCGACCGCGTGCAGGGCCTCGACCCCCTCGGCCAGCCGCGCGCCACCGGAATGCCAGAGACCCACCACGGGCGCACCCGAATCGATGGCGGTATCGATCGCGTCGACGATATGCCTGCAGCCCTCCACGCCCATCGCGCCGCCCATGACCGTCGCGTCGGAGCAGTAGGCCACGGTGCGGACGCCGTCGACCTCACCGACCGCCGCGAGCACGCCCGACTTGTCGCGCGAGTGCAGCGGCAGGACGGTACCGGGGTCGAAGAAGCGCTGGAGCCGCCCGAGGGGATCACGCGGATCGGTCGCAGTTTCCTGATGGCGGGCCGGAGCGATAATCGTCATCGCGTTGTCTCCTCGAAAATGTGTGCCCGGAACGCGGGCCACTGGTGTCGAAGCCCGGACGGGGCCGCCCGGAAGAACCCGGCGGCCCCGTCCATGGGTCGTCGAACTGTTCGGCGGACCTCAGGCCCGACCGAAGGCGAGCGCGACATTGTGCCCACCGAAACCGAACGAATTGTTGATCGCGTACTCGATCTCCTGGCGCCGCGCCTCACCGGCGACCACATCGAGGTCGATCTCGGGATCCTGGTTCTCCAGGTTCAGGGTGGGCGGCACGATGCCGTCCCGGATGGCCATCACGGTGAGCACGGACTCCAGCGCACCGACAGCGCCGATGGAATGCCCGAGCGCCGATTTGGGCGCGTAGATCGAGGCATGGTTGCCGACGGCCTTGTTGATCGCCTTCGCCTCGGCGGTGTCGCCGATCGGAGTGGCGGTGGCGTGGGCGTTGATATGGGTGATGTCCTGTTTGGACAGTCCCGCGGTCTGCATGGCCCGGGTCATGGCGCGGGCAGCACCCGTGCCCTCGGGATCCGGTGCGACCAGGTGGAAGCCGTCGGAGGTGATACCGGCGCCCAGCAGCCGGGCGTGGATGGTGGCACCGCGGGCCTTGGCGTGCTCTTCGGTCTCGATGACCATGAGCGCACCGGCCTCGCCGAAGACGAACCCGTCACGATCCTTGTCGAAGGGGCGCGAGGCACCCTTCGGATCGTCGTTGCGGGTACTCATCGCACGCATCATGGTGAACGCGGCGATCGGCACGGCGTCGATGAAACCCTCGACACCGCCGGTGACGACCATATCGGCATCGCCCATGACGATCATGCGCCATGCGTTGGCGATACCTTCGGAGCCCGACGAGCACGCCGAGACCGGAGTGACCACTCCTGCCCGGGCCTTCAGCTCGAGACCGACAACGGCGGACGGCCCGTTCGGCATGACCATCTGAACAGCGAGCGGCGAAATCTTGCGATAGCCCCCGTTCTTCAGCTTGTCGACCGAATCGATGAGCGCGTCACCGCCACCGAGTCCAGTGCCGATGGCCACACCCAGCCGCTCCGGATCGACTTCCGGGCTGCCCGCGTTGCGCCAGACCTCACGGCCGAGCACGGTCGCGAGCTGCTCGACATAGGCCATCCGGCGGGTCTCGACCCGGCTCAGCAAGGTATCGGGACGAACCTTGAGGTGGCCGCCGATACGGACCGGTAGGTCGTATTCCTCGACGAAGGAATCCTCGAGAACGTCGATACCGCTCTCGCCGTTGAGGAGACCCTTCCACGTCGCATCGACGTCACCCGCGATCGACGTGGACGCCGCCAGGCTCGTGACGACGACATTCGGGAAGTTCCCGTTCAAGGTGGAAGGAGTGGTCACGGTGTCGGCCCTACTCGGCGTTGTCGAACTTGGCCTTGAGCTCAGCGGCGGTGTCAGCGTTCTCCGCCTCGAGCTTCTGGATGTAGTTGACGGCGTCACCGACCGTCTTCAGGCTGGCCAGATCCTCGTCCGGGATCTTCACCCCGTACTTGTCCTCGGTCTGAACCGCGATCTCGACCATGGACAGCGAGTCGATGTCCAGGTCATCGACGAAGGACTTCTCGACGGTCACCTCGGAGGGTTCGATACCCGTAACCTCTTCGATGATCTTGCCGAGTTCCTCGACGATTTGTTCCTGGGTCAGAGCGGCCACTTCGTGGCTCCCTTCTAATTTTTCTCGGTAGGGCTTTACATATTTCTTCGGGCCGAGACGGCGTACGGTTACGCCGCTCGGTGCCGTGCTCCCGCGAGGGTTCGTCGGAAACACGGCCGTAGGCAAGCTAGCCGGAGCTCGTGAGTTCGGCCAGCGCGGGGATGTCCTGCGGGGTCTTCAGCGCCAGGTTCGGGGTGCCTTTGAGCTCCCGTTTGGCAATTCCGACGAGGGTTCCCGCCGGTGGCAACTCCGCCACCGCCGAGACGCCGGACTGCCGGACGGTTTCGGTGCACAGGTCCCACCGGACGGGCCGGGTGACCTGCGCGGCGAGCTTAGCCACCGCGTCCGCGCCGGACTCGACCGGCTTACCGTCGGCATTCGACAGCAGCGGGCGAACCGGCTCGTGCGGGGTGATCTCGGCGATCGCCGCCGCTACCGCCTTCTGCGCGGGAGCCATGAACTCGGTGTGGAACGCGCCCGCTACCGGAAGCGCCCGTACCCGGGCCTTCTCCGGCGGGTTCGCGGCCAGTTCGGCCAGTGCGTCCAAGCGTCCCGCTGCCACGATCTGGCCGGTGGCGTTGCGGTTGGCCGGGACCAGTTCCAGTTCTTCGAGCCGTGCCAGCACAGCGGCCTCGTCGCCGCCGAGCACCGCGGACATACCGGTCGGCTCCAGCGCACACGCCTTCGCCATTTCGGCACCGCGGATGGCTGCCAGCGTAACTGCTTGGTCGGCGGAGATCACGCCGGCGACCGCCGCGGCGGCGAGTTCGCCCACCGAATGTCCCGCCACGATGGTGTCGGCCGGCACCCGCTTCTCGCCGATCTCGGCGAAGGCGAGTAGCGCGGCGGCTACCACGAGAGGCTGGGTCACCGCGGTGTCGGTGATCTCTTCGGCGGTCGCTTCGGTGCCGAGCCGGATCAGATCCAGGCCGGATTCCTTCGACCACAGTGCGAGGCGGTCACGGGCGCCCGGCAGGTCGAGCCAGGGCGCGAGCATGCCGGGTGTCTGAGAGCCCTGTCCAGGGGCGAACAACGCGATCACGTACCTAAGAAAACACTGTGAGACCGCTTTCGCGAGATGTCGACGTGACTAGAGCTTGTCGACAGCTTTTGTATGGTCTCCACAAAAGCCCGCGTGGGGTGTCCGGATCGACCGAATCGGGGTTCTCGTTACAGCCCGTCTTTGTCCATTGGGACAAAAGAGTCCTCTGATGCTTGTGACGACGATTCGTTACGCGTTCGTGTCAGACGACCTACTGTGGCGGCGATTCGTAACACATACGCATCCCGCGGATTCAGCGGATCACGACCGGTTACTTCCCCGATCCGCTTGAGGCGATACCGCACTGTATTTGGATGAACGTACAGTTGACGCGCGCACATCTCGACCGCACCGCCGCATTCCAGGTAGGCGTCCAGAGTGTCCGCCAAGGCGGAACCGGCAGAAGCCAACGGAAGGACAAGGTACTCGACGAGAGCGTCGACCGCAGCTCGATCACCGAGCAGGGCCCGCTCGGGTAGTAGTTCCATCGCGTGTACCGGGCGCGGCGCCTCCCGCCAGCCGATGACCGCCTCCATCCCGGCGAGCGCCTCCAGAGCACTACCGTGCGCGGCACCGAGGGTGCGCGTGGTCGGTCCGATCACCACCGGCCCGTCGGAGAACGCCTCGGTCAGCAGATCGGCCATGAACGGCGAACTGTGCAGCGCGTCGCCCAGCGAACCGCTCACCACCATCACCAGTCGCGCCCCCTGGACGACCGCCAGCGCCGCCCGGCCGTGCCGGGCCGCGATGGTGTGCACCGCGCCGACCACCGAGACACCCTGATCCCGTGGCGGGGTACCCACCAGCACCGTCGCGGGGGCGGTCGCGTCCCAGTTCAGCGTCGCCGCCCGGGAGAGCATGTCGGGGCCGGTATCGCCACGCACCACCGCGTCCACCACCAGCGCCTCGAGCCGGGTATCCCAGGCACCCCGGGATTCGGCCGCGCTGGCGTACACCGAGGCGGCCGCGAAACCGAGCTCACGCCCGTATCGCAGGACCGCCTCGGTGAGCGCGACCAACTGCCGGTCGTTACGCGCCAGCGCGGGCAGCCACTGTTCGAAGAACTCCATGGCCACCCGGACCATATCCACGGTCTGGCGCAGCGTCAGCCGCCGCGCCAGATCCTGCGGAATGACCTGGAAGGCATCCAGGCTGAACCGGATATCGCTGTCCGGGTCCTGCAGCCATTCCAGGAAGTTGACCACCGCGGTCTGCACCAGCATCTGGACACCGGCGCGCTGCGCGGCGTCCAGATCGGCGAAGAACGGCAACCGATCCTGCATCGACCCCACGGCTTCGGTGGACAGCCGCCCGGAGAACTGCTTGACGCGTTTGAGCAGTGTGTCCGGCAGGGGGTCGCGGGTCTGCCGGTTCGGCGACAGCGCGCCGGTGGGCAGATACACCTCGTGCTCGTTGGAACCCTCGGTGACCCGGCGCGGACGCGGTGGTCTGCGTTCGATCATCGAACCGCCGTCACTCCGCGTCTCCTGCCCCACCCGCGGTGAAGGCCGGGGCCGACGCCACATCGTCGATGCGGTACCGGGCGGCGGCCTCGGCGGCCTTCGCCGGATCCAGCTTGCCGATCCGGCCCAGACCCGCCAGTGCGGCGACCACGATGGATTCCGCGTCGACGTTGAACACCCGGCGGGCGGCGGGCCGGGTATCGGAGAACCCGAATCCGTCGGTACCCAGGGTGGTGAAATCGCCCGGAACCCATTTGCGGATCTGATCCGGTACCGCGCGCATCCAGTCCGTGGCGGCCACGAACGGACCCTGGGCATCGGCCAGGGCCCGGGCCACATAGGGCTGCCCGGCGTCCTCGCCCGGGTAGTGCAGCGCCTCGATCTCGAGTTCGAGGGCTTCCCGGCGCAGCTGACCCCAGGAGGTCACCGACCAGACATCGGCGGCCACACCCCAGTGATCGGCCAGCAACTGCTGCGCGCGCAGACCGTCGGGCACGGTGACACCGGAGACCATGATCTGGGCCCGGATATCCCCGGCACCACCCTTCTTGTACAGGTACAGGCCCTTCAGCAGACCGTCCACATCCAGGTCTTCCGGCTCGGCCGGCTGCTGGTAGGGCTCGTTGTACAGGGTGATGTAGTAGAAGATGTTCTCGCCGCCGAACCCGTCGACACCCGGCGTACCGCCGTACATCCGGCGCAGCCCGTCGCGCACGATATGGGCGATCTCGAACGAGAAGGCCGGATCGTAGGACACCACCGCCGGGTTGGTGGACGCCAGCAGCAGCGAATGCCCGTCGTTGTGCTGCAGGCCCTCACCGGTGAGGGTGGTGCGGCCGGCGGTCGCGCCGAGGACGAAACCGCGGGCCAGCTGATCGGCCGCGGCCCACAGGCCGTCGCCGGTGCGCTGGAACCCGAACATCGAATAGAAGATGTAGAGCGGGATCATCGGCTCGCCGTGCGTGGCGTACGAGGTGCCGACCGCAGTGAACGACGCCGTCGAGCCGGCCTCGTTGATGCCCTCGTGCAGGATCTGGCCGACCGTGCTCTCCTTGTAGGCGAGCATCAGTTCCGCGTCGACCGAGGTGTAGAGCTGGCCGTTGCGGTTGTAGATCTTGAGCGACGGGAACCACGAGTCCATCCCGAAGGTGCGGGCCTCGTCGGGGATGATCGGCACGATGCGCTGACCGATCTCCTTGTCGCGCAGCAGTTCCTTCATGAGCCGCACCAGGGCCATGGTGGTCGCGACGTTCTGCTTACCCGACCCCTTGCGCACCGACTTGTAGGCCTCGTCACCGGGCAGCTGGAGCGGTTTCGGCGTGGTACGCCGCTCGGGCAGGAATCCGCCCAGGGCCTTGCGGCGATCCAGCATGTACTGGATCTCCTTGGTCTCCGCGCCCGGATGGTAGTACGGGGGCAGGTACGGATCCTTCTCCAGCTCGGCATCGCTGATCGGGATCCGCTGCAGATCGCGGAAGTCCTTGAGGTCCTGCAGGGTCAGCTTCTTCATCTGGTGCGTGGCATTGCGACCCTCGAAATGCTTACCGAGGGTGTAGCCCTTGATGGTCTTGGCCAGGATCACCGTCGGCTGGCCCTTGTGCGCCAGCGCCGCCGCGTAGGCCGCGTACACCTTGCGGTAGTCGTGACCGCCGCGCTTGAGGTTCCAGATCTCCTGATCGGACAGATCCTGCACCAGCGCCTTGGTCCGCGGATCGCGGCCGAAGAAGTGGTCGCGGACGTAGGCGCCGTCGTTGGCCTTGTAGGTCTGGTAGTCGCCGTCGGGGGTGGTGTTCATCAGGTTCACCAGCGCGCCGTCGCGGTCGGCGCCCAGCAGCGCGTCCCACTCGCGGCCCCAGATCACCTTGATGACGTTCCAGCCGGCGCCGCGGAAGAACGACTCCAGTTCCTGGATGATCTTGCCGTTACCGCGGACCGGGCCGTCGAGACGCTGCAGGTTGCAGTTCACCACGAAGGTCAGATTGTCCAGCCCCTCCATGGCCGCGACCTGGGCGAGACCGCGCGATTCGGGTTCGTCCATCTCGCCATCGCCCAGGAACGCCCACACATGCTGATCCGAGGTGTCCTTGATACCGCGGTCGTGCAGGTAGTGGTTGAACCGTGCCTGGTAGATGGCGTTCATCGGGCCCAGGCCCATCGACACCGTCGGGAATTCCCAGAAATCGCTCAGCAGCCGCGGATGCGGATACGACGGCAGACCCTTGCCGAGGCCGCCGTGACTGTACTCCTGGCGGAAACCGTCGAGCTGATCGGTACTCAGCCGGCCTTCGAGGAAGGCGCGCGCGTAGATACCGGGTGAGGCGTGACCCTGGATGAAGATCGAATCACCGCCGCCGGAATGGTCCTTACCGCGGAAGAAATGGTTGAAGCCGACCTCGTAGAGCGCCGCCGAGGACGCGTAGGTCGAGATATGGCCGCCGACACCGATCCCCGGGCGCTGCGCGCGGTGCACCATGATGGCCGCGTTCCAGCGGATCCAGGCCCGGAAGCGCCGCTCGGTCTCCTCGTCGCCGGGGAACCAGGGCTCGTTCTCGGTCGGAATGGTGTTGACGTAATCGGTGGACGTCAGCGCCGGAATGGAGACTCGCCGCTCACCGGCGCGTTCGAGCATCCGGAGCATCAGGTAGCGGGCCCGGCCGGGGCCTTCGCGCTCGAGCATCTCATCGAAGGACTCGAGCCATTCGCTGGTCTCCTCCGGATCAATGTCCGGTAGGTAAGACGCCACTCCTTCACGAATCACGCGGACTCGGCCACCGGGCGGTACGCCGACGGCGTCGCGAGGGGTGGGAGCGGAACCCGGCACAGCGGATTCCGCCGGGACGCCAGAGTGGATCAGATCGGTCAAAACTGCTCCTCGTACAGGGGGTGGTCGAGCTGATGGCTGCGGTGACCCCGAGTGGCCCGCTGGTGTGCGGATCACTCGTGACGACTTTTCCGGGCGCGCCCGCATCCTCGCGTGGCGCGTCCCACATCATCATGTCAGTCGCCGATCCAGTACCGTTCGACAGGCACGTCTGACAGCGGTTACCGAGGAGTCGGGAGGACGATGGAAGGGCTGGACCCGCGCCGTCTGGGGCTGGTATGCGCCGCGGTGGCACTGGTCACCGGTGCGGCCGTCGCAGGCTGCGCGCAGCAGGTCGAAGGTATCGCCACGCCGAACGCGGCCGAGGCGACCTCCTATCGGGCCGAAGCGTCGTCCTCGTCCGCCGCCGCCACGTCGTCGCAGATCGCCGCCGCCCGCGACAAGGCCATCTCCGACAACTGCACGCTCTTCCCCGGCACCACCGGGACCGGTGTCAGCAAGTACAACGAGTTCGTCGACGCGCACGACAGCGACGCCCCCGACTACGACGCCAAACGCGACGGCGCGATCACCGCGCTGGAGGACGCCGCGAAAACGGTCGAGGGTGGTGTGAACACCGCGGGCGCGCAGTTGCCCGAGGAGTTGAAAACGAAATTCGTCGCCTACGTGGACGCCGCCCGCGCCCTCGCCCAGGCCACCCGGGAGATGACCTACACCTCCCCCGTGGGACCCCTCAACGATGCGAGCAAGCGTGTGAACGACGCGCGCAACGCGGTCCGCGATGCTTGCCCCAGCTGACCCGGATCGCCCGTCACCAGGGGTTTCCCACGACATCGAAAATTCGATCTACCCGATCGGCTTGCGTTAGGGCCGATAACCATGTTCGCTTGCAGATATCTGTAGTCGGGAGTTGAGGAGGACGCCACCGTGGTCGCCGCGGCGGAGGATCAGAATTTCGCGCAGAAGCTTGGCATCACCCACGGCATGGTTGTCCAGGAGCTGGGTTGGGACGAGGACACCAACGACGACCTCCGGGCCGACGTCGAGGAGACCTCCGGCAGTGAGCTGCTGGACGAGGACTCCGACGAGGTCATCGATGTCGTCCTGCTGTGGTGGCGGGAGGGTGACGGTGACCTGGTCGACGAGCTGATGGAAGCAATC
Organism: Nocardia sp. NPDC003963; assembly: GCF_053605105.1. Lineage (NCBI taxonomy): Bacteria > Bacillati > Actinomycetota > Actinomycetes > Mycobacteriales > Nocardiaceae > Nocardia > Nocardia sp. NPDC003963. The sequence goes on from NZ_JBSGIP010000020.1 coordinate 89,291, forward strand.
GGCCCACTCGCCGACGAGGGGTTCATCTGGGTACTCACCCCCAAGACCGGTAACGACGGCCATGTCGATCCCAGCGAGATCGCCGAGGCCGCCCCCACCGCCGGTCTCACCCAGACCTCGGCCATCAAACTCGGTGAATGGTCGGCCAGCCGCCTGGTGCAGCCCAAGGCCCCCACCAAACAGCGCTGAGCCGCCCACAGCAGTCCGCGCGACCCGGCCCGGGTCGTGCGGCCCGAGATTCGGAGGATCCCATGCCCCTCGAGGTCGGCGCCCCGGCGCCGGAGTTCACCCTCAAGGACCAGAACAATCAGGAAGTCTCGCTGTCGGACTACCGCGGCGACAAGAACGTCCTGATCGTGTTCTACCCGCTCGCCTTCACCGGCATCTGCCAGGGCGAGCTGTGCAAGGTCCGCGACGAACTGCCGCGGTTCCAGAACGACAACACCGAGATCCTCGCGATCTCGGTGGGTCCCCCGCCCACCCACAAGATCTGGGCGGCGGAACAGGGCTACACCTTCCCGCTGCTGTCGGATTTCTGGCCACACGGCGCGACCGCCCAGGAGTACGGCGTCTTCAACGATGTGACGGGTTTCGCCAACCGCGGCACCTTCGTGGTGGACCGCGAGGGAATCATCCGTTTCGCGGAGATGAACGGCCCCGGAGAGCCCCGTGACCAGGCGGCTTGGGAGAAAGCGCTCACCGCGCTAGATTCATAGACCGTTCCCCTCGGACAATGTCCGGGGGTCCGGGCGTATAGCTCAGCGGTAGAGCTCTGGTTTTACACACCAGCGGTCGGGGGTTCGAACCCCTCTGCGCCCACCGGAGAGTGCCGGGTCAGCATTTATTCGGCACACCATGGAAGTTGCCCCACGTCGGCCGCGTGGGGCATTCGTGGGGCAAGGAGCGCGAGTGGGCACCACAGCGGCCTTCACAGCGAGTGGCACGACGCTCCCGGTCCATGGGACCCGATCGAACTTCGTGGCGGAATTGCCGGCGGGCGTGCTCTCCGAGAGCTACGACGTCATCAGTCGCGGCCGGGCATCGGGGCGCCCATAGACCAGGATGCGCGGCAGGACCTCCCACAAGCGAGCCACCTCGGCCGCCGGTGCACGCAGCAACGCCTCGACAACGGGATCGGTCAGGCCGAGATCGTCCAGTGACTCGGGATCCAGAGTCACCCGGAGCACATCGTCGGTCAGCTCCACCTCGCGCACACAACCGTAGGCAGTGCCCTGATCGCGCGTGACGAGACAATGCGTGTCCATACCCAGCGACACTTCCTGCTCGTCGGGCTCTTCGAAGTCACACATGAACACCAGGGAGAAGGCCGCGGTGTCGTGCGACTCCGCCACGCCGGCCATAACGCAATCGTCTACCTCTGGATCATCGCAACCGAAGGCGACGAGCGCCGTGAACCTTTGTGGCATGCACAGGTTCTAGCATCCTCGCCCGATCCGGGGCGGCTCGGCGATCTCGTGGCCCTCACGTGGCCGCGGTGGCGGAGTTGCGCCGGCTGCTGTGTGGTCCAGCTCAGTTCGAATGCGCGATGGGCAGATCATCGAGGTAGGTCCACCCCGGACAGACGACCTACACCCCCGCCCGGGCAGGAGCACTGGCACGTCGCCACCAGTGACTCCTCCACGGGGCACAGAGACCGGCATATCGTGGTGCGACGGTCGGCCATGCTTCGAAAAGCGTGCAGAGTCCGAGATCTCGGTGCGTCGTCGAATGAATCCTTCGGCGCAGTCCGAGCCTCTTGTATTCATCCCGACAGACGTCGGGACGGATAGGGAGGTTGTCGTGATCATCGGTATCGGTATCGCCGTCGGGCTGGTGCTGCTCTGCACCTGTGTGTTCGTCGTGAAACGCAAACGAGCCGGGCGTGGCTGACTCGACCTGGCCCGCCACACAGTTGATCGTCGCCGCGCAGGACGGTGACGTCGATGCGCTCGCAGCGTTGGTATCGGGCTCGCACCCGAACATTCAGCGCTTCGCACGCTCCCTGTGCGCCACCCCGGAGGACGCCGAGGACGCGGCGCAGGAGGCCCTGATCATCCTGTACCGCAAGATCGGGATGCTCCGAGCCTCCGGTGCTCTGGCGTCCTGGATGTTCCGCATCGTCCGAAACGAATGCCTACGACGGGCGCGGAACCGGCTGCCGGACCACATTCTGTGGCAGGACACCCCCGTGGCGGCCTCGGCCGAGGACGAGGTGCTGCGACGGCTGGAAGCGGGCAGGGTGGCCGCGGCGATCGCCGCGCTGCCCCCGGACCAACGCCGCGTGCTGATCATGCGTGACATCCAGGGCTACAGCGGGCGGATGGTCGCCGATGCGCTGGGTTCGAGCACAGCAGCGATGAAATCCCGGCTGCACCGGGCCCGCGCGGCGGTTCGGCAAACCCTACAGGCCGTATCCGATTCGACTCCCGGAGGAAGAGATGACCCGGACGAAGTCTGACGCTCCCGATTTCGCGAGCACGTCCCTGCTCGAACATCTGCTGCGCGGCACAGTGGGCTTCGGCGCACTGATCGGCTCGGTCGGGCTGATCCCGATCGTCGGACCGGCCGCCCTGTTGCTGCTGCCCGTCGCGCTGCTCGCGCTGCGTGGTTGCCCGACGTGCTGGGCGATCGGGCTGGTGCAGACCATATCGAAGGGCCGGCTGCAGCGCTCCTGCGAGGACGGCCGGTGCACACTGTCCGTCGCCGGCCACGACGAGCACCGCGAGCCGGCCGCTCTCCGGGCGCCCGGAGACTGACAGTTGCTCGACTATGGTGCGCCGCTTCGGTGCCGACAGCCGGAGGCAGGTAGAGAACCGCCGACCCGCGCCGGACACAGCGGAAGTTCGGCGTACGCCTCCCGGCCGGCCGCTCCGTATCGGCAGAGGTCGCCGGCGATTCGCTGCGGCGCCTGGCCGAAATCGCCATGAACTTGTCCTTGCCGCCATCCGGCGCTGCGGCGACGATCTGTGTGTGCAGAGTGCAGCCGTGGTTCGTGAGGTCGTAGTCGTCGTCTTCGACGGCTGTGCCCTGCTCGATGTGGCCGGTCCGACCGATGTCTTCGCCGCGGCTTCACTGCTGGGCGCCGGCCCGGGCTACCGGGCCGTACTGGCATCGCCGGACGGGAAGCCGGTGCGGACGGACAGTGGTATCACCCTCGGCGCGGATATCTCGATCCGCGCGGCCACCCGGCGGCCCGCAACCGATACGTTGCTCGTCGCCGGGGGGCTGGGGGTGTATCACTTCGCCGACGACCATCCGGCCGCGCTGGAAGATCTCCGGCGAATGTCGGCCACCGCGCGCCGCACGACTTCGGTGTGCTCGGGCGCGGAAATACTTGCCCGGGCCGGATTGCTCGACGGCTATCGGGTGGCCACGCATTGGGCGGCATGTGAATCGCTACGGGACAACTATCCGCTCGTCGATGTCGAGCCCGACGCCATCTATGTCCACGACCGCGACCGGTGGACCTCCGCCGGCGTCACCGCCGGTATCGACCTTGCGCTGGCGCTGGTCGAGGCCGATTGCGGGTCGGAGACCGCGCACCGTGCGGCGAGCTGGCTCGTGGTCTTCCTGCGCCGCCCCGGTGGGCAGTCGCAGTTCAGCGTGCACCTGCGCAGTGCTTCGGCACGCACTCCCGCACTGGTGGAGCTACAGCGCTGGCTGCCCGAACATCTCGTCGAGGACCTGTCTGTGGACACTCTTGCGGCCCGGGTGGATATGAGCCCGCGCAACTTCGCGCGCGTATTCCGTAAGGAAGTCGGTGTGACGCCGGCAGTCCTCGTCGAGTCGTTGCGGGTGGAAGCAGCCAAGATCCTGCTCGAGACGACGGACCTGCTCGTCCCGGCCATCGCGACCCGAGTGGGGTTCGGACGACCCGAGACCCTGTACCGGGCGTTCGCCCGTCGCGCGGCGACCACACCCGGTCGATATCGCCAGCATTTCCAGACCGCACCCAAGGCTTCGTGAAGGAGTAATCATGCAGATCGCGATCGTCGTCTACCCCGGCATGACCGCGCTGGACATCGTCGGCCCCTACGAGGTGCTGCGGTTCATCCCCGGAGCGGAGCTGCGCTTCGTATCCGCCGAGCCCGGTCCCGTGATCGCCGACAGCGGCGTCTTCGTCATGGCGGCGACACATTCGTACGACGAAACCCCGGCACCCGATATCGTCCTGATCGGCGGATCCGGCAGCGCCAGTGCGACGATCGCCAAAGATCGCCGGCTGCTCGAGTGGCTGCGGCGAGTGCACGAGACCACACAGTGGACCGCATCGGTGTGCACCGGCTCGGTCGTACTGGCCGGCGCCGGCCTGCTCGACGGTCAGCCCGCCACGACGCACTGGGCGGAGCTGCCGGTACTCGAGGGATTCGGCGCCCGGCCGGTACGCGACGCGCGGATCGTGCACGCCGGCAAGATCGTCACCGGTGCCGGTGTCTCGGCCGGTATCGATCTGGCCCTGTGGCTGGTCGGCAAAGTCGCCGGGGACGATGTGGCTCGCGCCGCTCAGCTGATGATCGAGTACGACCCGCGCCCTCCCTACGACAGCGGGAGCCTGGCCAAGGCGAGTGCTGCCACCAAACGCGGCGTCGCCGCGATCGTCGGCCGGGAGGCCGCGAAGCTCGCGGCGAACGAGCCGGGCGCGCTCGCTCGTGAATCCGTCGCCCTCTCCGGACTCGCGTGGCGAACCGCGATACACAGGGCCCGCCGCTCCGCACGGCGCCGCGTTCGCCGACCCGCATGAACAGTGAGCCGGTGGGCGGCGGCGAACACACCCGACAACGCCGTGACCGACCGGCCCGCGGCTTCGCACAGCTCAGGTACCGGAGGCCATACCGCCGGTCACTCGCAGTGTTTCGCCGGTGATGAACCGGGCCCGATCCGATGTCAGGTACAGCATCGCCTCGACCACATCGGCTTCCGCGCCGTCGGTATCGATGAACTGCATCGCCTTCACGCGTTGCTGTACCGCGTCGGGCAGTTCGGCGCGGATGGTATCGGTGAAGATCAGACCGGGTGAGATCGCGTTGACCCGGATCCCGTCGGTACCGAGTTCTCGCGCGAACGTGATGGTCAGTCCGGCCACTGCGAGTTTCGAGGTGCCGTAGGCGGTACCGCCCAGATGCGCAGCCGCCGAGGCGATGTTGACGATGCTGGCCCCGGACCGGTGCACCATATGCGGCTGGGCCGCGAGGGTACAGGCGATCACGCCGACGACATTGACCTCGAAGAGCCGCCGCGTCTTCGCCGGACCCATTTCCCGGATGGGTCTGCTGTACTCGTCGCTGTGCAGACCGGCGTTGTTGACGAGGATATCGATTCCACCGTGGACCGCGGCCGCCCGGTCCATGATCGCGTTCATGGCGGCCTCGTCGGTGACGTCGCCGGCGTAACCGGTCGCGGATCCGCCGGAGTGCCGGATATGCGCCGCCGTCCGCTCGACCGCCACGGCATCGATATCTACGAGAGCGACGGCGGCGCCCTCGCCGGCGAGGGCGGTTGCGAACGCCTTGCCGAAGCCGCGGGCACCACCGGTGACGACCGCCGTCGTTCCGGCCCGCGGTCCCGGCGCGGCGCCTTGCCGGCGATTCCGTTGCGTCACGCGGGACTCCTTCCGTGCCATACGACCAACAATGAGAGAACGGAACTCTTATATCGAAGAATTCAATTCTGATCTCTGACGTTAGCACTACCGTGTCCGATCGGGCATACGATTCCGCTTTCGGTCGCGCTGAGGCGCATGGGCGAACTCCGCACGTGGACCGGAGCTGCGCGGGCGGCACACACAACGGTGCGGGGCAGAACCGGTTCCGGAACGAACGGATCGAATCCCACAGGGGCAGCGGCCGCTTCGGACCGGCGCGGTGTTCCGGCTACGACGTGCCGCCGGATTGTGATTCCGGTAGTACGTAGGAGAGCCGCCGGCCCCTGAAGGCGGCAGTTCGATGGACGCGCCCGATGGCGTCGCATCCAGGACGGTATCGGGTGAGAATCGGCAGCGTGAACGACGGGATACTCCGCGCCATGCGGGAAGTACTTCAACGTGCCAAGAACCTCATCCCGGATGTGGCGAAACTGAGGTCTCGACCGCCCCGATCGGCCGGCGAAAAGGCCCACGGTGCCGCGAATACGGTCGGCGGTGCCGATCACGGTCTACGCGAACCCATCGAAAGTATCTCCTCGCCCGGCACTGATCACCCGGTGGTATCCACGCGGAATACGCGCGCCGTGACAGGGCTCGGCGACGATATCGATGACCTGGTGGTGTCGTCTCCTTCGCTGTCGCAGGATATTCGTGGTCTACAGCAGCAGGATTGGAAATTCGAGCGTGGTGGCCTGGATGCCTACACCGACTACACGAACAAAACGATCACCGTGCCCGACGCCGAGGTCATCGATATCGAGGAGGGATACAGTGAAATACCCATCGGTCCGGCCGAGATGACCCGTCACCTGGCGCAACAGGTGGGATATGCACAGCGAAGCAGTCTGACCGATATCGTCGCGCCGCCAGGACTCGATGAGTTGGGTGACAAGGAGAAGTGGGTGGAGCGCCAGGTGCAGAAGCTGGTGGCTCGCGACACCGCCTCGTATATGACGGGGGCCCGAGCGCGTCGTGAGATATGGGAAGAGAGTGGAATCGATATCGACGAAAATCACTCCCTCGACCCGGTAACGCGCGAGGCGCAGAAGATCGAGGGTTCGATGAACTGGAACGACGGCGTTCGAGAACTCAGCAATACGGTCGGCGACCAACCATTCCCGGAGTCCGGGCCGGACGGGCCGAGCCGATGGGAAGATCACACGATCATGGTTGAACAGATGTGGGAAGGTTTCCGCCGACAGCCGGGCGATTCGTGAAGGGGCCGATTCCCGGATCTCCCCCTCAGCCGACGTCGCGGCGCAACCAGGTGACCTCGGCACCCTCGCTGCCGGTCCGGTAGACCTCCAGTTCCTCGTCCCAGGCCGTCCCCAGTGCCCGGTCCAGTTCACCGGCCAGATCGAACCCGGCGTGCCGGGCCAATTCACGATCGGCCTGCAACAGAACCCGCAGGCGCATCTCGCCGATCATCACATCTCCGTTGGCACTGGTGGAACCGTGCCACAGGCCCAGTGCGGGGACGAAGCTGTAGCGCTCACCGTCGACGCCCTCACTGGGATCCTCGGTCACCTCGAATCGCAGGACCGGCCAGGAACGCAGCGATTGCGCGATACGGGACGCGGTACCCACCGGGCCCATCCATTCGGTGGTCGCCCGGAGTTGCCCGGGGGCCGCGGGCTGCGCGGTCCAGCGCAGACAGGAGGGCGCGCCGAGAGCGGCCGCGAGTGCCCATTCGATATGCGGGCACAGCGCGGTGGGCGACGAGTGTATGTACACCACACCCGCCGTTGCCTCCGCGTATCGAGACGATGCGCGCACCACGTACACCTCCGGTTTCGACGATGCTCGTCTTCCCCAACGGGTACGTCGAAAAGGCGTTGCCCGAGTGTACTCGAGTGCCCGGTGTTACACGTGTTACTTCTCTGCCGTGTTGCGGGCGAGTATGGCCTCCGCGATGACCGAATCGCTGAACGGAGGCCATACTTCGCGCGACCAGTCACCGAAATTCTCGTCGCTCAAGGCCACACACGCCACGTCGTATCGCGGGTCCACCCACAGGAAAGTCCCCGACTGGCCGAAATGACCGAAAGTCGCGGGCGAGTTGGTGGTACCGGTCCAGTGCGGTGACTTACCGTCCCGGATCTCGAACCCGAGGCCCCAGTCGTTGGGCCGCTGCGAACCGAAACCGGGCAGCACGCCGTCGCAGCCCGGAAACTGGACGGTAACGGCCTCGGTACGGGTCTGCGCCGAGATGAGCCGCGGTTCGAGAAGTTCGGCGGCGAAACGCAAGAGGTCGGCGAGAGTCGACTGAGCACCGTGCCCGGCCGACCCGGTCAGCTCCGAACCGGACATGCCCAGCGGTTCGAATACGGCCTCACGCAGATACTCCGGGAAGGGGATTCCGGTGTGCTCGGCGACCGCATCGGCCAGGAGTTCGAATCCCGCGCTCGAATAGATTCGCTTGGCACCGGGCCGGGCGAGAATATCGGTGGTGTCGAAGGCCACCCCGGAGGTGTGGGCGAGCAGGTGCCGGACGGTCGAACCGGGCGGCCCGGCAGGCTGGTCGAGTTCGATCGCGCCTTCTTCCACGGCCACCAGCACCGCGTACGCGACCAGCGGTTTGGTGACCGACGCGAGCCGGTAGACCCGATCGGGATCACCGGCCGACCACCGGCCGTCCCGGGTGACCACACCCGCCGCGGCATGCCGGACCGGCCATTGCTGGATCTGCTCGAGTGCACGCACACCCCGAGGTTACGAGACGCTACCGGGCCGTCGTAATCCACCCGAGCGGATATGCGGCTGCGAATTCGGCGCGCGGTCGTCAACAGCCGGCCGACCGCCGGAATCGCGCTGCGGCGGAAGGAATGAGCGGCCGCCGCGTGAATCCGGACCCGACGCCGCGCGATATCCGCCGGTTTCCGGCAGCGAGCGCAGCGGGCACGCACGCGGCCGAGCCCGCGCGCGGCCCGGTCGTGCAGCTGTTCGATCGTGCTGGACGGTCCCGGGATCACCGGCCCGGGCCCCGGCCCGGGCCCCGGCCCGGTGGGCCGGTGGGCCGGTAGATCGGAAGAGAACACGACTCAACTCCAGTC
>NZ_JBSGIP010000021.1:0-95884 GCF_053605105.1 Nocardia sp. NPDC003963
GGAGCGACCAGAGGGAGGGAGCGCAGCGACCGACCGGCGGGAGTGAAGAACCGGGGTTAATAGGGCCCCACCCCGCGGCGCCGGAGGCGACGCCAAAACTACGGCACGTAGCGGCGGAGTCTGCGGGCCGCGAATTCGCGGAAGTACGACACCTTGTCGTCAGGGACCACCGAGGGCAGCAGGAAGTACCAGGCTCGTTCCATGCGCGATGCCATCTGGTCGATCGATTCCGTGCCCACCGCCACGATGTGGATTCCCGTGGTGAGGCCGTAGAGCAGCAGGCCGATGGTCTCCGGGTCGAGGTCGGGGAGGAGGTCGCCCTGGGTGATCGCCCGTTCGGCGAGGATGCGGTAGGTATCGCCCCAGTTCTTGGCGATATTGTCGCCGTTGGCGCCGCGGTAGTCGCCGATCTGGTGGGTGAGTTTGAGCATGGCGCCGACCATCGGATCGTTCATCGACAGGTCGGCGACCACGTAGGTGATCCCGATCGCCGCCTCGAGTGCCGGGACGCGGGAGTCGAAGAATCCTTTGCAGGATGCGACGAGACGCTCGTTGCCCTGGTCGACCACGGCGCGGGCCAGTTCCTCCTTGGACCCGAAGTGAAAGTACAAGGCGCCCTTGGTCACGTTGGACTGCGCGATGATCTCGCTGAGGCTCGCATTGGCGTAGCCCAAGCGCAGAAAGACGTCGGCAGCGCCCGCCAGCACGGAATCGCGAGTGATCTCCGCGCGCGCTTGCCTAGCCATCAGCTCCGCCTGTCATCCCAATAACCAGCCATCCTGAAGTAGACCGACATTGTCGAAGTAGACCGACTTACCGCCCGAACAGCACCCAAAGGATGGGTGAACCGTACCATCCGTGTTCGCTACGTCTCACGATTCACCGGCCGGTCCGAGTTCGCCGGTAGTTCAGTCCGGGTTACCCGAACTGCGCTGCCCGCCCGGGGAGTTCGCCGGATGCGGCCCGGTCGTCGCGGGCCATTCCGAGCTGAGCTGGGGGTCGACCTCGAGATGGCTCAATCCGTTCCAGCACAGGTTGACCAGGTGCGTCGCAACGACTTCCTTGGAGGGGCTGCGCACATCCAGCCACCAGGTGGCGGTGGTGGCGACCATGCCGACCAGGGCCTGCGCGTAGAGCGTCGCGAGGCTGGTGTCGAGGTCGCGCCGTTCGAAATCACCGGCGAGCAGATGCGCCACTTGATTGACCGCTTCGTTGAGCAGGCTCGAGTAGCGGCCGTCGGTGGAGGACACCGGCTGGTCGCGTACCAGGATGCGGAATCCGTCGGTGCGCTGCTCGATATAGGTGAGCAGCGCGAGCGCCACCTGTTCGAGCCGGACCCGGGACCTGTTGTTGGTGAGCGAGGAAGTGATCATATCGAGCAACATCGACATCTCACGGTCGACGACGACGGCGTATAGCCCCTCTTTACCACCGAAGTGCTCGTAGACGACGGGCTTGGATACCAGGGCGCGTTGCGCGATCTCCTCGATGGAGGTGGCGTCGTAGCCGCGTTCGGCGAACAGCGCGCGGCCGATCTCGATCAACTGCTGGCGGCGCTGGGTGCCGGTCATCCGCTGACGTGCCGCGCGGACGTGTTCGGTGGCCTCTTTGGAGTCACCGGTGATCGGCGACTCCTCGGATGTTCTCGGTTCTCCCGACGACACGTTCCCGCCTCCCTGGTTATCGGGGTCACGCGGCGCGGCCGGAGCCGGACCTGCGACCAGAACCATCGAGATCAACTGTCTCAGACCCGCGGCGGGTGGAATCACCCGGGCATTGCCCGGACCCGCCGGTCACAAAGGGGAACGTGTCGGGCTCCCCCTGGCGTGTCGCCACCACCACGGTTCGACGTATCCCGGGGTGGCATGCGAGTATCGTTCCCGTGCCGGGACACAGCGGCGGGTTTCGGGTACCTGCCGGTGTGACAGTCCGCCGTAGTGTAATGGCAGCACCTCTGATTTTGGTTCAGATAGTTCAGGTTCGAGTCCTGGCGGCGGAGCAGCTCGCGTGCACGATGACCATCGTCGGCCCGAGGGAGATTCATGCAGGAGCAGACCGCCGTCATCGTGCTAGCCGCAGGTGCCGGTACGAGAATGCGGTCGAAGACCCCCAAGGTGCTGCATCCCCTGGCCGGGCGCAGCATGCTGGCGCATGCGCTGTACGCGGCCCATTCCATCGATCCACACCATCTGGTGACGGTGGTGGGTCATGACCGTGAGCAGGTCGGGGCGGCCGCGGCCGCGGTGGCCGGCGAACTCGACCGGGAGATCGTGCCGGTCGTCCAGGAACAGCAGCTCGGGACCGGGCACGCCGTCCAGGTCGGGCTCACCGGACTGTCCGCGGATTTCGCCGGTGACGTCATCGTCACCTCGGGAGATGTCCCGCTGCTGGACGGGCACACCCTGTCCGCCCTGCTCGACGAGCACCGGAGTTATCCCGAACGGCCCGCCGTCACGGTCCTCACCTTCGTGCCCGACGATCCGAACGGTTACGGCCGGATCGTGCGTGACGCCGACGGCGAGGTGGCCGAGATCGTCGAGCATGCCGACGCGACTCCCGAACAGGCCGCCATACGCGAGGTCAACTCCGGTGTGTACGCCTTCGACGCCGCGGTGCTGCGCACCATGCTCGGCCGGCTGTCCACCGCCAACGCCCAGCACGAGCTCTATCTGACCGATGTCCTGAAGCTCGCCCGCGAGGCGGGGTACCCGGTGCAGGGCGCCCGGCTGGTCGATTCGGCCAAGGTCACCGGGGTGAACGACCGGGTCCAGCTGGCCGCGGCGGCCCACACCCTCAACCGCTACATCCTGGAACGGCATATGCGCGCCGGGGTGACCATCATGGATCCCGCCACCACCTGGATCGATACCGATGTCCGGATCGGCCGCGACACCGTAGTGCGCCCGGGAGTGCAGTTGCTGGGTACCACGGTGGTCGGCGAGGACGCCGAGATCGGCCCGGACTCGACCCTCACCAATATGGTGATCGGCGACGGCGCCCGGGTGATCCGCACGCACGGTGAGGCGGCGACGATCGCGGCGCAGGCGACGATCGGACCGTTCAGTTATCTGCGGCCGGGGACGGTATTGGGCGAGTCCGGCAAGATCGGCGCTTTCGTGGAGACCAAGAACGTCGAAATCGGCCGGCACACCAAGATCCCGCATCTGACCTATATCGGCGACGCCACTATCGGCGAGCACAGCAACATCGGAGCATCCAGTGTGTTCGTGAACTACGACGGGGTGCGCAAGCACCGCACTGTGGTGGGCTCCCACGTGCGCACCGGCAGCGATACGATGTTCATCGCCCCGGTGACCGTGGGTGACGGCGCCTATACCGGGGCAGGTACTGTACTGCGGGAAGACGTTCCGCCGGGCGCGTTGGCAGTGTCCGGAGGCGCGCAGCGCAATATCGAGAACTGGGTGCAGCGGAAACGTCCAGGAACCGCTGCAGCAGACGCGGCGGCGAAAGCGCTCGCGGCCGATGACAACACCGGATCGGGCAACAAAGCTTAAGGATGGCAACCAGCAGTGACCGCGTCATGGATCGACAACCAGAAGAACCTGATGCTCTTCGCCGGACGGTCGCACCCCGAACTAGCCGAGCAGGTGGCCAAGGAGCTCGACGTCCATGTCACCCCGCAGACCGCGCGTGAGTTCGCGAACGGGGAGATCTTCGTTCGCTTCGAGGAGTCGGTCCGTGGTTCCGACGCTTTCGTCCTGCAGAGTTTCCCGGCGCCGCTGAACCAGTGGTTGATGGAACAGCTGATCATGATCGACGCGCTCAAGCGCGGTTCGGCCAAGCGGATCACCGCCATCCTGCCGTTCTACCCCTACGCCCGCCAGGACAAGAAGCACCGCGGCCGCGAACCCATCTCCGCCCGGCTGGTGGCCGATCTGCTCAAGACCGCCGGTGCCGACCGTATCGTCACCGTCGATCTGCACACCGACCAGATCCAGGGCTTCTTCGACGGCCCGGTCGACCATATGCACGCCCAGTTGCAGCTCGCCGAGTACGTCCGCACCAACTACAGCCTGGACAACATCACTGTGGTCTCCCCCGATTCCGGCCGGGTCCGGGTCGCGGAGAAGTGGGCGGATTCGCTGGACGGCGCCCCGCTGGCCTTCATCCACAAGACTCGTGATCCGCTGGTCCCGAACCAGGTGAAGTCGAACCGGGTGGTCGGCAGCGTCGAGGGCCGCACCTGCATCCTCATCGACGATATGATCGATACCGGTGGCACCATCGCCGGCGCGGTGAACGTGCTGCGCGAGGCCGGTGCCGGCGATGTGGTGATCGCGGCGACCCACGGTGTGCTCAGCGCTCCCGCCGCCGAGCGGCTCGCGTCCTGCGGCGCCCGGGAGGTCGTGGTGACCAACACCCTGCCGATCACCGAGGAGAAGAAGTTCCCGCAGCTCACCGTGCTGTCCATCGCGCCGCTGCTGGCCCGCACCATTCGTGAGGTGTTCGAGAACGGTTCGGTGACCGGACTGTTCAACGGTAACGCCTGATTCCTGCTCCGAACGGCCCCGGACCGACTGGTCCGGGGCCGTTCTGCGTTCCGGCCGGAAGCCGACACCGCTGGTCACGGTCCCGCGGCACGCCCGCGGGGCAGCGCATACTGGTTGGTATGGATCGCGAACCACGAGAACCCGATATGGGTGACGACGAGCAGGAGGACGAGGTCCGCGCCTACGAACGCTATATCGAGGACCCGCCCGCCGATCTGCGCATTCGCAACCGCGAAGGCGATGACGACGGCCGGCTCGGCATAGCCGAGGAACTGCGGCAGGAACCGGACCGCCGCGACCACGCCGACGACGACGATCGCCCCGCCGAGGCGGCCGCCATCCATATAGAGGACGAACCCGACAGCTGACGCTGCGCCCGCACCGCGGTACCGGCCTACGAGCCCTCGACGATACGAACGAGGAGACGTGATGAGCACACCGCAGGACCCGCGCGACTCCGGCGAGACACCGGAGGACAAGAGCACAGACCGCCCGGAACCCGATTCCGGTGCGACCGGGGGACCGTCCGCCGACCGTCCGCGGGAATCTCCGGACGAACCGTTGCGTCCCCCTGGCGTGCCGCAACCACCCGACCGCACGCAGACCCCGGCCGGGGCGCCGGAGCCGCCCGGCGCCGGGGCTTCGTCCGGTACCGCGCAGCCGCCGGAGGCGACCGGGGCATCCGATACGGCCGGTTCACACGATCCCCCCACCGAGTACCTCCCGAAACTGCTCGGCCGCGAATCCCGTCCGACCCGGGGCGCCGCGGACCAGGACCAGCCCGGTCCCGCACCCGATGCGGGCGCCGCGGCGTACGAGTACGGCCGGCAGCCCGGGACGCAACCGGCCGGTGGCGAGGTGCCACCGCAGGCGTGGTCGGCCCGGCCCGAGGAGCAGTCACCGGGGCAGGCCTGGCAGCAGCAGTCACCGGGGCAGGCCTGGCAGCAGCAGTCACCCGGCGGGCAGCAGGGGCCGGGACAGCCCCCGGGCGGATATCCCCCGGAAGGCGGGCGGTACCCGCCGCAGGGCGGGTACGGCGCGCAGGGCGGGTACAGCGGACAGCACGAGGCCGGATACGGCGGCGGGCAGGGTTGGAACGCGCCGGAGCAGCAGGGCTCGGGCGGACCGGAGCAGCAGGGCTGGGGTGCGCCCGAACAGCAGGGCTGGAGTGGGTCACAACAGCAGGGGTGGGGCGGCGTGCCCGGCGGGCAGCAGGGGTGGCCGGGCACCGGCGCACCCGGCGGACAGCAGGCGCCGGGTGGATGGCCCGGTGCCATGCCGGGGCCCGGTGGTTATCCGGCCTATCCGGAACAGCAGCAGTACCAGCCCTACGGCGCCACTCAGCAACCGGAACGTTCCGGACCTCAGGTCCTGTCCATCATCGGCTTCGTCTGCGCCGCGGTATCCCTGCTGTTCTGCCCGATCGTATTCGGCGCCGCAGGGATAATACTGGGAGTGGTCGGGCATATTCGGGGTGAGCCGCTGGGTAAGTGGGCGGCCGTCGCGGCCGCGGTATGTCTCGTCGTCGGGGTGGTCATCGGGTTGCTCCTCACCGGGACCGAGATAGTGCCCAACGAATCGTTCGGCTGAATCGAGGATCCCGGAACGGCACCCGTACACCGGGTGCCGTTGTGGGGCGTCACAGCATCCGGTCGATCACCGGTGGCGGAGTCGGCACGCACCCTATTTTCTCCCTATGCCGAGCGATGGGCGGCTCGACCGCCGCAGCGTGTTCACCCTGGCCGCGGCCGCCACCGCGACGCTGGTCACGAGCCGTGCCGCGGCCGACTCCGGGAGCCCGGCGCCCGACTCCCGGTACCGCGGATACAGCGCCCAGGACCAGACGAAGCCGTTCGCGGGGTTCATGACCGAGCACACCGGCCCGCCCGCCGATTCGGTCGCCGCCGCCTGCGCGGGCCCACCCGTCCCGGCGGCGCGGATACCGGATTTCGCCGCGTTGACCGACGATCTCGGCCCCACCGGATATTCCGCCGTGGAAACCGGATACGGGCAGACCACCGCGGGCGTGTTGTGGGTCGCGGCGTGGACCGAGATGCCCGGGGTGAACTCGGCGATGTGGGATTGGTGGTTCGGCTGGCATTCGGTCGATTCGGCCCGCTACAAACTCTGGCATCCCGACGCGCATCTGTTCGCGAGCGCGGCCGCCGACCGCAGCGCCGAGGCGATCCCCGACCGGGCGAAGTACATCGGCAACATCTCCTATGTCGACGAATACGTGGGCCCGAAACTCCAGCAGCTCGCGATAGCGTTCCATGATCCGGTCGGGCACGGCTTCGAGATACCCGCCGAGCAGACGGTGATCTTCGCCCGGGTGGGGAGCGCGGTCGCCCCGGTGGATCTGGGCTGGCTCGCCCACCAGGTACGCCCGACCCGCACCGGGTGCGAGATGCGCAGCCGGTTCTATCTCAACCTGCACGGCCTGCACATCCCCGATCCGGCACAGGCGGCTCGCGCGGTCGAGCGGGGTGCCGCCGTGGACCCGGCCGACCTGATCCTGCGCCTGGACCCGGCGCGCGATCTGCTCTTCCACTGCGGCCAGGAAATGCGCCACCTGGCCGGTTTCCTACCCGATCTGTACCGCGAATTCCGGGGCCGATAAAGGCCCGCCGCGCGAGATCCGCACTTTTCGCCCATGCCCGGCGCGGCACCGCGACGGCGGATATCGTCTGGCCTATGCCCGACGAACGAAACGCCGGCGGATTCACTACGCCGGCAGGGGCGGCGCGGCCGCCGTGGTGCGAATAGATGTCACAGCGGGAACTGGTGGTCCTGGGCACCGCGAGCCAGGTGCCGACCGCCCGGCGCAACCACAACGGTTATGTGCTGCGCTGGGGTGGCGAAGCTGTACTGTTCGACCCCGGCGAGGGTACCCAGCGGCAGATGATCCGCGCCGGTATCTCCGCCACCGATCTCACCCGGATCGCGATAACCCATTTCCACGGAGACCACAGCCTGGGCCTGGCGGGGGTGGTCCAGCGGATCAATCTGGACCGGGTCCCGCATCCGATCGATACCTACTATCCGGCCTCGGGTCAGCGGTTCTTCGACAACCTGTGCGATGCCACCGCCTATCACCGTGCGGTGGAACTCCGGCAGCGACCGATCACCGCACCGGGTGTACTCCCGGCTCCCGGCGCCCCGTTCGAAGTGACCACCGCCCGCCTCGACCATCCGGTGGAGGCGTTCGGTTACCGGCTCACCGAACCGGACTATCGCACCATCCGGCCGGAGCGGCTCGACGAGCTCGGCCTGCACGGCCCGATCGTGGGCCGGTTGCAGCGGGAGGGCGAAATCGACTGGCGGGGCCGGACCGTGACCCTGGACGAAGTGAGCACGCTCCGGCGCGGACAGAGCTTCGCGTTCGTCATGGACACCCGGATCTGCCCGGGCGCGCGGGAACTCGCGTCCGGCGTGGACATGCTGGTGATCGAAGCGACCTTCCTCGATGCCGACGCGCATCTGGCGGCCGAGCACGGCCACCTCACCGCCGGGCAGGCGGCCCGGATCGCCGCCGAGGCCGGAGCCCGGACACTGGTCCTGACCCATTTCTCCCAGCGCTATCCCGACCTGGACCAGCATCTCGCGGAGGCGCGGGGGATTTTCGGCGGGGATATCGTGATCGCGGCGGATCTGGATCACGTTCCGTTCCCGTCGCGCCGATGAACCGGGCCGGCCGGGCGTCATCTCAGGCGGTGCCGCCGCCCGCTTCGCGCGCGGGTACCGCCCGATCGAACTCCACGCGGCGGGACTGCACCTCGTCCATATGCGCTTCCGCCCACGTCTTGATCCCGCGCATGATCTCGTGCAGCGATAAGCCGAGTTCGGTCAGCTCGTAGGTGACGGTGACCGGCACGGTCGGCGTCACCGTCCGGACGACCAGACCGTCCCGCTCCAGGGTGCGCAGGGTCTGGGTGAGCATCTTCTGGCTGACCCCGGCCAGCCGCCGGGCCAGCTCGGAATAGCGCAGCCGCTGGGGACCACCGCCGCATTCCGCGCCGGGATTCGGTCCGTCGCTTCCCAGGGCGGCCAGGACCAGCGCCACCCATTTCCCGGAGATCCGCTCCAGCAGTTGACGACTGGGGCATTCCGCGAAGAACGCGTCGTAGTCGGTCTTCTCCCGAGCCCGTTTCTGGGCCGCTGTCATCGTCGCCACGACCGCTCCTTCCTACCGCGCGGTGGGATACGCACCTAGAGGTGCCTACTTCCCAATAGAGAGTTACCACTCCATTGTGGAGCTACAGCACGAAAATCTCTACAGGAGGCGTCCATGTCCAGCACATTCCGCAGCGCAGTCGTCCGGACCCCGGCCGGCCCCGATTCCATCGAGATCATCGAGGTACCCGTCGCCGAGCCCGGACCGGGCCAGGTGCGGGTCGAGATCGCCGGTGCGGCCGTCAACCCGGTCGATCTGGCGCTCACCGCCGGTGTCTTCCACCAGCTCGGACTGATCACCCGGTCCGCCTACACCGGTATCGGTACCGATTTCGCCGGTACCGTCACCGCGAGCGGCCCGGGTGTCGATCTTCCGGTCGGCAGCCGGGTCGCGGGTCTGGTCGGTGGATTCGACCGCGATTTCGGCACCTACGCCGAACAGCTGATCGTCCCGGTCACCGATATCGCCCGCGTACCGGACGAACTCGATCTGGCCACCGCGGCCACCGTCCCGCTCAACAGTCTCACCGCTGCCCAGCTGGTGGATCTGCTCGGCGCCGGCGACGGCCGGGAGCTCCTGGTGACGGGTGCCGCGGGCGCGGTCGGCGGCTATGTGATCCGGTTCGCCCGGGAGCGCGGCTGGCGAGTCACGGGGCTGGCCCGGAGTACCGACGAGGAGTTCGTCCGCGGACTCGGCGCCGATTTCACCACCACGGCCGAACCCGGCTGGGATGCGGTGGCCGATGCCGCGACACTGCAGGAACAGGGTCTGGCGCTGGTCCGCGACGGCGGTCTGTTCGTCGGCGTCCGGCCGGGTGCCGAACCACCCGCCGAGCGCGATATCACCGTCCGCGCCGTATCCGTGGTGGCCGACGGTGCGCGCCTGGCCGGATTCCTCGCCGATACCGCGAGCGGTCGTCTTCCGGCCCGGGTACACGCCGTACTACCGCTCGACCGGGCCGCCGACGCCCACCGGGAACTGGCCCGGGGCGGGGTGCGGGGCAAGTATGTCCTCCGGCCCTGAAACCGTACGCGGCCAGGGCTGTTGGATGGCCCGGTCGCGGTACCTCGGGTCGGGCCCCGTATGGATTCGCCCGGTGACCGGTCATATCGACCCGGTGCCGGTCGGCAGCCTGATCCAGCACTGAGGAACGAGCCGGGGGTACACCACAGGTACCGTCCGATCACCCGCCCGGCGCAGGGAGGCCCCCGGACCCTTCGGGGACACCGGTGGAACCGCCGAAACCGCGCCACCGGTGGTCCGATCACGGCCGCCACAGCACATCGGACCCTGCGTCGGGCTTCCATCCCCCGCTCCCGGAGAAGCGGTGGATCTCCACCCGCTGTGATCGTATACCGGAACAGAAACCTCTGCGGCGCAACGTGAGAGCGTCCGCCGTAGGCGGGCGGACCGGCCGGTCTACTGCCGAAGCCTCGTCACCGCTCGCGAAGTGGCGGAATCCGGGCCGGATGTACCACCGCGGACATCGCACTGCATCGCGGCGACTCGAGTGCGTCACCGACCCCGATAGCCGTCAGGTCGTGAAGGTCGCGAAGGCCGACCACAGCAGCGGCGAATTCTCGACGGCTCCCGTCGCGCGCCAGGCACGCAGCCGGTCACGTTGCCATTCCGACAGCGCCGCCACCGGATCGGTCGTCTCGTGCGCCGCGTCGACCGCGCAGACGACCTCCTGCAACGGAGTAGTGCCGGCCACACCGCCGAAACGCTGGAAAGCGAGATCGGTGGGTAACGTCCAGCGGGTGGCGGTGACCAGTTCGGCGCCCCCGGTGATCATGGCGGCGATCAGGCCCAACGCCTCGGTGAACCGCAGATCACCACCGCTTTCACAGGCGATGAGAGCGACCCGGCTGGGGACGGGCCACAGATCACGGCCCGCGACCGGTTCGGAGTCGAGCGTATGAGTGCCGAGGAGCAGATCCTTGGCCGACAGTGGACGGTGGGTGCGCTGCGGTTCGGCGAACCCGACCGTATCGGTGGTGCAGGCCAGATGGAGTTCGGTGTTCTCGCTCTGTCCGGATTCCGGCCGCGCGGCGGTGACATGGCCGACGTACAGCAGCCGGGCGGCCCCGGCACCCAAGGTGCGCGACAACCATTCCCGGTCGAGGTCGGTGCGGCGGAAGATCTCGGTGGGCTCGGTGACCTCCGGCCGGATCCGGCCCGCGGCGATATGCTCCGCGATACGTTCGGTCAGCGGCGCCGGACCGGTCATCCGCCCGAGTACCGAACCGAGTTCGGAGTCGGCCCGGAATCCGGGCACCCGGGGGTCGATGACGGCCACCACCGGCAACTCGCGGGTATCGGCCCACGAACGGGCAATACGCGTGGGCGCGTGCACGATACCGGCCGGTGCCAGCAGTCCGATATCGGCGATATCGATCATCCGCACGTCCGGTGCGGGGGCCAGGATCTCCCACGGCACCTGGGCGACCCGGGGCGAGGGCTGGAGCCGGATCAGCGGGCGGATCCCCCGCTGGTGGAGCGTATGCAGCTGACCGGCCAGATCATAGGGCAGCAGGGCGCGGGAGAGGTCGCGCGCCAGCAGATATTCGGTATCGGGCGCAGCGAAGGCGGCGCCGGTCAGCGTATGTTCCAGACCGCCGGGCATATTCGGATCCGGCAGGGCGGCGGTCAACTCCCGCACCACCGCGTCGATATCGGCCCCGGGTAGTGCCGTCACGCCGGATGCCGCGTCGTATCCGAGCCAACGCCAGGACACGTACACATCGCCCGCGTCGGCCATCCGCACCAGCACGGTCGGCCGGTCGTTCATCGCGACTCCCCCGCACCCCGGCCGTTCATGCTGTATCCACAGGGCATGAGCGAGGGCCCTCCATGGTCACGCTCCGCTACCGCCTCCGGGCCTGACTCACTCATGCCGGAATCACCCGGTCCTCGCGGACACGCTGCCCGTAGCGCTGCTCGGCGGCCGCGATGTACTCGCCGAGTGCGATACGCGCCCCGGGGCCCAGGGCAAGCCGCGGCGGCGGTGACACCGGTAGCCCGGCGGACGCGGCGACCCGTGCCAGTGCGGCGCCGAGATGCAGTGGACCCGAACGCGGTTCGCCGTCGGCGGGCCGGGTGGGCCCGTCCAGTGGGAACTGGGGGCGGTCCACTCGCTCGCCGGGATCCATATCCAGTGTCGTGCCCGCGCATTGCGTCTCGATCAGATCGGCCAGCAGCAGACCGTCGCGGCACAGATAGGCGAACCGGAAGGCCAGCTGGACAGCGGGGTCGGCCACCTCCCGGTTCCACTGATCGCGCTGATGGCCACCCGGCAGCGTGTAGCGCACCGCGTCGATGGCGATCGCGGCGGGCACCGCGAGCGCGCGGCCCAGCGCCAGCAGTTCGTCGGGTGGGGAATCCATATCGTCGACCACCATCTGCACCAGCACCGCGTGCCAGTAGTCGAGCTGGGCGCACTGCAGGCCGAGCCCGCGTTCCGCATACACCGTGAACGCCGCGTCCAGCAGTTCCTGTCCCTCCCCGACCAGCCCCCGGGCGTAGGCCACGGTGGCGAGCCGGCACTGCACCGCGGCCGAGTCCAGGACCGCACCGGAATCCCGGAAACAGTCGAGACTGCGCCGGTACCAATCGTCGGCCAGGTCGACCTCCCCACGGCATTCGGCGAGGTAGCCGCGCAGTTTCCAGCCGATCCCCGCCCGGTACCCGAGTCCGGCCCGCTCGTAGTAGTCCTGGCTGGCCACGACCAGCTGTTCGGCCTCGTCGAGCCGGTCGAGCCGGCTGTAGAGCTGGGCCAGATTCTGCTGGGTGTCGGCGACGGCGTTACGGTCTCCGGCCGCGGTGAACGCCGCCAGCGCCTGCTGCGCGAAATCCACGCCGAGTTCCCGCCGACCGGTCTCGAAATACGCACCGGCCAGAGTCATCAGCGGATGTCCGGCCAGCTGCGGGGCGAAACGCAGTGCCGCGTCCAGGGATTCGGTCGCGATCTCGACGACCCGGCTCCACTGGCTACGATGTGACGCCACGGCGCTCAACGAGAGCAGACACGACACCCGCAGCACACCGAGATCCTCGGCGTCGGCGAGTAGATCCCGCGCCTGTTCCAGGGCCGATTGCGCGTCGTCGAGGGCGCCGAGATGCTGGAGAGCCTGCGAATAGTTGATCAGTGTGGAAGCCAGTTTCTCGGTGGCGTCCGCCGGGATCTGCCCGAGCGCCGACCGGTAGCGGGCCGCCGCGCCTTCGTGGTCGCCGAGTTCGTCGTACATACTCGCCGCGTTGATCAACGCGCTGGTGCGGACACCGTCGGTGGTCGTCGCCACCGCGTGCTCGAAGATCCGCAGCGCCTCGGCGATGTCACCGCGCTGGTAGGCCGCCGCACCCTCGTACAGCAGTTCCAGCCCGGGTGGTTCCTGTTCACTCATCTCAGAAGTCCGAATCCGTGACGGCGGCCGCGATCTCGGCACGCAGAGGTTCGATATCCGGGAGCCCCGCGACAGGCTTCCCGGGGACATCCGCGAGGGTCGGCGCGGTCTGTCCGGCGCGACGCAACCGGGCGTGCGCGAGTTCCCTGATCCGGTCACGCTCCCGGGCGCCGGTCGCGGGGTCGGCCGGGGACGGTTGTTCCGGACCGCCGGAATCGGACAACGCTGCCGGCGCCGATCGTCCGACCCCCGGCACATAGATCTCGACACCCGATACGGTCTCGCCGGGATCGGCCATGGTGGCGGTCCAGGTGTCCCCGTTCAGCACCAGCGCCGCGACGCGGGTCCCGGCCGGGGTGCGGACCAGCGCGCGGGGTCGCAGATGTTCGGGCGGTTCCCCGTGGAGATCCGGCGCGGCCACCGCCCGCACCCGGAGGGTGTTACCACCCGCGAGCCGTTCGAGTTCCCAGGAGACCGCGCGTTCGGAAGCGTCGACGATACCGGCCGGACAATACCGCCAATCCCATCCGGCGCTGCCCCTTTCGAGGATCAGTGCCGCCCCGGAGCCGCGCGGCTGCCCACCCGCGGCCAGCGCGTAATCGGAGGCGCGGCCGGGCGCCGGGACAGTGTCGGATCCGATAGCCGGAGCAGCGGGTGCGTCGGCGCCCGCGACGAGGCTGTCGCAGAACTCGCTCAATTCCGCGATCTCGCGGTCGAGTTCGACCGGGTCCAGGCCGGGAATTCCGTCCACCGTCGAAGCGGGCCACCAGCGGGCCGCCCACTGCGCGTAGCCGAGGCGGCGTACCGCGGCCGCCAGCTCGGGCCGCTCCGGGCGGGTGGGCAGATCCACCGGTTCGGTGTATTCATCGGCCGCCACCGCGATCTCGGCGCCGTAGAGGGCCCACAACCACTCCTGGGCGGTATCGAGATCGTCCAGGGTCGCGGCCGGAACCCGCTGGTCTGCGAGCAGACTCCAGCTCAGATGCCCGCCCCCGACCTCCAGCACGGCGGTGTCCAGGCCCGGATCCGCGTCCGCCGGTGTGGGTGAACCCGGTGGCGCGATACCCCACAGGCCCGGACGGATCAGCCGGATACGCACGATATCGACCATCAGACCGCCCTCGGTTCGGCCGTATCCGGCTCCCGCACCGTATGCGCGCTCAACGCTTTGCGGACCCGGGTTCGGTGATCGAGTACCACCGAACGCGCCACCCCGTCCAGCAGATCCCACAGCTCATCGAGTTCGGTGACCGGCATCTCCCGGACATCGCGGCCGTGCAACCGCACCCACAGCCGGCGCAGGTAGGGGCGCCACGGCGTCTGCAGTTCGGCGGCGATCACGGCGAGCGGGCTCTGTTCCCCCGGCACCGGATGGATCGCCAACCGGCGTGCCTGCAGCACATAGGCCTCGCGCTGCCATCGGCTGTTCACCAGCTGATGCGCGGCCGATTCCACGGCTGTCCCGGCCGCGGGCCGCGGGTTCGGCGGGGTGATCGGGGCGAGCCCGAGCGCCAGCTCCACCCCGGCCGCCGCGGTGACCCGTAGCGATTCGCCGAGCAGTGCCCACGGCGCGCAACTGCGGGCGATCTCGGTGGTGACCAGATCCGGGATCGGGGGCAGTTCGGCACGTTCGGTGGAGACCTGCAGCACCGTGAAGACTCGTTCGTGGACGGTACGGTCGAACGGCAGTCCGAGGGTGGCGGTCGACGCCGATACCCCCACCTCCGGACGGCACGGCACCACGTGGACCGTCAGTCCCAGACCGTGCGCGTTGTGCCGTACGAGATCTGTAGCCGCAATACCGGTTCCGAACCGCCACAGCTCGATTCCCGTATGTGTACCCACCGTCCGGGCGACCAGCTCCGTGAGCAGCCGCCGTCCGGGGCGGGTATCGGCCTCGGTGCGGGTCGCGACCGCGTATTCCAGCAGTTGCCCCAATGCGGCGGTGTGCTCGGCCCGTACCGCGGGCGGCGCCGGGCGGCGGCCCCAGGCCGTGCTCAGCAGATCGTCGAGCAGCGCGGCCCGCGCGGGGTCGGTGAGATGGTCCTTCAGTGCCTGGGTGGTGCGCCCGGCCGCGAAGCCGTGGATCTCGCGCAGTACCGCCTCGGCGCGGACACGGTCCCGGTCCGGATCGGGATGGCCCCGGGTGGCGGCCAATTCGAAACAACGCTGGAAGTAGAGATCCTGCGCGGTGCCCTCGGTGATCCGCAGCCGGCGGCGGACCTGTTTGAGGAGCGTGAACCAGGCCGCGGTCGCGCGCAACGCGTCGGCGTGGGCGTACACCCGGGCGGCCAGCAGCGTCGCGCCGTCGGCGGTCAGTACCGCGCCTCCGCAGCTCGGATACTGCACCGGCCGGATGACCAGCGGATCGAGGATCAGTTTCACCGTGCGGCGCAACGGCCCGCCCGCGGAGCCGCTGAGCGCCTCGACACCTTCGAGACCGCGCCACACCTCATCGAGCACCATGGCCCGCGGTCGTCGCATGAGCCCAGGTTATCGGAGTTCCGGCCGCGTGGCGGTGCCGAAAGTTGGGATCGGTAGGCGGGCGCCGATTCCTACTTTTCTCGTAACGGCCCCGGACACCGGGCCGGACCACCGAGAGAACAGGAACCACCATGAACACCACACTCTTCCGCCTCGGCGCCGTCGCCCTCGCCGCCTCCGCCACCCTGCTGCTGTCCGCCTGCGGCGACGACGCGAGCACCACCGCCGCCCCGGCGGACCCGAGCTCGCCGGCCGCGGCGCCCGCCGGTGCCGCCGGAGGCGAATCGGCCGCCCTGGTCGACGGCAAGGCGCTGGCGGGGAATTTCGAGACCACCTGCGCGAAACAGGGCAACACCTTGGCCCTGGCCCTGACCGATACCGCCAACGAGCGGTACGGCCAGCTGAGTGTCAGCGCCAGCATCGTCGACGACAAGACCGTGCAGGCGGTGGCCATCGCCGGCAGCCAGGGCGGGGCCGACGGGATGCCGTACGCGGTCGGCTACGGCAACGGCCAGCCCGGCGGTTCGGCACAGCTGGCCAAGGACGGCGACACCTTCACCGTGACCGGCGAGGGTATCAGCGCGCCCGATATGACCAACCCGCTCGCCGGGCCCGCCACCGCGGCCTTCGAGATCACCTTCGCCTGCTCGACCATCGTCGGCGGCTGAGAGGTCCGGACATCCGGCTCCTCGTCGCCCCGCGCGAACGGCTTTCGCCGGACGCCCGGAGCGACGAGGTGGCCAGGTATCCGGACCACAACGACCCTCAGGAGAACACCATGATCCGCACCCTGCGTACCGTCGCCCTCGCCGGCGCCGCCCTCGCCGTCGGTTTCTACCTCTGGCACGGCCTCACCTACGAACCCGGCAGCGTCTACGAGCCCGCCGCCCTGGCCTGGCTGAACGGCTTCCTGGCCCTGCCGATCATCGCGCTCAGCCTGGTGGTCACGGTTTTCGCCTTCACCGGCACGGGTATCGTCACCGCCCTCACCGGTCGCAACACCGGCGATTTCCGGCACGCTCCACTGGGTTTGGGGACCATCCGGTCGTTCGCGCACACCGGGGTCACCCTGAACGACCAGCCGCAGATCCGGATCGAGTTCAGCGTCGAGGGCGCGCAGGGCGAACGATTCGACGCCACCGCGAAATCGGTGGTACCGCTCACCGAACTCGCACTGCTGGCACCCGGGGTGGTGCTGCCGGTGCGCTACCGACCGGACCGTCCCGGCATCGTCGAACTGGATCTGTCCGGGGACAGCGCGGCGGCACAGCGGATGATGAACGAATCGATGATCCGCAAGGGGTTCACCACGAAGGCGAAGGTGGATATCGCCGCCCGCGGTATCGCGGCCCAGGCCGTGGTCCAGTCGCTCACCGTCCCGGGCGAGATCCGCGACGGATACTCGAAGGTCGCGGTGGGACTGGCGGTCACCCGGCCCGACGGCAGCACTTTCACCACCGTCTCGGAGAAGTTCCTGCCGCCGACCGCGATCGGGAATGTGCAGGTGGGCCGGATCGTGACGGCACACTATCTGCCCGGGAACGAACAGGAGATCGTGCTGTCGATCCCGGTCAACGCGTGAGCCACGGCCCGGCTGTGCCCGTCCCGATGGGACGGGCACACCGGCGTTCACGGACCGGAACGGCGTACAGGCATGGGTGGCCGGATAGTTCGCCATCACACCGACCGGCCGCGCTCACGGAAACAGCGGTCGTCCTCGCCCGGTTCGCCGGGGACGACGGACCTCTTCTCGAGAGGTCCTGCGATGTACTGCCGGCGGAGATACCGGAGGTCGTGGATCAGCGACGACCCGCTCGGAGACCGCCGGGGTGGCGGGAGTCGCCGGCACGTTCTCTCCTGACTCGGTCATTTCCGACCCGCCGTTCGACCACGTACTCCTGGCACCCTCGGCAGCCCGTATCAACGCCGCTCCGGCAGCCCTGTACTTCACTGCCGAGCGCGGGAGCGGACTCGGTGGGCGGCTTCCAGGCGGCTGCGGAGTTGGTGCAGGATTTCATCGGGTGGGCCGGGGGTGAGAGTGAAATCGTCGGTGTTGTGGTTGTGCAGCAGATAGCGGCCGTCGTCCGGGTAGTCGAGCCAGAGGAAGGCGTACCCGTCGCCGGTGGGGCGCGTGTCGACGGTGTAGCCCGGGTAGACGGTGATCTCGCCGGTGCCGGTGCGGCGGCGGCGGAAGAATCGCTGCAGTTCCTCCACCGGGGACAGCCGCGTCGGGTGCCGGGAGTAGACGGGCGCGTTCAGGTCGCTGCGCCGGGCGCGGATGGGTTGGTGGCGGCCGGTTGTGACCTGTGGCAGGCCCGCCACCAGCTGAGCAGCCAGCTGGTCGGTACGGAGCTGGGTGAGGACGATATCGCCGCCGGATTTCCGTGCCCGTCCGGGTAACTGCGTGGCCAGCACAGCGACTCGCCCGACGACGCCGGCGTGGATCCGCACCGCCGTGTTCTGCTCGGGACCGTGGACGCCGTGGACCTCGACGCGGATCTCCGGTTCCAGGAGCACGGTGAGCGCCCGGTAGAGCCGCTCGTCGAACACTGTCTGCAATCGGCGTGCGACCCGCTGCCGGTAATGCCGGAAATCGTCGTCGTGCGCCATCCGATGCGGCTGGTATTCCAGCGGATACGGTAACCGGTCGCGTCCCATGGCCTCGAGTGCCAGCGTGAAACCGTAACCGTCCAGCTGCCAGCGAGATCCGTTCATGCGCCGATGACCCCGCCCGGCGGAAGCACCCGCGGCTGTTCGCCGAGCAGTTCGCTGGCGCGGTCCTGGACGAGATAGTCGGGTGTCTTGTGTTCGTCGTCGTCCTCCCCGCGACCGCGTTGGCCACCGGCACCCATCGCGCCTGGCATCCCGGACATGCCACGGGTAGCGGCCGGGCTACCGGAACGGGTCGCGGGCCCGGGGGTCTGATTCGGGCTGCCGGGCGCTCCGCTGACGGTGCGGCCCGGGGTGCCCGCGGGCTGTTGTCCACCCGGAGTGGTGACCATCGGTGCCCCACTCGGCGATCCGGGTGTGGTGGTGTTCGGCCGGCCCACCGGTTCCTCGAGCGGGACGGTGTTCGCCGGTGTCGTTGTTGTCGCCGGGGTGGTCGACGCCGGAGTTTCGGTGCCGGCGGGGGTGGTCGCCGAATCCTGCGGTGTCTCCTGGCCGGGAGTGGCCGTGTCCTGCGGGGTTGTGCCGGCCGGGTTCGTCCCGGTCGGGTCGGTGCTACTCGGGTCGGTACCGACGGGGTTCCGAGTCCCGCCGGGTCCTACCGGCGGCTGTGTTCCGGGGCCCTCCTGGACCGGACTTTTCGTGACGGGCAGCACCGGGGTTTTGGTATCGACGGCCGTGACTCCGGGCTGGTAGAACTCGATCATCAGATCCTGCGCCTGCGCCTGCGCTTCGTTGGCGCGATGCTTGGCGGCCTTGACGACACCGTTACCGGGTATATGGCCGACGAAGTCGTCGAACCCGGACACCTCGACCGGCGGCACGATAGACATTTTCGCCTGGGCCAGGTAGCCCTGCATGAGATCGATACCGTTGGCGACCATTTCGAAGCTCTTGACCAGCTTCCGGGCCTCGGTGGTGAAGGTGCGGGTGCCCTCGACCGCCGCGTTCGCGGACTGACCGCCCCATTTCTCGTTGATCACCGTATCGACGTTCTTGCCGAAGGTGTCGAGCGCGGCGGAGAGATCCCCGGTGAGCCGCCGCCAGCCGTCCGCACCGGCATTAATATCGGCGGACGCCACGGCCGGATGCTCGGAATTACCGTTGAGTGCTTCCCAGATCTGCTGGTGCGTCCAGGTTTTGAACGCTTCCTTGGTCGCGGTGGCGGGGGCGTACTCGCCGTCGAAATCCTCGCTGACCCGGGCCAGTTCGCTGTTGATATGACTCCGGTCGCCACTCCACTCCTGCTCGGCGGTGCCGGCGGCATCGGAGGCACGATTCCGGTTGTCGTCGGATTCGTCGTAGTTGCCGGTGACTTCGTCGACCGCGGCATCGACGGTGGCGACGGCGGCGACGATCGCGGCGGCGACCAGCAAAGGTGCGGGCATCAGCGGAGTCCTTCCCCGGCAGTGGTGGTCTGGGAGGAGTTCTGCTGATCGGTCTCCTGGAGTTCGCCGATCATCGCAGCGTAGGTGTCGCGCATGAGCTTGACGATCTCGATCAATCCATCGATGCGATCCACGGCCGAATCGCCGCTCTCGCCTCCTGTCGCCTTCAGCTCGAACTTCCTCTTTATATCCTGCGCGGAGGGCAGACCTCCATATCCCGCGAGACGGCCGAGGATCCCCGCCTGGTTGCGGCGTTTGCGAAGGTCGCCCAGGAGATTCTCGCACTCTTGGCGGAGGAGAGTGCCCACCTCGTGCTCGACGTGCAGTTCACCATCGATGGCTTGCTGTTTGAGAGTCTGCCAGTGCTTCAGCTGGTCAGTCATATCTTCGCGCCTGTCCGGAGCCGATGTGCGGTGATCATTACTTCGGAAGATGCGGTTCAAGAGCGGTGGCGAACTCACCAGTGATCTCGCAGATATCGCGAGTCCAACCCTCTTCTTCGAACCACGCAGCCTTGATCTCGAACATTCCCTGATTGGCCGCGAAGGACATGTAGCAGGATTTGCCGTCTGTTTCGGCCTTGTCGTAGGACCGGAGCGCGGGCCGTGAACCGACGGTAGTTTCGACCGGCTGGGCGAGGTTCTCATTCGTACGCGCTTCGTCCAGAGTGTGTGATGTCGACAAGATGCTTACAAGGACCAGGTCATCAGGTGTCAGCCAGGCACACACCCGCCAGGAGGATTCTCCCTCTGGCGCATCGGTCACGACGTCTTTACTGGCCGGGTTCAGCCCGACCTCCGTCAAGACGTTGTCCGGAAGTTCTGTACAGGGATTGAAAACCTCGACGGACCCAGTAGTCGTCGGTGCCGCTGTCCCGGTCGCGGATCCCCCGGTATTCGATGTGCACCCGGTAACCAGGGCTGCTGCGGCCGCCGTGGCGAGCGTGGCGCGGACGAAGTCGGCGGTTCGCATGGATCTCCCCTGTGTCGGTGCGGCGGATTACCCCGCTATCACTATAGGGCGCTCCCTCCGGGCCCCATGGCTCCATCGGATCCCGGCGACCGGACTCTGTCCGTGCCAGACCTCCGCTGTGGGACGAGCTTCGCGCCGGAGTGAACGCCGATAGCTTCCCGGACAGCAGTACAGCCCAGGCCGCCCACGTCCCGGTTGGGAAAAGCGAAGTGGGCATATAAATTATCGTGGAGAACCAGATGCGCCTCGGCTGCGCTTCCGAACCCACGAAACACTTCCACCTTGACCAATTACGTTGCGGCAGTGGTACAGTCACCTCCAGCCGGAAGCTGGGGGTTGTGGGGCGGAGATAGCGGCGTCACGTCCGCCGAATTGTGCACGGCAGGATTTGGGATGACATACGAATTCAAGGTAACACCAACCGATCTCGGCACCGCGGCGGGCAAGCTACACGAACTCGCCGATACCGGTATGAAAGCAGTCGAGTACACAAAGAACAACTTCGATCTCGACGCGAATGCCGACCTGGCGCCGAAACCGCTACTGGACCAGGTGACCGAAATGTGCAGTAGGTTCTACGATAATTACTCGCAGATGAGTCCGATCACCACTGATACGGCGACAGAGTTGCCGAAAGCTACAAGACTTTATTATTCGGAGAACGAGGACGACCGATATTTCCGTGAGCGGAATCAGAGCGGCTGGCTCCAATGAGAAGAATTACCCCGGCGCCCGAGTTCTATCGTCCGAACAGTGATCCCGAAATAGTCAGCGATACGTCCACGCCGGCCCCGATGACCCACCAGCGTCGGTGGACACATGAGAACGATGTGAATGTTCGCTTACGCCGGCCGCTGAAGCCACTTGCCAATACAGGCCCGCTCTGGCGGAATTCGAACCGGCCACTGCGAGTGGCACCTCTCGAACTGGAAGTCGCACAGCCACTGCCGAAGGTCTGTGCCGCGCACGGCAGACCGGCGACGGGAACGGAAACGGTGCGAACCTTGTTCTACGAGACCGACGTCCACCCACGTTTCCACAACGGACGCAGCCTACAAGAGATATCGAAACATCTGGTGAGTACCAGGAGATCTTTCGCACCTATTTCGACGATTGTCGACGGCGAGTGGCCGATATGTCACCGGTGCATCAGGAAGGTTCGGATCCACCGCAACACGGCAAAGGGAATCCTCGCCATGATGGCCGCGAACTTCGTGGCTTTTCTGGTGGCGAGTTTCGCGCATATCGAATGGCTGAAGCCCTGGCTGGGTTCCGCTTTCTGTCCTGGTTCGATAATCGGTATCATTGTTGTCGTGCAATTGTTCGACAAGTCCGGCAGCCACGTGAAACTCCGTCCTCTCTACGACGAACGTTTCGCCTTCGTCCAAGCCCACCCCGAATTCCGTCGAGCGTTACAGGACAATTCACGTCAGTGAGCTATTCCATCATCGGCGCGGCTAGGTGAAACATGCTCTGGTGCAACACATTCGGATGAGGCATGCTTCTACCGCCACGGGTAGGTCCCTGGTGGATCAGCTGTCGACGAAACCGCCGCAAACGAGGCCTCGGCGATACGACTGCGACCGCGCCTCGGTTGGATCGATCATCACCCTGATGTTCCCGCGCAAACCCGAGATTCGCGGAAGCATCGCACGATCGTGGTCCCGGCCGCCGAACCCCGGCCGGGATCACGCATGTCATGACCGAATGGTCGCACCTCGCTGCGCGGCGTTCAAGAACGCGTCCCAAACCTCTGAACCGAACGCAAGGACAGAACGGGATCGATTCTTACTGTCACGAACCCCTACCGAACCTCCCCCAAGGTGAGCAACCTCGACACATTCTCGATCCGGACCTCCATGCGAGCTCTTGAACCGTAGAGCGCCTGGGGGATTGCCGGTCATCAGCGGTACTCCTTCGCGATACGCGCGACCAGATCCCTGGTCTCCTGCTCGCCCGCCGCGACACGGGCGATACGCCGTATGGCTTCCGTGTACTGAGAGATCTCTCCTGCGCGCTCGAGATGGAGGTCTCCGGTGTAGCCCTCGACATAAGCGATGGGTGGCTCCGCGATCCTTGTGTTCGACGGCACAGGAAACTCGAGGAACACGAAGGAACGGACAACCAGCCCGATCGCGCTTCGCGCGTCGAACGGCACGACACGCAGGGATACATTCGGCCAGGCACTCGCTTCGATCAGATGCAGCAGTTGGTCCGCCATCACACCTGGACCGCCGACATGATGCCGTAGCGCGGCTTCGGAAAGCAGGACATCCAGCCGGAATGTACTGTCATCGAATTTCTCCCGGCGACGAGCCGCAAGCTCTAACCGCTGCTCCACATCCGCGGTCGGCCAGTCGGGATAGGCAGCCCAGATGATCGCCCGTCGATATTCCGGTGTTTGCAGCAGACCGGGTATGAGCGTTACCTGCCAGCTGGTCATACGGCAGGCCGCCGCCTCCAGCCCGAGATAGTGGTTGAACTCCCTGGGGACTTCGTCGGCGTAAGCCCGCCACCACCCACCCCCGCTCTGTTTCGCCGTCCGCGCGTCCAGTAGCAGGTCCAGCAGGAATCGGCGTTCCTCGTCCGAGGCGCCGTACCGGTCGCAGAGACCGTTGATCTGCAATGTCGTGGGCCGCGACGCGTGCCCGTCTTCCATTCGGCCGATCGTCTGGGGACTCACTTCGATGGCGCGGGCCGCCGCAGCCTGGCTGGTGCCGCTGCGTTCCCGCAGCCGGCGCAGTTCGCGGCCGAGTGCTCGTTTCGGGAGTGTGGATCCACCCGCCATTTTATTACCTTCCCTAATTATCGAATGCTTTTATGGAACACTCCGGCCCGGAACACAATGCCGGAAGTGGCCCGGCACGGTTACCGGGCCGATCGGGCAAGAATCTCCACCGAGGCGGTTCCACACAGCGCACTGTTCCGGTCTACTGATTTCGCGCCCGGCGCGGGAAATTTCCCGAAATCCATTGGGAAACAACGCTTCCACCACCTGGAGCATGGTGGATCCGTTGGTCCGATCGCGGCCGCTACTCCTATCGGACCCCGCGCCGGGCTGCACCCCATCGCCTCTCGAGGAAGGGCGGAGCCTTGCCCACCGCGATCGTATACCTGAACAAAAGTCTTTGTGGCACAAGACAAGAGCATCTCGAAACCGAATGCCGCGACTTCACCCGCGCACACGGATTCGCCGTCGCCCGGGTGGTGGTGGAATCCGGCGTGGATGCGCTGCCGTGGACATTACAGAAATCGGAATTACTCGGTGGCGACGCAATTGTGACACCGACAGTGGAACATATCGGTTTCCGCGCACCGGTGATACTCGAACGCTGCGGGCTGATGGTCGTCCACCCTTACGGGTGGTACCGCCATGGCGATACGGACCCGTGGATACCGGCGACACCGGAGGTCTATCGGTGACCGACCGCCGACCCGGTGGGGACACGAACGCTTCGTCTTCCCCACCGGGCACGCAGCCGACAGCCATCGGCTACCTGCGCACCGATTTGTGCGGGCATCGCGGATTCGTCACCGCGCGACTGCGGTTGGCCGCCATCGCCCACGGCTACCGGTTCCGCCGGCTGGTCGAACTCCCGGCCGACCCCGATCCGGACCATCTCACGACACTCCGCGCGGCGCTGGACCGGACCGGAGCCGATGCGGTGATCATCGCGGCGGCGACGCACCTGCCCGGCGGACAGCTGCACGCCTTGCGCACCATCACCCCGGTGATCGTGGATGCCGCCGGGCCACCCGAGCCCCTCGGGCTCCGCGCTCGGCTGCGCGCACTTCTCGGCCCGGATCTACGGCAACGCCGAGACGGCACCGACGAACCGATCGAGTTCGGCGAAGGTCACGAAGCAGTGTGGTGACGCGCGCACCACCGAATCCAGTCCGCGGGCGGACATATCGAGCAGCGTGGATCCGCGATGGCTGACCGTCACCGTGATGTCCTTGCCGAGCAGGCGATCCCGGACCTCCACCGGCGCGGTACCGGCCACCGTGAACGACACGATGCCGCTGTGTTCCACCCCGAGATCGCGGACGGTCACTCCGGGTACCTCACCGAGCGCGCCCCGCAGATATTCGGCGCGCTCGGCGACAGCCGCGTACACCTCCTCCGGACCGAGTTCGAGCAGGTAGCGCACCGCCGCACCGAGCCCGAGCCGGGCCGCGACATCGTGTTCCCAGAACTCGAACCGGGTCGCGTCCGGAGCCATCCGGTACTCGTGCGGACCGGTCCACTGGGCGCTGTGCAGATCGAGCCGGCCCGGTTCCAGCGCGGCGGCGAGCTCGGGGCGCAGATAGAGGAACCCGGTGCCCCGCGGTCCGCGCAACCATTTCCGCCCGGTGGCCGACAGCGCGTCCACTCCCAGTTCGGCGACATCCAGCGGCAGCTGACCGGCGGACTGGCAGGCGTCGAGCAGAACGAACGCGCCCGCCTCCCGCGCGATCCGCGCCGCGGCACCCACCGGGTTCACCAGCCCGCCGTTGGTGGGTACGTGCAGCAGCGAGACCAGCCGGACCCGTTCGTCCATCATGGCGGCCAGTGCGTCGAGATCGATCCGGCCCACCTCGTCGCTGGGAATCTGTTCCACCCGGGCACCGGTGGCCCGGGCCCGTTGCAGGGCGGCGATGGCATTGCTGGCGTAGTCGGCCCCGGACAGGAGGATGCGGTCGCCGGGATTCAGCGGAACGGCGTAGAAGAAGTCCGACCAGCCGCGCGTGGCGCTGTCGCTCAGCGCGATGGTGTCGGATGTGGTGTTCAGCAGGGTCGCTATCGCCTCCTTCACCCCGGCCAGATCGTCGAGACGTTCGTTCGCGGCCCGGTACCCGCCGATCTCGGCCTCCCGCCGCAGGTGCGCGATCACCGTCTCGGTGACCACCCGCGGCGGAAGCGAGGACCCCGCACTGTCCAGAAAAACGGCCCCGGCCCCGACACCGGGCGTATCGTCACGTACTCGCTGCTCATCGACCATGCTTCCGAGACTATGACGGATCCGTGACCTGTTCGCGCTGCGAACGTTTCTGTCCGTCCCCGTCGCTACTCTGGATTCCACGCGGGCTCGGGCAGCGTCCCGGACCGAACAGATGAGTTACGAACCAGCGAGAAGCCGCACGGAGGTTGGTATGGCGGTCACGCTCGAACATCCGGAATCGACCAGCGACCTACCACCGCATCCGGCCCTGTCCAGTCGAGCGGCGGCCGAAGCGTATATCGGAGGTGTCTGTTTCAAGGTGGGTCCGCCCCGCCTCATCGGCGCCGAACTCGAATGGTTCACCGTCTGCCGTACCGGTCGTACGACACGAAGGAGCGCACGAAGACCGGCCGCGGGCCCACCTCATCTGTTCGCCGGGCCCCGGCCGACGACCGAACTGCTGGCCCAGGCACTGGGCCCCTACGCACCCCGCGCCATCGCGCCCGATTCTCCCGCCCACGCGCTGCCCGGCGGCAGCCGCGTCACCGTCGAACCAGGCGGGCAGATCGAACTCTCCAGCATCGCCGTCACCGACGCCGCCGACCTGTGTGCCCGGCTACGCGCCGACGAACAACGGCTACGCGAACTCCTGAGCACCCGATCCATCCGGATGATCGCCGCCGCGGCCGATCCGGCCCGCACGCCCCGATGTCAGCTCGGCCTTCCGCGCTACCAGGCGATGGAGCACTACTTCACCCGGATCGGTCCCTACGGCCGGCTCATGATGAGCAATACCGCGGCAGCTCAGGTCAGTCTCGATATCGGCGCCGATCGCGCCGAACTGAACGCCCGCTGGCACGCCCTGCACACCGTCGGTCCCGCCCTGATCGCCGCCTTCGCGTGTTCACCGGTACTGCGTGGCGCGCCCACCGGCGAATGGGCCTCCCAGCGGATGCGCACCTGGCTGCACCTGGACCCGGAGCGGGCCTGCCCGCCCGTCGCTGACTGGACCGATCCGGTGCGCGAGTACGCCTCGTGGGCGCTGGACGCGCCCCTGCTCTGCGTCCGGCGACCCGAACCGGCCGAACGGGTCGCCTGGGCGGCTCCCCCCGCGGCCACATTCGGCGACTGGCTGTCCGGCGATCTGGACGAGGCGATCGGCCGCCGCCCCGATATCGGTGATCTCGACTACCACCTGACCACGCTGTTCCCGCCGGTCCGACCGGCCGGATACTTCGAGGTCCGCTATCTCGACGCCCAACCCGGCGCCGGCTGGACGGTCCCGATCACCGTCCTGGACGCGCTGCTGTCCACCCCGGCCGCGGTCGCCGACGCGACGGCCGCGGCGAGCGCGACGGGTGGGCGCTGGTACGACGCCGCCCGCCACGGTCTCGCCGATCCGGAGCTGCGGGCCGCCGCCGTCGCGGTATTGGAGGCGGCCGCCGCTCACAGTGCGGGGACCACGGCGCAGATACGCGCCGCGGTCCGGCGTTGCGCGGCCGGCCGGGCGCCGCAGGAGGAGGCGCACTGTGTCTGATCACGCCGGCCCGGCCCGCGCCACCATCCACCGATCACCCGTCGACGAGCGGAGAGCATCGTGACCGTCACCCAGCCGAACGCCGACCTCATCGAAACCGAACGACTCCGCGAGCACATCGCGGCCGCCCTCATCCGGGCCAGGCGCCGCACCGCCACCCTCACCGACTGCGTGGACGAGGCCGAACTGCGCGCGCAACATTCGCCGCTGATGAGCCCGCTGGTATGGGATCTGGCCCATATCGGCAGTCAGGAGGAGTTGTGGCTCGTCCGTGATGTCGGCGGCCGGACTCCGGTCCGGCCCGATATCGACGAACTCTACGACGCGTTCAAACACGCGCGCTCGAATCGGCCGCAGCTGCCGCTGCTCGGTCCCGGCGAAGCCCGCGACTATGTCGGCACGGTCCGCGACAAGGTGTGGGACGTCCTGGACCGCAGCCCGCTGCGGGGCAACGAGCTCGTCGCGGGCGGTTTCGCCTTCGGCATGATCGCCCAGCACGAACAGCAGCACGACGAGACCATGCTCGCCACCCACCAGTTGCGCGCGGGGGCACCGGTACTGACCGCGCCCACGCCGCCGGCCGCGACAGCGGTGGTGCGCGGGGAGGTCGTGATCCCCGCGGGGGAGTTCGTAATGGGTACCTCCACCGATCCCTGGGCGCTGGACAACGAACGGCCGGCCCATCCGGTGCGCGTCCCGGCGTTCGCGATCGATGCCGCTCCCGTGAGCAATGCGCAGTACCTGGCTTTCGTCGCCGACGGCGGCTACGAGCGGCGGGAGCTGTGGTCCGAGCGCGGCTGGTCGCATCGGCGGGAGGCCGGGCTCACGGCACCGCAGTTCTGGGAACGCGATGCGGACGGACAGTGGTGGCGGCGGGTGTTCGGGGCGCTGCGGCCGCTGCGGCCCGAACAACCGGTGGTGCACGTCTGCTGGTTCGAGGCCGAGGCCTACGCGAACTGGGCCGGTAAGCGGCTGCCCACCGAGGCCGAATGGGAGAAAGCGGCCCGCTACGACCCGGTGACCGGCCGCGCCCGCGCCTATCCGTGGGGTGACAGCGATCCCGGTCCCGGCCTGGCCAATCTCGGCCAGCACCACCTCGAACCCGCGGATATCGGTGCCTACCCCGCGGGCGCCTCACCGGCCGGTGTGCACCAGCTCATCGGCGATGTCTGGGAATGGACCTCTTCCGGATTCCACCCCTACCCGGGATTCCGTGCCTTCCCGTACCGCGAGTACTCGGAGGTGTTCTTCGGCGGCGATTACCGGGTGCTGCGCGGCGGTTCCTTCGGTACCGACCCGGTCGCCTGCCGGGGCACCTTCCGCAACTGGGATCATCCGATCCGCCGGCAGATCTTCGCCGGATTCCGGCTGGCCCGCACCGTGGGCCCGGAAGAGTCCTGATGTGCCGGCATATCGGCTATGTGGGTCCCCCCGTCCCGGTGGGTGAGGTACTGACCCGCGGTCAGCATTCCCTGCGCACCCAGGCGTGGGCACCCCGCGAGATGCGCGGCGGCGGGACGATCAATGCCGACGGGTTCGGGGTCGCGTGGTGGGGTCCGGGCGCGACACCGGTCACCCGCTACCGCAATGCCGAACCGATCTGGACCGATCCGGCGGTGGACGAGGTACTGCCACAGCTGACCTCGCACGCGGTACTGGGGTCGGTCCGCTCGGCCACGGTCGGGATGCCGGTGGAGCGTTCGGCGTGCGCGCCGTTCCTGTGGGACCGGTGGGCGTTCAGCCACAACGGTGTCGTACCGCAGTGGCGTTCCGTGCTGACCGCTGTCCTGTCCGATCTGGATGTCGCCGCGACCCGCGCCGGTATGACCCGCCGCTACGAGACCAGCCATCTGCTCGAGGCCGAGGCACTCACCGATTCGGCCGCCCTGTGGGTACTGCTGAGCCGGTTGCTCGACCCCGAACCGCCGGCGGGACTGGCCGAAACCCCGGGCACCGCGTTGCGTCTGCTCGTCACCGGGGTACTGCACCACGCACCCGATGCCCGGGTGAACCTGCTGCTCGGCGACGGTGCGGAGCTGTGGGCCACCACCTGCTATCACTCGCTGTACGCCCTGATCGGCGACGATTTCGCCGTACTGGCCTCCGAACCCTACGACGACGACATCCGGTGGCGGCAACTACCGGATCGGAGTCTCGTCCACGCCGAACCCGGCGGGCTGAGTGTCGAATCCCTCGAGCTCGGCCGATCCACCGAGACCGAAAGCCTGCCGCTATGACCCAGCCGATCGTGGAAATCCATCTCACCGACGCCGATCTCACCGAGGCGTTGCGCACCGACGCGCGCCGGGGGCTCACCGCGAGCCCGAAATGGCTGCCCCCGAAATGGTTCTACGATGCCCGCGGCAGTGAATTGTTCGAAAAGATCACCGCACTGCCCGAGTACTATCCGACCCGTACCGAACGGGCCCTGCTGGAATCGGTCGCCGGGGCGATAGCCCGCACCGCGAAGGCCGAGGTCCTGGTCGAGCTGGGCTCCGGTTCGGCGGCGAAGACCCGGATCCTGCTGAATGCCCTCACCGCGGAGGGTCCGCTCAAAATCTATGTACCACAGGATGTTTCGGCAACAGCGCTGCGCGAATCAGCGGCCGGGGTGGCCGCGGAGTTCCCCGGTCTGGCGGTGCACGGTGTGGTCAGCGATTTCACCGACACTCTCGGCACCCTGCCCCGCGGTGGACGCCGGATGATTGCGTTCCTGGGCGGCACGATCGGCAATATGGTCCCCGGCGAACGCGCCGAATTCCTCACCGGTATCCACGATGTGCTGGAGCCGGGTGAACAACTGCTGCTGGGTGCCGGACTCGTCGTGGACCCCGAAATCCTGATCCCCGCCTACGACGATCCCGCCGGGGTCACCGCGGAATTCAACCGCAATGTACTGCGGGTCATCAATTCCCGGCTGCGGGCCGATTTCGATCCGGAGTCCTTCCGTCATATCGCGCACTGGGATCCGGACAACGAATGGATCGAGATGCGCCTGGAAGCGACCCGCGATATGAACGTCACGGTCGCCGATCTCGGATTCACCGCACGCTTCGCCCGGGGCGAGCAGATACGCACCGAGATCTCGGCGAAGTTCCGGCTCCCGGGACTGGACGGCGAACTCCGCAGCGCGGGATTCGTGCTGGAACATGCGTGGACCGATCCCGAGGACCGGTTCGCCCTCGTCCTGGCGGCCCGGATCTGAGCGCGACCGAGCGGAGCGTGGCGTTACGAAGAACCGGGAAGCGGCGCAGTCGAGCCGGACCGGGGATCGGTCGCCGGGGTCGCGCAGTGGCGGGCGAAGCCTTCGAGCAGGGCCGTCACCGCGACCTCGAGGTGATCGCCGCCCGCTGTCGCGTCGTCGGCGGCGGCGAGCAGGTTGTATCCGGGAGCATCCGGAGCGGGCTTACGACTGCGCTCGCCGCTGCTACCGGCTCTGGCCAGCATATGGCCGAGGACGTACTCCTGCAGGCACCGGGTCAGCTGTAGCGCGGTCCCCGGCGGGAAGCCCGACGTCCGCAGGGCGGCGATCATCCGGTTCCCGATATCGATGGCCGCGTCGTTGCGGACCGGCCGGCCGGCGAGGACCTGCACGGCTCGGGGATGCCGATCGAGCATCGAGCGCAGGCGCCGCGCGTACGAGCCCATCAAAGCACGCCAGTCGGCATGCCAGGGCAGATCATCCAGGTCCAGCTCGGCGAACATCGCGGCGGCGACCGCGTCGAGCAACTCCTGCTGATCCGAGAAATGCCGATAGGCGGCCATGGGGTCCACACCCAGCGCCGCGGCGAGCTTCCGCATCGAGAAACCGTCCACCCCGGTCGCGTCGATCACCGATAACGCGACCGCCGCGATGTGAGCGCGATCGAGGGCGGGCCGGGTCGGCGTATCCCGGCGCGATGCGGTGGGTTTCCCGGTCACGACCCGGCCCGGCGCAGATCAGTGCAGCCGGTTCTGCGCCATCTCCAACCCCACCCGTAACAGCAGCTCCACGGCGTCGGCCGCCTGCTCGACCACCGTGGGTACTTCCTTGCGCTCGGCCGACGAGAACGGTTTGAGCACGAAATCGGCCGGATCCTGTCGGCCGGGCGGGCGCCCGATCCCGATACGGGTGCGCACATAGTCCTTGGTGGTGAGCGCTCCGGACACCGACCGCAGGCCGTTGTGCCCGCCCTCGCCACCACCGCGTTTGAGCCTGATCTCACCGAACGGGAGATCCAATTCGTCGTGTACGACCACGACCTCGGCCGGCGGGACCGAGAAGAACCGGGCCAGTGCGGCAACCGGCCGGCCGGACAGGTTCATGAACGACCGCGGTTTCGCGATCAGCACCTGACGTCCGTCCAACCGGGCCTGCAACAGATCGGCGCCCGATTTCTTATGGGCGGTGAACCGGCCGCCGACCCGCTCCGCGAGCGAGTCGGCGACCAGAAAGCCCACATTGTGCCGGGTCCGCTCATAGGCAGGACCCGGATTACCCAGGCCGACGATGAGCGCCGGCGCGGTATCGGCCATCGAAAAAGGTGGCCGGATCCCTATTCGGCGCTCTCGCCCTCGGCGGCCTCGGCCTCGGCCTCCGGCTCGGCGGTGCGCGGCTCGACGATGTTCACGATGAGCGTCTCGGGGTCACCGGCCAGGCTGACGCCCTTGGGCAGCGTGATCGCGCCCGCGGTGATCTGGGTACCGACCTCGGCACCGGCGATGGAGACCTCGATGGACTCCGGAATATTGAGAGCCTCGGCCGAAACGGAGATGGTGGTGGCCTCCTGGGTGACCAGGGTCCCGGGGCCGGCCTCACCGGTGAGAGTCACCGGAACATCGGCGGTGACCGCCTCGCCCCGCTGCACGATCAGCAGGTCGGCGTGCTCGATGTAGCGGTGGATCGGGTGGACGACGACCGACTTGGTCAGGGCGAGCTGCTTCTTGCCCTCGATGCTCAGGTTCAGCACCGCGTTGGTGCCGTGCTGACGCAGGATGGCAGCGAACGACAGGGCGTCCAGCGACAGATGCTGGGGGTCCGACTGGTGCCCGTACAGCACGGCCGGCACGTTGCCCGCCCGGCGGGTACGGCGCGCTGCGCCCTTGCCGAACTCGGTGCGGATCTGCGCTTCGAGAAGGTTGACGTCGGACATGACTGGATAACTCCTACGGCTCTACCGGGCTGGTGGGCGGTGCCAGGGTAATCGCGCCCCTGGTCGGTTGGTCTGCTCGTCAGGCGAAGACCGATCGGAGGCGGCCGGAAGCCGCGCCGCGTCGATCACGGTGCCGCAGAAATGCGAACCCTCGCCGAGACAACCCGAATACTGTAACTCAGTCGCCGCATAACTCCTGAATCGGGTGGCTGTGTCTATTTGCGGCGCCTTCGGCGCCGCTGGGCGGGGCCCTATCAACCCCGGTTGCGGATGTGGACCATCCGGGGTAGATGGGAGGTGATACGGCGGAATGCCTCGATGACCTGGTGGGCCCGGATACTGGGGGTCGCCGCCTGCTGAGTCGACGTCTGCCGGGGTCCCGATTGCTGGGGTCACCGGTTGCTGGGGTCACCGGTTGCTGGGGTCACCGGTTGCTGGGGTCACCGTCGTTGTGCCGGGGTTCTCGATGCGGTACGGGTCGGCCGGAAATGGTCCGTCGTCGATACAGGTCGACGACTCTGTGGGTACGACGGGCAGCCGGATACGGTCACGGTGCGTGCGATAGTGCCGGTGCTCCCGGTGGCCGAGGTATCGGGCCGGGGTCGAAGTCGAGGGCGCGCGGGCCGGCGGGCGGTCGGCTGCTCCCACACGCCGCGATCGACAGCAGTGATCTTTCTCCCTGTCGGCCGGCAGGAGAAGGGGCGGGACCACCCGAAGTCGAGGCGGCCGGGGAATCGGGCGAAGGTGTGGTGAGTGCCCGATCGACCGGGTAGGTGCGGGATCGGCGCTACGCGGTCGTCACGTAACCTGGACGGTTGTCCCGCACTTCCGCCGAAAGGTTGATTCCGTTGACCGCCTCCACCGAGGGCTTCGTCGCGCCCGCCGCGCGCGGATTGGCCGCCGAGGTGTCGCGGCGCCGCACCTTCGCCGTGATCTCGCATCCCGACGCGGGTAAATCGACGCTCACCGAAGCTCTCGCGCTGCACGCCCGCAAGATCTCCGAGGCGGGCGCCATCCACGGCAAAGCGGGACGTAAGTCGACGGTGTCGGACTGGATGGAGATGGAGAAGGCGCGCGGTATCTCGGTGAGTTCCACCGCGCTGCAGTTCAACTACCGGGCGGCCGGCTCCGAGGTCGACAATGTGATCAATCTGGTCGACACCCCCGGGCACTCCGATTTCTCCGAGGACACCTATCGCGTCCTCACCGCGGTGGATGCCGCGGTGATGCTGATCGACGCGGCCAAGGGCCTGGAACCGCAGACACTGAAACTGTTCCAGGTGTGCCGTCACCGGGGTATCCCGGTGATCACGGTCATCAACAAA
Organism: Nocardia sp. NPDC003963; assembly: GCF_053605105.1. Taxonomy (NCBI): domain Bacteria; kingdom Bacillati; phylum Actinomycetota; class Actinomycetes; order Mycobacteriales; family Nocardiaceae; genus Nocardia; species Nocardia sp. NPDC003963. Next base: position 33,516 of record NZ_JBSGIP010000021.1, read on the forward strand.
TGGGATCGGCCGGGACGCGCTCCGCTGGAACTGCTCGACGAGATCGAAGAGCGGATCGGGCTCACCCCGACCCCGCTGTTCCTGCCGGTCGGGATCGCCGGAGACTTCCGGGGCCTGCTGCGCCGTGGGCGCGACGGCACGGCCGCCGAATACATCCACTTCACCCGCACCGCCGGTGGCGCGACCATCGCGCCCGAGGAGTCGCTGACCCCCGAGGCCGCCGAAGCACGCGAGGGCGAGCCGTGGAGCACGGCCGCGGAGGAGAGCGAACTGCTCTCGGCCACCGGTCAGGACCATGATCAGGAACTCTTTCTCGCCGGGCAGACCTCGCCGGTGATCTACGCCTCGGCGATGCTGAACTTCGGGGTCCGGCAACTACTGGAGAGCCTGGTGGCGCTGGCCCCCGCACCCCGCTCCCGGGCCGCGGTCGACGGCACCGCGCGCGAACCCGATGCCCCGTTCAGCGCGGTGGTGTTCAAGGTGCAGGCCGGTATGGATACCGCCCATCGTGACCGGCTGGCGTTCATGCGGATCGTCTCCGGTGAATTCGAACGCGGCATGGTGGTCACCCACGCGCAGACCGGCCGCCCGTTCGCCACCAAATACGCGCTGACCGTATTCGGCCGCGAGCGCGCGACCGTGGACACCGCCTACCCCGGCGATGTGGTGGGGCTCGTCAACGCGACCGCACTGGCCCCCGGCCACACCCTTTTCGTGGACAAGAAGGTCGAGTTCCCGCCGATCCCCTCGTTCGCGCCGGAGCATTTCGCCGCATTGCGGGCGCAGAGCGCGGGTAAGTACAAACAGTTCCGCAAGGCGATCGATCAGCTCGATTCCGAAGGTGTGGTGCAGGTACTGCGCAACGATTCGCGCGGTGACGCCGCACCGGTACTCGCCGCTGTCGGTCCCATGCAGTTCGAAGTGGTGACCGCCCGTATGCAGGGTGAGTTCGGTGTCGAGACCCAGCTCGACCATCTCGCCTATACGATCGCCCGGCGTACCGACGCCGAATCGGCACCCGAACTGGATCGCCAGCGCGGGGTGGAGGTGTTCACCCGGAGCGACGGCGCCGTCCTGGCCGTGTTCAGCGATAAATGGCGGTTGCAGTACATCCAGAAGGAGATGCCCGACCTCACGCTGGAACCGCTGGTCGCCGCCGCCGACTGAGCGGGCTCAACCGGCCGCCCGCTCCTCGGGGCCCGGATACTCGCGCTCGGTATCGTATCCACCGGTTTCGGGCCGGGCGCCGGGCGCGGGATAGTCACGCGGGGTCCGTTCGACCTCTTCGATTCCCGAGGGCTGCTGGATCAGCCCCCACCGGTTGGCGGTGAGCCGCAGGCTGGGCAGATCGCTGAGCGAGAGCACCACTTCGTAGGTGCGTTCGTAGCCGGTGCGCGCGATCCGCCAATTGCCGTCGTCGCAGCGTACGTATTCGTCGTTGTAGAAGGCCGAGCCGCGCAGCAGCATATTGTTCTCGGGGATCAGCGCGGTATCGGACAGGTACCAGATTCCGGTGGCCCGATCACCGTCCACATCGATCTCGGGATGATCGCATCGATGTTCGGTGATGACATGCGGCCCGAGAGTATTGCGCAGAAATGTGAGAAATGCTTCCCGGGATTCGAACTGCAGGTATTCGCTGTAGGTGGCCGTGGCCTCCGGAATCAGCGTCTCCGCGAGTTCGTCCCAGTGTTTGGTATCCAGCGCACGCAGATACCGGAATTTGAGGCGATGTATCGCGAGCACGTCGTCGGTCGCCACGGTGGTCACCCCGGATCGTTCGCCGGGACGCATCGGCCCCATCGTCAACGGCACCTCCGGCTCGGGCTCGAGCCGCGGTGGCAGCGAGACGTCGAGTCCGGCTCCCAATGCGGCCGCCAGCGCGGCACCGGAGAAGGCCATCGTTTCGCTGCTCTGGCCCGGCCGCCGCGGAAATCCACCCGGGCGCGGCCCGGGATCGTTGCGCTCCTCGCCCTGGTCCATATCTCCACCATCCCACCTGAAATGGACAAATAGGGAGGTAATTCAGATCTGTATCGGATTGCTATCCTGCGTCGGCGGTATCACGGGCTCGGGCGACCCGGCCGGTCGGTACGGAATAGGGCCGGGTAGATACCTTCGGCACCGTTTCCGCTGGGCGATATCAGGGCCGTTCGCCGTTGCCGATCGTGAAGCAGGTCCGGCAGAAATCCTCTCCGAACTCGGTCAGGCGCAAACTTTTGCGGACAATTTTCGGCGCCCGGCCCGCTTTTTTCAGCGCCTCCTCCACGATCGGCTGGACCTCCAGCACCATATAGCGGCTCAGCACGACCGGGTCGTCGGAATTATCGGTCAGCCCCAGCCGGTTCAGGTTGATGAGGTACGAGCGCGCGCGGTCCATATAGCGCACCCCGGCCTGCTCGGGGACCGAGGTCAGGCCCCCGGCGATGAGTTCCGATCCGATACCCAGGGGGCGGTTGGTGCGCACATCGACTGTCGGCTGCGGACCGTTGAGCGCCATATAGCGCAGAATGCGGGCCTCGTCGGGGGCGAGTTCGTCCAGGATCCGGTCGTAGGCCGGATGCACCTCTTCGGTGAAGTAGACATCGGCCGAACGGGCCAGCAACGCGTCCCCGCGTTTGCGCAGTTCGGCGACACTGGCCGAGCGCAGGTAGGAACCGACGGCGACGGTCTGCTGGGCGGAGGTCTGCCCGGTCGGCACATAGCTGACGATCTCGCGCACCGATCCCTCGGTCACGCCGAGCGCACTGCGCGCGATGGAACGCAGCGCGTTACCGGTCCGTTCGGCGATCTCGGCCGACGATTCCCCGTCCAGCGCCGCCTGGGTGATCTCCCGGGTCACCTCGTAGGAGGTTTCCACCGCCCACTGGCCCCCGCGCACCACACTGCCGGCCGCCAGGCCCGCCGCCCGGAAGACCCCGCGGATCAGCCGGGCCTCGTTGCTGATCTGCCGCTGCTCGACATCGGAGCTGCGTTCCACACTCGACGGCGGACGACGTTCGATACCCGAGGTGGAAGCACGGACCCCGTTGGGCGAAGAACCCCGCGCGGTTCCCGGGTTCGACGCCCGCACCGCACCCGGTGACGCGCTGCGCTGCACGGCTCGGGAACCGGTCCGGGGGATCTCCTGTCCGGTCCTGTCGTCTGCCACGTCTACTCCGATATCGCCAGATGAACGAATCCGCTCACCGATTATTGCCCATTCGCCGCGATCATCCGCCGCCGGACCATGAATCCGGCTCTCGTCTGAGACACTAGTGGGCGCAGCTGGGCGAAGCCCACCGACCGCCCGCGCACGGCCGGAGCGAATGCGGAGGTACGCCTGATGAACGCGCTCCTCGCCCGGCGGCCGCCGCGGCGCGGTCGCCGGGCGGCGGTGGTGCTAATTTGAGGGTCCCGGTGAGGCGGCGATCACCGGAGCAGGAGGGTGTGTCGTGTTGGAGAGTGTGTTCGGGGTGCACCCGACGATCCTCCTGGAATTGCTGACCATTCCGCTGTTCACCGGCGTCATCGGCTACATCACGAACTGGACCGGTGTGCTGATGCTGTTCCGGCCGATCGCATTTCACGGTGTGCGGGTACCCGGTCTGCAGTACCTGTATCCGTATCTGCCCAAACGGATCCAGATCCTGCCGCTGCTCAGCCACGACGGCCGATTCGGCTGGCAGGGCATCGTCCCCTCGCGTGCCGACAAGATGGCCAGTATCGCGGTGGACAAAGGACTTTCGAAACTGGGCAGTGTCTCCGATTTCTACCGTGAACTGGAACCGGACGCGCTCGCCGAACACCTCGCGGTGACCGCGGAGACACAGATCCGCGATATCGTCGAGACGATACTGCGTCGTGAACATCCGCAGCTCTGGTACAACTTGCCGGCGCAGGTCCGCGAGTTGGTCCATGAACGGGTTCGCCAGCAGCTACCCGATATCCTGCGTGAACTCACCACCGAACTCGGCGCGAACATCGACCAGCTACTCGATGTCAAACAGATGGTTATCCGTTATTTCCAATCCCGCCCCCAGTTGCTCAATCAATTGTTCCAGGTGCTGGGTGCCAAGGAATTGCGGTTCATGCAGAACTTCGGCCTCTACTTCGGCGCACCGATGGGTGTGGTGCTGGTGGCGATTCTCCAGCTGACCGGATGGCCGACGCTGGCGGTCCTGCCGATCGGCGGGGTGATCATCGGCTGGGTGGTCAACTGGGTGGGCCTGAACATGATCTTCGCGCCCGCCGAACCGAAGTGGTGGTGCCCGTGGCGGCAGGGCCTGCTGATCAAACGACAGGGTGAGATCACCACCGGGTACGCCGAGCTGGTCTCCACCCAGGTGATGACGCTCGCCAATATCGGTGACGAACTGCTGAACGGACCGAAATCCGACCGCACCCTCCAGATGCTGGAGGACACCCTGCGCCCGGCCGCCGACCGGGCACTGGGCCCGGCGCGCGGCGCGGTGAAACTGGTGCTCGGCAGCCGCGAGTACCAGTCGCTGACGCGGACCCTGACCTCCGAGGCGATGGCGATCGCCCCGCTGGCCTTCTCCGACGCTGATTTCAACGTGCGGCAGGGTAAGCAGATCAGCGCCTATATCGCCAAACAGATGTCCGAACTGTCACCGAACGATTTCGTCGATATGCTGCGGGCGGCGATCAAACAGGACGAATGGCTGCTGTTCGTGCACGGTGGCGTCCTGGGCCTGTTCGCCGGATACGCGCATATCCTGGTCTTCGGAACGGGGGTGGCGACCACATGGCTGTGAAACGAGAAACGCGGGACAGCGACGAGCCGGGGCGGCCCGGTGGCCCCGCCGCGACCATTCGCGCGGTGAGCGGTGTCGCACGAGTCGCGGCGTCGGCGGTATCGGGAACGGCGCGCTGGGGCGTGCACACCGCGCTGGATATCACCGAAACGGTGGTGCGCGGCAGTATGGCCGGTCTGCCTCCGGCGGAGATCCGTACCGAGGCGGTCCAGCAGGTACAGGAGGCGGTACGGCGCGCACTGGGCGTCCCGGCGGCCGAACCACCCGCCGAATCCCCCACCGAACGGTCACTGCGCGAACAGGGCGCGGCACTGCTGCGCTTGGCCGCCAGCCCGCGCGCCGCGGACGAGGGCCATCCGGCATTCGCTCGGATCCTGGCCGAGCTCACCTCCGACGAGGCCCGCATCCTGCGGTTGCTGCGGCTCGAAGGCCCGCAGCCGGCGGTGACCGTACGCGACGGCCGCCGGGTGCGGCGCGGCAGCCGCAAAACGGAACAGGGGTCCGGTACGGCCGAGATCGGGGTGAGCATGATCGGCGAACACGCCGGACTCCGGCATCCCGAACGGGTCCAGCGCTACCTGACCAATCTGCGCCGCATCGGCCTGATCGAACTGCTGCGCGAGCCGGTGGGCACACCGGAGCGCTATCAACTGCTGGAGGCCCAGGCACCGGCGACCGAACTGTCGAAACAGGCCGGTCGCGGCAAACTCCAGCACCGCGGTATCGCACTCACCACCTTCGGCGGAGAATTCGTCCAGGCCAGTCTGCCGATCACCGGCGAAGACGGGCCGGCGGCCGAGAACCACTGACCGCCGGCGGGGCGGTTCCATGATCCGGGCGACCGAACAGGCCGGTGGCCGAGCTCCCGGCCACCGGCGGTTGTCTCACACCTCGTCGGCGAGTTCCATCCAGCGTTCCTCGGCCGTTTCCTTCTGGGCCTGCACATCCTTGAGTTCGGCACCGAGGGTCATCAGTTTGTCCGGTTCGGTCGCCGCATCGGCCAATGCCGCGTGCAGAGCCTTCTCTCGCTCACCCAATTTGTCGATGGCGCGTTCCAGACGGGTGAGCTCCTTGCGGGCGGCGCGGTAGGCCGCGGAATCGGTCTGCGGACCGGCCGTCTGCGGACCGGACTGCGCTGCCGCCGGCGCGGCGGCCGACAGTTCGGCCCGGCGGCGCAGATATTGAGCGATCCCCCCGGGCAGATTGGTGAGAGCGCCGTCGCCGAACAACGCCCAGGTGGTATCGCAGATCCGTTCGACCAGATAGCGGTCGTGACTGATCACCACCAGGGTCCCGGCCCAGTTGTCCAGCAGATCCTCCAACTGCTGGAGGGTGTCGATATCGAGATCGTTGGTGGGCTCGTCGAGCAGCAGCACATTGGGCTCGGCCATGAGGATGCGGGTCAGCTGCAACCGGCGCCGTTCGCCGCCCGAGAGGTCGCGTACCGGTGTGCGCTGGCGCGCCGGGCTGAAGCCGAGCCGTTCGGCGAGCTGCCCGGCCGAGAGTTCCAGCGCTTTGCCGCCCTCTCCCAGGGTGATTCGCATGGCGATCTGCTGGACCGCCTCGAGCACCCGCATATCGGTGGGGAGATCGTCGAGTTCCTGCCGGAGCCAGCCGATCCGCACGGTCTGCCCCTGTACCCGTTTACCGGATTCCGGGTCGATGTCACCGGCGAGCGCACGCAACAGCGTGGTCTTACCCGATCCGTTCACCCCGACCAGACCGACGCGTTCCCCGGGAGCCAGCTGCCAGGTGAGATCGCGCACGAGTTCACGGCCGTCCGGTGTGGCGAGGGTGACGTCTTCGAGCTCGATCACCACCCGACCCAGGCGCTTCTTGGCGAACGCGGCCAGCGAGACCGAATCACGCGGCGGCGGTACATCGGCGATCAATGCCTCGGCGGCCTCGACGCGATAGCGCGGCTTGGAGGTCCGGGCCTGCGGACCGCGCCGCAGCCACGCCAGTTCTTTGCGCGCGAGGTTGCGGCGCCGGGCCTCGGTGGCATCGGCCTGGCGGGCGCGTTCGGCGCGCGCGAAGATCCAGTCTCCGTAGCCGCCCTCATAGGTCTCCACCCGGCCCCCCACGACCTCCCAGGTGCGGGTGGCGACCGTATCCAGGAACCAGCGGTCGTGGGTCACGACGACCAGCGCGCTGCGCCGGGCCAGCAGATGCCCGGCCAGCCATTCCACACCTTCGACATCGAGATGGTTGGTCGGCTCGTCGAGCACCAGCAGATCCAGTTCCCGCACCAGCGCCGCGGCCAGCGCGACCCGGCGACGTTCGCCACCGGACAGGTTGGTGACCGAGGTGTCCAGGCCCAGATCGGCGATACCGATACCGTCGAGCACCGACCGGATCCGCGGGTCGGCGGCCCATTCGTGTTCGGCGATATCGCCGGTGGGCGCGTCATCGGCCAGCCCGGCCAGCACCACCTCACCGATGGTGGCACCCGTGGGCAGCACCCCGCGCTGGGTCACCACGGCCATCCGCAAGCCGCCGACCCGGCTCACCCGGCCGCTGTCGGGATTCTCGAGGCCGGTCAGCACCTCCAGCAACGTGGTCTTACCGCCCCCATTGAGGCCCACGACCCCGATCCGGTCGCCGGAATGCACGCCGAGGGATACCCCGTCGAGCAGCGGTGTGATCCCGAAACTCTTGCTGACCTGCTCGAGGTTGATCAGGTTGGACATGGATCCTTCCGCCTCCGGCTGCCGGCCCCGCCAGTACGGGGCCACGGCCAGCCTAATAGGCGCAGCTGGGCGGAGCCCATCCACAGCCCGCGCACGGCCGGAGCGAATGCGGAGGTACGCCTGATGAACACTGCTGGGCACAGCCCATCCACAGCCCGCGCACGGCCGCAGCGAAGGCGGAGGTACGCCTGATATACCCCCGAACTCGACCGAGGAGCCGCAGAGCGTCCGGACAGGAGGTAGCGCCGATCAGGCGCGGCGGGGCCCGGGGCCGGGTTCGGGCGCGGGCGGATGTGGTTCGTCGTGACCGGTCACTCGAGCGCCGGGAACAGGCCCGGTGGCCGTGCGCACGCTGCGAGCCACCCCCGCGCCCGAGAGTTCCGCCGCGACCGCGACCGCCGATTCCGCCGATTCGCAGAGGAACGCACAGGTCGGGCCGGAACCCGAGACCAGTCCGGCCAGCGCGCCGACCTCCACGCCCGCGCGCAGGGTGCGGCGCAGATCAGGTCGCAGCGATACCGCTGCGGCCTGTAGATCGTTACCGAGCAGAGGCGCGAGCTGTCGCGCATCACCCGAGGCCAGCGCCTGCATGATCTCCTGGGGCGCGCCGAGCCGGGGCGGTGCCCCCTGGACCCGCAAACGGTCGAGTTCGGTGAAGACCTCCGGGGTGGACAGCCCGCCTTTGGCCAGCGCCAGCACCCAATGGAAAGCGTTACGCGACAGCACCGGTAGCAGGCGTTCGCCACGTCCGGTCCCCAGGGCGGTTCCGCCGTGCAGGGCGAACGGCACATCACTGCCCAGTTCGGCACCCACGGCGGCGAGTTCGTCGCGGTTCATCCCGAGCCCCCACAGTTCGTTCAGCCCGACCAGGGCGGCGGCCGCGTCGGCACTGCCGCCGGCCATCCCCCCGGCCACCGGGATGCCCTTGTCGATGGCGATCTCGACCAGTGGCGCGCGCCCGGCCAGCTGTGCGAGCCGGACCGCGGCTTTCCACACCAGATTGGTCCGGTCGGTGGGTACTTCGGCGGCGCCTTCCCCCGTCACTCGCAGGGTGAGCGAGTTGGCGGGGGTGATCTCCAGGTCGTCGGCGAGCGAGAGTGCCTGGAAAACGGTGGTGAGCTCGTGGTAGCCGTCGGCGCGCAGGTCACCTACTCCCAGATGGAGGTTCACCTTCGATGGAGCCCGTACGGTGACGGGACTGGGCACAACGGACAGCACGGTGACCCAGCCTAATAGGCACAGCTGGGCGCAGCCCATCTATAGCCCGCGCACGGCCGGAGCGAAGGCGGAGGTACGCCTAATAGGCACAGCTGGGCGCAGCCCATCTATAGCCCGCGCACGGCCGGAGCGAAGGCGGAGGTACCCACCTCGCATCCGTGACCCCGTTGCCCCAAGTTACCCCCCGGGGGTATAGTGAACGAACCTTCCCGGAACGGGATATGAGCACGAAGGAGACGCCATGGCCACGACCAGCACCTACACCGTCACCGGTATGACCTGTGGACACTGCGTCCAGTCGGTACAGACCGAGATCGGGAAGATCGACGGTGTCACCAGCGTCGATGTGGACCTCGCGTCCGGCCGGGTCGTCGTCGCGGGCAGCGCCCCCATCTCCGATGCCGATATCGCGGCAGCGGTGGACGAGGCGGGCTACGAAATCGCCGGCTGAGAAGGCGCTCGAATATCTGAGCGCCCAGCGAAACCGGGGCCGTCCGCCGACCAGCGGGCGGCCCCGGTTTCGCTGGAACAGCGGGGTTCGGCGAGGCAGCGGCCACGAGTCCGGCCGTCACGACCTGGATCACCGCCTCAGCGTGAGCGGCTCCGCCTTCACAACGGCCGGGATTCTCGACGATGAACCGCGCGAACACTTCGGCGAGCAGTCACCCGGCGGCGGAATCGGATACCGCGACAGCAGTGGTCCGATGCCACCCACCGGCCACGGGCCGGCCGCGAACCGACCGGGACCACGCACCGGAAGGCCAACCGACACCACCGCCGAATGCTTTGCGCGACAATCTATTACAGCACCATGCCGGCGCCTGTTCAGGACTCCGCGGCGAGACGGACGAACGCCGCGGTATCCAGAGTCTCCCCGCGGGCGGTCGGCGCGATACCCGCGGCGAGCAGCCGCCGTTCGGCCTCCGCGGGACTACCCGCCCAGCCGGCCAGGGCGGCCCGCAGCGTTTTCCGGCGTTGCGCGAACGCCAGGTCCACCACTTCGAAAACTCGCCGCCGATGCGCCACATCCACCGGCCACGGCGGTTCGGTGAACCGATCGATACGGACGAGCCCCGATTCCACCTGCGGAACCGGCCAGAACACCTGACGTCCCACCGCGCCCGCCTTGCGCACGGATCCGTAGAAGCCCGCTTTCACACTCGGCACCCCGTACACCCGGCTTCCCGGTTTCGCCGCGAGCCGGTCGGCCACCTCGGCCTGCACCATCACCAGCGCGGTCGCGATACTCGGGAACTCGGCGAGCAGATGCAGCAGGACCGGTACCGCCACGTTGTAGGGCAGATTCGCGACCAACGCGGTGGGTGCCACCGATACCGCGTCCGACCCGATCCGCAGTGCGTCGCCCGGGATGACCGTCAGCCGTGACGCCAGCTCCGCGGCCCGCTCCCGCACCGTCGCGGGCAACTGTCCCGCCAGCACCGGGTCGATCTCCACCGCCAGGACGGCATCCACCACATCCAGCAGGGCCAGCGTCAGCGAGCCGAGCCCGGGCCCCACCTCGAGCACAGTATCCGCCCGTCCGACTCCGGCCGCGGTCACGATCCGCCGGACAGTATTGGCGTCGTGCACGAAATTCTGCCCGAGCTGCTTGGTCGGGCGCACCCCCAAGCGCTCGGCCAGCTCGCGCACCTGCGCGGGGCCCAGCAGAGCGGCCTGGCCACGCACCATCATCTCGGCATCGGACACCGGGAGAACCTACCAACCCGGCGCGGAGCGCGATCTCAGGCGGCGTCGATATCCAGCGAGTACGAATGACCCGCCGGAGCGGAGTTCGCGCGTTCGCTACCGGAGTCGTGCGTGGCGATCGCCGCACCGGCACCGGCGATCAGGGTCAGCAGCACAGCGGCGATGACCAGGTACAGCAGCGGTGAGCGTGAGGAGTTGATCCTCGCAAAGGGTGACACGGTCACGAGACGATAACGAAGCCTATGGCCGCCCACAACCGCTACGAACCCGCCCACCGATATTTCACATCACGCAGCGGCGACCGCGCTCCAGGTAGACGACACATCAACCCGAGCAATTGTGATTCAGATCACTCAAGATCAAGAGGGTTTCAGCCGCGATCGAACCGATACACACGGCGCGCGTTGGCCGTACTGATCTCGGCCAGCTCGACCGGGTCCTGACCACGGATCCCGGCCACCGCCCGCACGGTGTAGGGCAGGCAATAGGGCTCGTTGGGCGCACCCCGATACGGGTGCGGCGTCAGATAGGGCGCGTCGGTCTCGAACAGCAGTTGCTCATCCGGCACCACCCGCACCGCCTCCCGCAATTCGTGGGCGTTCTTGAAACTCGACGTCCCGGAGAAGCTCAGGACATAACCTTCGGCGACACAGGAGACCGCCATATTCGCATCGGACGAGAAACAGTGGAAGATCACCGTCTCCGGGGCACCCTCGTCCAGCAGAACGGTCAGCAGGTCGTGATCGGCCTCCCGGTTGTGGATCATGAGCGGTTTACCGATTCGCTTGGCCAGGTCGATATGCCAGCGGAAACCCTCGATCTGGGTCTCGATATCGGCGCACCCCTCCAGCTTCCCCGGCCAGTAGTAGTCCAGGCCGGTCTCCCCGACCGCGACCACCCGCGGATCGGCAGCCAGTTTCTCCAGCTCGGTCCGCGCGGCCTCGTCGAGCGCGTTCGCCCGGGTCGGATGCAGCGCTACCGCCGCGTACACCCGGTCGTCCCAGTTCGCCGCCCGCACCGCCCAGCGCGCGGCGTCCAGATCATCGGCCACAGTGACCACCCGGCCGACCCCGGCCGCGGCCGCGCGGTCCACCATCTCCGCCACCGATACCGCGTCGGTGGCGCCGCAGGCGTCGAGATGGGTATGCGCGTCGACCAGCGGCGACAGCGGTTCGGGCAACGGCGGCGCGGGGCGTTTCGCGTTCATCGGTTCGCCGCCCGGCACTCGAGCGGACCGCCGAGCAGGACCGGGCCCGCTACACCGGCGGGACGGGACTCACGCATACGATCGAGAAGAGGCACGCGCACCACAGTAGAGACCCGGTGGCGACCCGACGGCGTGGCCGCCGCGCCCGGTCCGCTGCCCGCACGGGATACCCCGCCGAATACGATCCCGGCCCGCGAACCCCTGGCAGTAACCTCTGATGACATGAACACGCAGTCGAGTCGGGTTCACTGCGGTCCTCATGATGGAATCGACACACCATGAGCGCAGTCGATCGCCCCGCCTTCTACCTCACCACGGCCATCGCGTACCCCAACGGTGCGCCGCATATCGGGCACGCCTACGAGTACATCTCCTCGGACGCACTCGCCCGGTTCAAGCGGCTCGACGGGTACGACGTCTTCTTCATGACCGGAACCGACGAGCACGGTCAGAAGATGCAGCAGACCGCCGCCGCCGAGAACATCCCGGTGGAGGAACTGGCCGCCCGCAACTCCGATGTGTTCGAGCGGATGGACAAAACCCTCGACGTCTCCTTCGACCGTTTCATCCGTACCACCGACGCCGACCACCAACTCGCCAGCGCCGCTATCTGGCAGCGGATGCTGGACAACGGCGATATCTACCTCGACAACTATTCCGGCTGGTACTCGGTGCGCGACGAGGCGTTCTACACCGAGGAGGAGACCACGCTGCTCGACGACGGCAGCCGTATCTCCACCGACACCAGAACCCCGGTCACCTGGACCGAGGAATCCAACTTCTTCTTCCGGCTCTCGGCCTATCAGGACAAACTGCTCGCGCTCTACGACGAACACCCGGAGTTCATCGCTCCCGCCACCCGGCGCAACGAGATCGTGAGCTATGTGAAGGCCGGTCTCAAGGACCTGTCGATCTCGCGGACCACCTTCGACTGGGGTGTGCCCGTCCCCGATCATCCCGACCACGTGATGTACGTATGGGTGGACGCGCTCACCAACTACCTCACCGGCGTCGGTTTCCCGGACACCGATTCCGCGACGTTCCAGAAGTTCTGGCCCGCCGATGTGCACATCATCGGTAAGGACATCACCCGCTTCCATACGGTGTACTGGCCGGCCTTCCTGATGTCGGCCGGGATCGAACTGCCGCGCCGGGTCTTCGTGCACGGGTTCCTGTACAACAAGGGCGAGAAGATGTCGAAATCGGTCGGCAATGTGGTCGACCCGGTCGACCTCGTCGACGCCTACGGACTCGACGCGGTGCGCTTCTTCCTGCTGCGCGAGATCTCCTACGGGCAGGACGGCAGCTACAGCCACGAGGCGATCGTCTCCCGGATCAATGCCGATCTGGCCAACGAATTCGGCAACCTGGTCCAGCGCAGTCTGACCATGGTCGCCAAGAACTGCGGCGCGGCCGTGCCGACGCCGGGCGAGTTCACCGCGGAGGACCGGGCGCTGCTCGACCGGGCGAACGGTCTGCTGGAGCGCTGCCGGGCCGAATTCGACGTCCAGCAGATGCATCTGGCGCTCGAACAGATCTGGCTGACCCTGGGCGAGACCAACCGGTACTTCAGCGCCCAGGCGCCGTGGGCGCTGCGCAAATCGGGCACCGAGGAAGATCTGGCCCGGATGGCGACGGTCCTCTACGTCACTCTCGAGGTGGTCCGGATCGTGGCGATCCTCGTCCAGCCGGTACTACCGGGCTCCGCCGCGCGGATCCTGGACCTGCTCGCCCAGCAGGACCGCGAATTCGCCGCGATCGCCACCCCGCTGGTCCCCGGCGTCGCGCTCCCCGCGCCGGAACCGGTGTTCCCGCGCTACGTGGAGCCGAAGACCGACGACTGATCCGGCCCGGATTCAGTCCACCGCGGCGCGGCGGGCGGCCAGCACGGCATCGTAGAGTTCCCGGCGGGAAACCCCGGCTACCTCGGCGATCTCCGCGCTCGCGTCCTTGAGACGCAGGCCCGCCGCGGCGCGCTCCTCCACCTGCGCCACCAGATCCTCCGGATCGACCACGGTGGCCGAGGCGCCCGCCAGCACCACGGTGATCTCGCCGCGCGCTCCGTCCACCGCCCATGCGGCCAACTCGGCGAGGGTGCCGCGAACGACCTCCTCGTAGGTCTTGGTGAGTTCCCGGCACACCGCGGCCCGGCGCTCACCACCCAGCACCTCGACGGCATCGGCCAGGCAGTCCGCCAGCCGGTGCGGCGCCTCGAAGAAGACACACGCCCGCTTCTCCCCCACCAGAGTCCCCAGCCATTCCTTGCGGCGACCCGATTTCCGCGGTGCGAAACCGTCGAAACAGAACCGGTCCACCGGCAACGCAGAAAGCGCCAGCGCCGTGGTCACCGCCGAGGGCCCGGGCAGGCAGGTCACCGGCAGCCCGCGCTCGGCACAGGCCGCGACCAGCCGGTACCCGGGGTCGCTCACCGAAGGCATACCGGCATCGGTGACCAGCAGAACGGTGCGCCCGTCCGCGATCTCGGTCAGCAACGCCGGAATCCGCGCCTCCTCGACATGGTCGTAGAAACTGACCACCCGCCCCCGGATCTCCACCCCCAGCGCGTCGGCCAGCGACCGGGTACGCCGGGTGTCCTCCGCCGCGACGATATCGGCGCTGCCCAGCGCATCCCGCAACCGGAGCGAGGCATCACCGATCGCCCCCAGCGGAGTCGCCGCCAATATCAGCCCGCCGTCGGTCACCACGCTCCTACCCGGCCCGGCCGGTCCGAGCCTGTCGATCCCGGCAGCCTATCCGGGCCTGCGGCACAAAGCCCCGACACCCTGGCATCCCACCTCTCCGGCCCGGCACGCGCGCATCCATGGTCGGGCCCGCCCCGGTCCCGGAGCCGACAGAGCAAAGCGCGACAACCCGAGCACCGGAACAGAGAAAGGGGACCTCAACCGCTCACCCGCCGCCGAAGACAGCGCCCACGACAAGGCGGAACCCACCCCGGATCCGAAACGACAGAGCGAAGGAGCCCAACAGCCGAACACGGACGAAACCCGGCAACCACAAACCACCCACCCACCACCGACAGCGGAACCGACCACAAAAGCAGGACCCACCCCGGCACCGAAGCGACAGACCAAAGAAACCCAGCCACCCAACACAGACGAGAACCCCCATCCACAAACCATCCACCTACCGCCGAAGGCGGGACCGACAGCAAAGGCGGGGCCCGCCCCGGTTCTGGAGCGACAGAGCGAAGGAGCGCAGCGACTGAGCGGCGGAGTGAAGAACCGGGGTTGATAGGGCCCCGCCCCGCGACGCCGAAGGCGGCGCCGATAAACACAGCACATAAGCTCGGGGCGTGACTCAGCTGACCGAATCGCGCCGCGGCGTGGCCTGGCGGCCGCCGCGCACCTGGTCGAGCCCGGCTCCGCTACGGCCCGCACCCGACTTCGGTCCCACCGATACCGCGCGCGGCTGGGTGGTCACCCTGTTCCTCACCGCTATCGCGGCCGTCACCCGTTTCACCATGCTCAACTATCCGACCGACGCCGGAACGCCGGTCTTCGACGAGAAGCACTACGCACCGCAGGGCTGGCAGTTCCTCACCGGCGGTATCGAGGACAATCCCGGCTACGGGCTGGTGGTGCATCCTCCGGTGGGCAAGCAGATGATCGCGGTCGGGGAGGCGCTGTTCGGGTACAACGGCTGGGGTTGGCGGTTCTCCGCCGCGCTGGCCGGGACGATATTGGTTCTGCTCGTCATCCGGATCGTGCGGCGGATGACCCGCTCGACGATGTTGGGTGCGCTCGCCGGGATCCTCTTGATCGCGGATGGAACGACCTTCGTCTCGTCGCGGATCGGGATGCTCGACATCTTCATCACCGTGTTGGTCACCGCCGCGTTCGGCTGCCTGATCGTCGACCGCGACCAGATGCGCGCCCGGCTCGCGAAGGCAGACGCCGAGGGCCGGATCGGCGAGACTCCGTGGGGTCCCCGGCTGGGCGTGCGCTGGTGGCGCTTCGGCGCCGGGGTCCTGTTGGGGCTGGCCTGCGGAACCAAATGGTCCGGGCTGTATTTCATCGCCGCGTTCGGAGTGATGAGCATCCTGTTCGACCTCTTCGCCCGCCGCACCTACGGTGTCCGCAAACCGGTGTACGGCACCGCAGTCCGCGATCTCGGCCCCGCACTGTACGCACTGGTCCTGATCCCGCTGGGGGTGTACTTGGCGAGCTACGCCGCCTGGTTCCGCAGCGAAACCGCGGTGTACCGGTACATGACCGGTAACCCGTCGGCTCCCGAGGACGGGATCGGCACCGGCGGGTTCTGGTCCCATGTGGCGCCCGACGCCCTGCGTTCACTGTGGTACTTCCACTCCCGCACCCTCACATTCCATTCCGAGCTCACCAATTCCGCCGGCAACCATCACCCGTGGGAATCCAAACCGTGGACCTGGCCGATGGGGTTGCGGCCGATGCTGTACTACTACGCCGACGACGGCGTAACCGGTTGCGGGCAGACCGAATGCGTGAAAGCCGTCATGCTGGTGGGCACCCCCGCCCTGTGGTGGATTTCGTTACCCGTGCTGGCGTGGGGCATCTGGCGCTGGATCGTGCGCCGCGACTGGCGGTACGCCGCCGTGCTCACCGCGTACGGCGCGGCCCTGCTGCCCTGGTTCCTGACCCTGGACCGGCAGATGTACTACTTCTACGCGGTCACCCTGGCCCCGTTCCTGGTGATGGCCGTCGCGCTCGTGCTGGGCGACGTACTCGGCACCGCCAGACGTCCGGTCGCCCGCGGACCGGGCGGCATGTTCCTACCCACCGAACCGAGCGAACGCCACAGCCTCGGCCTCTTGGCGGTCTGCCTCTACCTCGGCCTCGTGATAGCCAACTTCATCTGGCTCTGGCCCATCCTCACCGGCCTCCCCATCACCACCGGCAACTGGCAGGACCACCTGTGGCTCCCCAGCTGGGGCTGAGCTGTGCTTGATTGCGCCGCCTTCGGCGTCGCGGGGTGGGGCCCTATCAACCCCGGTTCTTCACTCCGCCGCTCAGTCGCTGCGCTCCTTCGCTCTGTCGCTCCAGAACCGGGGCGGGCCCCACCCACTGAGGTGGACCATCCGGAGAACGCGGGAGGTGTGGGGTGGTGACCGTCAGGGAGAGGGTGGCCCTGTCCGGCCGGGTTATGTGCCCAGGGCGACTCGGACGTAGTGGATCGCCGCCTCGGCGTCGAGGCCCAGCCGCCGGATGGTTCCGATGTATTCCGATGCCGCCCGGCCCGCCGCGTCGGCCGTGGGGTCACCCGAGGAGGCGATGAAAGAGCCCAGCCGGCCGCGGGTTTCCAGGACCCCGTCCTGTTCCAGTTCACGGTAGGCTCGGGCCACCGTATTGGGGGCCAGGCCCAGTTGCGCCGCCAGGGCCCGCACCGTGGGGATCTTGGTGCCCGCGGCCAGTTCGCCCGCTCGGACCCGGGCGATGACGGCGAGCCGCAGTTGTTCGTACGGCGGGACGCCCGAATCGTGGGACACTGTGATCTCGAGCATGGCTCGTTCTTACCGTATCCGGCCGGATTTCATACCGGATCCCGAGCAAGCGGGCAGGAGAGGCAGCGCGGCCCACCGCGACCCGAGCCCAGTTCCGAACCGGGGATACGCAGTACTTCGATGCCGGAGTCCTCGAGCCGGGCATTGGTCATCTCGTTGCGTTCGTAGGCCACGACGACACCGGGTCGCAGGGCGAGGGTGTTGTTGCCGTCGTCCCACTGTTCGCGTTCGGCGGTCACTCCGTCGAGTCCGGTGTCGATCACACGGAGTTTGCCGATACCCATGGCCGCCGCCGCGGCGGGCAGGAACGGCTCGGGTCCGGTGACCACACAGCCGTCGGAGTTCTCGTCCGGGCGGATCGTGTACGCGGTGAGGCTTTCGCGCACACCCGGATACATCACGACCGCGTCGGTATCGACCATCGTGCACACCGTGTCCAGATGCATCGTGGCACGGTTCTGCGCGATCGGTACCACCAGCACCGTATCCGCCAGCCGGTCGTCGAACAGGCTGCGGGCCAGCGCTTCCGCACCCGCGGGGGAGGTCCGCTCACCCACCCCGACCGCGACCACCCCGGGTGCCAGCAGCAGCACATCGCCGCCTTCGATCGGCGCGGTATGCGATTCGTAGGCTCGCCGGACCCCGAGGAACCGCGGGTGGAAGGCATAGACGAGATCGGTGAGCGAGGTTTCCCGGGCACGGGCCGGAAGTGCCAGCGCGGTGATGGCGACCTTGGGCCCGACCCAGAACGAGGAGTCGCGGGTGAACAGCAGGTTCGGCAGCGGATCGATGACGAAATCGCCACCCTGGTGCATCCGGCGGACCAGCGAGGTGTTGTCGCCGGCGAAGGGCAGTTCGTCGAAGGTCATCCCCGCCATGAGGATTCGTGCCAGATCCGGGGCCGGCACCCCGCGCAGGTAACCGGCCAGATCGTCGGCGAGGGTGTGCCCGAGCCGGCGGGCGTGGACGGCGGCGGAAATGCCCTGGATGCGGGCGGCGCCGCTCACCTCGAGTGTTTCGGTGAGCACATCGGCCACCAGTAGGACCTCGACTCCGCGGTCGCGCAGAACCTGCGCGAACAGGTCGTGTTCCTGCTGGGCGCGTTCGACCCAGGGAATTCCGTCGAACAGCAACTGGTCGTTGTTGCGCGGGGTGAGCCGGCGTAGCTCGTCACCGGGGCGGTGCAGTAGTACGGCGCGCAGGTCACCGACTTCACTGGTCACCCCGTAGGTGACGGGGAAGGTCCGGTTCTCGTCCCGGGCCCGGCCGGCCGGGGCCGGATCGGGTACGGCTTCTGGTCCCATGTCCCGACACTAGTGCTCGAACGGATCGCGGGCACGGCGACGCCCGTTCGGTTCGCGGGGCAGTTGCCCCGAATCCGCCCCGGCCTCCAGCAACCTGAAGTATTGTTCAGATAAAGGAGGAGTATCGATGCCGACAGCGGATTGGAAGATCAAAGAGCTGACCCCCGGCCAGCTTTCCGAGCGTAGCGGAGTAGCTGTGTCCGCGTTGCATTTCTACGAACGCGAAGGTCTCATCTCCAGCCGCCGGACCAGCGGAAACCAGCGGCGTTACACCCGTGAGACACTGCGCCGGGTGGCGTTCATCCGGATCTCGCAACGGGTCGGCATCCCACTGAGTGATATCCGGGCCGCCCTGGACCGTTTGCCGGAAGGTCGCACACCCACCCGCCGAGATTGGGAGACGCTGTCCACCGCCTGGCGCGAGGACCTGGACGAGCGGATCACGCAGCTGGTCCGGTTACGCGACAATCTCACCGGATGTATCGGTTGCGGTTGCCTGTCGCTGGGTAGCTGCAAACTGGTGAACGAGTACGACCGCCTCGGTGCCGAGGGCCCCGGCGCACGGGTGCTCGATGTTCACCTCAACTGCCCGGAGCCCGGCCACGACGATTGCGACGACCTGCTCAGCGCGCTGCCGGAGCCTCCGGATTCGCTGTGCTCTCCGTTGGCAGATCCCGATTCACCGACTGCTTCAGCGTGCTGAACTGCGTATTGGCCTGCCGCATGAGCAATTCGTAGGGAAAGGCGAATTTCCGCTTCCACCAGTACCCGAAGCGGATATCGAAGGAGCTGTACACCAGGAACCGGTTGCGCTCGATCCCCTTCAGGATCACCGCGGCGACCTTTTCCGGCGCCACCGCGTGCCGGGTGAACAGCGAGGTGACCTTCTGTACCCGTGGATGTTCCTTGTCCACGCCGACCAGATCGAACGACCGCACCAGCGGGGTGGCGACCGCGCCCGGCGTCACCACGTGCACCGAGATCCCGTGCTGGGCCAGCTCGAAACGCAGTACCTCGGACAACCCGCGCAGCCCGTACTTGCTGGCGCTGTAGGCGGCGTGCCACGGCAACGCCAGCAGACCGGCGGCCGAGGACACATTCACCAGCGCCCCGCCCTGACCGGCCCGCACCATCGGCGGAACGAACCGCTCGATGATATTGATGGGGCCCAGGAGGTTGATATCGATCATCCGCCGCCAGTGCCGGATCTCCAGGCTGTCCACCGTGCCCCAGACCGAGGTCCCGGCGATATTCATCACCACGTCCACGGTGCCGAACTGCTCGTGCACCCGGGCGGCGAATTCGGCCACGGCGTCGTAATCGGTGATATCGAACGCCTCGGCGATGAGTACGGTGCCACCGCCACGTTCGATCTCGCCGACCGTATCCGCCAGCCCCTCGGCATCGATATCGGTGAGTACGAGCCGCGCGCCGCGCGCCGCGCAGGCCAGTGCGCTCGCCCGGCCGATACCGCTGGCCGCGCCGGTGATCAGCGTTTTCGCGTTGTGTACCGATTTCCTGCGGTCGACCCGCCCCATGCTGATACTCCCGATCGTCCGACTCCGCTGTCGGCAGCAGCCTACCGATCCGGAGGCCGCCCGGCGCGGTGGAACCGGCGGATGCGCCGTTCTACAGCAGGGCACACCCGAGTCCACCGACGAACTCCTCGGCCCTGTCCCGCGCGGCGACCGGCGCGCCGATGTAGTAGTCCGTGGAACACGCACCGACCGAGAATGATCATCGACCACAGGACCGCGCGCCGAGGAGCACCGAGATGCGACCGCTGATCACCCGGAAACGAGTGCTGCTCGTTCTCGCCGTCACCCTGACCGCCGTTCTCGGTGCCGCGGGCACCGTCGGCTACCTCACCTTCCTGCGATCGCCGGTGGATGCACCGGCACAGGCCTGCCGGGACGCGCCGCGGGACCGGCCCGTTGTCGTGGCCGCCGGAGCCAGCATGACCCGGGGAACTCTCGGGGCGGACTGGGTCGGCGAGCTCCGGAAAAGGGAGGAGTTCGGCGGTTACCGATTCGTCAACGCCGGAGTCAACGGCAATACCAGCGCGGACCTGCTCGATCGGCTCGATACCGATGTCCTGGACTGTCATCCGGACGCGGTCATCGTCCTGATCGGCACCAACGATGTCCGCGATGACGTCGCACTCGACGACTACCGCGACAACCTCACCGCGATCGTCGACCGCATCACCGCCGCGGGCACAGCGCACGTGGCGCTGATGTCGCTGCCCCCACTGGGCGAGGACCCCGATGACGAGATCAACCGGCGATCGACCGGATACAACCGGATCATCACCGAAACCGCCGCCCGCACCGGAGTCGACTACCTACCCCTGCACGAACGGATCGCCGGCCTCGTCCGGCAACACGGCGACCCGAGCGTGCGGTACGACTTCAGGTTCACCCTCGCCTTCACGGCCGCCGCGCAGCACTATCTGTTCGGCCGCAGCTGGGATCAGGTGGCGCAGAGCCGGGGTTCGGACCTGTTCGTCGACGGCATCCATCTCAGTGATCGCAGCGGCGCCGTGGTCACCGAACTCACCGCGCGCTGGCTCACGACAACGATGCGCTGACCCGGCGACCCGGCCCCGGTGCGGCATGCCCGGGTGAGGCGACGGAGCGAGCCCGTCACCTCACACATCCCAGGGGTCCAAGCCGAATTCGGGCACCGTGTGATCCAGATTGGCCAACCGTTTGACCGAGGCCATGAGAGCTTCTCTGTTCGGGTGCGTGGGGTTGTTGCTGAAGGCGCGCGCGATCGCGTAGTGATCCGTGGCCACGCGGTGGGCGATGGCGGTACGGGTGGCCCGGCCGACCGAGTTCCATTCTTCGGGGCTGATATTGGCCCGCAGTGCTCGGTCGGAATCCCAGTGCCGCTCGACTCGCGCGATGAAATCGTGGTTCAGTACCGCGCCCGGGTCCGGTGCCAGGGTGTGGCGGGACAGGCTGTCGGCATCGGCCACCGCCTGCGCGGCGAAGGCCGCCTGCGCGTCGGTCCCGGCATGGTTCATCACCGCGCTACCGGAGGCGACGGCCTTCTGGAGTGGTGCGAAACCGTACGGGTTGCGGGATCTGGTCTCGTCACGGACCGAACGTGCCCGCAGTGCCTGACTGACACTGTCGTGGCTCGCCCCGGCGTCGAGCAGTACGGCCGACATGAACCTGTAGGGCACCCGGTTGTTGTCGAGATACTTGATCGCGCGGGCGAGCCCGAGTTCGGTATGGATACCGCCCCATTCGTCGCCTTCGCGCCGCGCCAGCAATCGCCAGTTCTGCCGGGACATCGAGGCCCACTGATGCCCTTCCAGCCGACTGGCCGCTGTGGCCACATTGACCCGGTCGTTGCGCATCTTCCCGAGCGCCAGCGGGCTGAGCGGGTTGAGGGTCCGCCCGACCAGCCAGGCCGTCAGCGGCGAGGAGTTCACTGTGTTCAGGGCCGCGAGGCTCGCGATCGCACTCATCCCCGACCCACCGCCGGATCCCTTACCGCCACCGCCCATACCGAGTGCGGTACCGCCGGACCCGCCGCGCGCGCCCTGGATCGTGAGCGAGAACCGGTTGGCGATCCAACTCGAACCCCGATCCAGCCCTTTGGCCAGCCGCCCGAACTGCAGGACGGCCACGGCCTCCACCACCGCCGCGGTCACGATGACCGCGAGTACCTGACCACGCGCCTGCTGGAACAGATTCCCGAGAAACAGCAGATAGACCCCGATGAACACCGTGTACGCGCACAATCGGGCCGCGGCGACAGCCGAGTTCACCAGGTTGCGGATCAAAAAGGTCTGGGTGGGCCCGAAGACGAATCCGCCCGCGGCGAATCCGAAGATCGCCAGGAACCCCTGCAGGATCGCGTCCAGCGCGGCCCGCATCAGCCGGTAGGCCAGCACCACCGCGAACAGCAGCAACACGGCTGCCGAGACCAGCAGCAACAGACCGGTTCCGATCTGACCCGGGCCCGGGTGCACGGTGGCCGCCGCGACATCCCCGCACGCGCGCAGAGCGCGCTGCGCCCGGTCGGTATCACCGGTGGTCACCCCCGAAGACCACGCCGCGGCACAGGAGGATCGGTTGTCCAGGACATGACCGAAATTCCACACCTGCACCGGGCGGCGCGCGAAGTTGTCGGCCATATCACCCTGGAGTGTGCTCACCGCCATATCCGGATCCCGGTTCATCGAGCCGTTCAGGCCGGACGCGACGGCCAGCCCGACATCGCGACCCTGGGCCAGCAGCCCCTCGGAACCCAGCGCGGTCGCCAGTGGATCGGCCAGGAAGAGCGGCCCCAGTACTGCCACAGCCAGCATCGTCACCGTCTGGATCACCGCGCGGGCGTGGAAACCGCGCACGATGAACCAGGCGACGAAAAAGGCACCGATGGTCGCCGCGGTGATCAGGACGGAAGGAGTCGCGAGCTGAGCGGCGAAGGCGCCGGCGGTACCGCGTAACGCGTCGGCGAAAAGATCCAGCCAGGCGAAACTCAGGGCGAATCCGATGAACCAGATCGCGCTGGTCACGATGATCATGTAACCCACGAATTCCAGGCCGACGATCGTCCACACCACCGTCGCGCCCGGGTCGAGCAGGCTCCCCTTGTCGCTGATGTAGGTGTAATCGGCGAGGGCGACACCGAAGGAGTCCTGGACGTTCATCCAGGCGACTCCGTCGATCCGAGCCGACGCGCTCGCCCCGTCCTGCGCGACGGCCACCGCACCCAGCGCGCCCGGTAGCACGGTCAGTACGAAGAGTCCGGCGAAGCTCCAGAGGAGCCGGCGACCCCACTGCACTGCCGGTCGCGGTGTATTGCTCCCGCGCTCACCCCGCATGGCCGTCGATCCGGTCAGCCGGCCGCGCGTTTCGCGCGCTCGACGGATGCGGGCAGGGCCCGCCGATCTGGTCTACCGGTCATGCTGGCATTGGTATCGGCGCCGAATGAAATTCAGCTGAACTGGTAGTGGCGGATCGGGCCCACCACGATGAATTACGAAACAATAACTGGAAAAATTCCCAGTATTGAGAATGGAGGTAGAATGCCGAATTCTACCGGGAGTAACGGTAATTCGTCCGACGAGTCCGATTACTCCCGAATTGCCCGACCCTGGCGCGAATGCGGGCCCGCAGTTCATCATGATGGGTTTCGGCCCCGCGCACACCGAACAGCGACGCGCCGCCACCGCTCCGGGAGCGGCGCCACGATGTCCGGATACGGGCAGTGGACCGGCACCACCGCAGCCGGTTGATAGCATGGCGGATCCAGCCGACCAATCGGTCGGCTTGCCGACCAGGACATATCTCGAAAGAGTCGTTCCATGCAGTTTGAATTCGTCGAGCGGGACGAGACGTGGGTGGCCGGACTACCGGTACGCAGCCCCAAGCGCGCGCTCGGTGAGTTGTACGATCGCGACCTCGAAGGCGCCTGGGCGTCGGTACTGCATCACGAGCTGGGGGGCCCGTTGGCCACGGCCTATACCGATTACTCGATGGATCTGGGCACCTACAACACCCAGATCGTCGGTTACCGGTGCACGATGTTCGACGAGGTCACCCGCGGCCATCTGGTCGCCCGCCTCCCGCGCGGCACCTATGCGAAATTCTCCTCGGTGGGTAACTTTCCGCAGATCATGACCAGCCTGTGGACACAGATCGCCTATGCCGAGGAACATAATCAGATCAACCGGACCTTCTCCGGTGATTTCGAGTTCTACCCGCACGCCTACAAGATCGACCTGTACCTGGCGGTCGAGCCGCGATGACCTACACGATCGTGGTGCGCGGCGAAGCCGTGTACGCCGGGCTCGTCTTCCCGAAGGTCCGGCCCAGTTTCAAGGTCAGCAACAGCGAGCTCATCGAGTACCTCAAGGACCGGGTACGCGAGCGAATGGAGGCCGGCGCCGAATCGGCCGATTCGCAGCGGCCGGTGCACACCGTATACGTCCGTACACCGACCGGAACCTACAACGCGCTGGTGTGTTTCGAGTACGCCGAACCGGGCGCGGCACCGGTCGGCGATGTCCTGGTCCGGGTACCCAGGGGCGTGTATGCCAGATTCGTTCCCAATGGGGACTACCACGATCCCGTCGAAGATATCTGGGCCCAGGTCGACGACGCCACCGCATCCGCGGAGATCACGCGCGCCTACCGCGAGGAGATCGAGATCTGGCACGACTCGGAATCAGTGGAACTGTTCATCTCGATCACCCCCTGACCCCATACGGAACAACCCGTTGCCCGCCGGTAACCAACCCAGAACCAACCGGTCTGGTGGTAACGGTCTATTCCTATTTCATCCGGGCTGACCTGCGCTAACGACCCGACAGCTGCATAGTTTTCGGAAGATTAACCAGAGTTCTGGTCAATTGGGTTCCGATGACGGATACTGCACAGGGCACGCCGACGAGCCGGGGCGTCGGACGGGCTGCTGGACAACAAATCCCGCACTACCCCCTGGGCCGTGCGGCGAAAGAGTAGGAACTGCATGACTGTCGATACGATCGCAGTCGGCCTGGAAGACCCGTGCCGTGGCCGCACTGTGAGATTTCGCGACAACGTCTCCGGTTACGACATCTGTGTAACCACCCCGGATCGCTCCCCCGGCCTCTGGCACCGATACCTGGCCGGAGCGCGGGAAGCGTACCGCCACTTCGACAATGAATCCGCGCTGGAATACGACAGCGTGGCCGACGGATCATCCACCGCACTGTTCTTCGCCGCCACCGACTCCCACGGCGAAGTGGTGGCCGGCCTGCGCGTCCAAGGCCCCTACATCTGGGTCTCCGAGGTCGGCTCGCTGGCCCCGTGGGCCGGTCGGCCGGGCGCGGCGGAACTGGGCCTGATGATGGCCCGGCGCATTCCCCGCGGCGTGGTGGAATCCCGTGCGGTCTGGGTGGCCCGGGACACTCCCCGGCGCGACGATCTGGCGGCGGCCGTATCGCGCTGTATGGCGCACGCGCCCCACCTCCTCGGTGCCCGGTACGGCTTCGCCACGGTGGCCTCCTTCACCGCCGAACGGCATCGCGCCAGCGGCGGTGTCCTCGCCCAGCTGATCCCACCGGTGCCCTTCCCGGACGAGCGCTATCGCACCCTGCCGATCTGGTGGGACACCAGGACATATCACGTATTTGCTGACAAGTTGCAGTATCTGCTCATGCGTGGTGAACTTCGCGCTATGGGATTAGCTGAACCGAGGTCACGGCGGTCGCATCGACTATCGGGTCACGGTGGGGAGGAATGCTACGCATATGGTCGGTGAGGCAGATCTCGGGGTGGAATACCGGCCGCTGATCCTGGCCCCGAGTGATCCCGACGACGAACGGGCCCTCGCGGGACTGCGTGCCACCCCGCATATCGAATTCAACGATCTACGGGGCCTGCTGGCCGCGGAGTTCGGCCGGCTCAACGATCCCCCGGACACCGCCGAGGGCCCGGCCGACGACCGCTGGGTGTACTACCCGTGGCGGCGCAGCGTACTGGTCCTGCCGGGACCACGGACCTTCCGCGCGATCCGCCTGGACCGCAACCGCAACAAGCTGACCCGCGCCGAACAGGACCGGCTGAGCACGGTCACGGTCGGGGTCGTCGGCCAGAGCGTGGGCCATGCCATCGCCTACACCCTGGCGCAGGAGGGGGTGTGCGGCGCGTTGCGGCTCGCCGATTTCGACGAGCTCGAACTGTCCAACCTCAACCGGGTGCCCGCCACGCTGTTCGATATCGCGGTCAACAAGGCGATCGTCACCGCCCGGCGGATCGCCGAACTCGATCCCTATCTGCCTGTCGAGGTGCGCGGCGGCGGCGTGGACGCCGACACCGCGGACGATTTCGTCGACGGTCTGGGAATCGTTGTGGAGGAATGCGATTCCCTGGACATCAAACTGCTCATCCGGGAATCGGCGCGCCGCCGCCGACTGCCGCTGATCATGGAGACCAGCGATCGCGGTCTGCTCGATGTGGAGCGTTTCGACCTGGAACCGGACCGGGTGCCCTTCCACGGTCTGCTCGGCGATACCGCGGCCGAACAACTGCGCGGCCTGTCCACCCGGGACAAGGCTCCCTACGTGGTCGGTCTGCTCGGTGCCCGCGATCTGTCGGCCCGGATGGCCGGCAGCCTGGTGGAGGTCGGCGAGACCCTGAACAGCTGGCCGCAGCTCAGCGGTGACGTGGTACTGGGCGCGGCCAGTGTCGCGACAGCGATCCGCCGGATCGGGCTGGGCCGCCCGCTGCGATCGGGCCGCACCCGGGTGGACGTGGAACAGGCCCTCGACGCCTTGGCCGACCCGGAGATCGATACCGGCGAATGCCCGGCCGACCCCGAATCCGACGATCCGGCCGGCACCACGATCGACCGCATCCTGGTCTGCGCGCAGCGCGCACCCTCGGGCGGCAACATCCAGCCGTGGTCGCTGGACTCCACGCCGCACGATATCCGCATCACCCTCGAACCCCGCTACACCACCGCCATGGATATCGGCTGTCGTGGCAGCGCCGTAGCGGTGGGTGCCGCCCTGTACAACGCCCGGACCGCGGCCGCGGCCTACGACGTGCTCGGTTCCCACGAGTATGTCGAGAGCACCGAACCACACGCCCCGCTCACCGCGGTCCTCCGGCACGGGGACGGCACCGATCCGACGCTGGCGGCGGACTACCCGTACGCGCTCGCCCGCGAAACCAATCGCCGGCTCGGTTACGGCGGCCAGATCCCGTCCTCCGTACTGACCGGGCTGGCTGCCGCGGCGGCAGCCGAAGGTGCCCGGATGCGGGCGGTCGCCGACTCGCCGGGGCTGCGGGCCATGGCCGCCGTACTGTCCGAATCGGACCGGATCCGCTACCTCACCCCACTGCTGCACCGCGAGATGTTCGCGGAGATGCGCTGGCCCGGCGACGACCTGACCGACGGTATCGACACCCGTTCGCTCGAGCTGGCGCCCGATGAGCGGGTCGCCCTGCAGATCGGGCGACGCGCCGATGTGATGGCCCAATTGCACAGTTGGTCTGCCGGGGCCGCGCTGGGCGACTATGCCCGGGACAGAGTCCGCTCCAGTTCAGCCGTCGTAGCCCTGACCTTCAGCGACGATCCCGGCGTCGAGCCCGGGGCATTGACCGGATACGCCCGCGCGGGGGCCGCTGTCGCGCGGCTGTGGATCCAGGCGCAGCGGTCCGGATTGGCCGTCCAGCCGATGTCCCCGGTCTTCCTGTTTTCTCGATCCCGTACCGAACTGGATGCACTTTCCCCGGCATACGCGGATAGACTGTCCACACTTCAGGGTCGTTTCCTGGAACTACTGGAAGTGCCGGAACAGGACAGCGTGGCGCTGGTACTACGCCTGAGTTACGCGGCAGCTGCCAGCGTGCGGAGCCGACGGCGCCCGGTACCGGGCGCGGACAGCCGCAGATAGTGTGATCGGAGATCAGGTGCCTCGGCGGACACTCGACTCGCTGGTGACAGAAGTCGCCGCGGAGCTGATGGGCGTCGATTCGGCGACCATGGTGTCGGCGACCGAACAGGTGCTGGCCATGCTGATCGACTATTTCGATGTCGACTTCAGCTATCTGCGGCACAACGATCCCAAGAACCGGTCCACCGTGCTGGTGGCCGAGTGGCCGCCACGACAGGATGTACCCGAGCCGGATCCGCTCAAGATCGTGTATTTCGATCAGGCGGATTCGGTTTTCAAATCGCTCGAGCATGCCACCGAGCCGTTCCTCATCCCGGCCAGCGCCGCCGACTACCAGCAGACCATCCATTCCGCGTCCGGACTGGGTGATATCAGCTCGGCGGCGGTCCCGCTGGTGTCCCGGGGCAGATCCACCGGCCTGCTGGGCTTCGTGAAGGTGGGCGATCGCGACTGGAGTACCCGCGAGTTGAATGTTCTCAAAGCGATCGCCACTCTGTTCGCGCAGCTGCAGGCCCGGGTCGAGGCGGAGGAGAAGCTGCGGTTCATCGCCCTGCACGACGATCTGACCGGCCTGGCCAACCGCCGGGCACTGCTGGAACATATGGAGCAGCGACTGCAGGCGGGCAGCCCCGGTCCGGTCGCGGCCTTCTTCCTCGAT
Organism: Nocardia sp. NPDC003963; assembly: GCF_053605105.1. Lineage (NCBI taxonomy): Bacteria > Bacillati > Actinomycetota > Actinomycetes > Mycobacteriales > Nocardiaceae > Nocardia > Nocardia sp. NPDC003963. Next base: position 61,960 of record NZ_JBSGIP010000021.1, read on the forward strand.
CTGGACCGGCTCAAGGCACTCAACGATTTCCTCGGCCACACCGCCGGGGACAAGTTCATCCGGACCCTGTCCGAGCGGCTGCGTGACAATCTCGACCCCAACGATATGATCGCCCGCCTCGGCGGCGACGAATTCGTGATCGTGCCCGCCAAACCGATGGACACCGTCGCCGCCGAATACGAAGCCACCCGGATCCAGGAACTCATCAGCCGCCGCGTCACGGTGGGCGGGGAGTCGGTGAGCCGGGGCGCCAGCGTGGGGGTCGCCGTCGGCATTCCCGGGGAAACCACCGTCGCCGATGTCCTGCGGCGCGCCGACCACGCCCTGCTCTCGGCCAAATCCGGCGGCGGCAACGGGGTGGCGCTGTTCACCGACGCCATGCGGGCGCAATTCGAACTCCAGGACGATGTCGAACTGAACCTGCGCAGTGCGGTATCCGACGGATCGCTGGTCCTGCACTATCAGCCCGAGGTCGATCTGCGTACCGGCCGGATCGTGGCCATGGAGGCGCTGGTCCGCTGGATGCACCCGACCCGGGGCCTGCTCCCGCCCGGCGCCTTCGTGACCGTTGCCGAGGCCACCAATCTGGCCGGCGAGCTGGGACGCTGGGTACTGCGCACCGCCTGCGCCCAGTTCGCGCAATGGCGGCGCCAGGGGCTCGCGGCGAATATGGTCATGCGGATCAATGTGTCGCCGGTGCAGTTGGTGAGCCTGGATTTCGTGGAACGTATCGAGGACATCCTGCGGCATTTCGGGATCGACGGGAGCTCGATATGCCTGGAGATCACCGAACATGTGGTGGTGCAGGATCTGGCGCGCACCCAGGTCACCCTGCGCGGGCTCAAACGGATGGGCGTGCAGATCGCCATCGATGATTTCGGTACCGGCTACTCCTCGCTCTCACATCTCAAGGCGCTGCCGGTGGACGCGGTGAAGATCGATCGCGGTTTCGTCCAGCGCCTCGGCGCCAGCACCGACGATCTGGCCATCGTGAAGTCGATCATCGGCCTGGCCGGATCGTTCGGCCTGGGCGTGGTCGGTGAGGGGGTCGAGACGCCGGTCGCGGCCCGCACTCTGGTCGGTCTGGGCTGCTACCGGGCCCAGGGCTTCCTCATCGCCCGCCCGCTGCCCGCCGACGAGGTCGGCGAACATCTGGCGCTCGGCCGGATCCCGCTGAACCTGGACCTACCGCGGGTGGGCCGGGGTCTGGCCGCGCCGTAGTCCACCTGTGACCAAATAACACCCGCCCTTCACCACGAGTTCAACGGCTCGGTTCCGGTGGTAACCCGGCCCAGGCCACGATCGGCGGCGTGCGCATCGTGCAACTGGCGAATTTCTACGGTCCGCGCTCGGGAGGGTTGCGTACCGCGCTGCACCATCTCGGCGCGGGCTATGTGGCGGCCGGGCACGAAGTCGTCCTGATCGTGCCGGGGCCGCGGCGCCACGAAGAGCTCCTGCCGAGCGGAGTCCTGCGCATCACCCTGCCTGCCGTCGGGATCCCGTGGACGGGCGGTTACCGGGCCGCCGATCCGCGCCGGGTCGCCGATGTCCTCGCCGGGCTGCGGCCAGATGTCCTGGAGGTCTCCGACCGGCTCACCCTGCGCGGTTTCGGCCGCTGGGCCCGCCGCCGGGACGTGGCCGGGGTGATGATCTCCCACGAACGCCTCGACCGGCTGCTGGGTCAGATCATGCCCGACCGGGTCGCCCGGCGGTGCGCCGATATCGCCAACCGGCATTCGGCGGCCGAATACGACATGGTGGTGTGCACCACCGAATTCGCGCAGGCCGAGTTCCGGCGCATCGACGCCCCGAATGTCGAGATGGTGCCGTTGGGCGTGGACCTCGAGCTGTTCAACCCGCACCGCCACGATCACGGCCTGCGGGCCGATCTGGGTGTACCCGGTCAGCCCCTGCTGGTGCACTGTGGCCGCCTGTCGGTGGAGAAACGCGCCGATCGCAGTATCGAAGCGCTCGCCGAACTCCGCCGGGGCGGGCTCGGCGCGCGCTTGGTGGTCGCCGGTGACGGGCCGCGCCGCGATGCGCTGGAACGCCGGGCGAAGCTGCTCCCGGCGCTACCGGGCGGGCTGCCCGCGGTCCATTTCACCGGGTTCATCAGCGACCGGTCGGATGTGGCGAAATTGCTCGCGACCGCGGATATCTCGTTGGCCCCCGGTCCACACGAGACCTTCGGCCTGGCCGCGCTGGAGGCGCTGGCGGCCGGGACCCCGGTGGTCGCGAGCAGATCCTCGGCCCTGGCCGATATCCTCACCACCGACTGTGGCGCGGTGGCCGCCGACGATCCGGCGGCCTTCGCGGACGCGGTCACCGACGTCCTCGCCCGCCCGACCGCGCAGCGGCGCGGCGCGGCCCGCCGACGGGCCGAACAGTTCACCTGGCCGGCGGCCGTTTCGGGAATGCTGGCCGTGCTCGATCGCTGAGACAGGGCCGGGCCCACCGCCGGAGAACGCGCACGGTGCGGTTACGGCACCGTGAGCGCGGTTTTCACAATCGGCAGCCGCCGCCCACCCCGGCGGAGGTCGCCGATCAACTCGGTATAGCCGTCGATCAGTTCGGCCAGCCGATGCCAGCGTTTGCGCGCCTGGCGATCCCGCACCCTGTCGATCTCGACCACCTGATTGGCGTCCACCCATGCCCAGGCCATTCGATCGATCACCGCCCCCAGCGTCTCGGCGTGGATGAGTACATCGTCGGCACGGTGCGGGAACTGCGAACCGGCCCAGTCGTCGATGTCCTCGACGAGTTCGCGGCGCCGGTCGTCGACCTCGGCGACCAGCCGCGCGTCCCGCATGGTCATTCGGTGGCCGTGCAGTACGGCCAGCGCCCGGGCCGCCCGGAGCATCTCGTGATCCGCGGCCCCGGTCCCCTGGAAGCTGCACAACAGTCGGGTCGCCGTGGGCACGCCCGGGGAGGCCGCGGTCACCGCCGTCCCCCCGCGAACGTCACCCGGCACCATCACACTCTGCTCAAACATGATCGGCTCTCGATTCGGTCGTACCGCATACCGGACAGGTTTTGTTCAGCCACTGACAATAGTTGATACACATAACTCAGATGGGCAGAAAACGCACTATTGCGTTCTCTAATTTGAGGCCGGGAGGCGCTCGATCTCTCATCGAATCGATTGCGCACGAACGCGACCGGCGGTCCACCCTCGGCACGTGGCCGATGCCCTCGACGGAGCCGCTGAAGCGGTACTCGAACCTGCTGCCGACCGACGCAAGAATCGGAACGTGGGAGTAAGCCCGAAATAGACTCAACCCCTGACCGTACATACAGGTCAGGGGTTGAATTATGGAGTTTTCACCTGAGTGGAGCTAGGGAGAATCGAACTCCCGACCTTCTCGATGCGAACGAGACGCGCTACCAACTGCGCTATAGCCCCGTGCGGCTCAGTGAACCGCGCTGTGCCACTCTAGCAAACAGGATCACCAGAAGCCGAATCGAGCCCCTGAGCTGCGGATATACCTCCACCGCGACCCTACATCCGCCGACCTTTCACGCACCGGCGGCCCGGCGGATATCACCGCCGGTGGCGCGGTTGCGCACCGTCCGCGCGACGCTCGCATCATAAGCGGCCAGATGCTCGAATGCCGGATCCTCGTCGTCGGGCTCGAGCAGCTGAGCACGCCGGCGCAACGCACGGGCGGTGTCCCGGTCCATCCCGGGGCGGGCCGTCCGCAGCGCCGCCGAGTCACTGTCGGCGTGACCGTACCCGGCGGATTCCGCACCGCGCCCGCCGAGCCGGGCACTGCGCCGGCTCCGGATCTCCTGTTCGATCCGGACCTGTTTGCGCAGATAACCCAGGTAGGTGCCGAGCGACAGCACCGCACCACCGCAGCCCCACCAGAAGATGGGCGCGACGGCCACGGCCAGACCACCGCACAGCACGGCACCGAGCACCAGCGCGACCACCGCTCGTTGCCGGAAGGTGTAGCGCGCGGCCCGCGCGACGGCGTCGGCTTCGGGGTCGTAGCCGCCGCGCCCGCGCCGGGAGGGTACGAATTCCGCGTCGTCGTATTCGGGTTCGGGTACCGGCGCGCGCATGGAGGCACGAACGGGGGGAATACGCGCGGGCACATTGTCCGGGTAGGCCGGCTCGGCACTCTCGGCATCCGCGACGGGAGGCGAACTCTGCTCGTCGTGTTCGTCGCCGTATCCGGGATCCTCGTCGTCCCGGCCGTCGTCCCGGGACTCCTCCGCGCCGACGGTGCCGTCGTGCTCGGGTTCGGGCCCGTCCACCGCTCGCTCGTCGGCACTGTGGTCCGGTTGCCCCTCGTCAGCCGCGGTGCCGCTCTCCTCGGCCGATGTACTCATCGGGTCCTCCGCATCGTTGGCGTGGTGACGCTTCCGGTAGGGCCGGGTGGTCCGCTTCTTACGAGCATGCCCACTTCCCTTACGCCGTTTGGAATCTCCACGATGCAGTACCCGCGTGGCCAGGGCCGTGTCGGTCGTCCGGCGGATTCTGGGGTGCCGGTCGGCAAGGATGGGAAACAGGACGAAGACCCACAGCACAACCAGCCCGATCCACAGGATCGAATTCGGCATCGTCGTCAGCACCTCCGTCCCGCCTGGTCGTCGCCCGAGCCCCCGCCATGAACCGTGTGCGCCCCGACGCCGGAGTCCTTCCCCGCGGGTACGTCTCGCAGATCGTGGTACGAGCTCTCCACCGGTGGCACAAGACGCACCACCGACGTCCGTAGGTTAATTCCGAGTAGGGGTTCGATCCGGCAGGCGCGCCGTGCACATCCGCCACATGAGTCACATTTCCACCAAAGCCGGTTCCGGGCAGGCCGGATTCCGGCGGCGATTCACCGCAGCGTCAACCGCCCTTCCCTCGCCAGGCGGTCGACCACCCGGCCGGGCAACTCCTCCACCGTCATCCCGACCAGTAGATGGTCGCGCCACGCCCCGTCGACATCGAGATACCTACGCAGCAAACCTTCTTCGCGAAACCCCACATTGCGCAGCACCGCCTGGCTCGCCAGATTCTCCGGGCGCACCGTGGCCTCCACCCGATGCAAGCCGACCGGCCCGAAACAGTGATCGAGCCCCAGCGCCAGTGCGGCGGTCGCGACACCCTGCCCGCCGAGATCCTTGGCCACCCAGTATCCGATCCACGCCGAACGCAGCGCGCCGCGCACGATATTGCCGACCGTCAGCTGTCCGCTGAACGCACCGTCGACCTCGATCACCAGCGGGATCATCGCGCCCCGGCGGGCTTCGGCCTTCAGGCTCGACCACAACGGCGGCCAGTTCGACGCGTGATTGCGCGCGTCCCAGGCCCCACGGCCGGTGGGCTCCCACGGTTCCAGATGGTTCTGATCCCGCAACCTGATCCGGCTCCACGCGGCCGCGTCGCGCAATCGCACGGGACGCAATGTCACCTCACCGGCCGGCACCCGCACCGGGCCGAGGTGCGCGGGCCACCCGGGATGCGGGGTGGCCCGGAAGACGTTCATGGACTCCACTTCTAGCCGCGCTGCGCCAGGAACGCGACTCGAACCTTGTCACCGGTGCGAATTTCGGTGTCGTCGGGTTCGACGACGATGAGGCTGTTGGCCTCCGACATCGCGGCCAGCAGATGTGACGAGGCACCCGCACTGTTGCCGAGCGGCTGCACCAGGTACTCACCGGTGGATTCGTCCCGCATCAACTGTGCGCGCAGATAACCCTTGCGGCCCGCCATCGACTGGATCGGAGTTATGGTCCGGGCCCGGACGATCCGGCGCATCGGCTGCCGCCTTCCCAGGGCGATCCGGATCAGCGGTCGCACCATCACCTCGAAAACCACCAGGGCGCCCACCGGGTTGGAGGGCAACAGAAAGGTCGGCACCTCGTCGCGGCCGAGCCGTCCGAACCCCTGCACCGACCCCGGGTGCATCGCGACCCGGGCGATCTCCAGTTCACCTAGCCCCTCCAGCGCCTCACACACCTGATCCGAGGCCCAGCCGCCGACCGCGCCGGCGATCACCACCACCTCGGCCCGGACCAGCTGACCCTCGACCACATCGCGCAGCCGACGCGGGTCGGCGTCGACGATGCCGACCCGGTTCACGTCCGCGCCGGCGTCCCGGGCGGCGGCCGCCAGGGCATAGGAGTTCACGTCGTAGACCTGACCGGGACCGGGCGCGCGATCGATATCGACCAGTTCCTCCCCGATCGAGATCACCGACAACCGCGGGCGCGGATGGATCAGCACTTTGTCCTGGCCGACGGCGGCCAGGAGTCCGACCTGGGCGGGACCGATGATCGTACCGGCGTGCACCGCGACATCCCCGGGTTGCACATCGTCACCGGCCCGGCGCACGTAGTCGCCCGAACGCACCGGTTCGTACACCTTGAGCCGGCCCCGGCCGCCGTCGGTGAAATCCAACGGCAGCACCGCGTCCGCGAGAGTGGGCAGCGGCGCCCCGGTCGCCACCCGTACCGTCTGCCTGGGTTGCAGCCGGATCGGCTGGCGGGAACCGGCGAGCACCTCACCGACCACCGGCAATATCAGGTCGACCAGTTCGCCGTCCTCGTCGCGGATATCGGCGCCGGCGGACGCGACGTCCACGCTGCGTACGGCATACCCGTCGATGGCGGCCTGATCGAACCCGGGCAGCGGCCGCTCGGTCACCACATCCTCGGCACACAGCAGGCCCTGGGCCTCGGATATCGCGACCCGCACCGGCCGCGGCGCGACGGCCGCGGCAGTCACCTTGATCTGCTGATCCTCAACAGAGCGCATCCAGCCCTTCCCGATGTCCTCGCCCCGCAGGCGATCTCATTCGTCCGCGGTGAGTTGCGGGTTCCACTCCGGCCCGAGCCGGTGCTGGAGCCACTCGCGCAGCGCAGGACCGTATTCCTCGCGCTCCAACGCGAAATCCACCGCAGCACGAAGATAGCCGCCCGGGTTACCCAGATCGTGGCGCGACCCACGGTGGACGACAACATGGACCGGATGCCCCTCATCGATGAGCAGCGAAATCGCGTCGGTGAGTTGCAGTTCCCCGCCCGCACCCGGGCCGATCCGGCGCAGCGCGTCGAAAATCGCGCGATCGAGCAGGTAGCGCCCGGCGGCGGCGAAGGTTGAGGGCGCGTCGGCCAGGCTCGGCTTCTCCACCATGCTCTTGACGCGCAGCACATTCGGATTGACCGCGTCCGGGACCGTGGCCACATCGAATACGCCGTAGGCGCTGACCTGATCCTTGGGCACATCGATGGCGCACAGCACGGATCCGCCCCGTTTACGGCGCACCCGGTTCATCACATCCAGGACTCCGCACGGCAGCACCAGATCGTCGGGGAGCAGTACCGCGATCACTTCCTCGTCGGGGTCGAGTACCGCTTCGGCCTGCGCCACCGCGTGCCCGAGGCCGAGCGGCTCCTCCTGGACCACCGAAGTCACATCGAGCAGCCCCGGGGCCTTGCGCACCTTCTCCAGGAGCTGGAACTTCCCGCGCTCGGCGAGGGTGCTCTCCAGCACCAGATCCTCCACGAAATGCGCGACCACACCGTCCTTACCGGGGGAGGTCACGATCACCAGCCGGCTGGCTCCGGACTCGGCCGCCTCACTGGCCACCAATTCGATACCGGGAGTGTCGACCACCGGCAGCAGTTCCTTGGGGACCGTTTTGGTCGCGGGCAGGAACCTGGTTCCCAGCCCGGCCGCGGGCACGACGGCCGTGCGGAAGCCCCGTTCCGACGCGGAGGCGCCCTCGCTGCCCTGTTCTGCGGCCTTTTCTGTCATATACACACCCTATCCATCCACAATGCCGTCCAAACGGCTGCACACCGCCTCGTCGCGGACTTTCGGAACGAAAACGGCACCGGTGAGAGCCTATGGTTGTCGCCGTGCCGATGCCCGACGAGCGTGACAAGCAGGCCTGGCGCGCGGAGATCCGCGGCCGCCGGGCGCGACTACCCGAACTGGTTCGCGCCGCCGAGGCGGCGGCGCTGGCCGCGGCCGCCGCCGCGACAGGTCCCGCTGAGTGGGTGTGCGCCTACGTGCCGATGCGCGACGAACCCGGTTCGGTGGCCATCCCCGAGGCGCTTCGTGATTCCGGTAGCCGGGTGCTGTTACCGGTGACCGGGCCGCCGGGGCCGCTGAGCTGGGGCGAGTTCACCGGAGCGGGGTCGCTGCGCCCGGCTCGATACGGCCTGCTCGAGCCGGTGGGTCCGGTACTGCCGCCGGAGACCGTCGCCCGGGCCGCGGTCCTGCTGATTCCGGCGCTGGCGGTGGATCGGCGTGGGGTCCGGCTCGGTCAGGGCGCCGGCTACTACGACCGGACACTGGGGATGGCCGATCCCGCCGCCCGGCGGACGGTCGTGGTCCGCGACGACGAGCTGGTCGAGCGGCTGCCCGAGGAGCCGCACGATATCCGGATGACCTGGGTACTGACTCCGGGCGGCGGTCTGCGGCGGCTCGACGCGGACCCGCGCTGACCGCCTGTTCCGTGGTACTCGGCACAATGGTGGGTGTCCGGGAATCAATCGGCGATTGGCACTGTTGGCACTGTCGGCTGTAGAGTGCTAAGTCTCGAATACTGCGGAGGACCCAGTGCCAACCTATTCATACGCGTGCACCCAGTGCGACAACCGCTTCGATATCGTTCAGTCCTTTACCGATGAGGCACTCACTGTCTGCTCGGAGTGCTCCGGCACCCTGCGTAAGCTCTTCAACTCGGTGGGCATCGTCTTCAAGGGCAGCGGCTTCTACCGGACCGACAGCCGCAGCGGTGCCTCGACCGCCAGCGAGCCGGCCAAATCCGACAACTCCTCGTCGAGCTCTTCGGGTTCGGACTCGAAATCGAAATCGACTTCGGACAAGGGTTCGGCCGGCACCTCCTCGGCCCCGGCCGCAGCTGCCAGCTGAGAGATAGATCTCCCCCACGGCCCGGCCCCGATCGGCAACCGATAGCGCCCGGGCACCGGATGTGATCCATCCACACCCCGGAGGTTGTCCACAACTGTGCACAACCTCCGATTCCGGCACCGAAACTTTTCTACGCTCGCCCCATGAGCCGTATCCGACCCCGCGCCCGCCCGGATTCGAGCGGCCGGGCGCGTCTCGGTTCCGCCGAAACCTGGCGCGACGCGTTCGACAACCGCCCGCCCTGGGCCGACGGGCTGCTGCTGCGGCGCATCCTGGCCGCATTGTGCGCGCTCGTCGCCGTAGCGCTGCTCCTCCGCGGCGATCCGGCCCATACGCGAATCTCCGTCGTCGTCGCGGCACGCGACCTAGCACCCGGCCATATCCTCGGCGCCGCGGATCTGCGCCTCATGTCCTATCCCCCGGATATCGCGCCCACCGGCGCGTCCACCGACCCCGTCCCGCTGTTCGGCGCCGTATCGACCGCCGCGCTACGCGCGGGTGAGGTACTCACCGATGTCCGCGTGGTCGGGCCACGGCTCGCCGAGGTCGCGACCGGACGGCCGGATGCCCGGATCGTGCCCGTGCGTCTGGCCGATACCGCGATCACCGAGATCCTCCGAGCCGGCGATCGGGTCGATGTGGTGGCCGCCGGGGCCGAGGATTCCGCGTCGCCCCGGACGCTGGCCGTCGACGCCGCCGTGGTGCTGGTATCGGGACCGCCCCCGGAGTCGGGTACGAACAGGCGTACCGAACGGGTGGTACTGGTCGCGATGGATGCCCACCGGGCAGCTGTCGTCGCGGCCGCCTCCCTGAACAGCGCGCTCACCGTGATATTCCACTGACCACCCGGACGTGTAGGGCCTGTCGCGAATTCGCGACAGGCCCTACACCGAGATGGGGGTACAGCCGAGACCTACCCGGCCGGATCCGCCCTTCTGCCGACTCAGCCGAGGCTGAACGGCTGACCCCACAGGGTCACCACGGACATGACGTGATCGGTCTCGACCTTGACCTTCACGAACGAACGCGCCTGCGCGTAGCCGCCGCAGCCGTTGACGCCGATGGTCTGGTCGGACCAGGTCACCGAACCGCTGTTGCCCTTGAACTTGTTGTTGGTGGCGTGGTCCTCGTTGCCGTAGTCGTCGGGCTTCTCGATATCGAGGACGTAGAAGGCCTTCGCCTGGCCGGGGCCGATGGTCAGGTTGCCGCCGGTTTCGGCACTCGGGCTCACGCTGCCTTCGCTGTCGATATCGGCGTCGGCGCCACCTTCGACACCGCCGCCGTCGATGTTCACCTGGCAACCCACGACGTAGCCGGGGTAGATCTTGCCGCCGACCTTTTCGCCGCCGGCGATCTCGACCTGCGCGCTGGCCGAGGCCCACGCGTTGCGGTGGACCGGGGTGGCACCCATGGACGGGCTGATGGTGGCGGACTCGCCGACCAGGCGCACGGTCACTACGGTGCCGTCGGACAGGGTTTTGGTGATCTCGCCGCCGGGCAGCGGGATGAACGTGTCGGCGTTGGCGGCGCCGGTGGAGAACAGGCCCAGCGCCATGGAGGCGGCCGCGCCGACGCCGGCGAGGCGCGCCAGATTCTTACGGTTGAACATGTGTTTGTGCCCCTCTGGGGTTGAATTCGCTACAGCGAGAAATGTGGTGGGTGAATTCGACCGGTACCGGAATCAGCCGATGCTGAACGGCTGCCCGTAGAGGGTGGTCTTCGAGTAGTGATCGCCGATGACCTCGACGACGGTGTAGGCGCGGGCCTGCGCGTAACCGGCGCAACCCTGGATCGCCATCTCCACGTCCTGGTACTCGACCGAGTAGACACCGGCCTTCTCGATGTCCTTGTAGTCGATCTGGACGAACTTCACTTCGCCCGGGCCCAGTTCGAGGCCGATCGAGCCGCCGACGCTGCCGCCGTCGAGCTTGATACCGATCGAGCCGCCGAGGCCGATGGCGTCGTCGGCGATGCTCACCTGGCAACCGACGATGTAGCCGGTGTTGAGCTGCGAGGTGCCGTGCGTCGAGGAGTTGTTGGTCCCGTCCGCGCCGGTCGGGCCGTTGTTCGGACCGGCTTCGCCCTCGGGCGTGACGGAAACGTCGGCGGTGGCGTTGCCGGAGACCCAGACGGTCCGGCCCGCGCCGTTGGCAGCCATGGACGGCGAGATGAGCGCGCTCTCATGGGTGCGGGTGATCTTGACACCGGGCCCGGCTTTTTCACCGTCGGGCAGCGGCACGAAAGTATCCGCGTTCGCGGCACCGGTCGAGAACAGGCCCATGGCCACGGCCGCGACAGCGCCCACGCCCAGAGCGCGCGCGCCGCGGCGCAGACCGGTGGTGCGGTTCTTGCTCATATTTCCCCTCATCAAGGTTTTCAGCGACACCCGGCATCGCAGCGAATCGACGCCGGGGCGGCCCGAGAACAGGCTTCATAGAGCTTGAGGGATGGCTGTAGCCACAAGATGAACCCGAAACCGCACAACCGGTGAACACTCGAATACCGAGCCGTCGACATGGTGTGGCGATCGGATGATTGCCAGGTAGCCGGGAAGTGACGGGTGCTGGGGAAACGCGCCGGAGCCCAGCGGCCGTCCTCGTATCGCGCACACAGAATACGGGCCCACCGCGACTGCGGCAGGCCCGTATTCGTGCGAATATATTTGTTCGGCCCTATATCAGCCGAGGCTGAACGGCTGACCCCACAGCGTGACGAAGCTGATCACGTTCTCGGTTTCCACCTCGACCTTGACGAACGACCGGGCCTGCGCGTACCCACCGCAGCCGTTCAGGCCGATGGTCTGATCGGACCAGGTCACCGAACCGCTGTTGCCGCCGAAACTGTTGTTGGTGGCGTGGTCCTCACTACCGAAATCGTCCGGTCCCTCGATATCGAGGACATAGAACGATTTGGCCTGACCGGGGCCGACGGTGAGATTGCCGCCGGTTTCGGCGCTCGGGCTCACGGCACCTTCGGTATCGATATCGGCACCCGCGCCGCCTTCGGCGCCGCCGCCGTCGATGTTCACCTGGCAGCCCACGACGTAGCCGGGGTAGATCTTGCCGCCCACATCCTCGCCGCCGGCGATCTCGACCTGGGCGCTACCGGATGCCCACGCGTTGCGGTGCACCGGAGTGGCACCCATGGACGGGCTGATGGTGGCCGATTCGCCGACCATGCGCACGGTCACCACCGTGCCGTCGGACAGTGTTTTGACCAGTTCACCGCCGGGCAGCGGCACAAAGGTATCGGCACTGGCCGCTCCGGTCGAGAACAGGCCCAGCGCGATGGTGGTGGCGGCGCCGACGCCGGCCAGGCGCGCCAGATTCTTACGGTTGATCATGAGAGTTACACCCTTCGAGGGGAGAGCTCGCGAAGTGCGCGAGAAAGATTCGATTCGAGGCGACGTGGACGGGTGCCGGGTCAGCCGATACTGAACGGCTGGCCGTACAGCGTGGTCTTCGAGTAGTGGTCGCCGATGATCTCGACCACCGTGTACGACCGCGCCTGCGCATAGCCCGCGCAACCCTGGATCTCGATCTCGGCATCCTGGTACTCCACCGAGTACCGACCGGGTTTCGTGATGTCCTTGTAGTCGATCTGCACGAATTTGACGTCGCCCGGGCCCAGCTCGACACCGACGGAGCCGCCGAGGCTACCGCCGTCGAGGGACAGGCCCAGCGAACCCCCCAGACCGATCGCGTCTTCGCCGATACTCACCTGGCAACCGACGATATAGCCGGTGTTGAGCTGCGAGGTGCCGTGCGTGGACGAGTTGTTGGTCCCGTCCGCGCCGGTCGGGCCGTTGTTCGGCCCCGGCTCGCCTTCGGGTGTCACAGTGACATCGGCGGCGGCGTTTCCGGAAACCCAGACCACACGGCCCGCGCCGTTGGCCGCCATGGAGGGCGAAACGACGGCATGCTCACCCGTACGGGTAATGGTCACTCCGGGGCCGGCCTTCTGGCCGTCGGGCAGAGCCACGAAGGCATCGGCATTCGCGGCGCCCACCGACAGCAGGCCCACGGCGACAGCGGCCGCGGCACCGACACCCGCGATCCTGGCACCATTACGTACACCGTCGGTGCGGTTCTCGCTCATATTTCCCCTCATCATGTCGGACAAACAGCATGGCCTACGAGACTCGGACATATGACTCGCCGGCTCCGACCAGTGTTTCGCTCGTTTGTTACCTACAGGTGACCTGTTGTTATTTCGATGCAACGCCACAAATCGGACAATGCACACAATACGACCGGCAGGATCCGTAATCCGGAGTCCCGCCGGATCACCTTTGCGGCGATCGACGCACCGAGATTAAACGGTCGGTAACAGGTTGGACAAAGGGTGCTTTCGCTATACGTTAATGTGATCCATATCACATATCGGTGAAAATGGCCCACATCCGCAGGCAAAGGCAGGTGGGCCGGCCGAGCGCAAACATCGGCCCCGGAATTCCACCGCAAAAAAAGCGTCAAGGAGAATTGCCGTCACGAAATCGGCTACCGACGCGGCCCGGCATTGTAATCTCATCCATTGCAAAGCTGGACAATTCCAGAAGAATCAACTACCCCCGTTACCCCCCAGAGATAGCGCATTTACGCGGCGTTCGAGCGAAAACCGTTATGCGCCAAGGCAATTACGGGGTCAACCCGCCTCGCCGTGATGCGGCGGCACCTGCGCACGCAGCCACTCGTCGTCACCCCCCGAAGCACCGCCCTCGTCCCACTCGTCGCGCGTGGTCGAGGGCAGCACTTCGCCGAAAACCCGGTCCAGACGCGCCGGGTCCCCCGCCCGGCGGCGCGCCCGACGGGGGACCTCGGGGATCTCACCCTCACTCATACCGCTCGCTCCGGCTCATTCCAGCAGCCCGGACAGTTCACCGATCACCCGGCTCGCCAGCGGCCCCAGCGTCGCCATACCGTCCCGGATCGCGGCCCGGGTCCCCGGCAGATTCACCACCAGGGTGCTCCCCGAGATACCGGCCAGCCCGCGGGAAAGACCCGCGTCCAGCGAACCCGCCACTCGGCCCGACGCCCGCAGCGCCTCGCTGATCCCGGGCAGATCCCGGTCGAGCACCTCGGAGGTGGCCTCCGGCGTGACATCGCGCGGCGACATACCGGTACCGCCGACCGAGATCGCCAGGTCGACACCGCCGATGACCGCGGTGTTCAATGCGTTCCGGATAGCCACCTCGTCGGCCTCCACCGACACGGACGCGTCGACGAGGAACCCCGCCTCGGTGAGCAGTTCGGTCACCAGCGGGCCCAGCGAATCCTCACCGCCGTGCGCCGTTCGATCGTCCACCACCACGACCAGTGCGCGACCGGCAACAGGAGCATCGATTTCCATACCGCTCACCGTAGCGCCGAGCCCGATCGCCGTGTGCCCGCCCCCGGCCACCTTCTGCATCATCGGCCTCCCTCCACTGCGGCGGCGGCCAAGGTCACCTCGGCCGTTCTGGTGTTTCCGCCTCGTTCATCGGTATAGGTCACAGTCACCTTGTCCCCGGGCTGCTTCGACCGCACGGCCGCGACCAGCGCGTCACCGGAATCGATCGTGCGATCGTCCAACCGGGTCACTATCGAACCGGGCGGGATCTTCGCAGCGGCGGCCGGACCGTTCGGTGCCACATCGAGAACTCGCGCACCGTGCACCGATTCGTCCCGCTGCACGGTCATCCCGATCTGGGCGTACGTGGCGTGGCCGCTCTTGATCAATTCGTCGGCGACCCGCCGCGCCTGATCCACCGGAATCGCGAAACCGAGTCCGATCGAACCGCTCTGCTGACCGCCCGCGCCCGACGAACCCAGGCTCGCGATCGCGGTGTTGATCCCGATCAACCGACCCTGACCGTCGACGAGCGCACCACCGGAATTACCGGGATTGATCGCGGCATCGGTCTGGATCGCGTCTATCACCGGATTCGGCACGGTCGGATCGTTACCTCCCTCTCCGGTGGTCGATACCGGGCGATTCATGGCCGAGACGATCCCCGTGGTGACGGTGCCCGCCAGCCCCAACGGCGAACCGATCGCCACTACCGGTTGACCGACCTGCAGATTCGCCGAACTACCCAGCTCGATCGGCTTCAGATCCGTTTTGCCGCGCACCCGGATGACCGCCAGATCCGATACCGGATCAGCGCCCACCAGCGAAGCCGAGGCGGTACTGCCGTCGGAGAAGGTCACCGACATCTCGCCGTTCGCGCCGCCCCCGGCCGCGACATGGTTGTTCGTCAGGATCAAACCGTCCGAGGTCAGCACCACCCCGGACCCTTCGCCCTGCCCCCGGTTACTGGCGACTTCGATCATCACCACCGAGGGCAGCACCTGCTGTGCGACGGCCTGGGTCGAACCGGCCGGGGCGTTCGCCGCGTCCCGCACCGCCGGCACCGGCGCGTCCAGCGCGTTGGTCACCGCCGGGCTGTTCCCCGAATCGCTGACCAACGCGCCCACCGCACCACCGATACCGCCACTCACCAGGGCCAGCGCGACAGCCCCGGCCACCAGCCCGGTCCGCACCGAACTACGCCGCTGCGGCGGCGGTACGGCGGCGTAGAACTGCCCGGAATCACCGGGCGGCGGGCCACCGAACGAACCACCCGCGACGGGATATGCGGCGGTATCACCCGGCTGCCCCACCGGAAACTGCGGCCCGCCCGCGAACTGCGCCGGACCACCCACCGGCGGCTGCCCGGGCGCGCCGGGGTGCCCGGCGACGGGCCCGGGACCGGGCGGCGGCCCGACGTGCGGCTGCTGAGACGAGGGCGGCACCGGTCCGGCGTCCGATCCGGCCGGCCGATTGGTGAAATCCTCGGTCATAGTTTCTCTTTTCTGCTCATATCCGATGTCCAGCCTGCCGACCACTACTGAGAACGAACTGAGAGCTGCATTAATTTGCAGTGCCTATTGCGGCGCTTTCGGCGCCGCGGGGTGGGGCCCTATCAACCCCGGCCACTGAGGTAGACCATCCGAAGTGGACGAAAGGGCGGATCCAGGGGACGGCTGCCGGGTCGGCTCCGGTAGGCCCACAGCACTGTAAGTGCTCCTCGGTCGGTGATTCGGGAATGTGGGGGCCGTGGCGCGTGCCTCGAATCGGATGGGTGTCCGGGGTGAGCCGCCCCGTCCCGGGAAGCGCGCGGGAAGGCCGGCGGCGCGGCGGCGGGCTCGGCACCTGCGGTGCCACCTTCGCGAGCCGGCTCGTGTGCAACCTCCACCAGCGCGACCGCAGCCCCGGAGCTACCCCGCGCACCCTTCGTTATCGCGGCAGATCGGCCCGGTACTCCGACCCCGATCTTGTCGCCGCCGACCTGTCCGTCGATCGAATTTTCGCCGGTTCCGCGAAATCCGGGAACTATTTTCGACGGGCGAAATTATTCGCCGGTGATATTTTCGGGACGATATTCGTCGGGGGGCGGATTCTCTCCCGGCAATACGATGCGAATGAGCGCACCGCCCCGATCCGAGGTGTCGATGGCGATAGTGCCGCCGTGTTTGGTCACGACCTGCTTAACAATTGCCAGACCCAGTCCGGAACCGGGCATGGAGCGTGAAGCGGTGGTGCGGTAGAAACGCTCGAATACCAGCTCGCGTTCACCGGGTGGAATACCGGGACCGGCATCGTCGACCGATAATTCCAGCAGTCCGCGACCGGTCTCGGCCATCACCACGCGGACCTGCTCGCCGGGCGGGTTCCATTTCGCCGCGTTGTCGAGGACATTGAGAATCGCGCGTTCCAACGCGGCCTCGTGGCCGTAGACGAACCACGGCCTCAGTTCGGCGGCGAAACCGACCGCACCGCGGCGGCGTACCCGTTCCAGTGCGCGCTCGGTCACATCGCCGAGATCCACGCGCTCGTACACCGTCTCCGGAGCGTCCTCGCGGGCCAGATCCACCAGATCGCCGACCAGGTTGGACAGCTCCTCGATCTGCGCCACCACATCCGAACGCAGTTCGGCCATATCTTCGTCGGGGATGGCCGGCGCATCCGGGCGGCCCGACGCGATGAGCAATTCCATATTCGTGCGCAACGAGGTCAGCGGGGTACGCAGCTCGTGCCCGGCGTCGGCGACCAGGCGCCGCTGCCGGTCCCGGGACTCGGTGAGCGCCCGCAGCATGGTGTTGAAACTTTCGGTGAGCCGCGCGAGCTCGTCGTCACCGGTCACCGGGATGGGGGTCAGATCATCGGTGCGCGCGATCCGCTCGGTGGCCGCGGTGAGCCGGGCTATCGGACGCAGTCCGGTGCGGCCGACCGTCGTCCCGGCACCGGCGGCGAGGACCACACCGCAGGCGCCGACGGCGAACAGCAGCCAGGCCAGCCGGTCGAGTACTTCCCGGGTCGGTTCCAGGCGCTGCGAGATGATCAGGGTGACGCCGGAATCCATCCGCTCGGCCAGCACGCGTTGGTTGTTGTAGGTGCGCAGCGACGAATCCCGTTTGCCCTGGGCCACCGCGATCTCCTCGGTGCCGATCGGCGGTGTGGTCGGCTGCGGCGGAATATAGGCGGGCAGACTCGGCCGCTGCTCGGCCTCCGTGTTCGCGGGCGGATAGATGAGCGCGACGCCGATATCGTTGGAGAACAGCGTCGCCACACCCAGCGACTGGAAGGCCATGCTGTCGATATCGCCGCTGATCATGGTCGCGGCACGGGCCCGCAGCTGCGCGTCGACCTGTCCGTAGAGGGCCCGGGCGACCATGGCGTAGGCGGCGATCGAGGTGATCGCCACGAAGATCGCCACCAGGGAGGCGGCCAGCAGGGTGACCCGCCAGCGCAGCGATACGGTGCGGGTCAAAGGGGTCGGCGGGCGCATGGGCGCCGGCTCGTCCGGCCAGGGCCGGCGCAGCGGCGCGACCGAATGCTGCTCGGCCGCCGATCGGGAATTGCGTGCCATATCCGCGCTTACGGAGGTGTCTCGCGCAGGACATAACCGACCCCGCGCACAGTGTGGATGAGCCGTGGTTCGCCGTCGGCTTCTGTTTTCCGGCGCAGATAACCGATATAGACCTCCAGAGCGTTGCCGGAGGTGGGGAAGTCGTAACCCCACACCTCCTCCAGGATGCGGCCGCGGGTGAGCACCCGGCGTGGATTGGACATGAGCATTTCGAGCAGGGAGAACTCGGTCCGGGTCAGCGAGATGGATCGCGACCCCCGGGCGACCTCGCGGGTGACCGGGTCGAGCGAGAGGTCGGCGAAGACCATGGCCTCGGAGATCTCGCCGGTGTCCGGGGCGCGGCGGCGCAACAGGGCGCGCAGCCGGGCCAGCAGTTCTTCCAGAGCGAACGGTTTGGGCAGGTAATCGTCGGCACCGGCATCGAGACCCGCGACCCGTTCGGATACCGAATCGCGGGCGGTCAGCACCAGGATCGGCAGGTCGTCACCGGTACTGCGCAGCCGCCGGCAGACCTCGAGCCCGTCCAGTCTGGGCATCATGACATCGAGGACCAGCGCGTCCGGGCGATCCGCGGTCGCCTTCTCCAAAGCGTCGATACCGTCGACAGCCAGATCGACGGTGTAGCCGTTGAAGGTCAGTGACCGGCGCAGTGACTCCCGCACGGCGCGATCGTCGTCGACCACCAGAATCCGCATCACACCAGTTTGACGGCAGCGACTGAGAGGCTACTGAGAGGGCCTGCCACACCGCGAGTCCGCTGACCACCGGTTTCGCCGGCGGTTTTCCCGGAACCGGATCCCGGCCGCCTCGAATAGCGAGCGGAACTTCCCCGCCACGGGAAGGGACCGGACGGTCGACCCAATTGGGACACGGCCCGTGTGTTCACTGCCGTGGATACTCCGACCAGGCAATTCATCCGATAACCGGAGGACCCATTACCAGCCTGTGATATCCCACGAAACCTGTTCCTCATCCGCTTTATTCGCGGTATAACCGGCTGAACGCCCCGATTGCCGACCGCTAACATGCACGGTATGTTCCGATCGGTAAAAACTAGACCTCCGGTTGGTTCGGGTGTGCAGTGAATCATAACTGAAACGGCCACGCACCAAAAAGAGGTCGATCGTGATGCGGAGGCGACAGAGGCGGATGGAAACACCGCGACCCTGGCAATTCAGCCTGTCCAACTGGTCGGTCACCCGCAAGGTCGGTATCGTCCTGGTCCTGCCGGTCGTCCTGGCCACCCTTTTCGCGGTGCTACGGATCAACAACGAGCTGCGTACCCTGGAGCAACTCGACGCCGCGACCGAGCAGTCCCGCATCATCGGACCCATCGTCGGCTACAACGCCGCCGCCGAACATCTGGCGGTGACAGCGACCGCGGGCTGGCGCGCCAAGACCGAGCCCCAGGCCTCCGCGGCCCTCGCCGGATTCGACGCTGCCCACGAAAACCTGGAAAGGGCACTGGACTCCAATCGGATCCGGCCGGAGGTCTCCCGCGAACTCTCCTCGGCGCTGACCCTCGGCAGCACCATGCGCAGCGGCCTCAGCAACGGTTCGCCCGCCATGGTCGGCGACCAGGCCGACGAGATCGCGGTCCGGATCGGTAACGCGCTCGCCCAGTCGCCCACAGTCGAAGATCTTTCGATCCAGCGCTATTTCCTGCAGGTGAGCGCCATCCAGAACGCGCGCCGGTCGCTGACCGCGCAGCGCCTGGTGATCAGTTCGCCCACCGCCGAGGACAACCCGGCGATGCGCGCCCGGATACTCACCTCCGGTGGCGCCGAACTCACCATGATCCACCAGTACGGGCAGATCATGCCGGACGTGGCCGGTAACATGCGGCCGCTGCTGGACGCGGTACAGACCCGGCTGGCCATCTTCAGCCAGGGCACCCAGGGCGCGATGACCGATCCGGCCGCGCTGGAATCCCTGGATACCAGTTCCCAGGCCTATCAGGTCACCACCGACCAGCTGACAGCCACCATCAGCGGTGCGCTGCATCATGCGACCGTCTCCGCGCAGAACAGCGCGCTAAGGGAGACCGCCCTGCTCATCGCCGCTCTGCTCGGCGGCCTGACCCTGGCGCTCGCGGTCGCCCGGACGCTGGTCGTCCCGGTGCGCCGGTTGCGCCGGGACGCGCTCGAAGTGGCCCATGTGCGCCTCCCCGAGGAACTCGAACAGGTCCGCGCCGGCGCCGAGACCCCGGCGATCGAACCGGTCGGTGTCCAGGGCACCGAGGAGATCGGCCAGCTTGCGCGCGCGGTCGACGAAATGCACCAGCAGGCCCTCAATCTCGCCGCCGAACAGGCACGTCTGCGCGTGCAGATCGGCAATATGTTCGAAACCCTGTCGCGGCGGAGCCAATCGCTGGTCGAACAGCAGCTCGGCATCATCGAGGAACTCGAACACGACGAGGACAATCCGCAGCGACTGCAGAACCTGTTCCGGCTCGATCACCTCGCCACCCGGATGCGGCGCAATGGTGACAACCTGCTCGTGATCGCCGGTACTCCCCTGCGCCGCGGGCTGCTCGACGCGGTCCCACTCTCGGATATGCTGTGGAGTGCGGTTTCCCAGGTCGAGGACTATCAGCGGGTCGAGATCGGCCATGTGCCCGACGGTGTGGTCGCCGGTGAACCCGCGGTCGATATCGAACACCTGCTCGCGGAGGTCATCGACAATGCGCTGCGGTACTCCCCGCCCAATACGCCGGTGGCGGTGACCGTCTCCCGCGCGGTCGACGGTGGGTATCTCATCGAGATCACCGACCGCGGGCTGGGTATGGCCACCGAGGATCTGCAGGCCGCGAACGCGCGCCTCGCTTCCGGCGGTGAGATCAATATCGAAACCGCCCGCCGGATGGGCCTGTTCGTCGTCGGCCGCCTGGCCAAACGCCATCAGATCACCGTGGGCCTGCGGCGCACCTCGACCATGGCCCAGCAGCCCGGTATCACCGCCAGCCTGCATCTGCCGGGGCTGCTGGTCTCGCCCGATACCGGGCCCGACAACGCGAACACCTTCACCGCCGATCTGTCCATGACACCGCCGCAATTGCAGCAGACCTCGAATCTGCAGCAGCTGCCGCAGCTCCAGCCACCGCCGGCACCGCGTCAGCTGACGCCGGTACCCGATCTGCCCGCGACGGATTCGTGGACCTCGCGGACCGACCTCCCCCCGGTGCGCCCGCTCACGCCCGCCCCGTCCGCATTCGGCACCACATCCACCGGTCTGCCGCAACGCCGCCCGGCGACGCACGCACCGCTGGGCATGGGTGGGAACGCACCGAACGGGAACGGATCCCGGGACACCTTCTCGGCCTTCGATCCGGTCCCCGAGGAGACCGCGGCCGACGATTCACCCACCGGAATGTGGTCGGAGACCCACCAGACCGGATCCTTCCCGGCCCCGGCCGATTTCCCGGCGCCGACCGAACAGCGATCGTTCGCCGACGCCGAACCGCCGGCCCTCACCGCTCGCTCCGGTTTGCCGATCCGGCGCCCGGGAATGGACCACGGCGATCCGTTCGGCCGCGCCGAACAACGCCGGGACGAACCGGCGGCGGCGACCACGACCACTTCCTCCCGACTGCAACCGGTCGGTGGCGAGACCCCCACCCCGATCTACCAGCGTATGGTGTCGGAATGGCTGGTCGAGCCGGCGACCACACAGGATCAGCCACGCCAGGACTGGACGACTCCCGCCGATTCCGGCTGGCTGGCAGCGGAGGATGCCGCCAAGCCGAATTCGGACTCCAAGACCGCGAACGGGCTCCCCATCCGCCGGCCGGGTGCGCAGCTCGTACCCGGTGGGCTGGCCCCCGTCGAAGACGAGGCCCCACGGGATCCGATGGAGATCCGGAGCAATCTGACCAGACACCTGAGCGGGGTCCGCAGTGGGCGGGCCGACGCGCAGAACAATGACGGAGGGCTTGCATGACCGACCCGAAGAGCAGCACGGACGAGAACCTGAACTGGCTGGTCGCCAGATTCACCCGGGACGTTCCGGGTGTCTCCCATGCCGTCCTGGTCTCCGCGGACGGCCTGCTGCAGGCCGTCAGCCCTCATCTGCCCGCCGACCGCGCCGAACAGCTCGCCGCGGTGACCGCGGGTCTGGCCAGCCTGTCCACCGGTGCGGCCCAGTTGTTCGACGGCGGCAAGGTGATGCAGTCGATCGTGGAGATGCAGCGCGGCTACCTACTGGTGATGAGCGTCGGCAACGGCTCTCATATCGCGGTACTCGCCAACAAGCAGCACGATATCGGCCGGATCGGTTACGAGATGGCCCTATTGGTCGATCGCGTGGGTTCGGTCGTCAGCGCGACCGCCCGATCCACCGTCTGAGCACCATGTCTCAATTCGGCCAAGGTATGCCCGACTACCACACCGGTGGGTCCGGATTCGGCCCCGGCGCACAGAACTACGGTCCCGGCGCGCAGAACTTCGGACCCGGTTCGTCGCAGTACAACACCGGTGCCTATCGGTTCGACGCGCCTGCGCAGCCGAACAAACCACGCCGGGCCGGACGTGTCCGTCCGTACGCCCTCACGGCCGGCCGGACCCAACCGGCAGTCGACCTCCCGATGGAGGCGGTTATCGAAACCATCTCCTATCATGCACAATTCGATTGGCCGTCCGGTGACATCCGAGCCGAGATACTCCGGCTCGGGGCTCACCAGCTGTCGGTTGCCGAAATCGCCGCACATCTCGATCGTCCGCTCGGTATGGTCCGCGTCGTTATCGGTGACCTCGTCGTGGACGGCAACCTGCGAGTGCATTCGACTTTGACCGAGCAGGCGAGTTACGACGAACGCCGGTCGCTGATGGAGAGGACATTGCGTGGACTCCGAGCCCTTTAGCAACACCCAGGGTGGTGGCGCGGCGGAGACCGAAACCCGCGTCGCGTCGACCAAGATCGTCGTCGCCGGTGGGTTCGGCGCGGGTAAGACAACTTTCGTGGGGGCGGTATCGGAGATCGTGCCGCTGCGCACCGAGGCCATGGTGACCAGCTTCTCCGACGGCGTCGACAATCTGGACGATACGCCGGATAAGCAGACCACCACGGTCGCAATGGATTTCGGCCGAATCATCCTGCCCGGCAATCTGACCCTGTACCTCTTCGGCACCCCCGGTCAGCGCCGGTTCTGGTTCATGTGGGACGACCTCATCCGTGGCGCTATCGGCGCGGTGGTCCTGGTCGATGCCCGCCGGCTGGAGGACAGTTTCGCAGCCGTCGACTTCTTCGAGGCGCGGCAGCTGCCGTTCCTGATCGCGGTCAACAGGTTCCCGAATTCACCGCGGTTCGCGATGGCCGAGCTCCGTGAGGCGCTCTCGGTACGCGAGGGTGTACCGATCGTGGATATCGATGCCCGCGATGCGAAGGAGGTCCGGCAGTCGCTGGCCGCCGTCACCGAGTACGCGATCAACCGTTTGAAGGCCAAGGAATACGAGGGAGTCGCCCGGCATGGTTGAGGCGCTGGCCGCGGAATCGGTCGAGACCGTCGATCTGTTCACCATGGGCTACTGGCTGACGCTGCTGACCTTCGGAATATCGGCGGTCGGGATGTTCGTCGGCCTGGCATGCGCGGTGAACGGCCGTCGTTCGGTGCGGTTCCGGCCGGTGTGGATCGCCGCCGCCGCCGTTTCCATCGGCGGTATAGGAGTGTGGCTGGCCAGTACGGTTTCGCTGCTGGGCATATCCATTCCGGGCCGCATCCTGCGCTACGACATCTCGGATCTGACGCTGTCCCTGGTGTTCTCCGTCGCCGCGGTCTTCTTCGGGCTCCTGCTGGCCGGGCGGGAGTTCCAGGTGAAGCGCATGGTGAACGCGGCCGGCGCGCTCGGCGTCGGTTTCGGGATCATGCTGTGGTTGCAGCTCACCTCGGTCGATATCCAGGGTTCGGTCTCGGTGATCCCCTGGCTCTTCGTGATCGCGATCGTGATCGCGGTGACTGCTTCCTCGGTGTGCGTATTCCTGTTCCAGCGGTTCCGTTTCCCGGCGGCCCGAGTGGGATCGATCGCGATGTTCGGGGCGGGTGTTGCGGTCTTCTACTTCACCGGTATCGCCGCCCTGGAGTTCCGGTTCGACCCCGAGGCCGAACCCGCGCAGGGAATGGAACTGTTCGGCTACGCCTTTCCGATGTTCGTGATCGGGCTACTCGCCCTGGCGGTGCCGATCACCGCGGTCCTGGTGGCCCCGGATCGCCCGGACGAAACGCCCCGGGTGAACAAGGCCGAGAACTCGTCCGGTGGCGATCCGGCGGCCGGCGACGGCATCCTGTCGGCTCCGGGTGAAACCGGCCGGCCTGCCGCTCGGCCCAATGCGGCCGCCGCGCTCGCGCAGCGCGCGCAGCCGCTGCCGGAACTGGCCCGCTGATCCGGGTGGACACCGATATCGTGTTGTCCGATCAAGACAAATTGCTGCGCGAACTGTGGGCACAGGTGCGCGGGTTGCGCTCCGAGGTGGCCGAGCTCCGGGTGGAGATCAGCGAAATGGAAGCCACGGTGGCCGATCTCGCAGCGCAGGTGGATCGGTCCGAACGTGTAGAACTGCCGTGGCCGGTTTCGCTACTGCTGCTTCCCGCCGCCCTCGCCCTGGCGCTGCTGCGCCAGGTGGGTGATATCGCACAGGCGCTTTCGACGGAATGCGATACGCGTGAGCAGGTGGAACCCCCCGCAACGAACGCGGAGACCGGGGCGAAAGCCCTCGAAAGTGGCGATGAGCGGGTCTCCCATCTCTGGGAGACCCGCCCTCACGCACGAGGATAATCGGTATGGACCGGTGAAGCAGCAGTCCGGCAAGTTTTTTCGGAGATCACCACATACCTGTCCGGAATAGCCGCAACCCACCTGCCACCCACCCGCAATCACACAGCATGCGATATTTCGAGGTGGAAGCCACTTTCACGATTGCGGGAGAGTAGCCGACGCGAGGCGATCCACCCCGTTCCCGCCGCGGATATGGCTGTTGACACTGCTTTTTCGCATCTAGGGGGCCTGACATTTCACCGGCGCGTCGGATCCACCAGACCACGCCGAACCGCCTCGATCAGGCGCCGCGGCACCCGGTGCACCACACCGTCCACGGTGACCGGAACCAGATCCGGCGGCGTCGCCTTCCAGTTCGACCGTCGGCTACGGGTATTGGACCGCGACATCCGCCGCTTCGGTACCGCCATCTCAGTGCCCCTTCCGGGATCGCACGGCCCGCTTGCCGTACTTGCGTTCGAATTTCTCCACCCGGCCCTGGGTATCCAGCAGCCGGTGCGCACCGGTCCAGAAGGGGTGGGAGTCGGCGGTGACGTCGACGACCAGCAGCGGATAGGTATTGCCGTCGGTCCAGACGACAGTCCGCTCGGCGGTGGCCGTGGAGCGGGTCAGGAACCGGCTCCCGGTACTCGCGTCCTCGAAGACCACCGGGTGGTAGTCGGGATGGATATCGGCTTTCATCACTTCTCCTTCCGGGCGCGCTCGCCCGTATCGCCGCCCCGGCCTTCACCGGTGGCGGCCGGATGCGGTTCTTCCGGATCGCAGGGGTCGCTGTGCCATTCGCCGAAGGGATCGGACCAGCGCGCCACCTGTTGGGGCGACCGTTCCACCAGCCGCAGTTCGGCATCGTCGACCAGGGCGAACTCCAACGCCGCCCGGATCTCCTCCGGTTCGGCGGCGTGCACCAGGACGACCAGTGAGTTGTCGCGATCGCCGAAGCGGTCGTCCCAGCGCAATCCGGCCATGGCCGACCGCTCCGGATCCACTTCGGCGCGTTCGTCCGCCGTCATCGCCGCCAGCCAGCGGCCCGCACCGCCGATACGCAGTCCACCGCCGGCGGATTCCAGCCAGACGACCTCGTCGGGCTGAGTTGCCAGCCACACCCGGCCACGTGCGGTGACCACACCCTCGAACAGAACATCCAGGGCGTCGTGCAAGCGCTCGGGGTGAAACGGCCGGCGCGCAGTGAATTCGACCAGTTCCACACCGTGTTCCGAGCCGAGCGACGGCTGGCCGCGCAGCAGTGGCGCATGTGCGTCGAAAACCCGTCCACGCCGGGACCCGGCCGGAATACGCGTCAGCAGGTTCTCGACCGCCTCCGGGGTCAGCATCGGCTCCGCGGCGGCCCACAGAGTGGGGGCGAGTGGAACCAGCCGGGTCAGAACAGCGCACAGCCGGGCCCGCTCCAGGGGATCCACGTCCTCGCTGCCGGTGATCACCAGGGCGTCGGCGAAATCGGCCTGGCCGACCGCCAGTTGAGCGATCGTACGGTCGTCGTCGGCCCACGCCCAGCCCAGTTCGTCCAGCGCAGCGCCTCCGGTGGCCGCCCCGAGCCACGTCCGCGCGTCGATACCGGTGAGCACGGCAGCGATACGGACGTCACGAGCGGCCGGGCCGTCGACCCGGCCGACGACACCGGCGACGACCACCTCGGCGATTCCCTGACATACGGACTCCGCCTCGATGGCCGGATCCAGGGCGAGCACGATCCGGTCCACCGAATCGCGGGCCGCGAGGGTACACAGCAGCGGCAGCAGATCCGCCTTCAGCGTGCACGAGACACAACCGTGTGCGAGTTCGTGCACCGTAACCGTCGCCGTGCCGCCCTGGTGGACGGTGCGACGCACGATCCCCTCGCCGAGTTCGGCGAGATCGTGGCACACCACCACTGTGCCCGCGGCCGCGCCGAGCGCATCCGCGATGCGGACGACGGAACGGGCCGGATCACCGTGCAGGCCCGCGACCACCACGACCGGCGTACGACGGTCGCCGGGACCGATGATTTCTGGGAGTTGTGCGGAATGGGACACCACTACCCTTTCGGTAATGATTTTCAATTACGACTGCGCACACGCTACAGTGTGGATCGATCGTTGTCGAAAACGATTATCATCATCGTTCACTGTCGGAGGGAGCCGTATGTCGGCGCACTGTCAGGTCACCGGCCGCCGGCCGGGTTTCGGCAAGGCCGTCTCGCATTCGCACAAGCGCACCAACCGGCGCTGGAACCCGAACATCCAGCGCAAGACCTATTACCTGCCCAGCGAGGGCCGCCGGATAACCCTCGACGTGTCCACGAAGGGCATCAAAACCATCGACCGGGACGGGATCGAAGCCGTCGTGGCCCGGCTGCGCGCCCGCGGAATACGGATCTGAGCGCACCATGGCATCGAAATCGACCGATATCCGCCCGGTGATCAAACTCCGCTCCACCGCGGGCACCGGCTACACCTACGTCACCCGTAAGAACCGCCGTAACGACCCGGACCGGATGGTCCTGCGGAAATACGATCCCGTGGTCCGCCGGCACGTCGATTTCCGGGAGGAGCGCTGATGGCCAAGAAATCCAAGATCGCCCGCGACGAACAGCGCCGCGCGATCGTCGCCCGGTACGCCGAACGACGGGCCGAACTCAAAGAAACGATCCGGAAACCGAGCACCCCGGAGGACGAGCGCCTGGCCGCACAGGCCGCCCTGCGCCGACTGCCCCGGGACGCCAGTCCGGTACGATTGCGCAATCGGGACGCCGCAGACGGGCGACCGCGCGGTTATCTCCGGAAGTTCGGCCTTTCGCGTGTGCGTGTGCGTGCGATGGCACATCGAGGAGAGTTGCCCGGTGTGCACAAATCGAGCTGGTAACCCCACCGATCTCGTGAGTTAGGAACCGGTCATATGGCAGTCAAACGAGGCCCGTCGAAGAAGGTCCGCGCCGAGCAGGCCCGCCGGCCCAAGAAGAACCCGCTCATCGCCGCGGGTATCGAGACGGTCGACTACAAAGATGTCAACCTGCTGCGCACCTTCATCTCCGATCGCGGCAAGATCCGTAGCCGCCGGGTCACCGGCCTGACTCCGCAACAGCAGCGACAGGTCGCGATCGCGGTGAAGAACGCCCGCGAGATGGCGCTGCTGCCCTTCACCAGCCGCTGACCGGCCACACCTCCAGATCCCACGCCCGGCACCGCGTCACCGCGGTCCGGGCGTTCGACTGCGCCGGGGTCCCCGCGGCCGGCCCGGCCACCCGATCCGGGCCCACTACAGTGGTGCCCATGGTCACACTGCGGGGATGCACGGCAATTCTGGCTCTCGGCGCCGTCCTCGCGGTCACCGCGTGCGGTAGCGACGATACGGCCGCCTCGGAACCGAGCCCCTCCCCCTCGGCGAGTTCGGTACCCGCGCCCCGGCCCGGCACCCCCACCGAGGACCCCGGCGCAGACCCCGGGCGAATCTTCACCGCCGACCCCGCACTCGTCGGCGCCCACCCCATATCGTTCACCTCGTGGACCCGCGTGGCACCGGATCGTATCGCCGTGCATTTCGAATCCGGCGTACCCGAGTGTTACGGCGTGAACGCCACAGTCACCGAGAACGACAGTTCCGTCACCGTGGCGCTCCAGCAGGGCACCCGCGCCGACGCCGCCGACAAGATGTGCGTGATGATGGCGGTTTTCGGCACCCTGGAGATTCAGCTGGACGGCCCGCTCGGCGACCGCGCGGTACTCAGCGCGGTCTGAGGGGACACCCTGTGGCGCAACAATATTCGTGACCGATAAAAGCCGATACGTCCTCGAACCACCTGCGCCCCTGCCGCCACAGCGAGCGAGGGGCACAGGTGTTGCGAGCCGGCCGATATCACCGGGCGAATATCAGTGGGCGAAGTGCCGGGACCCGGTGAAGTACATGGTCACCCCGGCCGCTCGCGCGGCATCGATGGTGTCCTGATCGCGCACCGAACCGCCCGGCTGGACGATCGCGCGGATACCGGCCTCGAGCAGCAGCTGCGGACCGTCGGGGAACGGGAAGAACGCATCGGAGGCCGCGACCGAACCCGCCGCACGATCACCGGCCCGCTGGACGGCGAGTCGTACCGAATCGACCCGGTTCACCTGGCCCATACCGACACCCACCGAGGCGCCGTCCTGCGCCAGCAGGATGGCGTTGGATTTCACCGCCCGGCAGGCGCGCCACGCGAATTCGAGGTCCGCGAGGGTCGCCGCGTCGGCGGGTTCACCGACCGCGAGGGTCCAGTTCGCCGGATCGTCACCGGCGGCGTCGATCACATCGCGGTCCTGCACCAGCAGCCCACCGCTCACCGGACGATGTTCGGCGCCGGTCGGCGCGGGAGCTTCGGCGATCAGGATCCGAATGTTCTTCTTACGCTGCAACACTTCCACAGCGCCGTCGGCGTAGGACGGTGCGACGATCACCTCGGTGAAGATCTCGGCCACCTGCTGGGCCATCGCCACCGAGACCTCGCGGTTCGTCGCGATGACACCGCCGTAGGCGCTCACCGGATCGCAGGCGTGCGCCTTGCGATGCGCCTCGGCGATATCCGCGCCCGTGGCGATACCACACGGGTTGGCGTGTTTGATGATCGCGACCGCCGGAGCGGCATGGTCGTAGGCGGCCCGGCGGGCGGCATCGGCATCGGTGTAATTGTTGTACGACATCTCCTTGCCGTGCAACTGCCGCGCCCGCGCCAGGCCGCGCCCACCGTCCCCGTCGGTGTACAGCGCGGCCGCCTGATGCGGGTTCTCGCCGTAGCGCAGCACCGCCGAACGGTCCCAGACCGCACCGATCCAGGACGGGAATTCCTCGTCACCGGCGGATTTCTCGACCAGCGTCGTCGCCATCCAGTTCGCCACCGCCACGTCGTAGCTCGCGGTGTGCTGAAAGGCCTTGGCGGCCAGCCCGATACGCTCCGACAAGGTGAAACCGCCGTCGGATACGGCCTTACGCACCTCGTCGTAGTCGCCGGTGTTCACCACCACGGCCACCGACGGATGGTTCTTGGCCGCGGCACGCACCATAGACGGGCCACCGATATCGATCTGCTCGACGCATTCGTCGGGGCTCGCGCCACTGGCGACGGTCTCGCTGAAGGGATAGAGGTTCACCACCACCAGCTGGAAAGCCTCGATCCCCAGCTCGGTGAGCTGATCGAGATGTTCGGTTTTGCGGGTATCGGCCAGAATCCCGGCATGCACTCGCGGATGCAGTGTCTTGACCCGGCCGTCCAGAGTTTCCGGGAACCCGGTCAGCTCCTCGACCTTGGTCACCGGCACCCCGGCGTCCGCGATCCGCGCGGCCGTGGATCCGGTGGACACCAGCTCCACCCCGGCCGCGTGCAGTGCGGTCGCCAGCTCCACGAGCCCGGTCTTGTCGTAGACGCTCACCAGCGCCCGGCGGATCGGCGTACGTTCACTCACCGGAGAACTCGCTCATCAGGGATAACTGCCTTTCGTCCATCGGAGACAATTCCGCGGGTCGCGACGGCGGCGACAACCTCCACCAATAACCGTCGCTCCACGACTTTGATGCGCTCGTGCAGGCCGGCCTCGTCGTCCGCCGGATCGACCCGGACGGCTTCCTGGGCCAGGATCGGACCGGTGTCCACACCGGAATCGACCAGATGCACCGTGGTCCCGGTGACCCGGACCCCGTAGGCCAGCGCGTCCCGCACCCCGTGCGCACCGGGGAACGCGGGCAGCAGGGCGGGATGGGTGTTGAGGATCCGGCCGCCGAAACGATCCAGGAACTCCGGCCCCAGCAACTTCATGAAACCCGCGCACACCACCAGGTCGGGAGAGTATTCGTCCACTGCCTCGGTGAGCGCGATATCCCAGGCGGCGCGGTCGGCGTGATCACCGACGGCGGCCAGGAAAGTGGGGATCCCCGCCGCCTCGGCGTGCTCGACAGCGGCGCACTTCCGGTCCACACCCACCGCGCGGATCCGGGCCGGATACTCGGGGTCCGCCGCGGCTTCGATCAGCGCGCGCAGCAGTGAACCGGTCCCCGAGGCGAGAACGACCAGGCCGGCCGGGGTGGAATCGGTGGGTTCCGGGGCGGTCAGGGCTCTACTCCTGGAGTTCGAAGGAACGGCGGGCGGGACGCACCCGCCGGCGGGGACGAACCCGCGGCACGGATAGAGCCTAGTAGACGCCCTCCGCCGGCCCTCCGGCGGCGGTGCGGCGCGGGCGGGACGCGGGCCCGCGGGATCGCCTACCGGCCGTCCCCGCGCTCGCTGTCGGGCACATCCTGTTCGACCACTTCGGCGTCCACGATCTCGGGTGCCGGATCCGCGGCGGCGAGCGGGCCGCTGTCCGACCGGTACGGCTGTTCCTCGACCACCTCGGCTTCGACCTCCAGCGGTCGCTCCGGACCGGGCGATTCGGCGTGGGGATGATCGAGCAGATCGGCATAGCGCCCGGCCGGATCGGTCGCGGTGTCACCCGGGAGCTCCGGGAGCCGCCCGAACGGAAGCGCACGATCCGCCGGGGCACGGACGGTATCGACCCCGTCCGAGTAGTACTCCTCGTCGTAGTCGTCGTCCTGGTCGGGGTCGAACAACGCGTCGGGATGCCGCATCAACGGTGTGGGGAACGAAACCATGAAGGTCCGCGCGAACAGCAGGCCCGCATAGCCGGGGATCGCCAGCCAGGCGAACACCGCGAGCGCGAACACCGGCAGTTCGACACCCAGCCGACCGAAATTGCCCAGCTCGCCCCCGGACACCGCGGCCAGGGCGGTGAGGGCCGCGCTACCGAGCCCCGCCGCGGCGAGCAGCGCCCAGGGGGCGCCGGGGCGGTCGTAGCTCACCCGCGCCGATTCCACACCCCCGTGCACACCGACTGCGGCCGGTACCAGCAGTAGGACGGCCCACCAGAGCACCGCCGGCCCCGCCGGAACCGCGGCCAGTACCGGGACCGCCGGAATCGGCCCACCGACCACGGTGAACACCCCGATCGACGCATCACCGAACTGGACTCCCGGTCCCACCAGGACTCCCACCCCGGTAACCACCGCATTGGGCAGGTACAGCAGCGAGAGCAGCGTGAGCCCGAGAACATCCACGAACCCCTCGGTGGAGCCGTAGGTCTCACCGACCCGCGACCAGTTCACCAGCAGTGCCCCTACCAGCAGAACCGCCGCGCCGGCGAGAAGTCGCAGCACCGAACGACCCGCCACGTAGCCGGCGGCGATCACATCGTAGGGCAGGCCCTCGAATATCCGTTCCCGGCAGCGGAATACGACACCGCACAGGACAGCGGTCAACTGCAGGAGCAGTACCCAGCCGAAAGCGGTCAGCGGATTGGGACGCTGCAGGGCAATCGATCCCGACGCGTCCTCGGTGACCGCCAGGCATACCGCCGTGATCAACAGCGGACCGCCCACGGCCGCACCGCACAACCAGCCCAGTTCGGCCCGGGTGGGCTCGGTATCGGTGGCGGCCACCGCTTCCCGGGCCGCTGCCCACAGCAGCACTGCCGTCGGCAGCACCGGGAGCAGGCCCACCGTGGTGGTACCGATCAGCAGCGGCACCTGATGGACGGCGAGCCAGCCCGCGGCGACCGCACCGCTGAGACCGGTGAGATCGCTTCCCGCACTGAGAAGAGTCGCCAGCATGGTGACGACGACGGCCGCCAACGCGAAGGCGGCAGGCCGGAAGGCTACGAAGAGGAGCACCCGGGCGCGATCGGGCGGTAGCGAGAGAAAGCCCGGCTCATCGCCGGAACGCGCCGAACTCTTGCGCGCGCCCCGGAGCGTGTGGTTCGACGAGGTACGCGGGGAGCTCATGGATTTCAGAGTGGCAGCCGCCCCGGCGCGGACGCTTCAGGCGCGCCGCGCCGGGTGCTGCCGATGATCACTTCTGGTCGTCGGACTGCCGGAACGCCCGAGTGGCGTCGGCGGCCGGATCGGACGGCTGCTCGCCTCCGAACGGCTGGGCCGCCGGCTGACCCGGCTGCTGCTGCGGCTGACCGTAGGCCTGCTGCTGCGGCTGCTGCTGACCGTAGGGCGAGGGCTGCTGCTGGCCACCGGCATACGGCGACTGCTGCTGCTGACCGTAGGCCTGCTGCTGCTGTTGCTGCTGACCGTAAGCCGGCTGCTGGCCGTAGCCCTGCTGCTGCTGACCGTAGCCCGGCTGCTGCTGCTGACCGCTGCTGTACTGCTGGCCGTAGCCCTGCTGCTGACCGTAACCCTGCTGGCCCTGGTACTGCTGCTGCCCGTAACCCTGCTGACCGCCGGGGAATCCGGACGGCGCGGCCGGGCGGGCGGCGGGCGGGGTCAGGATTCCGGCGTCGAACAGTACGACCGCCACGGCCAGACCCGCCTGCACCAGCGCGAGAACCAGGATCAGGTAGAGCCCGATCTCGGCCTTGGCGCCCTCGGGCAGGCTGAACAGCTGGAACAGGATGGTGACGAAGGTTCCGGCCGCCACCGCCGCTGCCGCGCCGACCCAGTTCTGCTTCGGCAGCAGCGACAGGCCCGCGAGGATCGCGGCGATCAGCAACAGTCCGCCGATCGTGGCTTCCTGGTACTCGAAGAGATTCAGGCTGGTATCGGCCGAGGACGGCAGATCCATATCGGTATCGGCGCCCACATAGGACAGGAAGCCGAGCAGGAAGGCGATCACGCCGACCGCGGCGATACCGATGGTCAGGAAGAACGGCAGTCCTTTCCCGCCGGCCCCTGCGGCACTCCCACCACCGGCCGCCTGCTGGCCGGGATTGGGCGGAACGGAGGGCGGAACGGGTGCGTTGTACCCGGAGCCCCCGGTCGGGTATGACATGTCGTCATCTCCTAGGTCGAGTAATACGTACTTGACGGCTGAATTCCCTTTGACGCTACTGCACGCACGCGCACAGGTCATCACCGAAGGACGCGGCTGTGGACAGGCGGGGCCCCCACCCTGCGCGACCCGGGTGCACGGAGCACACATGCGGCCGACCGGCCGCCGGTCGGCCGCCACGGGACAACCTACAGAATCAGCGCACTTACCCGGACCGATCGAGTGCGCGCCCGCACTCCGAACCTCCGCAGTTCGCCGGCTCGCCGGCACGAGAAGTGGCTCACTCGAGAAGCGGGAAGGCCAGTGCTGCCGGCGGCAACGAGAAGTGGACTTGCTCGCGAAAGCGAGCGGGGCACGCGCGTGAGCAGAAGGGCGGCCGAGCTCGCGAAAGAGGGAATGTCGACTTGCACCGAATGGTCGACCTGCGGATCCGCGAACTTCAGCTCCTCCGGATCGTGGACATGCGGACCCACACCCTTTGTCCACTCCGGATGATCAACATGCGCAGGTGGGGCCCGCCCCGGTTCTGGAGCGACAGAGCGAAGGAGCGCAGCGACTGAGCGGCGGAGTGAAGAACCGGGGTTAATAGGGCCCCACCCCGC
>NZ_JBSGIP010000022.1:0-94782 GCF_053605105.1 Nocardia sp. NPDC003963
GTGGGGCCCGCCCCGGTTCTGGAGCGACAGAGCGAAGGAGCGCAGCGACTGAGCGGCGGAGTGAAGAACCGGGGTTAATAGGGCCCCACCCCGCGGCGCCGAAGGCGCCGCCATATACACAGCCACCTCCCAGGTTCGCTGGAGCGGGGCCCCAGCCCGCCCACCGACCCTGGTCCACATGACCGAGACCGTGACCCTCGCCGCAGCGGCGGACCTCAGGGACGCGACCGCGGCGCCACCGGTGCTGGATGTGGTCGTTCCCGTGTACAACGAAGAAACCGATCTCGGCGTCTGTGTGCGCCGGCTCCGTGACTATCTCGACAGCGGGTTCCCGTTCCCGGCGCGGATCACCGTCGCCGATAACGCCAGCACCGATGCCACGCTCGCGGTGGCCGAACTGCTCGCCGGTGAACTGGACGGGGTCCGGGTGGTGCATCTGGACGCGAAGGGTCGCGGGCGCGCGCTGCGGACCGTATGGCAGGAGTCGGACGCGCAGGTGGTCGCCTATATGGATGTCGACCTGTCCACCGATCTGAACGCGCTGCTCCCGCTGGTGGCGCCGCTGGTCTCGGGTCATTCCGATCTGGCCGTCGGGACCCGTTTGGGTGCCGGCTCACGGGTGGTGCGCGGGCCGAAACGCGAATTCATCTCCCGCTGCTACAACTTGCTGTTGAAGGCGTCGCTGCGGGCGCATTTCTCCGATGCGCAGTGCGGTTTCAAGGCGATGCGCACCGAGGTGGCGCGTAAGCTGCTGCCGCTGGTCGAGGACGGGGAGTGGTTCTTCGACACCGAATTGCTGGTCATCGCCGAACGTGCGGGTCTGCGGATCCATGAAGTGCCGGTGGACTGGATCGACGACCCCGACAGCCGCGTCGACATCGTCGATACCGCGTACAAGGATTTGCGCGGGATAGGGCGGATGGGCCGGGCGCTGGCCACCGGGTCGCTGCCGCTGGCCGAATTGCGTACCGCTGTGGGCCGGGAACCGCTGGTGCCCGGAGTACCGCTCGGCATGATCGGCCAGTTGGTCCGGTTCGCGCTGGTCGGAGTCGGTTCCACCCTGGCCTATGCGCTGCTCTATCTGCTGCTGCAACCGATGGCCGGAGCGCAGGTCGCGAATTTCGCGGCACTGTTGATCACCGCGGTCGGTAATACCGCGGCCAACCGCGCCTTCACATTCGGGGTGCGCGGGCAGAGCGGGATGGTGTCGCACCAGTTCCAAGGTTTGCTGATCTTCGGGTTCGGACTGCTGGTGACCAGTGGTTCGCTGTTCGTCCTGCATCACTGGGCGCCCGGCGCCCCGGTGCAACTGGAGTTGTTCGTCCTGGTCGTCGCGAATCTCATCGCCACCCTGATGCGATTCGTCGGATTGCGCTGGGTGTTCCGGGACAGCGGGCACACCGCCACAACCATCGAGGTGGGGCCCCGATGACCGTTACCGCGACTCCGCCCGGCACCGCGGCACCACCGGTCACCGCGACCGGTCCCGAACCGGCACGCGCGAATCGTCGGGACTTCGCGGCGCCGGCGGTGCTGTTGCTCGCCACCGGCCTCTCCTATCTGTACAACCTCGGCGCCAACGGCTGGGCCAACTCTTTCTATTCCGCTGCCGTGCAGGCGGGTTCGGTGTCGTGGAAAGCCTTCTTCTTCGGTTCCTCCGATGCCGCGAACTCCATCACCGTGGACAAGGCCCCCGCCTCGTTGTGGCTGATGGAACTGTCGGTGCGGCTGTTCGGGTTGAACAGTTGGAGCATTCTGGTACCCCAGGTGCTGCTGGGCGTGGCGACGGTGGCGCTGGTGTGGGTGACCGTCCGGCGTTCGTTCGGCTCGTCGGCCGGGTTGATCGCCGGGTTCGCGATGGCGGTGACCCCGGTGTTCGCGCTGATGTTCCGGTTCAACAATCCCGATGCGCTCCTGGTGCTGTTGATGGTCGCGGCGGTGTGGGCGATCATGCGGGCGCTCGACGACGGACGCTGGCGCTGGCTGGTTCTCACCGGAGCCTTCATCGGGTTCGGGTTCCTCGCCAAACAGCTCCAGGTGATGCTGGTGGTGCCGGTGCTCGCGCTGGTGTATTTGTTCGCCGGACCGCCGAAGATGGGCAAACGGATCGCGCAGTTGTTCGCCGCGGGTGCCGCCATGGTGGTGGCCGCCGGCTGGTGGCTGCTGGCGGTGGAGCTGTGGCCCGCCGATTCACGACCCTATATCGGTGGCTCGCAGAACAATTCGATCATCGAGCTGACCCTCGGCTACAACGGGCTCGGCCGGTTGAACGGGAACGAGACCGGCAGTGTCGGTCCCGGCGGTGAACTGCCGCCCGGGGGCAACGGGATGTGGGGGCAGACCGGTATCACCCGGATGTTCGACCATATGCAGGGCGGGCAGATCGCCTGGCTGATTCCCGCCGCCCTGGTCGCGCTGGTCGCTGGCCTGCTGCTGCGCGGTCGTATGCGACGCACCGACGGTCCCCGGGCCCAACTGCTGCTGTGGGGCGGCTGGCTGCTGGTCACCGGGCTGGTGTTCAGTTTCATGGCCGGGATCTTCCACCAGTACTACACGGTGGCACTGGCGCCGGCGATCGCCGCGCTGGTGGGTATCGGCTCGGTGCTGTTCTGGCGCAACCGGTCCCGCTGGTGGGTCCGGGTGGCGGCCGCGCTCGCCGTCGGACTCACCACCGTGACCGCGTGGATGCTGCTCTCGCGCAGTGCCGATTTCCTGCCGTGGCTGCGGTGGGCGGTCCTGGCCGGCGGTATCGTCGCCACTCTCGCGCTGCTGGTTCCGCTGCCCGGCCGCGCGGCCGCGGTCGCGGCACTGCTCGCCGGTGCGGTGGGTCTGGCCGGACCGATCGCGTATACGGCCGACACTCTGAACACCGGGCACGCCGGGGCGATCCCGACAGCCGGGCCGAATACCGGAATGTTCGGCGGTATGCGCCCGCCCGGTGCGGACGGCGAGATGCCGGGCGGCTTCCCGGCCGGAATGAACGGCGGTCCGGGCGGAATGCCCGGTATGAACGGCGGGCCCGGCGGAATGCCGGGCATCGATGGCGGACCCGGCGGAACGCAGGGTATGGACGGCGGTATGCCGAGTCTGAACGGTGGTATGCCGAGTGGTGGGCCCGGAGGTACACCCGGCACAACGGACGGCGGGGCGGGCTGGGCTGACGGCGGTGCCGGAACCGACGGGAGCCGGGACGGCGATCGCCGCGGCGGACCCGGTGGCGGGTTCCTGAACGCGAGCAGGCCCGGCGACGCGCTGGTGGCACTGCTGACCGCCGATGCCGACGCCCACACCTGGGCAGCGGCCACCGTCTCCTCCAACGGAGCGGCCGGATATCAGCTGGCCACCGAACTGCCGATCATGCCGATCGGCGGATTCAACGGCAGCGACCCTTCGCCCACCCTCGAGCAGTTCCAGCAGTACGTCGCCGCCGGACAGATCCACTACTTCATCGGTGGTGGCGGATTCGGGCCGGGTGGTCGCGGGGGCGCCACCTCCGCGATATCGCAGTGGGTGACGGACAACTTCACCGCGCAGGAAGTGGACGGAGTCACGCTCTACGACCTCACCGCACCCAGGTGACATCCCCTCGAAACATCGCCGGCTCGGACCTTTCCGGTCCGGGCCGGCGGTATCGCCGAACCGATACGAGGCGGAGTTACTCGATCCAGCGATCGGATAGACAACTTTCAGCAATCATCCTTGATCATGTGTATCGGCTATATCCAACGCTCTGCCGCACGGAAACCACATCATCGAGAGGTTCACCCGAGCCGCGGCCCACCCCGCGCACACCGGACGAGAGAATACGCCTCGGGCATCGCCGGACCGTCGATTCCCGGAAAACCACCGACCGTCGATCTGTCCGGGACAATCAATGCCCGTCAGTTCGCCCACTCGATCGATTGCCGTGAATTGCCCGGGCTCTGAAATTTCATCATTCCTGATCAGTGGTATTTCGTCGCCACATCACACACCGTGACGATAGGATCGTCGAATCGACTGCCTCCAACAGGCATTCTTCGAGTAGATTATCGGCCCGGCAGGAAACATGATGGCATACGGGAACAGCGTTCTCGCCGCGAGACAGGCGAAAAGCGTTGTCGGGAAACAACAGCTGACACCGCGTGACGCGGCGTTCGTCTACGACGAAACCGAGCGGCATCCGTCGAATATCGTGGCGGTCTACGTTTTCGATGCCACCGGGGCCGAACCCGTGGACACGGCGGCGGTACTGTGCTGGGCGCGGGCGCGGCTGGGATTCGCACCCCTGTTCCAACGGCGGCTGCATCGTGTCCCACTGGACCTGGACCTGCCCTATTGGGTTCCCGAACCGGCTCTCGACATCTCCGAACATCTAGAACTCGGACCCCCGGGAGCCGACTGGGACACCGTACGTTCCAGGGTCGCCGAAATAGCCATGGAGCGTATCGATCTGACCCGTCCCCCTTGGCGGATCCAGGTATTCGACAGGGTTCGCGCCGTCCCGGGGGTGGCGGGCGAGGCGACGGTGGTCGCGTTGAAATTCCACCACAGCGCCTGCGACGGCATGGGGACCCGGCAACTCGAACTGGAATTGTTCGGCGGGACGGAGGCACCGGCCGTACCGGTGAAGGGCCGGTGGTCGGCAGCCGCGGCCACCGCGCGGGCCGTGGCACTGTTCCCCTACCGGCTGGGCCGTTTCGCGCGAGGACTGTCGCGCACCCGGGCGGCGAGCGCCGAGGCCCGCTCCCGGATCGAGGCGGGGTCGCTGCACGAGCCGCTGTCCCAGCGCCCCGCGACCCGCTTCAACCGCGCGATCGGCCCCACCGTGATGTTCGAACAGGTGTTCCTGCCCCTGCCCGAGGTGAACGCGTTCCGGGCGCGGTGCGCCGAACGGGTCACGGTCAACGATGTGCTGTTGACCGTGGTGTCCGGCGCACTCGCCGCCTATCTCGCGGAACAGGGCGAGACACCCCCGGCCGCGCTGGCCGCCATGGTGCCGATGTCGATGCGCGGTATCGCGCAATGGGATTCGGCGAACCAGCTGTGCCAGATGTCGGTCGATCTGCACACCGGGCAGCGCGACCCGTACACGAGATTGTCGGCGATCCGGGAATCGGTGCGCCGGGAACGACAGCGCCACAGCGATCCGGCGGTACTCCGGCACGCCGCCCGGGTCGAGACCGCACCGGCCTGGTTGCTGCGGGCGGCCGGTTGGGGCCGGGCGCACCGCTCCTTCACCGATCTGACCACG
The DNA here is from genome assembly GCF_053605105.1 of Nocardia sp. NPDC003963. NCBI lineage: Bacteria > Bacillati > Actinomycetota > Actinomycetes > Mycobacteriales > Nocardiaceae > Nocardia > Nocardia sp. NPDC003963. Next base: position 5,234 of record NZ_JBSGIP010000022.1, read on the forward strand.
GTCGCGCTGAGCAACACCACCATCAGCAATGTGCCCCCGATGGGCGCCGGGCTGACCTTCCGCGGCGCCCCGCTGCTGCGGGTGTTCGGTGTGCTGCCACCGATGGACGGTGACGGATTGCGGCACCTGATCTCGGCACAGGGCGGCGAGATCGTCCTCACCTTCAGTGTGGATCCGGCGATGATGCCGGACGCGGATCGCTACCGCGAACTGCTCGTGGAGGCGTTCCACGAACTCGTGACCAGCGTCGGATAACGCGCCGGAGGCCCCGCCGGATACCGGCGGGGCCCGGCGATCACGGGACCGTGGGCGCGGGTCAGGAGGACAGCGCGCCGGCCAGCAGCGGCCAGGACCGATGCAGATCGTCCTCCCAGTACCCCCAGGAATGAGTACCGGACGGACGGAGGTCGTAGACGATATCGGTCCGGCCGAGCTCCTGGGTGCGGCGCTGGAGTGCCCGCGTGCAGTAGTCGGCCGCGGCTTCTATTCCGCCGCCGATCAGCAGCTGGTTCCACAGCATTCGCTGGTCACCGTCGAGCCGCGGATCGGCCGCGGAGTCGTAGCGGCCGGCCAGCCCGGTGCCGCTGGCGATATACATCGGGATATCGGGCAGCCGGTCCGCCTGCAGGTAGGGGTCGTGCTCGCGCCAGCCGGGGCCGCCGCTGGGACCCCACATGTTCTCGGCGTCGCCGCCGCCCAGGCTCACCACCAGGGTGACGAACGCCTGCCCCAGCAGGTCGCTGGTCATCGCGCATCCGCTGTAGGCGGCGGCCGCGTGATAGAGCCGAGGCGCGCGGATGGTGAGGTCGAGAACCGAGGTCGCGGCCATCGAGATACCCGCGATCGCGTTCCGGCCCGTGGTGCCGAACGCGGAATCGAGCACGGGCGGGAGTTCCTCGGTGAGGAAGGTCGCCCACATATTCCGCCCGTTGTTGCCCAGTTTCGTTGCCAGACCGGGGTCTTCGCGCTGCCAATCGGTGTAGTAGCTGAATGCCCCCTCCCGGGGGATCACCACATTGACGTGCTTATCCGCGAAGAATTCGGATACGTCGGTCTGCGCGGACCAGGTAGCGGCGTCCTCGCCGCCCCCCGCACCGTTGAGCAGGTACAGGGTGGGTGCGGGTGTCGCGGTATCGGCCGGTCGCAGGACCTGGAGTGCGATATCACGTCGCATGGCCGGAGAGTGCACCGTGACCTCGACCGACCGTCCGGCACCGGACGCGAGCGAGACGATATGCGCACCGGGATCGGCCGCGGCGCCAGGCACCGCACTCAGCGCCGGCACGAGCAGCAGCGCGAGCAGGTACACCCCGGACCGCGCGTTTCGTAGCAGGGAGATCATGAAATCAGTACGCCTGGCTCTCGGACACGGGGTCCACCCCGTCGCGACCGGGTGGACCCCATATCGACCGTCGATCTATTTACCGGCGGCGGGCGTGCCCCCACTGAGGGTGATCAGCGCGTTGACGATACTCGTGCCGACGCCGCCGGCGCTGGCCGTGCCCATGCCCAGAATGTCCATGAGAGATCCCATGTCGTGCTCCTTGTATAGCTGAACAATCGAAATTCCCAGGTGGAATTTCGACGAATGTGGGTTTGCCGGTTACCGGATCAGGCGATGATGCCCTGGAGGGAACCGAGGAAAACGTCCAAGAGTCCGTCGCCGGCGACAGCTGAGCCGAGTGCCGGAATCAACGCGGTGAGCAGATCGCCCATCGAACCCATAGTGAAACTCCTCGAGTGAGTTGAGTCGTCCTCACGGAGTCGAATCGCGGCCGGGAGGACGGTCACGGTCGCTGTGACCGACGGTGACCCAGGCAACATAACAAGCGACCAGTTTTCCCGCAACAAATTCCTCTTAATTGCGGTTACAGGAAGTCAGCAATCGTTTGGCAACTGATCGGCAACCGAACCTGGTACCGAGCGGCTCACACGGCGGGACCGATGCGGCGTCCGGCCGCGAAGCGGCCGGCCGAGGAGGAATGATCGAATGCGCCGTCCGGGCACGGACGGGCCGGCGCGGCGACGGATAGGACCGCACCGGTGTCCGGGACGGTTTCGCGCAGCGGAAACCGCGTCGCAATGAGGAGTAGCCGTTGGCCGAGCGACCGTACATCGCCATCACACTGTTCGAGTTCAGTTCCGATGCCGAGGGCTACGTACCGCTGTACCGGGAGGACGTGACACTCGTGTACGCGGCCTCCGAGGCGGAAGCCCGTGAACTCGTGGAGACGAGTTCACGGTACGAAGAGGGCACCCATCAGAACAAAGCGGGCGACATCATCACGCTCACCCGGAAAGCCGTGATCGACGTATCGGCGGCACTGACCGAAGACCTGTCCGCGGGCGGGGATCTGTACGCACGCCACTTCCGTGATATCGCCGCCTACGCGAAGATGGAGACGCTGCTGGACGAATGAGCATGCCGGAGATCGGCGATGGCTCGGACCGATCGGTCCGAGCCATCGAAGTTCAGCGGAGTGTATGCGGCAGGATCAGGCGAACACTTCGGTGAGGTCGCCGTAGAGACGCTGTTCGGTGCACTGGTTGTCCGAATCGAAGCTCGCGTACACGGCCCCGGGGATATCGAGTTCCTTACCGCTCTTCAGCCAGTAGTGGATACGGATCTCGAAGGTGACCTCGCTCCCACCGTCCCCCGCCGGCTGCGGCTCCATCCAGTGGAAGACGGAGTGCCGGATCTTCGTGCACTGATCGAGCACGAACTGGATGGAGGCGCTCGCCGCCTCCCGGCCGGATACCGGCTCGGCATTGGCGAAGGTCAGTTTCACGTCGTCGGTCATCAACTGGACGGCGTCGGCCAACCGGCCGGAGTCGATGTGTTCGTAGTAGTCCTCCACGGCTTGCCGGACGGACGCCATAGGCCAACTCCTTGCTGAGTTTCCCAGAAAGGGAACGGTTTTCGATTTACTGCGAGCACAGTAGTGGAACCCCGCGCGCCGCGCCGGATATCGCGCGACAGCACAACTCCGCCGATCGGCGCCACGGCGGCGATGTCCCGCCGTCCGGTGGCACCGACGGCCGCGATCAGTGCGTTTCGGCCGGCGCCCGTAGCGATTCGGGAATCGCCGCCCGGACGGCCGCCGCTTCGTGATCCAGCAGCACGTCACCGCCCTGTGACGAGACGATCGGTGTGTACGGATCGGCTTCGTGGGGATCGCCGAGCATTTCGCGCAGCACCGCCAGCCCACAGAACGGAACGTAGTGGGGGCTGTATCCGCCCTCCTGGACGAAAGCGATACGTCCCGCGCAGAGTTCGTCCGCCACATCCAGTACCCGCCGGGTGAGCTGCGCGAACCCGGCACTGGTGACCATCTGGCGAGCCAGCGGGTCCATCATGCCGGCATCGAACCCGGAGGCCACCAGGATCAGTTCGGGCCGGAACTCACGCAGCGCCGGCAGTACCACCTGGTCCACCGCGTAGGTATACGCGGCATCACCGCTACCGGGCGGGAGCGGGATATTGATCGAATACCCCTCCCCCGCCCCGCTGCCCCGCTCCGTGAGATAGCCGGAGTTCGGCGGGAAACACAGGTGCTGGTGCAGCGAGATGGTCAGCACCGACGGATCGTCCTACCAGATCTCCTGGGTACCGTTGCCGTGGTGGACATCCCAGTCCACTACGGCGACCCGCGCCAGCCCGAGCACCTCTCGGGCATACGCGGCGGCGATCGACACGTTGTTGAAAATGCAGAAACCCATCCCGCTCGCCCGGTACGCGTGATGCCCCGGCGGATTGACCAGCGCGTACCCGGTATCGACGGTCCGGGAGACGACCTGGTCGACCAGTTGGATCGCGCCACCCGCGGACAGCGCCGCGATCTGGTAACCGCCGCGCCCGAACGGTGAACAACCGTCTCCGGCGTCCCCGCCCTTCGGCTGGCGGCTCTCCGCCTCGATCCGGGCCAGATGTTCGGCCGTATGCACCCGCAGGATATCCGCCTCGGTGGCCGGAACCGCGCGGATCGGCCGCAAGCGGTCGAGCAACCCCGAAACCGACACCAGCTCGTGGAAACGGCGTTTGGTGTCGGGGTGGGCGACATGGTGACTTATGGGCTGGAGTCCGGTGGTCGCGTCGGCGGGGAACAAACTCCCCGAACCGGTATCGGCCCATCCGTAGACTGTGTTCCAGACATACCCGATTGTCATGGTCGAACTCCTTGGTGTCCGCGACCCGCACTGACGGGCGCCGGACGGCAAACCGCGCGCAATCGATCGACAGCGCCAGCTCATGGAGCCACAACCGGTCCGGGCCCGCAACCGGAACAGGACCACTGTCCGATTCCCGGCGCACGGGCAAACCCCGGCGTCACCGTGACGAGCCGGAATCGATTCCGGCCTGCACTACGGCGGCGGTGCAGGCCGCGCACGCACCGGACCGGAATCGCATGCCCGAGACGTGGGAACACGGTCCGCCGCGGACTCCCGGAACTCCGCGGCGCCGCTCCGTTACGCGGGCGCGTAATCGAACCGGTCGCCGAGCATTTCCACGGCACCGTCCACAGTGATGTTCCGGGTTGTCGCGAGCGTCCGCACGATGGCTCCGGGCAGCGGTCGGACGTCGGAGTAAGGGGACGGCGGACCAGTATCTCGGATTTACGGACCGCCGTCCCGTAGGTGCCGACGACGCGGACGGTGGAAACTCATCGGTGTGCTGAGAATTTCTGTAGATGCCCTGGTGGGAGCAGAATTCACCGTATCGTCGCCTGATGTCCGCCCGGGGGTGTCAGAGTCGGGCGGTATGAGTGTTCTGCGTCGGGCCGCGGCGGCTTGCGCTGCCGGGCTGAGTCTCGTTCTGGCGGCGGCGTGCACGGGGCCCGGGGACCCCACTCCCGCGCCGTCCGGCCCGATTCCGCTGGTATCCACCGATGACCTGCCCGCGGCGGAGGCCGGCGAGGTGCATCTGTTCGGGTTCAACGATCTGCACGGGCACCTCGAACCGGCGGCGGCGAGCAACGGTCTGGTCGGCGAATATCCGGCGGGTGGGGCGGCCTACCTGGCCACCCATCTGGACCGGTTGCGCGCGGCGTACCCGGACAGCGCAGTGCTCTCCGCCGGGGACAATATCGGCGCGAGCCCGCTGGTGTCCGCGCTGTTCCACGACGAACCGACCGTCGAGTTCCTCAACGGGGCGGGAGTGGCGGCGTCCGCGGTGGGCAATCACGAACTCGACCACGGGGTAGCCGAATTGGCCCGGCTCGGCCGGGGCGGCTGCGCGATCGATGGATGCTCACCGGGCACACCGTTCGCGGGTGCGGAATTCGATTTCCTGGCGGCCAATCTCACGAACGCGCGCGGCGAACTGCCGCCGGAGGTGCGGGCGTGGACCATGCTGGAGGTCGGCGGTCACCGGATCGGGGTGGTGGGAACGGTGACACCGGACACCGTGAATCTCGTCTTCCCGGAAGGGATCCGCGGCTACACCTTCGGCGATCAGGCCGAGGCGATCAACAAGTACGTCCCCGCCATGGAGCAGGCGGGCGCGGAAGCCGTGGTCGCACTGGTGCACGACGGCGGCGCGCAAGGGGCGCCCGCGCCGGCGACCGATTACAACGGCTGTGCCGATATCAGTCCCGACGTTCCCGACCTCGCCGCCCGCACCGACCCCGCGGTCCGGGTGCTGTTCACCGCGCACAGTCACCAGCCCTACATCTGCGATCTCGACGGCAAACTGGTGACCCAGGCCGCCTCCTACGGTCGGCTGATCACCGATGTATCCCTGCGGTTCCGTGACGGGGAGGTGACCGCGGCAGCCGTGAACCGGGTGGTCACCCGTGATGTCGAGCCCGATCCGGCGGTCACCGATCTCATCGATTTCTATGCCGGGCAGGCCGCACCGCGCGCCGGGCGGGTGGTCGGTACCGCCACCACCGCGCTGGCACGCGGGGGCGGCGCGACGGGCGAATCCCCCCCTGGGATCGGTGATCGCGGACGCGATGCTCGACAGCACCGGCGAATCGGCGCAGGCGGTGGCCGCCTTCATGAACCCGGGCGGTGTCCGCGCCGATATCGACCCGGGCCCGATCACCTACGGCGCCATCTACGAGACCCAGCCCTTCGGCAATCAGGTGGTGACCCTGACACTCACCGGCCGCCAGATTCTCGATCTGCTGGAACAGCAATGGGACAACGAGAGCAAACCCGCTGTCCTCTCGGTCGCCGGGATCACCTACACCTACGATGATTCGGCGGCGCCGGGCGAGAAGGTAGTCGACGGTTCGGTCCGGATCGGGGGGCAACCGCTGAACGAGGTCGCGGCCTACCGGGTGAGCACCAACAACTTCCTCGCCTCGGGAGGCGACGGGTTCACGGTGTTCACGCGCGGCACCGATACAGCGGTCGGGCCCACCGATCTCGATGCGCTGGAAACCTACCTTCGGGCGCGAGGACCGGTGGCCGCCCCCGCCCAGCGGGTCGGGCTGCGCTGATCACGACGCTCCGCCGAGCACGTCGAAATGCCCGCTGAGCTGGTATTTCTATAGACGATCCCTTTGGGTCGGGTCGCACTCGCCGACCCGACCGGCCTCACCCGGGGCCCGACCCGATCCCCGTAGGGTCCGGTGTGCTCGATCCGCACGCGTACCACTTCCCACCCGATCACCGAGAGAGAAGGGGTTACACATGTCGATCCGCACCACTACCGCCGCTACGCTCGCGGTTCTCGCCGTCCCGGCCGCGGTCGCCCTCGCCGCTCCGGCCGCCACCGCGCAACCCGCCGACGGCGCCTCGGACCAGCAGGAAAGCGAACCCGTACTCGGTATACCGGGCCTTCCGAGTCTCGCCGAACTCTTTCCCGGCACGGACCGAACCGCGCAGGACGATGGGGAGGAAGGCGAGGAGGAACCGGGTCCCGGAGACACCGACCAGCAGGCTCCCGGAGACACCGACCAACAGGGTCCCGGAGACACCGACCAACAGGGTCCCGGAGACACCGACTGGCAGAGCCCGGGCAATACCGACCGACAAGGCCCCGGGAACACCGACCAGGAGAGTCCGGGCGACACCGGCCGACGGGCCCCGGGCGAGGCCGGCCAGCAGAGTCCCGGGGATGCCGGCCAACAGGCTCCGGTCGCCGTTCCGTAGCAGCCACCGGCTATCGATCGAGAAGGCGGCACCCGGAGCCCCGGCCCCGGGCACAGCCGAGGACCAGGTCGTTCGGACCGCCGACCGGTACATCACTGCCGCCGGGTGGGCAGGTAGCCCGCGCCGGCGGCAGTGGTGCGATTCCGGTCCCCGGCCCGCGTCGTTCAGGTCGGCGAGCCGGCCGCCGCGCCGGTCTCCCGGTCCGCGCCCCAGCGGTCCACGGCCGCGTCGAGGTCCAGTGGACGGGGGCGCAGGTCCTCGGTATCGGGCCAGTCGGCACGGGGTACCCGCCACATCACCTCGAACTCGTTGCCGTCGGGATCCTTCGCGTAGAAGGATTTCGACATCAGATGGTCCGAGGCGCCGACCAGCGCGCCCCTCGACCGCAACCGTTCGCCGGTCTCGGCCAGTTCACCGAGGGTGCCGACCTCCCACGCGAGATGGTAGAGGCCGACACTGCCGGCCTGTGGGCCCGGCGCCCCGTCACCGATCGCGAACAGTCCCAGATCATGGTCGTTCTCGGTGTCCGGTGCGCGGAGGAAGGCGGCGCGGCCGGGGACACGGTGGGCCACGACGAACTGCAGAGTGCCGGTGTAGAAATCGACTGCGCGGTCCAGATCGCGGATGTAGAGGACGGCGTGGTTGAGCCTGCGGACGGCCATGGGGATCCTTCTGTGCGTATTACCGGAGCGGTAGCGGGAATTGTCAGATCGCGGCGGCTACGGCAACGGTCAAGGGAGTAGCGGGGCGGCCCAGCAGCCGGGCCAGATCGGGTGTGACGGCGGCGAGTGCGCCCTCGGCGATCCGCGTGTCGGCATCGACGAGTAGTTCCACGAGGAAATCGGGCAGACCTGCGCCGTTGAGTATTTCGGCGTACTGCGCGGCCGGGAGATCAGTGTAGATCACCTTCTCGCCGGACGCGGCGGTCGCCGCGGCGGCGAGCTCGTCGAGCGTCCAGGCGGTGGCACCGGTGAGTTCGTAGATACGGCCCGCCTGATCGTCCGGCGAGGTCAGTACGACAGCGGCGGCCTCGGCCATATCGGCGCGCGTGGCCGAGGCGATCGCGCCCCGGCCCGCGGCGCCGACGATCGTCCCGCGCCGGATCGAGTCGGCGAGCGTGGCGGTGTAGTTCTCGGTGTACCAGCCGTTGCGCAACAGCACGGTGGGCAATCCGGCAGCCCGGAGCCGGGCTTCGGTATCGCGGTGCACGCGCGCCAGGGCCAGCGGGTTGCTGTCGGCCGAGACGATCGAGGTGTAGGCCACGAGTCCGGCGCCGGCCTGCCGCGCGGCGTCGACCACGGCCGCGTGCTGGACGATGCGCAGATCGTCGGGGCCGTTGGCGGATACGAACAGCAGCTTGTCCGCGCCGGCGAAGGCGGGAGCGAGCGTTTCGGGCCGGTCGTAGTCCGCCTCCCGGACCGTGATGCCGCGCTCGGCGAGGTCGGCGGCCCTGGCGGTATCGCGGACCGCGACAGCGAGTTGCGCGGCCGGTACGCCGCGCCGCAGCAGAGCTTCCACCGCGAGGCGGCCGAACTGTCCGGTGGCACCGGTGACGACCAGCATGGGAACTCCTTCTCGGTCCGTATCGGACGCGCAGTACGTCCGCCGACCACGATACACGGCAAAAACCACAGTGCAAACTTTTAGTAAGTGCTCACTGGTGGTTACTATGACGGTATGGACGTAGCGGAACCCTGCCCCACGGAAACCGCGACCGCGGAGTTGCCCTTCGATGTCTTCGCACGTGCCTGCCCGTCCCGCCCGGTCCTCGAACACCTCACCGGGCGCTGGGGGGCCCTGGTACTGGCCGGCCTCGCCGCCGGGCCGCTACGGTTCGGCGACCTGCGCCGCCGCGTCGACGGGGTGAGCGAGAAAATGCTCGCCCAAACCCTCCAGCAGCTGGAACGCGACGGTTTCGTACATCGCGAGGTGCGCCGCGCGATCCCGCCCCATGTCGAGTACAGCCTCACCGAACTGGGCAGCGAAACCGCCCCGCGGCTGCTCGAACTCATAGCCTTCCTGGAGGCACGCATGCCCCGAGTTCTCGACGCCCAGCGCCGCCACGCCGAGTCACAAGCCGACATCGTGTCCTGACCGGCGGAAGCGAGAGGTCACCGCCGGCGCGGACCGGGCGCGCGCCGCGTGGGGTGCGTACGGTGCCGATACCCGTCCGACCCCACCGGCTCGGCTACGAGTTTCCCTTCGCCTGTCAGGCCAGGTCGTGACGCATCTCGACCGAGCGCAAGTCGGGTTCGGAGAAATGTCGCCGGGACTCCCCGGTCGGTTGGAACCCGTTGCGCAAGTAGAGGTTCTTGGCGAATTCGTTGTTCTCCCGCACCCAGAGCGTGACCGCCGAGCAGTCGTGCTCCCGGGCCCACCCCAGTGTGGTGTCCATCAGCTGATCGCCGATACCGGCACCACGGGCGTCCGGGGAAACCCATACCGCCTTCATCTCCGGCGTGCGGGGATCATCGCCGTGCAGCAGCCGGATGCGACCCACCGGCCGGTCGCCCCGGAAGGCCACGAACGACTCGAGTCGGTCGAAATCGGCCCGGAACTGCTGTTCGGTCTTCTTCTCGGTATCCGATCGCTGCGAGTTGAAGTCGAGCCGATCATGATCGGCCATCGTCAGGGCGATCTGCCGGTTGATCCACCAGTCGTCCGGTTCCAATCGGCGCGTTTCGACCGGACCGGCCGGCCCGGTCGACGCACGCGTTCGCCCGAGCATCCCGGCATCGGATGGCTTCGAGGCATGGGCCGCCACTTTTGCCACGGCATCGTCGGCGCCGTCGCTCACCACATCGGCCGCCTTCCGTAGCCGGCCGCTGAAATCCGTATTGGCCTTGATATGAGAATGGGTGAGGCCGTCGACGATGTTCTTCACACCCTGGAACAACTGGGTTTTGGCCCGGGACCAACCCGACACCAGAATCCTTCCGCCGACCGAAACGCTGCCTCCCGATCCCCGGCCGGACCGATTTCCGGTCGATGATGACATACCCGGATACGTCCAACGGCTGTTCGCAGTACAAATCAGCGGCACCGGGTCACGGATTCACGGAGCGATCGCCGCGCGCAGGACTCCGCGCGGCGCGGGCTTCAGGACGGTACCGATCGCGTCCAGCCCGACCGGTTCGGCCACGAGCTCTCCCCACGGCAATGCCGCTACGGTCGCGGTGAGGAATTCGATCGCGCGGACGAGATGCCGGGGTTCGTAGTTGTGCACACCCGTGACGGTCAGCCAGCCGCGGACCACGGCTTCGGGATCCAGCGGCACGGTCGGGGCCGGGGTCACCGAGCCGGCCAGGACCAGTTCTCCACCGAGATCGAGCCGGGACAGCGCCGCGGCCACCGCGGCGGACGAGCCGGAGAAGTCGAACGCGATATCGACCGGCCGCCCGTCGTCCGGGCCGGCCCCGAATCGGGCGGCGAGTTCGCGGCGCGCCGGATGGGGGTCGCTGATCTGCACCGAGGCGCCCCGCGCGACGCAGGCGGCGGTGGCGGTGACGCCGAGCAGGCCGGCGCCGCAGACCAGAACGCGCCGCCCGGACAGATCCCCGGCGGCCTCCAGCGCCGCCATCACCGTCGCGGTCGCGCAACCGGCCGGTGCGGCGACGGTGTCGGGGACCTCGTCCGGTACCGCGACCGTGGTGACTCCCGCGGGTAGCAGGATATGTTCGGCGTACCCGCCCGACAGCGGCCAGTCGCCGGTGAAGGCCTCGTGCCCGACCTTGCGCACCCGTTCGCATTTGGCGGTGAAGCCGCGGCGGCAGCGCGCACATCGGCCGCAGGCCACGGTCACCGACCAGACCACCCGCTCCCCGATCCCGTGGTCGGTATCCGGCCCGGCCGCCACCACCCGGCCGACCGCTTCGTGCCCGAGAATCGACGGCGAGGGAGCAGCCCGGCGACCGGCTACCGTGTGCAGATCGCTACCGCAGACCGTGGCCAGGCTCACCCGCACGAGTAGCTCACCGGGGCCGGGTTCGGGCAGTTCGACAGCGCGCAGTTCCACGCCCGTCTCGGACCAGACGGCGGCCCGGGTCAGACGACGAGTGAGCGTATCCATCCGGACAGCCTTTCGATGGTGTAGACGATCACGAACACGACGACGACGATCGCGCCCGCGATATCGAAGTTCAGGGTGCGGATCGATTCGAACAGCAGGTAGCCGATTCCGCCCGCGCCGACGATGCCGAGCACGGTCGAAGTGCGGATGTTCACGTCGAGCAGGTACAGGCCCGCACCGATCATCGAGGGCATCACCTGCGGGACGACGGCGGCGAAGAGCGTCTTCCACCAACCGCCGCCGACGGCGCGGACCGCGTCCAGCGGGCCCGGATCGATCTCCTCGACCGCGTCGGCGACGAGTTTGCCCAGGAATCCGATGGAACCGATGGCCAGCGCGCAGGTTCCGGCGATCGGGCCCAGTCCGAGCGCGGCGACGAAAACGACGGCGATGATCAGTTCGGGTACCGCGCGGACCACCAGGATCCAGGCCCGCGCGACCCAGTAGACCGCCGGATGCGGCGTCACGTTCGCCGCCGCGAGGATGCCCAGCGGCACGGACAGCACCGCCCCGATCGCGGTCGCCACCAGGCCGATCGCGACAGTCTGCAGCGCGGCGTCGAACAGGTCGGTACCGAATGCGCCGAAATCCGGTGGCAGCATCCGGCCGAACACCTCGACCGATTCCCACGGCCAGCTGAACAGCGTCCACGGATCGATCTCCAGGACCGAGAGCGCGGCGGCACAGGTGCCGGCGGCCAGCACACCGAAAACGAAGCGGGTGAACCGGTCCCGGCGCGGTCCGGAACGGGACGGAGTGAGCAGGGTGCGCCGGATGACGATGGTGAGCACTTCCATGGCGGCGATGATCACCAGGATCACCCCGACGATCCCGAGCGCACGCGGGTAGATCAGGCCGCGCAGGGCGTCCTGTAGCGCGAATCCGATACCGCCGGCGCCGACGAACCCGAGCACCACCGACATCCGGAGGTTGATATCGATGCGGTACACGAACGCACCGATCCAGGCGGGGACCACCTGCGGTACCACCGCGTTCAGCATCTCCCGGAAATAGCCCGCGCCGGTGGCACGGACCGCTTCGCGTGGACCGGAATCGGTCTGCTCGATGGCATCGGCGAAGAGTTTGCCCAGCATCCCGATCGAATGCAGGGCCAGCGCGAGCACCCCGGGCAGGACACCGATACCGAGCGCCCGGACGAACAGCGCGGCGAACAGCAGATCCGGTATCGCCCGGCAGCAGGTGATCAGGCCGCGGGCCGCGCTGTAGAGCGCGGGATGCGGTGTGGTGTTGCGGGCGGCCAGGAAGGCCAGCGGTACCGAGACCACCGCGGCGAGCACCGTGCCCACGACGGCCATCAACAAGGTCTCCACCGCGAGGGCGGAAACCCGGCCCGGGTCGTCGAGCCGCGGCGGCAGCATCCGTTCGAGCAGCGCCGCGATTTCGTCGACACCGTCGAACAGGGTGGCGGGCGCGAAATCGATGTACCAGGCCGCCGCGAGGGTCGCCAGCACGCCCGCCCCGGCCAGCGCCCGCAGCAGCACCCGGCGGATCGCGTCCGGGGCGGGCGGTTTCGTACTCGCGCCCGCGTCGCGTAACAGCGTGCTCATCGCGACTCGGTCGCGTTCGAACCCGCGGTCGCCGGTTCTACCCGGCGGTATATCTCCATGACTTCGTCACGGGAGAGCCCGACGGCCGGGCGGTCGAGTACCTTCGCGCCCCCGCGCAACCCGATCAGCCGATGCGCCCAGCCCATCGCCAGATCGACCTGGTGCAGCGTGCACAGCACCGTCAGTTTCTCCTCGATACAGACCCGGAACAGCAGGTCCATCACCACCGCGGCGTTCTCCGGATCCAGGGAAGCGACCGGTTCGTCGGCGAGCAGTACGGTCGGCCGCTGCATGAGCGTCCGCGCGATCGCCACCCGCTGCTGTTGCCCGCCCGAGAGTGTGTCGGCGCGACGTTCGGCCAGGTCGGCCAGCCCGACCCGGTCCAGATGCGCCAGCGCCTCGGCCCGCATGCGCTTGGGATAGGTGAGCGCACCGTAACGCGGCAGCCGGATCCGGCCGAGTCCGCCGATCAGCACATTCTCCAGGCAGCTGAGCCGGCCGACCAGGTTGAACTGCTGGAAGACGAAGCCGACATCGCGGCGCAGCGCCCGCAGCCGGGCCCCGGAAGCGAGATCGACGCGGGTGCCGTCGACCTCGATCCGCCCCGAGGTGGCCGGATGCAGTCCGTTGAGGCAGCGCAGCAGGGTCGATTTACCGGAACCGGAAAGCCCCAGCAGTACAACCATTTCACTGCGGTGCACCTCGAACGAGACATCGTCGAGCGCCACGGTGTCCCCGAATTTCTTGGTGACCGACTCGGCGGAGATGACGGTATCGTCTCCGGCCACGGTCGGCCGGTGGGGCGCGGGAGGCACGGCCGGCTCAGCCCTTGCACTTCTCGGAGCCGGTGACCTCACAGACGTGGCGCACACCGTCGTAGTCGGCGTCGCCGGCCGGTGCGACACCCCAGATACGTTCGTCGGTGATCCGGCATTCGCCGGTGCAGAAGCCCTGCCCCAGCATGTATTCCGCATTGGCCTTCTCGGTGAAGATCGTCTTCAGTTTCGCCACGACATCGGTGCCCAGTTCGTTGTTCGCCGAGAACAGCGACCCGGCGATGGTCTCGGATTTCCAGACCGTCTTCAGCCGGCCCGGTTCCAGGTCTCCCTTGTCCACCAGGGTTTTGTCGACCATCGTGTCGAAGGCGAATCCGGCATCACAGTCACCGGCCGCCACGGCCAGCGCGGAAGCATCGTGCCCGCCCGCGTAGATGGGCTGCACCCCGGCCGAGAGGTCGGCCTCCGAACCCGAGGCGATCACTTTCGCTTCGATCAGCCCGGCGGTGGGATAGAGGAATCCGGAGGTCGAGCTGGGGTCGACGAAGCACACCTTCTTCCCCTTGAAATCCGCCAGCGAGGATACGGCCGCATTGTCGGCCGCGGCTAGCCCGTAGGACTGGTAACCGGGTTCACCGCCCTTCTCCTGAACTCCGGCACCCAGCGGGGTGATCCCGGCACCGTTCACCCCGGCGACCACATAGGCGAACGGTCCGAAGAACGCCAGATCGACATTGCCGGCGATCATGCCCTCGACGACGCCCGCGTAGTCGGATGCCTGGATGAATTCGACCTCGGAGCCGGTCTCTTTCTCCAGCAGCGCGATCAGCGGATCGTAGCTGGCCTGCAGATCGGTGGAGTTCTCCGCCGGGATCGCGGCGAGAGTCAGTTTCTCGGGAAATCCCTGTTCGTTGCGGGCACCGGAATCACCGGAACCGGAACAGGCGGAGAGGGTGAGGGCCAGGCCGGCGAGTGCGGCGACCACGGCGTGACGACGACGGAAGAACATGGGACGTCCTCGGGGAGAGAGTGTGGAACGGATCAGGCGGATAAGAGGAGGGCGGGCAGATCGGCGACGGAGTCGAGTACGTGGGTGGCCCCGGCTTCGCGCAGGGTGGCGGCATCGTGTGCGCCGGTGAGGGTTCCGGCAACGATGGCAGCGCCGGCCCGGAGTCCGGAAGTGATATCGCTGGAGGTGTCACCGACGACCGCGGTATGGCGGACATCGTCGGCTCCGGTACGCAGCAGCGCGGTCAGCACGAGGTCGGGATAGGGACGGCCGCGACCGGCGTCGGCCGGCGCCAGCACCAGATCGGCGATTTCGGTCCAGCCCAGCGCGGCGAGGATGCGCTGCTGAGTGGCGGGGCTGAACCCTGTGGTCAGCGCGACCTTGATACCGGCCTCGCGCAGTTGTGTGATGGCCTTCTCGGCGCCGGGGATCGGTGCGATCCCACCTTCGTCGACATGCCGTTCGTAGGCGGCCTCGAAGGCGGCATTCGCCCGGACGGCGCGTTCGTCGGAGCCGAACAGGGTGCGGAACACCGCGATCTTGGACTGACCCATGGTGTCGAGGACGTACGTGCGGGCCGCATCGCGTTCGGGGCCGGCTTCGGGCAGGCCGACGGCGGTGGCGGCGGCATCGAAGGCACGGATGACCGCCCCGTCGTCGGCCACCGTGGTGCCGGCCATATCCATTACGACCAGGGTGAAATCGCTGTTGTCTTGCACAGGATCGAGCATGCCCCTGGTATAGACCAGGAGAAAGGGCGTCCGGGCGAACCCTTGGTTAACAGCTGGTATAGACCAGGATGGCGGTAGGGTTGGGCTGTGTCGTCGACGGTCGAACCCCGGGTTCTCAAACATCAGATCGTGCGCGCGAGTATCGAGGAATTACTCGACGGGCTGGATGTGGGAGCCACCGTGCCCTCCGAACGCGATCTCGCGGTGCGCTTCGACGTGGCCCGGGAGACGGTGCGCCAAGCGCTGCGCGAACTCCTCGTCGCGGGGCGGATCGAACGACAGGGGAAGACCACCCTGGTCGCGGGCCCGAAACTCGTTCTACCACTGGCCCTGGGCTCCTATACCGAGGCCGCGCGCTCCGAAGGCCGCACCGCCACCCGCATACTCGTCGGCTGGTCCCGGCAGACCGCGGAACCGGAACTGGCGGCCATGCTCGCGATCGAACCCGGCGATCCGGTGGTCCAGCTCGAACGCGTCCTCACCACCGACGGCGTGCGGCTCGGCCTCGAAACCACCCGACTGCCCGCCTACCGCTATCCCGGACTGCTCGAATCCTTCGACTACACACAATCGCTGTACGCCGAGATCGCCACTCGGGGGATCGCTTTCGCACGGGCCGTCGACAGTATCGAGACCACCCTGCCCGACGCCCGCGAGGCCGCGCTGCTCACCGTCGACACCCGCACCCCGATGTTCCTGCTCAAACGCGTCTCCTACGATCCCGACGGCATCCCCATCGAACATCGCCGCTCCCTCTACCGCGGCGACCGGATGACCTTCACCGCCATCCAGACCCCCTGACCGGACAATCCGCCACGGCACGCGCCGCACGCAGCAGGGGCCGACCATTGCCGCCGCCGGCGCACGATCGAACCCCCAGCCGCAGACGGGATATCGGCCGGTAGCGCCGGAACACGCCACGCGCACTCCAGATCCCGGCCGGACGCACGGCTATCCGGTTTCTCCCGTGCGGGTTCCGCGCGCCATCGATACCCACCGACCGAGCATTGATAGCTTTCGCGCATGAAAACTCGAAGAGTGCGCGGCGGCTCGTCGATACTGGTCGCCCTGATCACCGGCTTGCTCGTCGCAACATATTCGGCGACGGTGCCCGATATCGAGCTGACCGGCCGGGAGCCGTCGAAACGAGGTCCACTGATCGTCGCCAACGGCTTTCCCGGCGGCAGGTTCGCCCTGCGCAACGAGGACGCCCGGCTCTGCCTGACCAGCGAGACCGCCCGCTACTACGAATACGACAGCACCCGGCAGCAGCCGGAATACACTCGCCCCGGCAACGAGTCCGGTGCGCTCGGCGACCCCGGCCCAGCGATGCGCGCCTGCGACCGTTCGGTCCAGCAGCAATGGTTGTTCGACTCCAGTGGCGCGAATACCCACTCCGGTGTGCGCAACAATCTCGTCAGTATCGTCCCGCAGGACACACGGGGATACTTCGCTCTGTCCTACGGCAGCACCCCCTCCCGCGGCGGAATGGACGCCCGACTCGTGACCTCCGGCTCCAGCCTCGCGGTGAAGTGGCAGTTCGCGGGCGGCTACCTTTTCGAGGAGGGCTACCCCAAGTCGGTGCTCACCTACCTACCCGGCGACCAGACCCTGAAGATGACCCCCCGTGGCGGCCCGTACCAGCGCTGGCGCCTCCAAGCGGTGCCGTAATCCTCGGTGGTGGCTACCGCGGGCGGCCATCGGACAGCCCGCGAGCTCCGAGTCCCGCCAGGACGATCCCCAGCCCGTCACGGAATTCGGCTTCCGGATCACTCGACGCCGCGGCTTCAGCGATCTCGATCAGTTTCGGGAAACGGTCCGCCGGCAGTCCGGCGACCCGGGCCGCGACAGCGGTCCGATCCTCGCCGTTGCGCGCAGCGAGTGGGCTCGCGAGTTCGGCCTGCGCGAAGCCGGTGACGAATCCGGAGACCACCCGGAAGGCCACCAGCAGGTCGATACCGGATCGACCGGAGCGGGCCAGCGCCTCCAGCAACGCCTCGGCGGGTGCGAGGGTCGGGATATCGGAACTACGCCGGGTGAGGATCAGCGGTATGGCGTGTGGATGCGCGCGGACGGCGCGCCACATCCCCTCCGCGATGGCCGAGACCCGCACCGGCCACTCGTCAGCGCTCTCGGCCCAGCGGGTTTCGCCCATGACCGCTTCGGTCACCAGCTCCTCGAGTCCTTCGCGACCATCCACATAGTTGTAGATCGTCATCGCGCCGGTACCCAGCTGGGCGGCGAGGTTGCGCATCGTCAGACCGGCCAGTCCCTGGTCATCGACGAGGGCCAAGGCCGCCGCCTGAAGCTGTTCCCGACTGAATTTCCTGGGCGCCGGCATAACCCCTCCTTGTTCAAGTACGACGTACGTGATTAACTGAACTGGTTCACGTACAACGTACCTAAATAGAGGTCTGATGACGATCCGCACAACATTCCCGTCCGGCCGCGACCACTGCGCGGCCTGGCTGACACTGCCCGACGGCGACGGACCGCACCCGGCGGTCGTTCTCGTCCACGGAGGCGGCGCCACCCACGAGATGATGCTCGGGCAATACGAGAGATGGTTCGCACGAGCAGGGCTGGCGGTAGTGGCCTTCGATTTCCGCCACCTCGGCGAATCCGGGGGTGAGCCACGCCAGCTCGTCGACCAGCGCCGCTACGCCGAGGATGTCGACGCGGCACTCGGTTTCGCCCGGTCACGTCCCGAGCTGGACCCCGGCCGGATCGCCCTGTGGGGCACCTCCTTCGGCGCCAGCCATGTCCTGGCCGCCGCAGCTCGTCATCGGGACCTACGCGCAGCCGTTGTGCAGTGTCCGGTCTTCAGCGGACGCGCGGTCGTCTCCCGGGCCGGCGCCGGGCAGCTGCTCCGATTCACCCTGCCTATCGCCTCGGACCTGATCCGGGCCGCACTGCGGCTGCCCCGGCGCTATGTGGCACTGGTCGGGAGGCCGGGCGACCGCGCCTTCGTAACACAACCCGGCGCACTCGAGGGATGGCAGTCGGTGACGCCGCCGGGTTACCGTTTCGACAACCGGATCACTGCGGCCTCCGGGCTCGGCATGCTGTTCTACAACGCCGCATCGGCCGCGCCCCGAGTGCGCTGTCCACTGCTGGTCTGTGCTTGCGAGCGGGAGAACCTGATCGATCCCACCATCGCCGGACGGGTAGCGGCCACCGCGCCCCGAGCCGTGCTGAAGCACTACGACGCCGACCATTTCACCGTCTACCACCCACCGGCGGTGGACCGGATAATCGCCGACCAGATCAATTTCCTGACCGAACACCTGATGCTGCCCACGGCCGCGCACAATTGACGGCCGGTCCCTGCTACTCGCTGTTCCACTCGCTCCAGACCGGCGGCGGTCCGATGAAGTACACGCCGAAACCCTCCAGGAAACCGGAGTTGTCCTCGTCGTGGCGGACCTCCGCGGCACCGACACCCTGGAAGTAACCCTCCAACGCGCCGGGGGTGTTGCCGACGAGTACTTCGGCTGTCTCGGTGATGGTCTGGAAGGTATGCGGCACATTGCGCGGACCGAATACGAATGCCCCGGAATCGGCCTCCTGGACAGTACATTCGGCCAGGGTTGTGCCACCCAGCCAGAACCGCGCCCGGCCCGAGGTCACGACCCAGAACTCGTCCTCACGCGTGTGGTAATGCAGCGGAGGCGCGGAGTCCTTGGTGATCGTCAACCGCATCACCGTCAAACCGCCGGCGGTGTCCTTCTCGGTGAGTGACTGTTCGAAAGAACTGTTGTAGTACCCGTAAGTCGGCTGCGTCCACGGATTGCGCACGCCGCCGCGACCGATCGCGGTCATGGCAGAGCCTTCTTTCACCTTGTGTCACCGACGATTTCGCCGAATCCACCGACTCTATCCGGAAGCCCGCACCGACGTAGGTGAACAGCTAACTGCGGCGGATCCGCTGCCCCGGCTACTCGGCCGGCCCACGGGCCGCGGCCAGCACGTCGAGCGCACGCGGGTCGACGACCTCGAGATCGGCCCAGACCAGGTGATGGTCGGTCTCGGTGGTCACCACCCCCCGGTCGACGGTCCGGAAGTCCGCGGAGGAGTAGATCTGGTCGGGTGCGCCGTCCCAGCCCGGGACGGTCCTGGCGTCGGTGTCCAGCGCCGAGCTCATGCCCATCTCCTCGAACATGGGCCCGTACACCCTGGCCGGTCGGTCGGTGTTCAGATCCGCGGCGACCACCGTCGGCCCGTCGATCAGTTCGCGTACCGCCGAACCGATCTCACCCGCATGCGTGGCACCGGCTCCCTCCTCGTAACTGTGCCCGAAGAAGCCCAGCGGGGTCGGGTGCAGATTGACCACATTGACACCACCGACCGTGACCCGCTGCGCGTAGCGATCGTAGGGCTCCACGGACCGGCCGGCGACCCGCAGATCGAGACGGGTGACCGGCAGCCGTTGCGCCCGTTCACCCTCGATCGGCAACCGGCTGAGCATCGCCAGACTCAACGTCTTACCGTCGCTGATATGTGACGGGCACATCGGCGTCTCGAAGATATGGGGACAACCGGCGAGCTCGGCCAGCTTCTCGGCGATCGAGCCGCTGCCGTCGACTTCGGATTCCTGCACATTGATCACGTCGGGACGCAGACGCCGCAATTGCTCGGCGAAATACGGTAGATCCACTTCGTCGTAGTGGAACGCATCCGCAGACAACGAACGCCGGCCACCGGCGATATTCCACGTCACCATCCGGAAGGGACGGCGCGGATCGTTCCCGGCCACTCGGGGGAACTGCGTAACCGGCCGGATATCCGCCCCCGACGTAGCCTTCGGGTCCCCGGCATCAGGAGTCCCCCGGAACCCCCGATCGGCCCGCCGCAGTTCGCCGGCTCCGCCCCCGGCCTGCCGGCCCACGGCCCGGATCCCGCTTTCGGTGGCGAAGGCGATATCCCGGACCGCACCGCTGACCACACCGCAGAGCTGCCGCCGCGCCTCTGCGATATCGGGCCGGTTCAGCAAAGGACACTCCTCGGACCGGACAGCACAGTCGACGCAGCGACAGTATCCCCGCACGACCACCCCGGCGAACACGCCCACCACACCACACCGTGGGAACAACGAGTGGTCGCGCGGGATCCGCTACCGCTCAGAGGCTCCCGGACATCCTGCCGTACACGATCAGCAGGGCCACATCGAGCAGCGAGATGACGGCCGGTACCAACCACTGCTGCCGCGGCCGGTCCTTGCGCATCACCACCAGCGCCCCCGTGACGCCGAGGAGCCCGGCGGCACAGTATCCGGCTGTCCAGCCGAAACCGTCCGAGGTCAGACCCAGTACGACCGTGAACGACGACAGGACCAGCGCCGCCACCGTCAATTCGTTGCGTAGCGACCCCTCGTCGAGCGACGCACCGACCCGCTCGATCACGGCGCCCACACCACCCGAGCGTCTTGCGCGACGTATATCCCCCATGAACACACCCCTTCCGCCGGCTGCCGCGGTTCACGCGACAGGTCTGTGTCTGCCTTTCGGTCCGGAATACGAGATAGCGCCGCGGCCTCCGGCCACAGCGGGTGCGCCGCCGGTCACAACACCGGGCAGGCGGAGCCGAGGTTCAGGCCGGAGCCGACCTCCACCCGAAGAGACTGTTCACTACCGGTATTCACGGCGTGCAGATTGTGCGTACCGGGAGTCTGCGGGGTCCATTCCGCGGTGACCTCGCCGGATTCACCGACGAGGATCGCACCGGGCGGATCGAACGAACCCTTCTGGCTGTCGTAGAAACTGATGTACTCGCCCGGCTCCGCGGTGGCCGTGGCGGTGTACGTGCAGTGCGTGCCGTAGGGCGCCGGGGAGCTACCCGTGCCGCTACCCGGCGCCAGTTCGAATTCGGTGATCGCGGCGGGTGCGGCGGGCGCGGTGACGACGAGCGCCACGGCCAGCGCGCCCGTTGCCGATACCGCGACGGAAGCGGTCCTGCGTGAACGATGCATCGACGACCCTTTCGGAGTGACAGCGGATCGAACGGTGACAGCGGATCGAACGGAATGCCGGGATACGGAGTTTCGGCCGCACGGACCGACCCCGGAACGCGACCCTCACGCTACCCGTCCGGCCCCGTGGTGTTCGGCGCTTCCGATCATTTCTTCGTATCCGGGGCGATGTGTGTTACCCGCGTAATCGCAGGCAAGACATCATTTCCGCCGCACCCACGCCCGGCGGCGGCCCCCGCGCTACCGTCTGGACATGAGTTCTTCCCACTGGACCGCAGCCGATCTGCCCGACTTCGACGGCCGCACCGTGGTCGTCACCGGCGCCAACAGCGGCGTCGGTTTCGGCACCGCCACCCTGCTGGCCCGCGCCGGAGCACATGTGGTGCTCGCGGTCCGCGATATCGGCCGGGGTAACGAGGCCGCCCGCCGGATCGGCGGCAGCAACGAGGTCCGGCGGCTCGATCTCGCCGACCAGGCATCCATCCGCGAATTCGCCGAGGCGTGGCAGGGCGAGATCTCGATCCTGGTGAACAACGCCGGAGTCGCGATGGTGCCGCAGGGCCGGACGCAGGACGGCTTCGAAATGCAGTTCGGCACCAATCATCTCGGCCATTTCGCGCTCACCAATCGGCTGCTGCCGCATATCACCGACCGTGTGGTGAATCTGGCCTCGGGTGCCCACCGGGTGGGCACCCTCGATTTCGACGATCTCGATTTCGCGAAGGGCGGCTACGGCCCGGTGAAGGCCTACGGCCGCTCGAAACTCGCGAACCTGCTGTTCACCCTCGAACTCGAGCGGCGGCTCCGGGAAGCCGGATCGGCCGTCCGTGCGACGGCCGCCCACCCCGGCTACGCGGCCACCGAACTCGGCACCGCGAATCGCAACAGATTCCTGGTCGCCCTAGTGCACCTCGCGGGTCGCTATCTGGCCCAGCCACCGGAGCAGGCCGCGCTGACCACTCTGTTCGCGGCGACCCAGGACCTGCCGGGCGCGAGCTACATCGGACCGGACGGCCGCGGGGAGATGCACGGCTATCCGGCCCTCGTCGGCCGGTCGGCCCTGGCCAGTGATGTGACCGTGGCGCGGCGACTCTGGGAGGTCTCCGCCGAACTCACCGGCGTCGATTTCGGTCTGTCCTGATCAGGACGGAATCCACCCGACGCGCCGGATGCGACGCGACGGCTCCGGACCGGGTGCGCACGAAATAATCGGGGCCGTCGACGATCGCCGTGCACGAGAGTCCGGCACGGCATCCCCCGGACCTGTCGCAAGGAGGCTCCCGATGTCGTTCACCGAAGAAGAAGTCACCTATCTGCGCTCGCAGCCGCTCGCGCGCATAGCCACGGTGGGCCCGGGCGGCCAGCCCGATGTGGCCCCGGTGGGCTACGAGTTCGACGGCACCTACCTGTACATAGGCGGCCACGCCCCGGCGCGCACCAGGAAATTCCGCAATATCGGACAGGGCAATACGAAAGTCGCGGTGGTGATCGACGATCTCGTGTCCACCGACCCGTGGACCCCGCGCTATCTGCGCGTCTACGGGACGGCGGAACTGGTGGAGCGTGCCGGGCAGTTCGGGACCGCACCGTATATGCGCATCACCCCCACAGTGTCCTGGAGCTTCAATCTGGTCGGGCGGGCTTTCTCCCCGGGCGAGGTCGAGGTCCGGCGGACCGTTCACCCCGCGCCCTGAGCACGATCACCGCGCGGCAGCGGGTCGTCACCGACTCTTCACCGCCCGGGTTCATCACTCCCGCGGCGTCCGGCGCAGCACCGCGAGATAAGCCCTCGCGGCCACCCGCTGCGCCAGCACGGCCAGTGGTCCACCGAGGCGCGTATACCAGCCGGCGGGGCTGGAGAACGCGGTGATCACGCCGTAGACGATATCGGTGGCCGGATCGTATTCGACAGCGAACAGTTCCTCCCCGCTCTCCGGATGCCCCGGCAGGGTGCCGTAGGCGAAACCGATCCGCTCCGGCTCGCGCAGGACGTAGACGACCCGGCACGGCGCACGCAGACCGAACCGGCCGATGCCGAGCACAACCGTGACATCGGCCCCCGGTTCGGCCACCGGACGCTGCGTCTCCCGGAGAATTCCCAGGCCGCGCTGTATCCGATAGCCGAGCACGGCTTCGCCCAGCCGCTGGAATTCGGCTCTACCGCGGGCGATCTCGCGACGGACCCGCAGATGATGCCGGCCCGGGGGCAGTTCGCCCCGCGTCGCGCCGACCTCGGAATAGGTGAATGAGGGCCGATCGTTCATACCCCGATCCTCGCCGCTGCGGACCTGCTACGCGACACCCGCCGCCGAACAGCCCGATCAGCGCGACGACGATCCTCGGTCCGGCCCGGGCCCGTGCGCCGGACCGCCGGGGTCCTCATCGGGATGCCGAGCCGGTGCGCAGTAACGCAGCCGAGCGGCGGGCATGCTCACTGTCGGCGAGGGCGGCGAGGGTCACGCCGGTGGCCGGTGCCAGTACGTAGGTCGTGGTGACATCCGGTCGCAGCATCGTCCGGGCGCGTTCCACCAGGACATCGGCAGCGGTGGTCATCGAGGTGTGCCGTTCTTCAGGAGCTGTCACTGATCGACCGGGTCAACAGCAGGGTGGTACTGCCATCATTTTCGGTGATGTCCCGGATATGCTCGAAACCGACTTTGCTCAGGACATGCAGCGAAGCCTTGTTCGGCGCGGCCACGGTGGCGTGCACCTCGGTCAGTCCCAGGGTGTGGAAACCGTAGGCGACGAGCGCTTCTGCCAACTCGACGCCCAAACCGCATCCCCACATCTGTGGGGTCAGAGCGTAAATGATCTCGTAGCCCTCGACCGCGTCGGTCGGCTTGATCTCGGCATGCCCGACCAGGCGTCCCTCCCGGCGAACGGCCCAGACGTCGAACAGATCGTCCGCATAGACCTCGGTGAAGACCCGCCCGAACAAGGCCCGGTCGGACGCTTCGGAAGACGGGCCGTCACCCATCCATCGAGATACCCTCGCGTCCTGAAACAAAGCGACGAAGCCTTCCTCATCCTCCGGAACGTACCGCTCGAGGACAAGACGCTGAGTATGCAGAGTCGAAGTCACGAGCGCCGACGCTACCCGCGAGCCGACGTAGGACTCGCTGGTGATCGCGGCCGGTGAACTGGCCGGTGCCGGTCTGCCCGCGATCGGGTAGTGGAGGCGGAGGCGGCAGGAACCGGACGCAGTCTCGAAACCATGGATTCGAGACTGAGTTCGAGGCGGCTGTCGAGACGGGCGGGTGATACGGAACTGCTACGGCACAGCCACGGACCGGATACAGCAGAACGCCGCCGGCCGGCGTTCTGCTCTGGGCCTGGTTCGGTCCGCGGAGTCAGGTGGCTTCCACCCCGAGTTCGGTGAGCAGACCCCGGACCCGGTGTTCGATATCGTCGCGGATCCGGCGCACGGTGGCGAGGTCGGCGCCGGCGGGATCGTCGAGTTGCCAGTCGAGGTAGCGGGTTCCGGGGAAGTAGGGGCAGGTGTCCCCGCAGCCCATGGTGATCACTACATCGGAGGATTCGACAGTGTCGGCGGTCAGGACGGCCGTGATCCGGTCGGAGATATCGATTCCGGCCTCGCGCATCGCCTCGATCGCGACCGGGTTGATCGTGTGGGCGGGCGCGGTACCGGCGGAGCGGACCTGGACCCGGTTCCCGGCGAGGTGGGTGAGGAAGGCGGCGGCCATCTGGGAGCGTCCGGCGTTGTGGACGCACACGAACAGCACGCTCGGAGTGGAGGGCATCAGGGCAGAGACCTTTCAGCCGACCGGTGCCGAGGTGAGGCGCCGGCGTAGGGCGAGGGAGAGATAGACCAGGGCGAGCAGGACCGGGACCTCGATCAGCGGGCCGACCACACCGGCCAGGGCCTGGCCGGAGGTCGCGCCGTAAGTGGCGATCGCGACAGCGATGGCGAGTTCGAAATTGTTGCCCGCCGCCGTGAACGCCATCGTCGTGGTCCTCGCATAACCCAGTCGCAGCATCGCGCCGAGGGCGATACCGCCGCCCCACATGAGCGCGAAGTAGATAAGCAGCGGCACCGCGATCCGCACGACATCGAGCGGCCGTGCGGTGATCTGCTCACCTTGCAGGGCGAACAGGATCACGATGGTGAACAGCAGCCCGTAGAGCGCCCACGGCCCGAGCTTCGTGAGCAGCCGGGTTTCGTACCAGTCCCGGCCGCGTGCCTTCTCCCCGATCCGGCGAGTGAGATATCCGGCGGCCAGCGGGATCCCGAGGAACACCAGCACCGAGACCGCGATATCGACCGGTGAAGCCTCGATCGTGGCCTGCTCCAGCCCCAGCCATCCCGGCAGCACGGAGAGATAGAACCAGCCCAGGACCGCGAACATGAGCACCTGGAATACCGAGTTGATCGCGACCAGCACCGCAGCGGCTTCCCGGTCCCCGCAGGCGAGGTCGTTCCAGATGATCACCATCGCGATGCAGCGCGCCAGCCCGACGATGATCAGCCCGGTCCGGTACTCGGGCAGGTCCGGCAACAGCAGCCACGCCAGCGCGAACATCAGTGCGGGTCCGATCACCCAGTTCAACAGTAGCGATCCCGCGAGCAGACGCCGGTCGCCGGTCACGGTGTGCAGGCGGTCGTAGCGGACCTTGGCCAGCACCGGATACATCATGATCAACAGTCCGGCCGCGATCGGCAGCGAAATCCCGTCCACCTCGACCGCTGACAGGCCCTCACCCAGGCCGGGCACAAGTCGACCGAGCGCCAGCCCCGCGGCCATCGCGACTCCGATCCAGACCGGCAGCAGCCGGTCCAGCATCGGCAAGCGCGGTGCCGGCGCCTCTACCGCCGTGCTCACGCCGGGGTGCAGCAGACGTTTCCGGCGTCACCGCGGCCGTCGGTGCCGCAGCATGTCCGCACCGCTTCCTCATCGGAGATCTCGGCAAACTCCGGCGCGGTGCCGAAGGACTCCGAATCCGCGAGGACGGTGTAGACCTCCCACCGCTCCGCACCGGGCCCGGTCACCCAGACTTTGTCCTGGGTGGCGAAACAACACGTCGTCGCGATCTGCTCCTCGGTGAACACCCCGGCCTCCGACAGGCGTGCGATCTCGGAGTGGACCTTCTCCGAGGACTCGACCTCGACACCGAGGTGATCGAGGCTGCCGCCGTGGCCGGGGTTCTCGATGAGCACCAGCTTCAGCGGCGGCTCGGCGATCGCGAAGTTCGCATATCCCGGCTTGCGTTTGGCCGGTTCGGTACCGAACAGGGTCGAATAGAACCCGATCGCGGTTTCCAGATCGTCGACGTTGAGCGCGAGCTGTATCCGGGACATCATGACCACCACCTGTGTGACATATATCGAATAGCTGGCGACCGTCAGTCTGCCACCTTTTCGACATAAGTCAATATCTGCCGGTAGGATGCGGTGTATGCCCAAAGCGCTCCCCGTTATCGACATCACCGCACCCGTCTGCTGCGCCCCCGTGGCCGCCGGCCCGGTCGACGACGATGGGGCACTGCACGTCGCGCTCCGGTTGAAGGCGCTCGCCGACCCGGTCCGGGTCAAACTCATCTCGCTGTTGCTCGCCGACCCCGATACCGGCCGCACCGGCGGCGACCTCGCCGCGGCCGTCGGGTTATCGGAATCGACCGTCAGCCACCACCTCACCCAGCTCCGCAAGGCCGGGTTCATCGACTCCGAACGCCACGGCATGAGCGTGCTGCATCAGGCCCGCCGCGACGCCCTCACCGCACTGTGCACCGTCCTCGACCCCAACTGCTGCCGCTGACCACCCAGGGACAACTGCCAGAGCCTCGGGCAGTATCGAGAGTTGTTGTCGGTGGCCGATGGATTTGTCGTTCTTCCAGTTGTCGTCACCGAATTCGGACGCGGCCGTTGATACACCCTCGCACGTGAGGAGCCGAGACGACCCGGGAATTGGGGGCAATCGACAACGCAGCGATCGACATAATGTGAAACACGCTGTACAGCAATTGCGTCCGCCGATCATGCGCGGGTGCAACGATCTGTCCCGACGTGAGACACCGATGATAGGAACACTGTGAGATCCAGATTCAGTACCGCCGTCGCCGCCGTTTCCATCGCCGCGGCCGGTCTCGGTGCAGCAGCCGGGACCGCCTCCGCGGCGCCGGTGCAGTTGACCCCAGCGGCACCGGTGACCGATACCGACCCGGGGACCGGAGGTGCCACCGGATCTGCCGACCAGTTGGCGCAGGTACTGCAGCTGCTGCAGACCGGGTCCAACTACGCCGGCGGAAACCTGTAACAAGCACCACCCGTACGAACCTCCGTGGACGATCTCGGTGCCGGGACGCCGGCTCGTCCACTTCGCGAGAGCGACGTGGGGCACCACCCGAATCTGCGCAACCTCGGGTGACTGGTCGTCAGGCCGCTGAACTCCGGAAGGCTTCCCCGCTTTCCGGGGTTCGGTCTTCCTCTCGGTGAGCACCTCGATCTGGCGCGACAGCCCACTTCGAGGGCGGCCGGCCCGTCGAGCGCCCTGCGCGGGCGGCGTGACAGGGAAGCGCCTACCGGTTCGCCGCGAGCGCGGTGAGAACAGTGATCGATCATCTCGGCCGGGGCCGGGTGGGCCTCGACATCATTGCGGCCGCAGCGATGCCCCTGAGACCGCCGAGAGCGATGCCTGCGGCGCGGTAGACGACATGTCGAAATTCGCGACCACGAACAGGTCTCTCCCCTTGTTCATTTCATATCGCCGATTGTTCTCCGGCCGGCTCGACCGGAGCGCTGCTGCGGCCCTCGGCGCGGCCGCTGAGTTCGGCGTCCAGGCTCGCCTGCGCGACCCGCATCCCCTCGGCGTACACCGGTTTCCGCAGCCGCTCCCACATCTCGTCCTCGGCGACATCCTCGACCCGGCCGACAACCCACCAGATATTTCCGAAAGGATCCCGGATACGACCGCCCCGTTGCCCGAAAGCATCGTCACGCACCGCGGTCACGGTCCGGCCGCCGGCGGCGAGCGCATCCGCGAACGCCGCGTCCGCATCCGGGACGAACACCCGCAGCAGACTCGGCAGCACCGGCCAATCCACCTTCCGGTCGAAGGCCAGGACGACGGTATCGCCCACGCGGATCTCCCCGTGCCCGATGGCACCGTCCTCGGTCACCACCCGCGCCAGTTCCTCCCCGCCGAAGGCCCGGGTGACGAAATCGAGAAAAGCGCCCGTGTCATCGGTGACCACCCACGGCGCGACGGTGGTGTAGCCCATGGGCGTCGTGGCGATATGTCCGGGCATCTCGGTCCTCTCGTCGATGGAATACGAACGCGACGATAGAAGCGATAGCGGCCAGATTTTGTCCGTAATTGCCCGGTTGGCAGCGCGGTGTGGATTCGTCCGTGACGGACTAAGGCGCGCGCATCCTCCGTTCGAGGAGCGGCGCGACACTCTCGTTGTTCGGCCTGCTCCCGGGCGAGCTGATAAAGGTCAGCCGCTTTCCCCGGCCAGCGCCGCGAACGCCCGGGCGGCCGCGGAATGGTAAGCGGTCCTGCGGCGCAGGAGTTCCACCGTCCGGGCGGCCGGTGGCGGGGACAGCGGCACCGGATGCAGGTCCGAGCGCTCGACCGTGATCGCTTTCGGGAGGACGGTGGCCAGTGAACCGCGGCGGACGAACTCCAGCAGAGCACTGATGGAATTCGCCTCGACCCCGATATACGGGGCGATCCCGTACCTCGCGAAGTACCTGTCGATATACGAACGCGTCGCGAAATCCCCGGTGAGCAGGCCCAGCGGCTCGTCGGCGAGACGCTCGACCGGTAGTGGCCGCGAACTGTCCGCCAGGCGATGGCCCGAACCTACGACGAGGACCAGTTCTTCGGTGAACAGCGGGGTGCGCTCGATTCCGGGGGTGTGGGTGCCGGCGAAGGCGATTCCGAGATCGATCCGGTCGGCGAGCAGATCGGCCTCGATCCGGTCCTGGGTCGTTTCCCCGACGACGAGCCCTATCCCGGGATGCGCGGACCGGAACCGGTGCACCAGCGGCCCGATCAGATAGCTGGTGAAAGTAGGGGTCATCGCGATTCGCAGCCGGCCGCGGGACAGATCCCGGACATCGTGGACCGCGCGTTCGGCGGCATCGAGGTCCCGGAGCGCGAGCCGCGCGTGCTGTGTGTACGCGTCGCCGGCGTCGGTGAGGCGCACAGTGCGGCCCGAGCGGTCGAGCAACTGCACGCCCAGCGACCGTTCGAGCTGCTTTATCTGCTGCGACAGCGTGGGCTGCGAAATATGCAGCGCTTCGGCCGCGCGGGTGAAGTTGCCGTGATCGACGACCGCGAGCAGGTACCTGAGGTGGCGCAGCTCCATCGAGCAACTATAGGCCCTGCCTATAGAGACGATGAGCACCATCTCTTGGACACTATCGCCGCTGTTCGGCATCGTGGGACTGTCCACTCGGCCAGGAGGAATCCCGTTATGCGCACCGTTCGCCCCGGCGCGGCCCTGTGCGCCGTGCTCGCGACACTGTCTCTCGGTGCCGCGGCGTGCACCACGGATCCACCTTCCGCGGCCCAGCGGACCGCGCCGGCGAGTCCTGCGCAGCCGATCGTCGCACCGACTCCACCGCCCACCGTCGACCCAGCACTCGATGCGCGACTGCTGCAGGCGGCCGCGAGCAACGACGCAGACCTGGTCCGTGAACTGATCGCGAGTGGGGCCGACCTGGAGACCCGTGGAGAACAGGGCCGCACGCCGCTGATCGCCGCCACCCGGAACCGAGCCACCGCGGCCGCCCGGGTGCTGATCGACGCGGGTGCCGATGTCGACGCCGAGGACGACCTGGCGGACTCCGCCTACCTCTATGCCGGTGCGGAAGGTATCGACGACATCCTCGAGATGACGCTCACGCACGGCGCCGATCTGCGCAGCGTGAATCGCTACGGAGGCACCGCGCTCATCCCGGCCGCCGAACACGGCCACGTCGACACTGTGCGGCGGTTGATCGCCGCCGGGGTCGACGTGGACCACATCAACAAATCGGGCTGGACCGCACTGCACGAGGCGATCGTGTACGGCGACGGATCGGAGCGCTACCAGCAGGTCGTCACGGCCCTGCTCGCGGCGGGCGCGGACCCGTCGATCCGGGACAGCTCCGGCCGCACCGCATTGGACAATGCCGGACGGCTCGGCCGATCCGCCATCGTCGCCGCCCTGCGTGATCACGCGAGCACCGGAGCGGGCAACGAACAAGGACGCTGACCGACTCCGTCACCGTCTCGCCGCGGACACGGCTGTCGTCCACCGTCGCGACCGGTACCGAACCCCCGAGCTGATCTCTCCCGAAAAGGACACCATCATGAGCACTCTCCGCAATCTGCTGATCCTGCTGGCCCGTGCCGGTCTCGGCATCGTCTTCCTCGCCCACGGATGGCAGAAGTTCTTCACCAACGGAATCGCCACGACCCAGCGGGGATTCGAATCGATGGGCGCCCCGCTACCCGATATCTCCGCGATCGCCGCCGCCGGCATCGAACTGGTCGGCGGCGCGGGCCTGATACTGGGTGCGATCACCCCGATCTGGGCGGTACTGCTCTTCGCGGATATGGCCGGCGCCTACCTGATCACCCATATGGGTAACGGCCTGTTCGTGAACGGCGGCGGCAGCGAACTGGTCGTCGGACTCGGCGCAGGCACTCTGCTACTACTGTGCACCGGCGCGGGCCGTTTCAGCCTGGACGGGATGGCGGCGGACCGGGTCCCGTGGAATCGCACCGGGCTCGTACCGGCCTGACGTCAGGGTTCACCAGCAAGGGAGTCTCATCGCCCCTCGAGTAGCACCTGGTAGCGCTGGGTAGGTTGTCGGCCGGGCCGCACGAGGTCCGCGCCGGTACCGAGCAGAACAACTACGAGGAGCACTCCGAGCGAGCCCGGCGCCTGGATGGCTTCCAACGAGCCGAGCACGAATTCGACCCCATACCGTTCGGCTCTGGCCGAAGGTCTGCCCCTGTACACGACCGATCCCGACGATTTCAAAGGACTGGAAGAGCTTGTCACCGTAAGAGCCGTGACTCTGCCGCGGGTGCCGCACGAGAGCAGCGTCGAGTAGACAGGTCGGCGGGCCCGGGCACACTGCCACCGTCAGCGGCAGGGTCACTGCTTGCGATCGAATATCACGGGTCTCCGACCAGCCGACCGGATTGCCGGGTACCCGATATCCGCGGCGCCACCTCGGCATGGCAGGCCGTATCCGACCGGTCCGCATCGCTATTCGATTGACACCCGGCGCTCGGTGGTGAAATCTGCGCCGAATGATCCAGGCGCGGCTGCTACCGCTGACCGAAGAGAATCTGCACCTGTTGCTCGCGGCGGCGGTGGCGGATGCCGATCCCACGGAAGTGATGCCACCGGTTCCCGGTGCAGCCGGTTGGGATCCGACGGCCAGGAAGGCATTCCTGGA
This sequence comes from Nocardia sp. NPDC003963, assembly GCF_053605105.1. Taxonomy (NCBI): domain Bacteria; kingdom Bacillati; phylum Actinomycetota; class Actinomycetes; order Mycobacteriales; family Nocardiaceae; genus Nocardia; species Nocardia sp. NPDC003963. The sequence continues at coordinate 36,873 of NZ_JBSGIP010000022.1, forward strand.
ATTCCACCACGCCCGGTCCCTCGCCGCGCGGCGGCCGGTGGAAACCACCTACCTCGTCATCGTCCACGAACGGGTCGTCGGTGCGGTCCGGCTCGAACCCCTCGACGGCGGCCGGATCGAAATCGGCGCCTGGATCGGAAGATCGCGCCGCGGGCACGGGATCGGTACCGCGCTCATGGACGAATTGCGCGCACTGGCCCGCGGCTCGGGTGCGCGGCAACTCGTGGCGGCCACCACCGCCGACAACACGGCGGCCCGACGCCTCCTGGACCGTGCGGGTGCCGAATTCACCGTCTCCGGTATCGATATCGATGCCGTGGCCGAACTCTGAGACGACTTCCAGAGCGCGTTGCACGATCGCCATGGGTGCGGTGCAGGCAACCGGACGGCACAGGTACATTGGGCTCATCCGATGCTCGACGAAGCACAAGCGGACTCGGCGCTGCGCGCAATAGGCACCGCTCGATTCCGATTGTGTTCCAGGATGAGGAAGAGGGGGATCATGCCGGAAGATCTTTCCGTGCGACCAGAAGATCTCGATGGGCTCGCGACGACGCTGAAACAACTCGCAGACGAGAACATACGAGCGGAATCGTATATTCGGGATCATATCGATCTCTCCAGCGAACAAGCCGGATTGATGTACGGACGAGTGGCAGAGACGATTCAGCAGGTTCGGGATCTGCTGGAGAAGAACTACAGCGGGCTGGGCAACCTGACGTCGGTTTCCTCCGGCGAACTGTCCAGAACCGCACAGATGTACCGGACAACCGATGGATCCACAGCCGCGGCACTGGACAAGACCTACCCGGCGAAGAAATGACTTCGGAAAAGCCCGTCGAGAAACTCACCGATCCGGGCGCAGGCGATCCGATACCAGATCCGCTCGAATTATTTCTGAACAACAATATATACTCACTCACCTATTGGGCCAACTATTTCGTTGTGCGGACTCTCGACGCAGATCCGCTGACCTGGGCTACAGCACAGTTCACCGGCGACTGGGAGCAGATGCAGATCTCCGCATCCGCAATTCGTAATCTGGCTTCCTACAACGACTCCTACTCCCGCACCCTCGGCGAAGCCGTCAAGGATATAGACTCCTGGCGCGGCAATGCCGGCGACTCCGCACGGGATTATTTCGACCAGTTCCGCGGCGCCACCAAGGATCAGGCCGCTCCGCTCCGCGATATCGCTACCCAGATCGAGGAGTTCTCGCTCTCCTCCTACTACACGGCGCAGGGCGTTTCGTTTCTCATACAGGGAATATTCGATACTGCCGTCATAGCAATCGTGAAGGAGCTGGCGGCAATCGCTGCGGCGCACACCGGAGTAGGCGCCACCGCGGCAGCGGTACTACAGGCATCGGTGGTTGCCGATATGCTGAAAATGGTCGCTCTGTGGAATCAGGTGCTCTCGACGTACGCGACGTATATCACCGCCGGCGAGACGGCGATCGGGATGATATTGAACGGGGTCGCCGGTATCCAGTCGGCGGAAATTCCACCACTACCCGATAACGCCTACGACCACCCGGGAGTGTGACGTGACGAATCCGGAACCGATGTTCGATGTCGCCCGGGGCGATGCGGCAACCTCACGGCAGCTCGGCGAAGCGCTGCGCACCTTGGCCGCGAACACCCGCGACCCCGCGTTGCGCGCGCTGACCCGGGAGGTGCTCGACGGCCGGATGGGAGTGCGCGATTTCGCCCGCACCGAGACGATCAGCAAACTACTGGACTCGGCCGTGCCCGCCATGATGAAACGAATCGGAGCACTGTCCGAGGAAGAGCGAGAACGCCTCGCCGAACAGGGCCGAGCCGATCTCGAGCGGTACCGGCAGCAGGCGGCCGCCGGGCCGGAGCCCACCGCGGACGATCCCTGGCGGGACATGCCGGCCCGACAGCCGGAGCCGTCGCCCGCGGCGGAGCCGCACTCGGTATCGCCACCCGCCGACCGTGGAACACGCCGCCGCAAGGAAGAGGTCGTGACCCCCGACGAGCCGGACGAAGACGATCTCTATTTCGAGCAGCGGCGGCGCCACGGCTGGCTCGAGTAGGGCGGGGCGGTCACGATGTGGAACAGAACAGGATTCCGCCGGAAATCCGATGTGGCGATCGCTCTACGGCCGTATCGCGGGCCGCTCAGCGCGGCCGAGATGGGGCAGCGCACCACGCTCTCGGAGACCACCCGGCTCCGTTTCCTCGAGGTCGGGCAGGAGCTACCCGACCGCTGCGCCCGGCACGGGCGGACGGCGGTAACCCGTATCGACACTCAGCAGCGGCTGCACCAGGGCGCGAGAGGACAGGTCGAGAGCACGTGGTGGTCCTCCTACCGCTGGGGTCTCACCCGGTATGCCGGGACCCCGGCGACCACCGTGCACGTGTACGGCCGCTGGCCACTGTGCCGATCCTGCGCGTGGCTGCACCGCATACTCACCGCACTCGCCCTCGGCCTCGGGGCGTCCGGTCCGCTCGCCCTGTGCGTACTTTTCCTCGCCGTCCAGGCCGGGGTGGTCACCGAGGTGACGCTGCCCATGGTGCTGGCCTTCTTCCCCGGCTGGCTGCCCGGCGCACTGGCCCTCGCGCTGACCCTGCACGCCCGGGGTGCGCGGCCGGCCCGGGTCCGTCCGATGACCACCACCGCGCATTTCACACTGCGCGCACACCCGGATTTCGCGGCGGCGCTCGACGCCGGACACCCGAATTCGCACGTCGACACCCGCAGCCCCCTCGGCGACGACGAGTCCCATCGATCGCGCGGTCAGAGCTCGTGATCTTCGCGGTAGTCGGTCAGGGTTCGTTCGAGCAGGTTGTTCAGGTGGGCGGAGAGTTCGGCGGTATCGGCGGGGACGGCGTGGACCGTGGCGGTGGCGCAAACGCGGTAGCGGCCGTCCGGGTAGTCCATGATGTGGAAGTCCCGGGCCGGGGCCGGCCGGTGGTCGTAGGCACCACCCGGGTAGACGGTGATATGGGCGACGGTCGAGCGGGGGCGTTCGAAGAAGCGGCGGGCCGCGTCGCGCAGGCGGGCCCGCGTCGTCGAAGAATGCCGTGAACGGCCGGTTCGTCGACTTCCGCGCGATCCATCCGAATCTCCGGGCCGCTGCCACAGGGCACGTCGGGGAAGGCGCCGAGGACACGGCGGGCGAGGGTGTGCGTGGGGACGAAAACTATCCGCACCTGGCCGCCACGGTCGGTGCCGGCGGCCGAGTCCTGGGTGAGCAGCACAGCGCCGCGGCCGGCGACGGCCGCGTGCATGCGCAACCGGGCGGCCGGGTCGGCGTCGGCGTCCGCGCGTGGCAATATGGCCCGCCGAACCGCTGCGCCCGGCCGGCCGAACCACACGACGAGTGCGGCATCGGACGCCGATCACCCCGGCCACGGTGGCCTCGGCTGGCGATCCACCACCGACCTGCCGACCGGACTGCACAGCACACTCGACTGGATCGGGACAATCGTCGCCGGAACCCCACCGCCCCGGTCACGCTGATCAATCACGACCGGCCCACCGAGGACAGCCGCGGCCCTACCTATCCCCGCGGTACGACAGCCGCGAGCAAACATGCGTCAGCCGCCCTATCGGTCGGCGCACAATTTCCGATTCTATGATCCGCTCGCCGACCACACAGCCAGCTCACCACCCGGCATACAAGCCACCCTGAATCCGTGAGCTCCGACTATGTTCCATGCCTCGTAATCCGGATCCGCAAAAGCCTGTAGTGTGCTTCCGGACTCGAATTCCAACTGCAATGTCCCGTTGTCTGCCACATGCGCGGCCCGAAGCGCTCCACTGAGCTGCGGACCCACTTCCTCGGGTATTTCACCGATCGGATACCGGTGCACGTTGTCACCTGATATTCGGAGGCCCACCGAACTCTCGATCTGCACCTCGAAAGCCGTTCCCACACGGAGTATCAGCACGGGAACGAGCTGCACCAGTTCTACTGGGCGCCCAGGCATGGGGATTATCAGCCTCGCCATCCTTTCGGAGTTGGATATGTACCATCCGGATCGATCGCAATGTGTGTTTCCGAGTTGGGCCCGGCTTGCCATCAAGGTCGTCGCGTCTGCGCCTGATCCCGTCCGAACACAATGTGGTCTCCAGAGGCGGCGGATGACCAGCGGTCACTGGATACTCAGGGAAGGACGAGAGGCATGGCTTTCTATGATCTCACTGCGGCATGGACAACGCGTGAACACGGTCGAACAATTCCTGCTCGGCATCAGATCCGGGAGCGATCGAGTTGCCACCCCGCTCCAATAGGACAATGGACGGCGCCAGCACTGCTCCGATCAGCATTCTCAACACTGGATGTTCACTGGCGAAGTAGCTTTCGTACATAGCTCGAACGAACGAATCGAATTCATGGAGTTCGATCTCCCAATAGTCCGCAGCCATAGCAGTCATTCCGGTCGAAGTTTCGAGCACGCCGGCCACATCCTGGGCCATGCTCACATACAGTCGGCCGACTCGGAGAGCAGGACTCCATACGGTGACATCACCGATATCGAAGATGTAGCTCATCAGACCACTCCAGCTGAATCCCGGCGTTCGGATGCTTTGTGCTCGAGTCGTCGACCGCCTTCTCCACAGCCGCCTCGAACTGCGGATCGGCGCCCGCCTCGGTGAACCGCGAGCCGAGTCCACCCTATGGCTGCCGCTGGTCCGCCAGCGCTGCCACATAGTCGGGGTGGACCGCGGAAACGATCATGGCGGTCCGGTCGTCGTTCAACCTGGCCTCGCGGATCGGGCGTGTATTGCTGAAAGCCACCCTGCTCGCGACGAATCCCCAGAGAGCCACGGGAACCAGGTACATCATCGCCCGGTGGAGATCTGTACCGCCGTCCGGGAAGAAAAAGTCCTGCCCCAGGGGAAAAGCGATTGCCAATACGCCTGCGGCGGGGACACAGGCGAGAAGTGCCCGCCCCACCCATCGATACGTCCGCATCCGGCGCAGGCAATGCGAACAACAAGGCCAATGGGTCGCGACCACCGCGTCCGGCGTGGAGTACCGGAAAGTCCGCGACATTCCCCTCCACTTACCGACGAAGTGCACTGCATCGCTGGTGAAGGTCTGCTGTTCCGAACCGTACTCCGCCGCCAAGAAGTTCACCTGGGTAGCGGGCCGCGCTACCGCGAGGCGGCCGTGTTCCGCGCAGCGGTCCGGCAACGGCTCGCAAATCGAGAAGATCGAGGGCCCTCTGCGGTACACCCCCGCTGTGATATCGGCGCGAATCTCTATCGATACCGGATGTCGGATGATATCCCCCTCGGAGAGCAGCGAAATCGAGTACCGCCATGGCGGTCATTCCAGCCAGCCGCGCCGGCCTCGGTCCTGGAAATAGCGGTCGTCCTCATCGGGTTCATCCGGGGTAACGACCACATCGCGCCAGGAACGGCGCGCTTCCGGCGCCGATTCGGCAGCCGTGGTAGGTGGCCGGCCGGTTATCGGGTCCCGTGCATCACTTGATGAGTGATCGGTCGCACGGGCCGGCGGTGTTCCCGGGTCTGCTACGGGTTCGGACATTTCACGTCGAACCCGTTCCAGATCGGCCGCACCACGGTCGGCCAGCTCTCGACGCTCTTCGGCGGAGGTTTCGGCTGCCCACCGCACGGCGTCCGGGGCCACGCGGTCCAGGACGCGATTGAATGCCTCGCCGTTCATCAGATCCCGTGCGCTCATCCGGCCACTGGTGATGTCGTCGATCTGACTCTTCAGGGCGGGATCCGGTGAATGCCGGGCGATCATCTGCAGGGCCCCGGCCACCTGCAGAGACAAAGCCTTGTCACCGTGTGCAACATCCAGCGTGGGTTCATTCCAGTTCATGACAGCGCTCCAGGGTGGTTGTAACCCTCGGTTCCGAGGCGGGGGACGCGGGGTAGTTCCAAGATTGCCTGCATACCCGCCGCCACCGCAGCGACGACCCCTTCCGATGCCGCCGGGTGGGCGCGGCCACGGACCGTTTCAACCCCTCCTGGCTTCCAGCGCCTCGTGCAAGGTGACCGCCCACTGGTGCACGATCTGTGTGCGGCGGGCCGAATCGTCGGTGAGGACGTCGGCCAGACCGAGGCCCCGAGCAAGGTCGAGAGTGGCCTGGACCAGGTGGTGGGTGACCGGATCGGTGTCGTCGACCGCCAGGGCCCGGACGGCGCGGCGATGCGCGCCGCGGCCGAAACGAGCCTCCAGCGGGACGATTCGTTCACGCAGGGCGGGGTCCGCGGCGGCATGCGTCCAGACCTGGAGGGCGGCTTTGAACAGCGTGCTGGTGTAGGACTCGACCAGCGCGGCCACCACCGCTTCGGTGCGGGCCAGGCCGGGTTCCGCGTCCACCGCGGATACCGCCTGGTCGGTGCGGGTGTCGAACATATAGGTCAGGGCGGCGGTGATCAGGTCTTCGCGGGTGGGGAAATGGTGCTGGGCCGCGCCTCGCGACACCCCGGCGCGTTCGGCGACCACCGATACCGTGGCGGCTGCCCAGCCTCGTTCGGCCAGGCAGTCGATGGTCGCCTCGAGGAGCCGCTGCCGGGTGGCCCGGCTGCGGTCCTGTTTGGGTTCGTGGGGTGTCGCCATAGCGGCCTATTCTGCCGAGGGCGTTTCGGTGGCCGGGACGGCCCAGCGGGGTGGGCGGCGTTGCAGGAATGCGGTCATCCCCTCGATCACTTCCTCGGTCCCGAAGAAACTGCCGGAACGGCTCGCCAATTCGGCTGCGGAACGGTCGAATTCGGCGAGGATCGGCGCGGTGGTGAGACGTTTGCTCGCCGCGAGGCCCTGCGGGGAACCGTGGCGCAGCTCGTCGAGTAGTTCGGCGACCCGGGCGGCGGGGTCGCTGGTGGCCAGGGTTATCAGGCCGATGCGCTCGGCGGTGTCGGCGTCGAATTTCTCGCCGGTCAGGAAGTAGCGGTCGGCGGCGCGGGGTGCCATCCGGGGCAGCAGGGTCAGCGAGATCACGAACGGGGCCAGGCCGAGCCGGGCTTCGGTGAGCGCGAAACTGCTGGACAGGCCCGCGACGGCGATATCGCATGCCGCGAGCAGGCCCATACCGCCGGCCCGTACATTGCCGTCCACCCGCGCGATCACGGGTTTCGGGAGTTCCAGGATCGTGCGCAGCAACCGCACCATCCACTGGGTGCGGATATCGGAGGCGGCGGCGGGGTCGGCGTCCACCGCCTCCTTCAGATCGGCTCCGGCACAGAAGGTATTACCGGTGTGGGTGAGGACCACCCCGCGCACCTGCAGGTCGGCGGCGGCACGCGCCAACCCGTCCAGGAGTTCGGTCACCAGACGCGCGGAGATGGCGTTGCGGTTGTGCGGGGAGTCGAGGGTGAGGGTGGCGAACCCGTCCTCGACGGTGTAATCGACAACCCGGGTCTCGGTTCCGGTCACGGCGGTCCTGCCTTTCTGGACGGGCCGGGGTGCGTCGACCCCGGCCCGCGGGGTGCTCAGTAGGACTTCGGCAGACCCAGCGAATGCTGGGCGACGAAGTTGAGGATCATCTCCCGGCTCACCGGCGCCACCCGCGCGATGCGGGCCGCGCCGAGCATGGCGGCCAGACCGTATTCGGAGGTGAGGCCCGAACCACCGTGGGTCTGGATGGCCTGGTCGAGGGCTTTGATACTGGCCTCGGCGGCCGCGTATTTGGCCATGTTCGCGGCTTCTGCGGCGCCCATCTCGTCACCGGCGTCGTAGAGGGTGGCGGCCTTGAGCATCATCAGCCGGGCCAGTTCGAGTTCGATCTTCACCTGCGCCAGCGGATGCGCGATCCCCTGGTGCGCGCCGATCGGGGTCTTCCAGACGGTGCGCTCCTTGGCGTACTCGACGGCCCGGTCGATGGCGTAGCGTCCGACTCCGACCGCCATGGCGGCGCCCATGATCCGTTCCGGGTTCAGGCCCGCGAACAGTTGCATGAGGGCGGCGTCCTCGGTGCCGACCAGCGCGGTGGACGGCAACCGGACATCGTCGAGGAACAGCGTGAACTGGTGATCCGGTTCGATGATGTCCATTTCCTGCGGGGTCTTCTCGAACCCGGGCGCGTCGGTGGGGACGATGAACAGGGCGGGCTTGAGTTTGCCCGTCTTGTGGTCCTCGGTGCGGGCCACGATCAGCACCGCTTCGGCCTGATCGACACCGGAGATGAAGATCTTGCGGCCGGTGAGCAGCCAGTCGTCACCGTCACGGCGAGCGGTGGTGGTGATCTGGTGCGAATTGGAACCGGCGTCGGGTTCGGTGATACCGAAAACCATCTTGGCCGAACCGTCGGCGAGTTTGGGCAACCATTCGGCTTTCTGCCCGTCGGTGCCGTACTTGGTGATGATGGTGCCGCAGATGGCCGGGGAGACCACCATGAGCAGCAGGCCCGCGCCGTGGGCGGACAGTTCCTCCATCACCAGGGCCAGCTCGTACATTCCGGCGCCGCCGCCCCCGTACTCCTCCGGGAGGTTCACCCCGAGGAAGCCGAGCTTGCCCGCTTCGTTCCAGAGTTCGTCGAGGGGCTGATTGTTACGCGCTTTGGGCAGCACATAGTCGCGGTAGCTGTACTTGGCCGCCAGGGCGGCCACGGCGGCGCGCAGTTCCCGGCGTTCGTCGGTTTCGATGAAGCTCATTGCTCACTCCTGGTTTTCGGCGGCGGGATCCACCACGGCGAGAACGGCGCCGACCTCGACCTGCTGGCCGACCTCGACATTGACGGCACTGAGCACGCCGTCCGCCGGAGCGGCGACGGTGTGCTCCATCTTCATGGCCTCCAGCCACAGGATCGGCTGTCCGGCGGTGACGGTGCTGCCGACCTCCGCGCCCAGCCGGATCACGCTGCCCGGCATGGGGGCCAGCAGGGAACCGGTGGCGATCTGGTCGGCGGGATCGGTGAAACGCGGCAGCCGCCGCACAGTCACCGGCCCGAGGGCCGAATCCACACAGACGAGATCGTCGTAGCGGGCGACGGTGAACTGCCGCCGCACCGGGCCGTGTTCGCCCGGTACCGCCAGCACCACCTCACCGGGCGTGGCCGTGATCGACTCCAGTCCCGCGATATCCGCGACTTCGATACCGGTCCGGGTGAACCGGTAGTCGATCTCGTGGGTACCGCTGGTGCGGCTCTCGTAGGACTTGCGCTGGGGTTGCGCCGGCAGATTGCGCCAGCCGCTCGGCACACCGGCGACCACACCGGCCCGCGCGCGGTTGGCGGCCGCTTCGGCGAGCGCGGCCGCGACGATCGAGAGTTTCTCGTCGCCGGGGGTGACCAGCGGTGCGGCCAGCGTGTCCAGTCCGTGGGTGGCGAAGAAAGCGGTATCGGTATCGCCGGCCAGGAACGCGGGATGCCGCAACACCCGGACCAGCAGGTCGCGGTTGGTGACGAGACCGTGGATCCGGGCCCGCTGCAACGCCCCGGCCAGGAGCCTGGCGGCTTCGTCACGGGTGCGGCCGTAGGAGATGACCTTGGCCAGCATGGGGTCGTAGTGCACGCCGACCACAGTGCCGTCCACCACGCCGGAGTCCAGCCGGATACCGGGTCGCGCGGGGAGATCGAATTCCGCGATCACCGAAGGGATCTCGATCCGGTGCACGGTCCCGCTCTGCGGCTGCCACTCCTGTGCGGGGTCCTCGGCGTAGAGCCGGACCTCGATGGAATGCCCACGCATGGCCGGGGGTTCCGGGTCGAGCCGGGCACCCTGGGCGATTTCGAGCTGGAGTGCGACGAGATCGAGACCGGTGGTGCATTCGGTGACCGGATGTTCGACCTGCAGACGGGTGTTCATCTCCAGGAAGTAGAACTCTCCGGCCTCGTCGGCGAGGAATTCCACCGTCCCGGCCCCGGTGTATCCGATGGCGGCCGACGCCTGCCGGGCCGCGTCGAACAGTCGGTCCCGCATACCGGGTCCCGCGCCGGGCCCGCGACCGGAATCGATCCGTTCCACCAGCGGTGCCGGCGCTTCCTCGACAACCTTCTGGTGGCGGCGCTGGATCGAGCATTCCCGTTCGCCGACGGCCCAGATGGTGCCGTGGGTATCGGCCAGCACCTGGACCTCGATATGGCGTCCGGTCTCCAGATAGCGCTCGCAGAAGACGGTCGGATCACCGAACGCCGATTCGGCTTCCCGCCGGGCTCCGGCGAGCTGTCCGGGGAGTTCGGCGAGAGTGCGCACCACGCGCATCCCGCGCCCACCACCACCGGCGGAAGCCTTGATGAGCACCGGCAACTGCGCCTCGGTGACCTCGTCCGGGTCCAGTTCGGCCAGCACCGGTACTCCGGCGGCGTCCATCATCTTCTTGGCCGCGACCTTGGAACCCATCTCCGCGATGGCGGTGGGCGGCGGGCCGACCCACACCAGTCCGGCGGCTTCCACCGCATGCGCGAATTCCGCGTTCTCGGAGAGGAATCCGTAGCCGGGATGTACCGCGTCGGCCCCGGCCGCGTGCGCGGCGGCGATGATCAGATCGGCGCGCAGGTAGGTCTGCGCCGGGGTGCTGCCGGGGAGCCGGACCGCCGCGTCCGCCTCGCCCACATGCGGCGAGTCCGCGTCGGCGTCGGAGTACACGGCGACGGTGCCCAGGCCCATCCGGCGGCAGGAGGCGAAGATCCGGCGCGCGATCTCCCCACGATTGGCGACCAGGACACTGGTGATCTGCGAATTCGTCACGTCCGGCCTCACATTCGGAAGACGCCGAAGGATTCGGCGCCCTGGACAGGAGCAGTGTGGATGGCCGACAGGGCCATACCCAGCACTGTGCGGGTGTCGCGCGGGTCGATGACACCGTCGTCGTAGAGCCGCCCGGACATGAACATCGCCAGCGATTCCGCCTCGATCTGGGCTTCCACCATGGCACGCATCCCGGCGTCGGCTTCTTCGTCGAACGTCTGCCCGCGGGCCTCGGCGGAAGCGCGGCCGACTATCGAGATCACCCCGGCCAGCTGCGCCCCGCCCATCACCGCGGATTTGGCACTGGGCCAGGCGAAGACGAACCGGGGGTCGTAGGCCCGGCCGCACATACCGTAGTGACCGGCGCCGTACGAGGCGCCCATGAGTACGGAGATATGCGGGACCTTGGAATTGGAGACCGCGTTGATCATCTGGGCACCGTGTTTGATGATGCCCTTCTGCTCGTATTCCTTGCCGACCATGTAGCCGGTGGTGTTGTGCAGGAACAGCAGCGGAGTGTTGGTCTTGTTGGCGAGCTGGATGAACTGGGTGGCCTTCTGCGATTCCTCGGAGAACAGCACACCGCGCGCGTTGGCGAGGATACCGACCGGATACCCGTGCAGATCGGCCCAGCCGGTGACCAGGCTGGAACCGTAGCGCGGTTTGAACTCGTCGAAATCGGAGCCGTCGACGATCCGGGCGATCACCTCACGCGGGTCGAACGGGATCTTGAGATCGGGCGGGACGATGCCGAGCAGTTCATCCGGGTCGTACAGCGGTTCGAGCACGGACGCGCGCGGGGCGGGGCCCTGTTTCGTCCAGTTCAGCCGTGCGACGATGCGCCGGCCGATCCGGATGGCGTCCTGTTCGTCGAGCGCGTAGTAATCGGCCAGTCCCGAGACCCGGGCGTGCATATCCGCACCACCGAGGGATTCGTCGTCGGATTCCTCCCCGGTGGCCATCTTCACCAGCGGCGGGCCGCCCAGGAACACCTTGGAGCGTTCCTTGATCATCACCACGTGATCGGACATCCCGGGGATATAGGCGCCGCCCGCGGTCGAGTTACCGAAGACCAGGGCGATGGTGGGGATACCGGCGGCCGAGGCCTGGGTGAGATCGCGGAACATACGGCCGCCGGGGACGAAAACCTCTTTCTGCGTGGGCAGATCGGCGCCACCCGATTCCACCAGGGAGATCACCGGGAGCCGGTTCTCCCGGATGATGTCGTTGACCCGCAGTGTTTTCCGCAGTGTCCACGGGTTGGAGGTGCCGCCGCGCACCGTGGGATCGGGTGCGACGATCATGCATTCCACACCCTCGACCACGCCGATTCCGGCGACCGTGCTCGCGCCGACCTGGAATTCGCTGCCCCAGGCCGCCAGCGGGCACAGCTCGAGGAACGGGGAATCCTCGTCGATGAGCAGTTCGATACGTTCGCGGGCGGTCAGTTTGCCGCGTTTACGATGCCGGGCCAGTTTGTCCGGCCCGCCGCCCGCGATGACCTTCTCGAATTCCGCCTCGACCTCGGCGAGTTTGGCGGTCATGGCCTCGGCCGCCGCGGTGTAGTCACCGCTGCCGGTGTCGAGGGTGCTGCGCAGTGTCGTCAAGACTGGTACCCCAATCGTTTCGCGGCCAGGCCGGTGAGGATTTCGGTGGTGCCGCCGCCGATGCCCAGGATCCGCATATCGCGGTACTGGCGTTCGACCTCGGATTCCCGCATATAGCCGAGCCCGCCGAACAACTGCACCGCCTGGTTGGCGACCCATTCGCCCGATTCGACGGCGGTGTTCTTGGCGAAGCACACCTCGGCGATCAGATCGGTCTCCCCGGCCGCGGCCCGTGCGGCGATATCGCGGGTGTACACCCGGGCGATATCGATCCGGCGCGCCATCTCGGTGACGGTGTTCTGCACGGCCTGCCGGCCGATGAGCGGGCGGCCGAAGGTTTCCCGACTGCGCACCCAGTCCAGGGTGAGGTCCAGGCAGCGTTGCGCGCTCGAATACGCCTGTACGGCAAGGCCCACCCGCTCGCTGACGAAGGCCGACGCGATCTGCAGGAAGCCCGAGTTCTCCGGCCCCACCAGGTTCGACACCGGTACCCGGACATCGGAGTAGGACAGTTCGGCGGTATCGGAGGCGCGCCAGCCCATCTTGTCCAGTTTGCGGCCGACGGTGAAACCGGGTGTGCCCTTCTCGACCACCAGCAGTGAGACACCCGAGGCGCCCGGGCCACCGGTGCGGACGGCGGTGACCACGAAATCGGCGCGGCAGCCGGAGGTGATGTAGGTCTTGGCGCCGTTGACGATGTAATGGTCACCGTCGCGGCGGGCGGTGGTGGTCAGATGGCCGACATCGGAACCGCCGCCGGGCTCGGTGATGGCCAATGAGCCGATCTTCTCCCCGGCCAGAGTCGGTTTCACCCAGCGGTCGATCTGTTCGGCATCGCCCGCGCCGATGAGATGTGGAACCGCGATACCGCAGGTGAACAACGAGGCGAACAGACCGCCGGAGACACCCGCGTAGTGCAGTTCCTCGCAGACGATCGCGCCGTCGATACCGTCGCCCCCGGCGCCGCCCGCGGCCTCGGGGAACTGGATACCCAGCAGGCCCAGCGCACCGGCCTTCTTGTGCAGTTCGCGCGGGATCTCCCCGTCGCGTTCCCACTCGTCGAGGTGGGGCAGGATCTCGCGCTCGGCGAAAGCCCGCACGGTCGCGCGCAGTTCCCGGCGCTCCGGCGTATTCCAGACAGTGCTCACGGCAGCAGCTCCAACGGTATGTCGAGATAACGGGACCGCAGCCATTCGCCGAGGCCCTTCGCCTGCGGATCGAACCGGGCCTGATAGGCCACGCCTTCACCGAGCAGACCGGAGATCAGGAAGTTCAGGGCGCGCAGGTTCGGCAGTACATGCCGGGAGACCCCCAGCGTCGCGGTCTCGGGCAGCAGTTCACGTAGCCGGTCGACCGTGAGGGTGTGCACGAGCCAGCGCCATTGGTCATCGGTCCGCACCCAGACACCGATATTGGCGTCACCGCCCTTGTCGCCGCTGCGGGCCGGCGCGATCGTACCGAGCGGTACCCGCTTCGTGGCGGTGAACGGAAGCGGCTCGGGGAGTTCCGGTTCCGGAACGGCGGCCAGTTCCCGGGTTTCCGACGGCGCCCCGACGAGCACCTGACACCCCGCCGGCCGGTGCGCGGTATGCGAGACCTCGGCGGCGTCGACATATCCCGGGCGGTAGACACCGTAGGGCGCACCGTTACCGGGCGGGGCGGTGAAACTGCATCCCGGATAGCTGGCCAGCGCGAGTTCGACCGCGACGCTGGAGAAGGCGCGACCCACCTTGTTCGGATCGGGATCGCGCACCACACAGCGCAGCAGGGCGCTGGCCTGTTCCTCGGTTTCGGCGTCGGGACGGTCCAGGCGTGCGAGAGTCCAGTCCAGCTCGGCCGGTCGTTCGGGCAACCAGGACTCCAGTTGCCGCCGCGCCAGCGCGGCCTTCTCCTCGATATCGAGACCGGTGAGGATGAACTCCATCTCGTTGCGGAATCCGCCGAGGGTGTTCAGCGAGACCTTCAATGTGGGCGGCGGCGGTTCGCCCTCGACACCCCGGATCGACACCCGGTCCGGGCCGTCGGCGGCGAGTTCGACGGTATCGAGCCGGGCCGTGACATCGGGTCCGGCGTAGCGTGCGCCCTGGATCTCGTACATGAGCTGAGCGGCCACGGTGTCCACGGTGACCGCGCCGCCGGTGCCCGCGTGTTTGGTGATGACGCTGCTGCCGTCCGCCCGGATCTCGGCGAGCGGGAACCCGGGCCGGCCGAGATCGGGGAGTTCGGTGAAGAACGCGAAATTGCCACCGGTGGCCTGGGTACCGCATTCGATCACATGTCCGGCCACCACCGCACCGGCCAACCGGTCGTAATCGGTACGTTTCCAGCCGAAGTGGGCGGCGGCGGGGCCCACCACCACCGAGGCATCGGTCACCCGGCCGGTGACCACCACATCCGAGCCCGCTTCCAGGCATTCGGCGATACCCCAGGCCCCGAGATAGGCGTTCGCGGTGAGCGGCGAACCGAGGTCCAGTTCGGCGGCACGGCCGGTGAGATCGTCGCCGTCCACATATCCGACCCGGACCTCGAGGCCGAGCCGGGCCGCCAGTTCCCGCACCTTCTCCGCCAGCGCGGCCGGGTTCAGACCGCCGGCGTTGGTGACGATCTGGACGTTGCGTTCCAGAGCAAGCCCCAGGCAGTCCTCGAGCTGACGCAGGAAGGTCTTCGCATAGCCGAGTCCGGCATCCTTCATCCGGTCGCGGCCCAGGATCAGCATGGTCAGCTCGGCGAGATAGTCGCCGGTCAGCACATCGAGCTGTCCACCCTCGAGCATTTCGCGCATCGCGCCGAACCGGTCGCCGTAGAACCCGGAACAGTTACCGATCCGGATCAGGCCGGGATCGGCAGCCAGACCACCCATCAGCGGTTTCGCCTCCTACCGCGGCACCGGGCGGGGCGCCGATATGCGCCCGTAGCTGTCCGCGTACCGCCTCAGCATCACAGGAGACAGGTAAAAAATCAAGCACGCGTGCTTGTTAATTTGCGGAGGCCGAACCCGGCCCGGTCCGGCGCGAAGTGTCGGTTCCCGTCGGAAGTGGCGGATTCCCGGTGTATGTGGCGGCGTGGTGGCGGAGGTTCGCTGTATGTGGCGGGGATGATGTCGCGGTGCCGGGAGAGATCGCGCAGTTGAGCTGTGCCGATGATGAGTTCGAGGCAGTGTTTGTGACCAGGGCCGGGGTGGAGCGCCGGGTGCCGTGGGAGTGCTTGCCGGAGATGGTCGAGGAGTTGGAGCGGCCGGTGCGGTCGTTTCCGTCGTATCGGGGACAGCGGAACTATCCAGGTCTTGCACGCTGGACCGTTTGATCAGGTTCGAATCGTGGGTGGAGCGCGATCACCTGGTTGCGCTGGACTTCGATGCGTCGGTGGTCGATATCGTCTCGCAGCCGTTCTGGCTGCTGTGGACGCCGCAGTGGGGTAAACCACGCCGTCATGCCCCGGATTTCCTGGTGCGTTCGGCCGACGGGACGATGGTGGTGCTGGACTCACGGCCGCTGCACCTGGCCCGGGAACGTGACCGGGTAGCGTTCACCGTCACCGGCCGGGCCTGTGCCGGAGTGGGCTGGGGATATGCGGTGTGGGATCGGATGGACACCACGATCGTGGCCAATCAGCGTTGGCTGGCCGGGTATCGGCATCCCCGCTGTTTGGATGAGGTGGTTGCATCGCGGCTGTTCGATGTGTTCGCCACGCCGAGGCCGTTGATGGATGGTGCGGAGTTGGCCGGTGATCCGCTGGGCACGTTGCCGGTTCTGTATCACCTGCTGTGGAAGCAGTTGCTGGTGGCGGATCTGGCGGCGGTGTTGTCGCATCGCACAGTCGTACGGACGGCGGCGGAGGTGGCGCATGTGGCGCAACTGGCGCAGGATCTGGTTGCAGGTGGCTGCCGGTGAACGGCCAGGGTGTGGTGCGGGTCGGTGACCGGGTGGTTTTCGATGGCACTCCCGAATCGTGTGCCGCCTTTCAGCCAGTGGAGCCGGCACGGTCGCGCAGGTTGTCCACGGCAGTCCGCGCGGCCTGGCGAACATCCTCGTGAGGGTCTTCCAGCAGCGGCTCGATCGCGGGGATCGCGTCCGTCGAGTCGAGGTCGTCGAGCGCATCGACGGCGGTCTCACGCACGACGTAGTCGCTGTCGCGAAGGCCCTGCACCAGCGCCGGATACGCCAACTCCGGCTCGGCCCGAGCCAGATAGTCCAGCACGCTGGCCCGCACGAACGGCGACGGATGATCCCCCAGGCCGCGGATGCGTTCTCCCAGTTCTGTGACACCGAGTGAGCCGAGAAGCCTGATCGCGTCCCCAGCTATGACCGGTTCGGAATCACCTGCCAGCAGCTTGACCTTCTCGACGAACGCCGGTTCACTGCCCTGGTGCATTGCCAAGACGGTGAGCGCTGCGCGTAGCTGCGGCACTCGACGACCGGCCAGCTCCTGGGTGAGCACCTCGACGCCCGGTTCACCCTGTTCGTACAGCTCTCGGGCGACTGCCTCGTAGTAGTCGTCGTACTCGTCACCGACCGACCACCGGGCAGCGAGCTCGGTCGTCGACAGACCCACGAGGCTTTCGCGCATCTCTTCGGCCGTCAACTCCTCCGACCATGGACTTTCACCCTCCGGCCCTTTCTCTGTGGTCACTTGATCCCACACTCCTTCTTGATGTCGTTGAGCGTCTTACCTTTGAACTCGCCCGGGAACTCCGACTGGATCTTTCCCGGGAGGTCGTTTGAGGTGATGGTGCCGTTGTTGATCTTTGCCTGCAGCTCGCTCTTCCGCTTCGGCGACAGTTTGATCTTGTACTTTTCGGCCAAGCGCACAACCTGGGTCAGGAGCTTGACAGCCTTGTCGCACGTCGCCTTCGACGGAGCAGCGAGCACCTGCGTGTCGACCGCCGTATAGCCCGGCGCCGCCACGGCGACAGCACTCGACCCCACCGATACCCCCATCAGCGCCATTCCGACCACGACAGCTGCGCTAACCAGTCCCTTACCGAACATTCGCTTCCCCCGTTCTATAGCTCCGGACGAGCATCGATACTCGATGCAGCCCTTCGGGCCATATCCCCTCCGGATTCGGCCCAGGCTCGAAAGGACCGGAGCTCTTCCCTTCACCAATATTCGATGCACCAGCCACGGATTCGGTTCCCCCCAAACATGATCCAGCAATTGTGATGCTCGTCATATTTCGGGTGCCATCGGTGCCTGGCAGCGTTTCCGACACAGCGACC
Source organism: Nocardia sp. NPDC003963 (assembly GCF_053605105.1). Lineage (NCBI taxonomy): Bacteria > Bacillati > Actinomycetota > Actinomycetes > Mycobacteriales > Nocardiaceae > Nocardia > Nocardia sp. NPDC003963. Next base: position 54,333 of record NZ_JBSGIP010000022.1, read on the forward strand.
CGGCAACGAAGGTTTGACACCAGGCGAGATCGCGGCAGTGACGTGCCCCCACCCGAGTCCCTATCGACCTGTTCACCGAGCACCGCAGCGAGCGACTTGCAGAAGCCAAAACTGGGCGCAGGGCTGCCCGTCCGAAGTGACGGAAAATGGCCCCAGGCCGCCGGTCGGTGCACCGTGGACGGACGGAATCGGAGCGAACCAGCCGGGAATCCGCCACTTTGGATGGGAAGGAATTGATGCACGCATAGCTGACGCAAGTGGCGCACCGCAGCTCAGGCCGGGCGCGCACCGCCAGATGCCCTGAGAACTGACACGAAGACCAGGCACAATAGGGTTCTGTGTCCACCGATATAGCCGTAGTTCTGCTGTTCACCCTCGCCGGATTCCTCATCGGCGGCGCCTACACCACCTGGAAGACCACCCGGCCGCTGTCGATCAGCCTGGGAGTCTGCGCCGCGCTCGCGGCGGTGGGCGCGGTGTTCTGGTTGCTCTGAGGAGGCCGGGGCCGACCGCCGGTGCCGAGGCCGAGTACTCGAACCGCGGGGGCCGGGGCAGGCCCTGCTCGAACAGGACACTTGACCAGGTTTCCCATGCCTTCCCGGGGGCAACACTCAGGGCACGGCGCGCTGCGCGACAGGCCGGAAGTCACGGTGGAGCAGAGTTCGGACCATCCGTCCGGACTCCACCCGATACCTCCCCTGGCACCGCCGGAACACGCGTCGGCCCTGCCCCTCTGCGCCGGGCACGGCCGGCGCGCCTTCCGCTCGGCCGGTGCGCCGGCCGTCGTTCCCGACCCGCCTCCCGCCACCCCGGGCACGAGACCGGCGCGCCACCGTTCCGAGGGCGCGGCCCCCGCACGGGAACTCCTTCGGACGAATATCAGAGCCGGGCCATTCGTTCCGCGGCGCGGAACGCCTCGGCGCGAGTCCTGGTGGAGGTATTGCCGATGGCGGCGGACAGATGGTTGCGCCCCGTTGGACATCACTGCACCGCTACCTCACACCGGGCTGAACAGCAGGACAGACACCGCCTCCACCTGCATAAACCGCTCGACTGCGGCTGGTGACCCGTATGCCCGCCTCGAGAAAGAAGTGAGTCGCGCTGCCCTGGGACAATTCATCAGCGACATCTCACGTCGAGCTGTCGTGCGGTCGACGCTGGATGGAACCATGGAAAAATCGCCGCGCGACGTGGTAAAACGCATCGCGGAAGATACGGTGAACACCGCCCACCGTGCAGCGGGCAAACTCGCTGGAAACACTGAGGAAGCCGGCAACCGCGCCCGTGGCGCCGCGGCCGAGTTCATCGGGACCAGCGACGGAGCCGTCGTCAAGGTGCGAGACGCGGTCGGGCAAGAGATCCTCGACAAGCCCACGTTCTCCGGAAGCCCGCTGGCCGGCCCGAGATACTACCTCCGGAAAATAGTCGGCGAGGACCTCGACCGCGTCATCCACGACATGAGGCGTGATGGAGTCGACCTGAGGGACGCCGCCGCAATGGACCGCTGGCTGGCGGAGAAAGACTCTGCGCCATCGCCGGATACGAACACGCCCTGATGTCCGAGCGCACCCCCCGACGGGCTGGCCGCAGCCCGGTCCCGCGGACGTACCGGCGGCCAGGAAACCAACTACCGCCACCTCGGAAAATCGCACGGGTAGACCCGGCTGTACGGTCCCCTCACTCGAACTCGCCGGCCATTTCGCTGACGGAGTTCGACCCCGCGCTGCTGTTCGCCGACGAACTGGGCACTCTCCTCCCCGCGGAACGAACCGGTGCGCCGGAACAGCCGCTCCCGCGTCAGCGGGCTTCCAGCAGCACGGTTTTCAACGCGCGTGCCGCGGCCTCCGGGTCGTCGGCGGCGGTGATCGCACGCACCACCACCACGCGTTCGGCACCCGCCGCCAGCACCTCGGGCAGCGTCGCGGCGTCGATACCGCCGATGGCGAACCACGGCCGGGTCGGTTCCGCTTCCGCGGTCTCGCGCACCAGATCCAGGCCCGCGGGCGTACGTCCGGGCTTGGTGGGGGTGGCCCATACCGGGCCGGTGCAGAAATAGTCGAGGTTCTCGTCGCCCGCGGCCAGACGCGCCTGCTCCCGGTCGTGGGTGGACCGCCCGATCACCACATCCGGGCCGAGGATCTTGCGGGCGTACCAGGGCGGCAGGTCCTGCTGGCCCAGATGCAGCACATCGGCGCCCGCCGCCAGCGCGATATCGGCGCGGTCGTTCACCGCGAGCAGCGCCCGGTGCCGGCGGGCCGCCGCCTTCAGTTCGGCGAGGGCCGCGAGTTCGCCCTCGGCCTCGAGCGGACCGTACTGCCGTTCGCCGGGCGAACCCTTGTCCCGGAGCTGGACGATATCTACACCACCGGCCAGCGCGGCTTCCGCGAACTCGGCCAGATCCCCCTTTTCCCGGCGGGCATCGGTGCACAGGTACAGCCGGGCGGTCGTGAGACGGTCACGCGGGGGCAGTGGTCGGCGCGGGGAGGACGGTTGCACAACTGCCACGGTAACCGCGCTAACGTGGAGAAGTTGCAGGAGGTGGAACGTAGTGCGAACATCCGCGCGCACGGCGCGGGCGGCGAACCGGACGCGACCGGTACGTGGTAGCCGGGCGCCGCTCTCGCGAGGTCGCCGGGCACCGCTCCATCGATCCGGCGGTATCGCCGGTGCATCGCGTCGCCGGCCCGGCGTCCCGAGGAGGTGGCACAGGTGAGCGCACCGGCCACCGGCTCGACCCTGGCGATCGTCGGCGGTGGAGTGGTCGGGCTGGCCGTGGCCTGGCGGGCCGCCGAAGCGGGCTGGACGGTCACTCTGTTCGATCCGGCCGTGGGCACCGGCGCCTCGTGGGTGGCCGGGGGCATGCTCGCACCGCTGTCGGAGGGCTGGCCGGGTGAGGACGAGGTGCTGGAGTTCGGCGCCGCGGCGCTGGCCGCCTGGCCCGGTTTCGCGGCCCGGCTCGCGGCTGTCACCGGCGTGGACGTCTTCGTCGCCACCGAGACCCTGACGGTGGCGCAGGACGCCGCCGACGCCGCCGATCTGCGCACAGTCGCCGAATGGGTCGGTGCGCGCGGACACGAGCTGCGGGTACTGGACCGGGCCGGAGTCCGCGCGCTGGAACCGGCACTGGCCCGGACGGTCCGGGCCGGTCTGCTCGCCCCCACCGAACCGGCCGTCGACAATCGCCGGCTGGTCACCGCGCTGCGCAAAGCGGTGACCGAGGCCGGGGTGACCGTACGCCCGGACCGGATCGCGGACCTCGCCGAACTCGGGCACCGGCAGGTGGTGCTGGCCGCGGGCGCGGCCTCGGCCCAACTGTGGCCCGGCCTGCCGGTCCGGCCGGTGAAGGGTGAGATCCTGCGGCTGCGGCACCGGCCCGGCGCGCAACCCCCACCCACCCGGGTCGTTCGCGCCCGGGTCCACGGCCGGCCCGTGTACTTCGTGCCCCGCGCCGACGGGGTGGTGCTCGGCGCCACCCAGTACGAGGCGGGTTTCGATACCGCGGTCACCGTCGCCGGGGTCCGCGATCTGATCGGCGACGCCGAAACCGTCTTCCCCGGTATCGGAGAATACGAACTGGCCGCGGCCGAGGCGGGGTCGCGACCCGGCTCCCCCGATAATCTTCCGCTCGTCGGCCGACTGTCCGACCGCGTGATCGCGGCCACCGGACACGGCCGCAACGGCATGCTGACCTGCGCGCTCACCGCCGACGCGGTACTGGCCGAACTCCGCGGGCAACCGCTGGCGGCAGCCGCGCCCGCCGATCCGCGCCGGTTCACGGCAACATCTCCAGGAGGTAGTCGATGACACAGTCGTCCACACAGGGGTCACCGGCGCACGGGTCGTCCGTGCCGATCGGTGTCACGGTGAACGGGATCGATCACGAGTTCACCGAACCGCTCACGGTGCGCGAACTGCTGGAACGCCTCGAACTGCCGTGCCAGGGTGTCGCGCTGGCGGTCGACGGTGCCGTATTCCCCAAATCGCGCTGGGACGAGCCGGTGGGTCGCGGCTGGGAGATCGATGTGCTCACGGCGGTCCAGGGTGGCTGACGAAGCGCTGCGCATCGCCGACCGCGTATTCGGTTCCCGGCTGATCATGGGCACCGGCGGTGCGGAGAACCTGACCGTTCTGGAGGAGGCCCTACTGGCCTCCGGTACGGAACTGACCACCGTCGCCATGCGGCGCGTCGACGCCGCGGGCGGTACCGGCGTGCTCGACCTGCTGAAACGGCTCGACATCACGCCGCTGCCCAATACCGCGGGCTGCCGGACCGCCGCCGAGGCGGTTCTCACCGCCCGGCTGGCGGCCGAGGCGCTGGACACCACCTGGGTCAAACTCGAGGTGATCGCCGACGACCGGACGCTGCTACCCGATCCGATCGAACTGATCGATGCCGCCGAACAGCTGGTGGACGCCGGTTTCACCGTGCTCCCCTACACCAACGACGATCCGGCGCTGGCCCGGCGGCTGGAGGACGTGGGCTGTGCGGCGGTGATGCCACTGGGCGCCCCGATCGGCACCGGTCTGGGTATCGGCAATCCGCACAATATCGAGATGATCGTGAGCCGCGCCCAGGTGCCGGTGATCCTGGACGCCGGAATCGGAACTGCCAGCGACGCGGCACTCGCCATGGAACTCGGCTGCTCGGCGGTGCTGCTGGCGACCGCGGTGACCCGCGCCCGGCATCCGGCGCTGATGGCCGCGGCCATGGCCGACGCGGTGCGGGCCGGCTACCGGGCCCGCGAGGCGGGCCGCATTCCGAAACGGTTCTGGGCCCAGGCGTCCTCACCCGGGCGATAGACTCACCCAGGCGGTAGATCCCCCGAGGCCGGGCCATCCGTGAGTGGGTGGCAGGCCGGGGGCGGATCATCCTCCAGGATGAGTGCCGATGGCGACCATCGGGCGACGCGAACGCGCCGCGCATAGGGCATGCTGGTCGTCATGATCGAAGTCCGGGGCTTGACCAAGCATTACGGGCAGACCGTCGCGGTCCAGGACCTGACCTTCAGTGTGAAACCCGGTCAGGTCACCGGCTTTCTCGGACCCAACGGCGCCGGTAAATCCACCACTATGCGCATGATCCTCGGCCTGGATCGCCCCACCGCGGGCAGCGCGCTCGTCAACGGCAGACCGTACGGTCAGCTGAAACATCCGTTACGCGAGGTCGGCGCGCTGCTGGACGCGAAATGGGTGCATCCCAACCGTTCGGCACGCGCCCATCTGGAATGGATGGCAGCCTCCAACGGGCTGCCGAAATCCCGGGTCGAAGAGGTATTGCGGCTGGTGGGCCTGTCCGAGGTCGCCGGTAAATCGGCCGGCGGGTTCTCCCTCGGCATGTCGCAGCGACTCGGCCTGGCCGGTGCGCTGCTGGGCGATCCGAAGGTGCTGCTGTTCGACGAGCCGGTCAACGGCCTGGATCCGGAGGGCATCCTCTGGATCCGGCGGTTCATGCAGCGGCTGGCCGCCGAGGGCCGGACCGTCCTGGTGTCGAGCCATCTGCTGTCGGAGATGGCACAGACCGCCGACCACCTGGTGGTCATCGGTCGCGGCCGGCTCATCTCCGATTCCACGACCTCGGAGTTCATCGAACGCGCTTCGGAGTCCTCGGTCCGGGTGCGCAGCCCGCAACTCGACGAGTTGCGCAGCCTGCTCACCTCCAACGGGATGACCGTGAAACAGAACGAGGGCAGCGCCGACGGCGCGGCCCTGGTGGTGAACGGGGTCACCAGCGACGCGGTCGGCGCGCTGGCGGGCGAACACCACATCACCCTCTTCGAACTCGCCCCGCAGCGTGGCTCGCTGGAAGAAGCATTCATGCGGATGACCGGCGGGGATGTCCAGTATCACGGTGAGGTGGGCCCGCAGGGCGATGTCGCGGCGGCCCCGCCGGGAGCTGTCGCGGCGGGGCCGCAAGGTGTTGTCGCGCCCGAGCCGGTCGAAACCAAAGTTCTCGGAGGTACCAAGTAATGGGTGTGATCGCCGCGGAACGCATCAAACTCACCTCGACCCGTTCGCCGTGGTGGTGCTCGCTGATCGTGGTGGCCCTCGCCGTCGGTTTCGCCGCGCTGTTCGGGCTGATCGGCCGGATCGCCGCCGACGACCCGCAGGCCTCCGGTGCGCCCGCCCTGACCGTCGATACGGCTTTCCTCGGGATCAGCGGGTTCGGGGTCATGGTGCTGGCCATCATGGCGACCCTGACCGTGACCAGCGAATACCGGTTCGGCATCATTCGCACCACCTTCCAGGCGGTGCCCAACCGCCTGCTGGTGATCGGGACCAAAGCGGGCCTGGTCGGCGTGTACGCGGCCGCGCTGACCACTGTGCTGGCCTTCGCCGCGTACGCGGTGGCCAAGGCGGTCGCCGGCGATGCCGGTTCGACGCTGGTCCTGGAGGACAACTGGCGTGCCCTGTACGCGATACCGATCCTGGCCTTCCTCAATGTGGTACTCGCCATCGGTATCGGGGTACTGGTCCGGCAATCGGCCGCGGCGATCTCGCTGATCGTGCTCTGGCAGCTGATCGTCGAACCACTGGTCGGGGCGCTGGGTAAAGTAGGTCGTGAGATCAGCGCGTTCCTGCCGTTCCAGAACGCGAGCCGTTTCGCGATGGCGGATGAATCGATGGCGTCGGGCAACTGGCACTGGGGTACCTGGGGCAGCCTCATCTACTTCATCGCCTTCGTCGCGATCGTCACCGGCATCGCACTACTGGTTGTCGACCGGCGCGACGCCTGACCGCGAGCCACCCGAGCCGCTTCCCTCGCCGCTCGGGTAGTGGGTAGCGCGAACTCGTCGGGAGGATCGCGCGCCCCGCACGCCGGCGACCACTGCCCGGTCGTCGGAGTGCACTTACCACCGGCCCGGTGCGGCAACGCACCGGGCCGGTGGTCGTGATCACACAGTGTGGTTGTTCACCCTGCTCAGCAAGGCGATGGGCACCGCTCTACGAGAGCTGCCAGATAACTGTAACCATGCGTTCACCAGGAGCGGGCCGGTCGCCACTACCATCGGGATCGGGCACCACACGTTTTCCATCGGCGGACCCAACGGCGTGCCGCACTCCTCCGATAGAGAGGCGACAGGTGACGATTCTCAGCGTTCCCCCCACGTCCGATCCCCTGCGATACCCTCGGGACGTGAACGAAAAGCCCTCCGGCCGTGCCGTACCGGAGCCGGAGGTCGACAGCGCCGCCGCGCCGGGCGCCGATCACGTGACCGCCGACGAGATAAGGATCGGACTGACCCCCGTACCCGGCAACGGCGAGACCGTCGGCTCCGGCCGCCCACGCGTCCACCCGCTGTCCGCCCTGATGAACGCGGCGAACCAGCGGCCCGATGTGATCGAGGTACTGCGCCGGGCCCGCCACCAGCTCCCCGGAGACCCCGCGTTCGGCGACCCGCTCTCGGTCACCGGCCCCGGTGGCGCACGCGCCGTCGCGCGGGCCGCGGACCGCCTGGTCGGTGACAACCCGAGCGCCGCCCGGGAGATCGGTTTCGGCGCGCTCCAGGTCTGGCAGGCGATGCTCGAACGCCTCGGCCGCGGCAAGGGCACCGAGGAGATGACCGTGATGTTCACGGATCTGGTCTCGTTCTCCTCCTGGTCGCTCACCGCGGGCGATGAGGCGACCCTGGACCTGCTCCGTACGGTGGCCAAGGCCATCGAACCGCCGATCGCCGAACGCGGCGGGCAGGTGGTGAAACGGATGGGCGACGGCGTGATGGCCGTGTTCCCGTCCGCCGATCGGGCCGTCCAGGCCGCGATCGCGGCGAAACGCAACCTCGCCGAGATCACCACCGGCGGCTACCGGCCCCGGATGCGGGTCGGTCTGCACACCGGTTCGCCCCGGGAGATCGGTGGCGACTGGCTGGGTGTGGACGTCACCATCGCCGCCCGGGTGATGGAGGCGGGTGGCAACGGCAAGCTGATGATCTCCGAGACCACACTGGCCGCGCTGGGGCCGGACACCCTCGACGAACTCGGGTACACGGCACGGCCCTACCGCCGCAGCTTCTTCGCCGCCCCGCTCAGCGGTGTCCCGGAGGATCTGCGGATCTACCGGGTCAGTTCGGCCTCGTGACCGCCGCCCACTACGCGGGTACGAACAGCGACCGGTCGGCCTCGGGGATCCAGCAGTCGGCCGCGATATCGCTGTTGTAGTTGTCTCGGAAGTATCCGGCCAGATCCGCGATACCCGGATGTTGGTCGGCTCGGTTCCACAGCAATGCGTGCGGGTAGGCGGGAGTCGGGTCTACCACGGGCACCCGGCGGATATTCGGATGCCACGGAGATTCGAACCCTTCGGCGCTGAAGGTCGCGAGGTGGTCCGAATCGGCGATGTGCTCGATCACCGTCACGATCGGCGCCGGACCGCGATCGGCGGCGATATCGGGGAACAGTTCCAACCGGCGGCTGCTGTCGATCACCACCCCGCTGTACCGGCTCAGCGCGCGGTAGTAGTCGGTCCATTCCGATTCCACCGATGTCCCGGGCACCCAGACCGGCACCCCGGCCAGTTCGGCGAGCGGTACCGCCGGCCGACCGGCCAGCGGATGGTCCTTGCCGACCAGCAGATGCAGCGGATCCAGATGGACGGGGACAGCCGCGATCCGCGCCGGCAGTGCCCGTGGACCACCGTGGGCGCGCGCGAGAGCCGCGTCGACCCGCCCGGCGACCAGCGCGTCCCGGGAGGTGACGAACGCGTTGGTCAGCACGATCTCGGTATCGCGGTCGGGATGTCGCCCGAGGTAGTAACGCATGGCCCGCATTTCGGTCGCCCGCTCCCCCAGGACCGCGACCCGTAGCGGCCGGGGCCGCCGCACCACCGTCGCCACCGCTTCGTCGGCGACGGCGAGCAGGGACCGCGCGTGCGGCAGGAACCGGGCGGCGGCCACGGTCGGTGCGGCGCCGGTGGGTACGCGGTCGAACAAGTCGAGCCCGAACTGTCTCTCCAGCCGCGCGATCCGTTTCGATACCGCCTGCTGGCTGATCCCGAGCAGCGCCGCGGCCGCACTGAACTGACCTTCGTCGGCGACGGCGACAAAGGCTCGCACGGTCGCCAGATCGAGCTCGCCCACCCCACCTCCCGATACATCCATTGGTTGTTCCCGCTCTCGTGTCGATTGTTCGACCTGTCGCATATGAGCTGGTCATATGTAGCCGAAACGACCTTATCGGCCCGGCCGGATCGACAACCGAACCGCCTCCGGACCGGTTCGACGGCACGGGGTTTTCGATGACCAATGCGTCTTTCGTGCATATGCACAACCACACCGAGTACTCGATGCTCGACGGCCTGGCGAAAGTGGGTCCGCTGTTCGCCGAGGCGGAGCGGTTGGGGATGCCGGCCGTCGGGATGACCGATCACGGCAATATGTACGGAGCAGCGGAGTTCTACCGGGAGTCGCAGCGCCACACGGTGAAACCGATCATCGGTATCGAGGCCTATATCGCGCCCGAGTCGAGATTCTCCGGCAAACGGGTCTTCTGGGGCGATCCCGGACAGAAATCCGACGATGTCTCGGGTTCCGGCGCGTACCTGCACATGACACTGTTCGCCGCGAACGCGGTGGGATTACGCAACCTCTTCCGCATATCGTCGCGGGCGTCGTTCGAGGGGCAGCTGGGGAAATGGCCACGGATGGACGCCGAACTCGTCGCCGAGCACGCCGAGGGCGTATTGGCCACGACGGGCTGCCCGTCCGGCGAGGTCCAGACCCGGCTGCGCCTGGGACAATTCGACGCGGCCTACGAGGCGGCGGGCCGCTGGCGGGACATCTTCGGCCCGGACAATTTCTTCCTCGAGGTGATGGATCACGGCCTGGCCATCGAACGCCGGGTCCGCGAGGATCTGCTGGCGGTCGGCGAAAAGGTCGGGTTGGCACCGCTGGCCACCAACGACTGCCACTATGTGCGGCGCGAGCAGGCGGCGGCCCACGAGGCGATGCTGTGCGTGCAGACCGGCAGAACGCTCTCGGATCCGGCGCGGTTCCGGTTCGACGGCGACGGTTTCTATCTCCGATCACCGGCGGAGATGCGGGCCCTGTGGGACGACGAGGTGCCGGGGGCCTGCGATACCACCCTCACGGTGGCCGAACGGATCGAACCGTACGACGAGGTCTGGGAGTTCCGCGACCGGATGCCGGTGTTCCCGGTCCCCGACGGACATTCCGAGGACAGTTGGCTGCGCCGCGAAGTGGACACGGGCCTGCGCTGGCGTTTCCCGGACGGCGTGCCCGCCGAGTACCGGCATCGTGCGGAATTCGAGCTGGACATCATCCGCGACAAAGGTTTTCCCGCGTACTTCCTGGTGGTCGGCGATCTGGTGGCGTACGCGCGGAAGGTGGGGATCCGGGTCGGTCCCGGACGCGGTTCGGCGGCCGGCTCGCTGGTCGCCTACGCGCTGGCGATCACCAATATCGACCCCATCGAACACGGGCTGCTGTTCGAACGGTTCCTCAACCCGGAACGCCCGTCGGCCCCCGATATCGATATCGATTTCGACGATCGCCGCCGGGGCGAGATGATCCGCTACGCCACCGAGCGCTGGGGCGCGGACAAAGTGGCCCAGGTGATCACCTTCGGCACCCTCAAGACCAAGGCAGCGATCAAGGACGCCGCCCGCGTCCAGTTCGGTCAGCCCGGATTCGCACTCGCCGACCGGATCACCAAGGCACTACCGCCCGCGGTGGCCGCCAAGGATATTCCGGTTTCGGGAATCACCGATACCGGACACGTTCGCTACGGTGAGGCCGCGGAGGTCCGGGCGCTCATCGAGAGCGATCCCGATATGCGCCGGATCTACGACACCGCGGTGGGTCTCGAGGGCATGATCCGGGGTGCCGGCGTGCACGCCTGCGCGGTGATCCTGTCCAGCGAACCGCTGCTCGATATCGTGCCGCTGTGGAAACGCCCGCAGGACGGGGCGATCATCACCGGCTGGGACTACCCGTCGTGTGAGGCGGTCGGTCTGCTGAAAATGGACTTCCTGGGGCTGCGCACGCTCACCGTGATCGGCGACTGCCTGGACAATATCCGGGCCAACCGCGGTACCGAGATCGACCTGGACACCCTCGCACTCGGCGACGCGCCGACCTACGCCATGCTGGCGCGCGGTGACAATCTCGGGGTCTTCCAGATGGATTCGGCCGGTATGCGCGAGTTGCTGCTGCGGATGGCACCCACCGAGTTCAACGATCTGGTGGCCTCCAACGCGCTGTACCGGCCCGGGCCGATGGGGGTGGGGGCGCACTGGTCCTACGCCGACCGCAAGAACGGGCGGGAGGCGGTGACGCCGATCCACCCCGAACTCGACGAACCGCTGCGCGAGATCCTCGCCGAAACCTATGCGCTGATCGTCTACCAGGAGCAGATCATGCAGATCGCCCAGCAGGTCGCCGGATACTCGCTCGGCCAGGCCGATCTGCTGCGCCGCGCGATGGGTAAGAAGAAGCCGGAAGTACTGGCCATGGAATTCGAGAACTTCCGAGACGGTATGCGCGGCAACGGCTACCGCGACGAGGCGGTGACCGCGCTGTGGGAGGCGGTACTCCCCTTCGCCGGGTACGCGTACAACAAATCCCACGCCGCCGGCTACAGCCTGGTGATGTACTGGACCGCCTACCTGAAGGCCAACTACCCGGCCGAATTCATGGCCGCCCTGCTCACCTCGGTCGGCGACGACAAGGACAAATCGGCGATCTACCTCGCCGATTGCCGTAAACGCGGTATCCGGGTCCTGCCACCCGATGTGAACCAGTCCGTGGCCACGTTCACCAGCGTCGGGCCCGATATCCGCTTCGGTCTGGGAGCTGTCCGCAATGTCGGGGAACCGGTGGTCGCAGCGGTGCTCCGGGCCCGCGAATCGGCCGGTGAATTCACCGGATTCTCCGACTACCTGGCCAGGGCCGACACCGTGGCGTGCAGCAAGAAGGTGGTCGAATCACTGATCAAAGCGGGCGCTTTCGAATCACTCGGCCATCCCCGCAAGGGTCTGTACTCGATCCACACCGAGGCGATCGACGCGGTGGCGGTCACCAAGAAGGCCGCCGCACGGGGTCAGTTCGATCTGTTCTCCGGTGCCGACGCCGGCCCGGAGATCGACGGATCGGTTTTCGATCTGCCCGTACCCGACGAGGAATGGGGCACCCGCGAACGACTGGGTTACGAACGGGAGATGCTCGGACTCTATGTATCCGGGCATCCGCTCGACGAGATCGCGACCGCGCTCGCCGCCGCGGGCGATACTCCGATCGCCGCCCTGCTCGACAGCCGGGTGCCACACGGCCGCCGGGTGCGCGTGGCCGGAATCATCGCCGCGGTGGACCGGCGGGTCACCCGCAAGGGCGAGCCGTGGGCAGTGGTCCGCCTGGAGGATCTGGAGGCCGGAACCGAGATCCTGTTCTTCCCCACTGCCTACGCCACGGCTGCCGGGTATCTCACCGAGGACGCCGTCGTGGTGGTCACCGCGACGGTCAGTATCCGCGAAGGACGGCAGTCGCTGCTGGGCGATCAGGTCAGTACCCCCGACCTCACCGGCACGACCGCCGGCCATCCGCTCACCCTCACTCTCCCCGTGGCGTCCTGTACCCCGCATACGGTGCGCGCACTGCGCGAAACGTTGCAGCGTCATCCCGGCCCCACCGATCTCCGGATCGATCTCATCGGCACCCGGGGCCCCCGGCTGCTCGCCCTGGACCCGCGCTTCCGGGTCACCACCTCACCCGCCCTCATGGGCGAGCTGAAAGCCCTTTTCGGGCCCGCCTGCCTGCGTTGACGAAGCGCACCCACGCGCAGCTGCCGTCGGCCCCACCGGCTGCCGGACGAATCTATCCACCTGCTCACTCGTTCGCCCTGCGGTCCCAGATCTCCGCCTCGTGCGTCCGGCCCTGCGCGCGGAGCAGTATCGCCAGATTGTGCATCGCGTCGTGGATCCCGGCCTCGGCAGCCTTGCGATACCAGAGCTCCGCATCTTCCGGTCGATCTCGCTCGGCGAGTACGTTACCCAGATTCGTCATCGAGGCCGAGTAGTCGACTTCGGCGGCCCGGCGCCAGCACTCCTCGGCCTCTCGTACCTCGTCCTGGGCATACAGCAGTATGCCCAGGTTGTGCATCGCACCCGGATTGCCGGTGTCGGCAGCCTTGCGATACCAGAGCTCCGCCTCCGGTACCCGGCCCTGCCGGGAGAGCAGCAACCCCAGATTGTACATCGCGGACGACTCACCGGCCTCGGCAGCCTTGCGATACCAGAGCTCCGCCTCCGGCAAGCGATCCTCCCGTGCGGAGAGCAACACCCCCAGGCTGTACATCGCGATGGAGACACCGGCCTCGGCGGCCCGGCGATACCACAGCTCCGCCTCCGGTACCCGGCCCTGCCGGGAGAGCAGCAACCCCAGGTTGTACATCGCGGACGACTCACCGGCCTCGGCAGCCTTGCGATACCAGAACTCGGCCTCCGGCACCCGGCCCAGGTCTTCGAGCAGACTACCCAGACCGTGCATCGCCGCAGCGGACCCGGCGTCAGCGGCCCGGCGCCACCAGTGCTCGGCCTCCGGCAACCGATCCTGGGCATGGAGCAGACTGCCCAGATTCGACATGGCGGCCGGATCGCCGGCCTCGGCGGCCCGGCGCAACCAGTGCTCCGCCTCCGGCAAGTGGTTCCGAATATGCAGCAGTTCCCCCAAATTAACCATGGCGGCGAGAACCCCGGCCTCGGCGGCCCGGCGCCACCAGTGCTCCGCCTCCGGCAACCGGTCCTGGGCATGGAGCAGGATCCCCAGGTTGTACATCGCGCCCGGATGGCCTGCTTCCGCGGCCCGCTCGGACAACCTGCCCGCCTCAGCTGTGTTTTCGCGCTGGTAGGCAGTGTTCGCCACGGCGAACAGTATTTCCGGACCGGTGTCCCGGGTCGCATGTTCCCAGAACGAATCCGGGATGGGACGGAGCGCGCGGTTGTCTTGACCGTCGTCGGCGGCGACCAGATAGTCGAAAGGCCGGTACCCGCGAACCTCCTCGCTGAGATAACTGGTGAGCAGCGCGGCCGCCCGGCCCGCACCCTGCGGTGCAGTACGGGCAGCACCGATCGCGAAATCCACTGCTGCACGCTGGATATCGATCTCGGGCCGCTCCACCCGTAGCTGCCGGATGGTCAGCTCGGTGAGGATCGGTTCCGGAATCGGATCCGGCCGCCCGATCCGCGCCCAGTCGACGACGATCCGCAGCACCGTGTGCCGGACCGGGTCGGCGGCCTTGGCGTCGTCGTAACGAGCCAGCAGCTCGGGCGCCCCCGCCAGCACTTCACCCAGACCGTGCGGCCCGAACACCTGGCCGGAGTACATCCGAACGGCGGCATTCTGCTCTACGGGGTCTTCGCTGGTGGCGGCCAGATCTATGATCGACGCCTGTTCGAGCAACAGCCGAATGTCACGCCGTAGTTCACCTTCGCCGCGGAGCTGAGCGCGCATCTCCGAGCGCAGCGTGGCCACCACCGGTGTTCGCCCGGGGCGCGCGGTCAGCTGTGCCAGCACCGCCGTAGTGAGCGCCTGACTGCCGGAGAGGTATTCGTGCAGGTCGTCCAGCCACACCACGAGTGTGTCGTCGGTGTCGGCGACCCGGGGGTGGCCGGCGAGCTCGCCGATTCCGTCGATGACCGGCCAGACGATCCGCGCACGGGAGTCCAGGGCGCGGACCGCTTCGAAGAGGGTGCGGGTCTTGCCCGCCTTGGACGGTCCCACCACGATCACCATCCGGGTACCGGTCAGCGCCTCCGCCAGGCGCTCGTCGACCCGGTTGGCAGTCCGCGCCACATATCGGTCTCCGCGCCCGTATTCACCGGGGCCGCCGAACGTCGAACTCGTCGCGCCCAGCAGATACGGATCCGTCTCGGCGATCCGGGGCAGGTCGTCGCCTCCAAAGATATGCACCAGACCCCGCAGTGTCCGCGGTACCCGGTCTCCCGAAATCACGACATTGACATCGCCACCGATATGATTCCCGGTTAAATTCGCTCCGCCGCCGGACGGTGGCGGAACGTAAGGCGCGGCGCCACCCGGGCTCAGTGTCGCGCCGTGCCGGGGTCCGGCGCCTCCGTGAAACCCGCTCGCACACCGGCGATCTGCACCGCCCCCGCGATCTCGCTGTCGGTGACCCGCACTCCGTCACCGGTGGAGGCGATATCGGAGATCTCCAATGCCGCGGCAACGAGATCGCGCACCTCGACCCCCACCTGCGAAGGATGCTGCTGCACCGCACGCAGCACCGCGACCGCGGCCGCACCCAACTCCGCGTCGCCGGAGGCGCCGGCGTCGTCGAGGTCTTCCGCCAGCGACGCCTGCTTCGACTGCGATTCGGGCTTTCGCTCCAACCCGGAGAAATCCACCCCGCGGTACTTACGCGACAGCAGATCCTTCAATCCCAGATAGGCATCCTTCACCGCCTGTGCCGCGGTATCGCTCACCCCCGCCGCCGCGCCCGCCGCGATCGCCGAAACCACCACTGCCGTCACTGGGTCCATCTGACGATGCTCCCATCCACGGCCTTACCGAACGGGCCGAACAACAGAATCCGGCGGCTCTTTCCCGCGGTGATCCGCACTCCCGGCGATTCCGGCAGTCCTAGAGATCGAGATGCCGGTTCACCGCCATGGCGGCGTCGGCGAGATCGGGAAGTTCGAGGACCCGGACCCCGTGCTCACGCAACTTCTCCACCCCCACGCAGTTCTCGACGAAGGTGGACGGCTCCCGCCAGGCGATCACCACGACCGGGATACCGGCGGCGAGCACCCGGTCGGTACAGGGCAGCCGGGTCTTGGTCGCCCGTTCCGAACAGGGCTCCAGGGTGCTGTAGAGGGTGGTGTGCCGCAGCCGCGGATCGTCCGGATCCAGTTTGTCCAGCGCGGATTCCTCGGCATGCACCTTGGGGTCGGTCTCCCGCGAGAAGCCGGTGGCGATCTCGACGCCGTCGGCGACGAGCACCGCGCCCACCGAGAATGCGCCGGGCGCCGGGGGACTCAGCCGGGAGAGGTCGATCGCCCGGTTCATCCAATGGTGGTGGTCGGGGTCGGACACCGGGCCTCCTGGCTGGCGTTGTCGGGCGTAGCCCGTCCACAGACCGCGCACGGCCGGAGCGGAGGCGGAGGTTACGCCCGGGGTCACTGTCGGGCGTAGCCCGTCCACAGACCGCGCACGGCCGGAGCGGACGCGGAGGTTACGCCCGGGGTCACTGTCGGGCGTAGCCCGTCCGCAGACCGCGCACGGCCGGAGCGGAGGCGGAGGTTACGCCCGGGGTCGATACCGCAACACTGCCACATCCCCGAGCCGGTCGATATCGACCAGGCGCATGCGGTGGGTGGAACCACCGGGGAACCGGGCGGGGTGCAGGAAACGCGGCGCGGCCGGGTCGCCGACGAGTGTGGGCCCGATGGCCAGCTGTAATTCGTCGGCCAGCCCGCCGGACAGGAATGCGGTATGGATCCGGCCACCGCCCTCCACCATGAGGCGCCGGATACCGCGCGCACCGAGATCGTCGAGCAGCGGTCCGAATTCGAGGTCCGGGCCGAGTACCACGATCTCGGCCGGCGCGGACAGCCGGTCGCGCAGCCGACGCGCCCCGGCCTCGGTCGTGTACACGAGCGGCGGGTGTCCGGCGGTGCCGTGATGCCAGAAACGCGCGTCGGGATCCAGGTCACCGCTCGCGGTCACCGTCACCTTCCGGGGATACGCCGACCGGCCCGCGGCGATCCGTTCCGCACGGCGCGACTCGTCGCGCACGATCAGCCGCGGATCATCACTGCGTACGGTCTCGGCACCGACGAGTATCGCGTCCGACCAGGCCCGGACACCGTCCACGCGGTCGAAATCGGCTTCGTTGGACAGCAGTAGGCGTTCGGGCTCCGCATCGTCGATATAGCCGTCGACGCTCACCGCCACCGAGAGCAGTACGTACGGCCGTCCCGCGCGGCCGCCTTCCGCGGTGCCGGTTTCCATCTCAGCCCTCGGGACCCAGCACCGCGCTGCGCGGAATCCCCAGTACCCGGGCTTCCGCGGAGGTGGCCGCGCCGAGTCCCGCTCCCGCGTGACCCGCCGCGCCGATCGGATTCGGGGATCCGCTCGGCGCCGGGTCCTCCGGCGGGTACGGCGGGTCCAGTAGCACCGCGCGTTCACCGGGCCCGCCGGGTTCGGCGTGCAACCAGACGAATTCCGCGCCCAGATCGACCGTCCGGGGCAGGGTCGCGGCCAGCTCCGCCGCTTCGGCCGCGGTGCACTCATCCGGATCCATCCGGGCGAGGGTGGCGCGGAGCCCGGGCCAGGCGTCGGCGAATCCGGCGTGCAGGGGGCGCTGATCCACCTCGTCCTCCGGCACCCAGGCCAGTTCGACGCTCTCCATGTTCGGACGTACCGGCAGTGGCTTCCCGGCATCGGCGACAACGGTGGTGTAGGTCCATCCGCTCGGGGCGGTGGCGGTGACCCGCTCGGCGCGCACCCGGATATCGGCGGCCTTGATCCCGGTCTCCTCGTCGGCTTCCCGGACCGCCGCGTGCACCGCGGTCTCGTCGCTGTCGCGGGCACCGCCGGGCAGCGCCCAGGTGCCGCCCTGGTGGCTCCACAGGGCACGATGCTGCAACAACACCGCCGAACCACCGGTGTCGAGTGGGGCGCGCAGCAGCAACCCGGCGGCACCGAACAGGCCCCAGTGCCGCACACCACCCGGGCTTATGGACCACCCGTCACCGTCACCACGCATCTCGCACCGCCCTCGTCGACCGTCGCCTCCATCCTGCCCCACCGTGCTCGGTGAGTGAGGCGTTGTGGAGGTCGGGGCGCGCGCGTGGAGAATACCGAATACGCTCATAGGCGCGGTGTGAGCGATCTCGCGCGGCACCGGCGAAGCGATACAGCGCACACGGCGCCCAGAGTTGGAGGGTGGACATGACGCGGTTGGCGGTGGATCGGGTGGCGATCGAACCCGGCCCGGCCCACCCGGAACCGGCACCCGTCCCCGGGCGAACCGGCCGCGGCCGCCCCCGGATCGCGCAGGCCTGGAAGTGGTTGAATCCGGCACGGTTACGCCTGTTCGCGCAGTCCTCCCCGGGGCGACTACTCGGGATCGGGCTGCTATTGGTCGTGCTGTGCCTGGGTTCGGGGGCGATCACCGCGGGCGCGGTGCACGATCGCCAGCGCGACCTCGATATCCTGCTCGCCCACACCGAACCCGACGCGAACGCGGCACATCGGCTCTACACCTCGCTCTCGGTCGCCGACGCCGCCGCGGCCACGGCGTTCATCTCCGGTGGCCTGGAACCCGAACAGGTGCGCGACCGCTACAGCCAGGCACTGGGCGAAGCGGGCGCCGACCTGGTCACGCTGTCCGGCGACGACGCCCAGGACGTCGAACAGCGGATGGGGATCGGCTCGGGTCTGCCCGTCTACGCGGGTCTGGTGGAGACCGCGCGGGCCAACAACCGCGAAGGCCATCCGGTCGGCGCGGCGTATCTGAGCGAGGCGTCGTCGCAGATGCAGACGGTGCTGCTCCCGGCGGCCGAACAGTTGTATGTGCGCCGCGCCGCCGCGGTCGATACCGCCCAGGACCGGCACGTGCGACCGCCGTGGTTCGCGATACTCCTGCTCGTGGTCACCGTGATCGCGCTCGTCTGGGGGCAACGGCTGCTGGCCCGGCACTGGCACCGGACCTTCAATCCGGGCCTGCTGCTGGCCTCGGGTGCGCTCCTGATCCTCATGCTGTGGACCGTGATCGCCGGATCGGTCTCCTCGGTGGCGATGTCCAGCGGTCGCGCCGACGGTACGGTCCCCGCCGCCCGGCTCACCGAGAGCCGGATCCTCGCGCAGCAGGCACGGTCGGCGGAAACCCTGAAGCTGGTGCGCCGCGACACCACCGGCGACTACGACCACGCGTTCGACGCCAACATCACCCGGCTCAACGAACTGCTCGCCGGTCATACCGACCGGGCGACCGTCGACGCGCGGGCCGCCCTGCTGCACTGGCTGGCCGCGCATCAGCGGATGAACGAGGCACTCAACCGCGGGGAATTCGCCCGCGCGGCCACGATCGCCACCGCGGCGGGTGACGAGAACGCGACCGTCCACGTGGAAGCCCTGGACAAAGCGCTGGGCGAAGGTATCACCGATACCCGGGAGACACTGCGCAGCAATATTTTCCACAGTGCCCGGGTACTCGACTATCTGGCGCCCGGTGCATTGATCCTCGGCATCGCCGCCACGGCGTATATCGCCTTCGGCATCTGGCCAAGACTGCGGGAGTATCGATGAGGTTTGCGCGAAACCCGGTCCGACCGGCGGCCCCTCGGCGGCTGTCGCGGCGATCGAGGCCGCTGCGGTTCGCCATGATGTGCACCGCGCTGCTGCTCGCCGGTTGCGCCACCGGCCCGGGACCGCACAGCGAGATCCCGCACAGCGACTACTCCGAACCACCGCTACCCGCGCAGGCGACCGCGATGGAGGCCGACGGTCCGCTACCGCTACCCGACGATCGCACCGACTGCGGCGACCCGACGGCCGGTCTGCGCCCCACCGGTCCGGGCGCGACGGGTCCGGTGCTGGACCGGATCCGGGCCCGCGGTCGGCTGGTGGTCGGACTGGACACCGGCAGCAACCTGTTCAGCTTCCGGGACCCGGAGAGCGGTGTGATCGTCGGTTTCGACGCCGATATCGCCCGCGAAGTGGCCCGCGACCTGTTCGGCGATCCCGACCGGATCGAGTACCGCAGCCTGGGTTCGGAGGAGCGCGAGGCGGCGCTGGTCGAGCACCGGGTGGATATGGTCGTCAAAACCATGACCATCACCTGCGCGCGACTGGAGCGGGTCGCCTTCTCCACCGTGTACCTGAAGGCACATCAGCGGGTGCTGGCGATGCAGAACTCCGGGATCAACAGCCTGAAGGATCTGGCGAACAAACGGGTGTGCACGATCCGTAGCACCACCTCGCTGGAACATATCAGCCAGATCCAGCCCGACGCATCCATTCTCACCGTCCCCACCTGGGCGGATTGCCTGGTGGTCCTGCAGCAGCGCCAGGTGGACGCGGTGAGTACCGACGACGCGATCCTGGCCGGTCTCCAGGAACAGGACCCCTACACCGAACTGGTGGGCCCGAGTATCAGCGAAGAGCCGTACGGGATCGGTATCCCCAAGGGGGACGAGGATCTGGTGCGGTTCGTCAACGGGACCCTCGATCGAATCCGCGCGGACGGTACCTGGAACCGTCTCTACAACACGTGGCTGTCGGCCCTCGGCCCTTCCCCCGGACCCCCGCCACCGGTCTATCGGGACTGATCGCCTTGTCGACGGACGAGTCGGATACCCGGTCCGGCTCCGGTGATGTTCCGGAGCCGCCGCCGACTCGTGCCGTCGACGCCGCGCGGCCGCCGGACGGGCAACCGCATGCGGCCACCCGGCTCGGGGCCGGTCGGGCCCGCGACCAGCGGCACACTTCCGGGGACGACGCCGGTCCCCCGACCGCCGCGGTCGCCGGGACGCAGACGGCCGCGGTCGCGGGTACGGCCGCCTACCCGGGTACCGCGGCCGCCGTCCCCTCGGCCGGTACCGGGACGAGTTCGGGATCCACCGGGAGTTCGGGGCGCGGCAGCGGTTCCCAGCTGCGTACCGGCCGGAGTTCCCGCACCGTCCGCTCCCGGCCCACGGTGCGCACCCTGGTCGCGGGTCTGGTCGAGATACCGCCCGTCGAAGCGGCCGACCCGGTCGCCGCGGTACTGGCCGATCCGGTCGTCGCGGAGGGCAAGCGGTTCTGCTGGCGCTGCGGTAAGCCGGTCGGCCGGTCGAGTGCGGGCGGTCCGGCGAGCACCCGCGGTATCTGCCCGCATTGCGATGCCCCCTACGATTTCCGCCCGACCCTGGCCCCCGGAGATATGGTGGCCGGACAGTACGAGGTCCAGGGTTGTCTCGCGCACGGCGGGCTGGGCTGGATCTATCTGGCCGTCGACCGCAATGTCAGCGACCGCTGGGTGGTGCTCAAGGGGCTGCTGCACGCCGACGATATCGAGGCGCAGGCGGTCGCCGTGGCAGAGCGGGAATTCCTGGCCGAGGTCGCCCATCCCGGCATCGTGAAAATCCACAATTTCGTCGAACACCTACCGTCGGGTGGGGAACCGATCGGGTTCATCGTGATGGAGTACGTGGGCGGCCGCTCCCTGCGCAGCATGCTCGACGACCACAAACGCCCGGAACGGATCCCGGTGGCCCAGGCCATCGCCTACATCCTGGAAGTGCTGCCCGCACTGGACTATCTGCACGCGACCGGACTCACCTACAACGACCTCAAACCCGACAACATCATGGTGACCGAGGACCAGGTCAAACTGCTCGATCTGGGGGCGGTGGCGCCGCTCGAGGCCTACGGGAACCTGTACGGAACGCGCGGTTTCCAGGCACCCGAGATCGCCCGGACCGGTCCGACCGTCGCCTCCGATATCTACACCGTCGGCCGTACGCTCGCCGTCCTCACCCTGAACATGCCCACCGAGCACGGCGCCTATCGGGACGGTCTGCCCACGCCGGAGGACGAACCGATCCTGGCCCGCTACGAATCGTTCCACCGGTTGCTGCTGTGCGCCGGTGATTCCGATCCGGATCGCCGGTTCCCGTCGGCCGGCGCCATGGCCGACCAGTTGTCCGGCGTGCTGCGGGAGATCCTGGCGCTCGACACCGGCGTGGAACGACCGCACCGATCCACAGTTTTCGGTAAACAGCGCAGCGCGTTCGGCGCTCAGGAACTGATCGGCCAGACCGATGCCTACGCCGACGGTATCGCGCGCGATACGCTGCTCTCGGCCACCGATATCGCCGCCGCCCTGCCGATCCCGTCGCTATCGCGTTCCGATCCGGCGGCCGCCCGGCTGACCGACACCCTGCAATCGGATCCGGACCAGGCACTGGCCGCGCTGTACGAGGCGCGCGAACAACTCGCCGAGGATCCGGCCGCAGCACCGGAGAATCTGGAACGGGAACTACGCCTGGCCGAGGCACGGATCCTGCTGGACCTGGACCGCGCCACCGAAGCCACCGAATTACTCGACGCGATACCGCAGCCGGGACGCCGGGACTGGCGGATCGACTGGTACACCGGTATCGCCGGGTTACGCGAGAAGGACTACGAGAAGGCCTATTCCGCGTTCGATGCCGTACTGCGGATGCTGCCGGGTGAGCTGGCGCCGAAGCTGGCCCTGGCCGCCACCGCCGAACTCGTACTCCAGCACTGGGAACCGGACGAGACCCGGGCCTGGCGCGACTACGCGGAGAATTTCTACGCCACGACCTGGCGCACCGATCACGGCTTGGTGAGCGCGGCGTTCGGTTCGGCCCGGCTGCTCACTGCCGCCGGCCGCCATCCGGAAGCCGTCACCGCGTTGGACGAAGTCCCCGGCTCCTCCCGCTACTACACCACCGCCCGGATGACCGTGGTGCTGCTGCTGCTCACCAGCGCGCCGGTGGCCGAACTGCCGGAACATCTGCTGCGCCAAGCGGCGGCCCGCGTGGAAGCGCTGCCCACGGACGAGCGACGGGCCGTCCAACTGCGAGTCATGGTCCTGGGCAGCGCGCTGGCCTGGCTGCAGGCCGGTAACATTCCGCGGCCGCCCCGGCAGCCGATCATGGGGGTCGCGTTCACCGAACACGCGCTGCGCGACGGCACCGAGTCCGGGCTGCGCACACTCGCCCGCCTGGCGCCCGGTCGCCGCCACCGTTACGCACTGGTCGATCTGGCCAACTACATCCGGCCCGTCACCTGGTTCTGATACAGACGTACCGATCCGCTGGGCCGTAGTATTCCAACCGGCTACGGTATCCGCGCTCCCGGATCTCGTAGCGAATCCCTACAGAGCGGCGCCGGTCATACTTCCAGGAGATCGATGTATCTCATTTGATTATGAGGGGTGGGGTCCTGTCGATAGATGACTTTCATCGGCACCCTGTCCGGAAGGATGAATTCGGCTTCGAAGCGATATTTGGAGTACTCACTGATATCCCTGCCCGACGTCGCGAATATTCGGAGCAACGTCGACCTACTCTTCGCGCCTTCCAAATATTTCGAGAAACTGCCGAACCCCTTATCCCTCACGATATTACCCTCTCGATACATATCGAGTATATGATCCGGAAAATCGACACCCCGGAATCCCACTCCAGTATACGTATCAAATTTGGAGAGCGTTTCTCGCATATACTTTCCGGCGTCGTAGTTACCTGCCCTCAGCTGCAGGTTCAGCGATCGGAAACCATCGCCCAGATAGTGGGCCATTATGGCGTGGTCGTCTTCTGTGAAATCCTTCGGAATCTTGATCCGCGCAACCGAAGAAGGATCATAGAAAAAGGAGTTGGCGCGAACCCCCACCCGAAACTGCTTCCGCTCCTCACTCGACACCACATCCGCGAAGGCCGTGGTACCCCTTGCTTCCGCATCCAATTTCAGCTGGACGCCTCTTTCAATGGCGTCCGCATTGGCTTCCATAAATTTTCGCCGGAATTCCGCACCCAACGCAACGTTGTCCTTCGTCTTCCCGAGAACTGTCAGAAGAGCCCTCTGAACCGAGTTCACCATGGACAGGAGCGACGCGATGTTTCACAAATGTACACGCTGGCTTGAAAATTCGATCGGAAGTATTCAGGAATTTGCTCACGACGATCGCCGCAGGGCGGCCCGGATCCCGCGATTCCCATTCCTGACTCCCAGTATCCAGAAGGCCGATCGGTCGGCCTACGGCCCGAATGCGGAAAGCATTGTATCAGAATACATTTCGCGATGGCGGTGAAGCGGAATGGCACTGCCCGGGCTCGACCACCGGTCGGCCACACGATCTGCCACCGGCAGGGCCGGTAGCAGATCGCGAGCCGTCACCGATGAACTCGTATGCCGTTTCTCGTCTCAGTCCGTCCAGACCGATTCGATCGGGGTCGCCTCGGTGGGCGGCGGGGTGGGCACACCGTTGGGGGTGCGGGAGAAGCGCGGCGCCGGCGCGTGCTGGGTGACATTGTCGATTTCGATGAGTGAACCGCGCGCGGCGATATGTTCGTTCGCGCCCGCCTCGTCGAAGGTGAGTACCGGGCTCACACAGGCGTCGGTGCCGGTGAAGATCGCGGCCCATTCGTCGCGGGTCTTGCTGCGGAACTTCTCGGTGAACAGCTTCTTCAGCGTGTCCTGCCCGGCCGGGTCCATCTGGAACGGCAGCCCCTCGGGATCGATCTCCAGACCGGCCAGCAGCTGGGCGTAGAACTGGGGTTCGATGGCGCCGACCGCCATGTACTTGCCGTCGGAGGTCTCGTAGGTGTCGTAGAACGACATACCGGTGTCGAGCAGGTTCGTCCCGCGCTCCGAGGACCAGGCGCCGGTACCGCGGAAGGCCCAGATCATATTCGACAGCGCGAGCGTCCCGTCGACCATCGCGGCATCGATGACCTGGCCTTTTCCGGAGTTCTGCCGTTCCACGAGAGCGGCCAGGATGCCGAACACCAGGAACATGGAACCGCCGCCGAAATCACCGACCATGTTCAGCGGAGGCACCGGCCGTTCGCCCTTGCGGCCGATAGCGTGCAGGACGCCGGTGAGGCTGATGTAGTTGATGTCGTGCCCGGCGCGGTCGGACAGCGGACCTTCCTGACCCCAGCCGGTCATCCGGCCGTACACCAGACCCGGGTTGCGTTCGAACAGATCGTCGGGACCGAGCCCCATCCGTTCGGTGACGCCGGGGCGGAAGCCCTCGATGAAGACATCGGCCTTCGCCACCAGGGCGAGCACCTTCTCGATATCCGCCGGATCCTTGAGATTCGCCTCCACGACGGTGCGGCCGCGCAGCTGCGGCCGATCGGCCCCGCCGGGCAGCTGACCGGCGCGCTGGACGCGCACCACATCGGCACCGAGATCGGCCAGCAGCAACGCGGCATGCGGCCCGGGCCCGATCCCGGCCAGTTCGATCACGCGAATGCCCGCGAGCGGGCCCTGCTTGGTGGCGGTGGATGGTGTACTCACGCCCTACCTCGGTTCGTCGTCGATCCAGTGTCTGCCCTGCCGGGCATATTGACAGTATGACAACAACGGCTCCGAGTCACGGGGCCGGTGCGATCGGCGTCCGGACGGGCGGCCGTCGGTGGCCGCGAGCAGACTGTCGATATGCCGGACAGTGCGGTCGCACCCCTCGACGCGACGGATTTCGATACCGCGATCGGCCGCTGCGCCATCGCGTGGCGCGCGGACACCGTGGTCCGCTTCCAGCTGCCCGGTCACGATCCCGGCACCACCTTCGCCCGGGCCACCGGTGCGGACGCCCGCGCGATCCCCGTTCCGGCCGACGGCCCGCGCGCCGAAGCGATAGCCCGTATCCGGGCCCACCTCGACGGCGATCTCGACGACCTGCGCGGGATACCGCTCGACCTCACCGGACTGCCCGAGTTCCACCGGACGGTGTACACCGTCACCCGCGCCATCGATCCCGGTCACACCCTCAGCTACGGCGAGGTCGCCCGACGCTGCGCCGCCGCCGGAGCGGCGCAGGCCGTCGGCCAGGCGCTCGGCAGCAACCCGATCCCGCTGATCGTGCCCTGCCACCGCGTCCTGGCGGCCGACCATTCGCTACACGGTTTCTCGGCACCGGGCGGAATCGGCACGAAATCGAAGCTGCTGGCGATCGAACGCACGCCCGGTTTCGGCGAGCCGACACTGTTCTGACCGGCCCGCGGCGTACGCGGACCTCATTTCCGGCCCAGGACCTCCACGTAGTGGACGTTGCTCATGATGCCGAGCACGTTCCCGAACGGATCGACCACCGAACCGGTGACGAAACCGGGCCCCCGGGTGGTGATCGGCTCGTATGCGGTGGCGCCGAGTTCGAGCAGCCGGTCGTAGGTGGCCGCCAGATCATCGACATGCCAGTACAGGATCGCACCGCCCGGTTCCGGTTCGCCACGCTCCGGCCGGTGGGCACCGTCGATCAGACCGAATTCGTGCTCGTAATCGCCGACCCGGAACTCGTAGTACCCGGGTACCTCGAAGTAGGGCGCGGTCCCGAGGAACTCCGTGTACCAGTCCTTGGCCGCCGCCAGATCGTCGGCGTAGAAATTCACAGTGGTCATTCCGCGCAGCATGGTCGTTCTCCTCGGTCGTGGTTTCGAGCTGGTGGAACCATCATCGCGGGGTAAAGTGTTCAACTTCTGAGCACTTTCCGGGGCAGAATCGGGCCATGCGAGCAGATCGTCTGGTGGCCACCCTGCTGTTGATGCAGACCCGCGGCCGAGTCACCGCCGCCGAGATCGCCGCCGAACTCGAGGTATCGGTGGCGACCGCGCGCCGCGATCTGGAGGCGCTCTCCACCGCCGGTGTCCCGGTGTATCCACAGCCCGGGCGCGGCGGCGGCTGGCAGCTCGTCGGCGGTGCCCGGACCGATCTGAGCGGATTGACGGCGGGCGAGGCACGCGCGTTGTTCCTGCTCACCGGCCCTTCCACCGGTGCGGTGCCGGAAGCGCGCTCGGCACTGCGCAAACTGCTGCGTGCCCTGCCGGCGACCTTTCGCGGGGAGGCCGCGGCCGCCGCCGAGGCGGTGGTGATCGATCCGGCCGGCTGGGGCCGCACCGAACGCGAACTCCCCGAAACGGTGCGGCAGTTACAGCAGGCGGTCGTACGGCGCCACCGGGTCGCCCTGCGCTACCCGGGCCGAGCCGGATCGGCGACCGACCGCGTGGTCGATCCGTGGGGCCTGGTGGACAAGGACGCCATCTGGTACTTGGTGGCCGGCACCGAACACGGCCGCCGCGTCTTCCGCGTGGACCGCATCCTGCGCGCCGACCCCACCGACGAGGAAGCACACCGCCCCGCCGATCTGGACCTGTCCGCCGTCTGGTCCGAAGTCGTCGCGGAAATGGAGCAGCGCCGCGCGACCACCTCCGCCGTCGTCCTGATCGGTGCACGCCTGCTCCCGGTCCTGCGCGACCGGCACGGCCGGCATTGCGAAATCCTCGGACCCGAACCCGACGGCCGGGTCCGGGTCCGGTTCACCGCGCACACCGCACGCTCGATCGCCGAACAGCTCGCGGGCTGGGGCGCGACCGTAGAGGTCGTGGCACCGGACGCGGTGCGCGAAGAGCTCGCCGCCCTGGGCGCGGAATTGGTCGGACGCTACGGCGACGCCCGGAAATAAGTGCTCATTCGGTGCGCACTTATTGCCGGAGGATCGAGGCAGACCAGCACAGACGAGCCGGAAGAGGTCCGCATATGTCCACCGTCGAGTACACCTCCGTAACTTTCGATACCGCCGCGGACTATGCGGCCTGGCTGTCCGCCCACCACGACCGCGCTTCGGAGATCTGGCTGAAGATCGCCAAGAAGAACGCCCCCGTCCCCACGATCACCATCACCGAGGCTCTCGACGTCGCGCTCTGCTACGGCTGGATAGACAGCCATCGCCGCGCCTTCGACACCACCCACTACCTGCAGCGCTATTCGCCCCGGACGCCGAAGAGCCCGTGGTCGGAGATCAATCGGGGCAAGGCCGAAGCCCTGATCGCGGCGGGCCGGATGCGCGAACCCGGTTACGCGGCCATCGCCGCGGCGCAGGCCGACAATCGCTGGCCACACCGCCGCGCTGCCGCAACCGGCCGGTCCGCGACCGAATAGTACGGGGAGGCGCGCAGTCAGCGGCGACCGCCGCGTGACCCACCGCGAGAGCCGAGCCACGGCCGGCGTTCCCGGGCACGGGGGTGACCCCCCGCGGCTCGGTCCCGGACCCGGTGGGCGAATCCGGCGACCCGGCCGGCGTACCGGCGGGCACGGTCCGGCGCCGGCAAACGGAGACCACGCACCCGATGCGCGATACCGAAAGCACTGCACGCGCCGATCGAGACCGCCGCCGTCAACACCAGACCCAGCAGATACGGAGCGAGGTCGTACAGGTGCCGTTGCGATGCGGTATCGGCCACCGCTCGTGTCTGCGGCGAATCCGCTCCGCCCACCGCGACATTGCGGATATCGGGCTCGGCGACAGGCGGGAGCGGCGGCAGTGTGGGCCGCGAAGAGGGTGCGGGGGCCGGTTCACCGGGCGCGGACGGAACCGACTGTGCCGGGGACGGTTCCGGTACGCGATCGGTGGCCAGATCTCCGGCGACCGCGGTGAACCACTTCAGCACCAGGTCGGCCGCGGGCCGGCCGTCCGCGGTGAAACCCGCGTGGAAGTAGTCGCCGTGTTTGCGCACGGTATCCGCGTACCGCAGCCACAGCGCGGGGTCGAGGAGTTCTCCGTTCTCGGCGCTCAATTGCCCCAGCGCGTTGAAGGTCTTGCTGACCAGGTTGAACACGGTGCGGCGTGGCAGCGGACGGCGGACAGCGTCGATGAGCGCGTCGGTGGCACGTTCGAGACCGGTCAGCGGGTCGGGCGCGGTAGCGATTCCGGCGACCTCGGCGGGTTCGAGCGCGATACCGATGATCGCCAGCACCGTGTTGAGCGCGCTGGTACCCAGTTTCAGCAGCGCCTCGCGCGCCTGGGGTTCGCTCCCCGATCGCGGATCCGCGGCCTCGGCCAGCCGGACACCCAGCGGCTTCTCCGGCGTCAGCGACAGGGTACCCAGCGAGTATCCGCGGAGATCATGGGTGACGACCGCTGTCGCGGTGCGTGCGAGGGTCGAGGAGAAACCGTCACCGATCGACTCCAGCGCGGCCACCGGATCCGACGGGATGAGCTCGGCCTGGCCCAGGATGTTCACCACCATATGCAGCAGCGGGGCATCGGTGGGCGCATCGCAGGCGAGGTCCCCGGGCAGGCACAACGAGGCGACCCGGCCAGTGAGTTCCCCGAAATCCGGAGCGATATCGCGCAGCGGACCGATTCCACCACCCGGCGCGGGGTGTTGCGGAAATTCCGGCAAGGCGTCCAGTTCCGCACCCGTGGTGCCGGGGGCCGGTTGCGGGCGGCCACTCCCCGGCTGTCCGGGGAACACCGCGGCCCCGGGCGCACGGGTGGGGTCGGCCAGCAGTGCCACCGCCGCGACCCGGTCGGCCGGGACGGAGCCCCGGCCGGCTCCGACCTCGCGGGCGAACATCGAAACAACGTGCGCACCCTGTGAATAACCGATCACGCCCAGCTGGGAACGTGGGCAGTGCCCGGTGACTTCGGCCGCCATATCGCGCAGCCGTTCCAATCCCGCACCCGCCGAGACGGAATACGGTGCCGAGGTGGCACCGGGCAACGCACCACCGAAACCGGCCAGATAGGGGACGTAGGCGCGACCTACCGCCGGCCCGCTCAGCATCTCGGCCAACGGGCCCAGCACCAGCGACAGCAGGCCGGCATCCGCCGCGACCGGGGAGTTCGGGGTGGACTGGCCGGTGCCCTGCACGCCGAGCACGAAAAGGCCGGGGCAACCTCCGGCCTCCGCCAGCGCCACCTCGACGCCGTCCTGGGCCCGGGCGATCGCGGCCGGGCCGATCGCGAGCGTGCCGACGGAGGCGGTCAGCGCCGCGGCGAACGCGCAGACCATCCGTTCGAACACCGTGCGGGCGCGGCTCATCCAGACCTCCGGATTCATCGGAACGACGCGGCTCCCGACGGCGTCGTTCGGCAATCGGCCCAGCGCGAGCCGGCTACGGAACGAGCAGCGCGATCACGAGATCGAGCACCGTGCCGACGAGCTGCCCGACAACACTCAGAAGCACTTGAACTCCTCACGGCGAATACGAATGCGCCCGGAACACTCGGCGCAAAAAGGATTGCTACACCGGAATGCCCGCCCGGGCCGTCGCCGCGCAGCGAACGGCCGAGGCGGGCATCCGGCGATATCGAAATCGCCTGAACGGAAATGCTCGTCGGGTGCAGTGTCTACGAGCACATCCGGCGGCGGGGCGATCTGATCAGAGGAGCACGCCGACAACCGCGGCGAGGTTCGTGACGACGCTACCCACGAGTTCCAGCAGACCACCGAGCAGTCCCATTTCAATCCTCGTTTCTATGGTTTCGTTGTCCGCCCGGACAGACGCCCGGACTCTTACGGTTGCGCTCTCACCCAAGCCCCCGACAGCCGGCAGACGAGACCAAACGAAACGCCCTAGCAGCAGTTATGGCTTGTAGCTATGAGACACCCAACTTGTATTCGACACCGATTACCAATTGGATGGGCCGGATATGTAACGAATTCCGGGCCCCGAGCGATGGCTCCGGCCGCCATTGGGCGCACAACCTCGGCGGTAACCGGACGAGAGAGCCGTCGCCACCGCGGATCCACAACCCGATATCGCCGCGCGGCGGGAATCCTCGGAGCGAACGGGCCGGGCGACTCGTCGCCGAACGCCGGGGCCCGCCGGAGTTCCGTAGGGTCGCAGTACGGGCAGTTCGTCCAGACCAGGAGTGGCGAGATGAAAGTTCGATTCGGCATCGGTACGGGCTCCAACAGCGATCCGGCGAATCTGCCGGATCTCGTGGACCGGCTGGAAGGCGCGGGTATCGATTCCCTGTGGTTCTCCGAACTGATCTACGCACCGGCGGTGGACCCCACCGTCGGAATGGCGTTCGCGCTGTCACGCACCACGCGTTTGAAGGTCGGGACATCCGTGGCCATCCTGCCCGGCCGCCATCCCGTCCTGGTCGCCGAACAACTGGCGTCACTGGCGGCCCTCGCCCCCGAACGAGTGCTGCCGGTATTCGGATTGCAACCCGCCACCCCGCGGGAACGCGAACTGTTCCCGGTGGCCGGTCGGCGCGGCGACGTATTCGACGAATCCCTGCGATTACTGCGCGCCGTGCTCCGTGCCGACGGTGTGGATTTCGAAGGCGACTATTTCACCGTGCGCGGCGCGCGGGTGGGTAGCCGCCCGGCCCGCCCCCTGGACATCTGGCTCGGCGGGCGCGCACCCGCCGCGTTCCGGCGCATCGGCCGGTACGGTGACGGCTGGCTGGGCAGCTTCCTGACCCCGGCCGAAGCGGCCGCCGGGGTCGCGGCGATAAACACCGAGGCCGCGGCGGCCGGGCGGGAGATCGAAGCCGATCACTTCGGAATCACCCTGCTGCTGGCGGAGGACGGTATCCCGGCCGAGCTCTTCGCGAGGATCGCGCTTCAGCGTCCCGGAACCGACCCGGCCGAACTCGTCGCGGGCAGCTGGCCGGAGTTGCACCGGCTGATAGACGGCTACCTCGAAGCCGGACTCAGCAAGTTCGTCGTGGTCCCGGCGAGCGGCAAACCGCTGGACGGCTTCCTGGATCGTTTCGTCACCGAACTCCTGCCCCGCCAGAATTGAGACCGGAACCGGACCGATTCCGCTCCCGGGATCGGCACGCAGTACTCGCCGGGGCCGGCCGGTGCGCCGTATCCGCATCCGCGATCTCAGGCGACCGCGAACAGCGCGGCGGCCGCGATCACCTCCACCCAGAAGTAGAACCAGATGGGATAGAACGGGACCGAGCTGTCGAGTAGCCGCGAGATCGCCCGCCCGGCCGCCATCCCGCCGAGCGCGACAGCTACCGCCAGTACCACGCCGCGTCGTAGTTCGCCGGTCCCCGCGACGGCCCAGCCGAGGGCACCGGCCACCGCCAGCCCGAATCCGCCGTACACCGCGCGCACCTCGGAACGCCCGGCCGCGGTGGTGACCGAGATACCGAAGGGCTGGGTCAGTTTCGCCGGTACGGCCAGCGCGTACAGACCCATTGCCGCGAACAGGACCACCGCCACGATCAGAACCACCGGCCGCATCGCTACCTCCATATTCCTCTACTGGTCGGCTCATCATGGACCCTCCCGCTCCGGCCGGGCTTCCGGAAACGTGCTCCCGGTGATGCGGTGCGGCCGGGTCGCGATCCCGGTGATGCGGGCGATCGGTTCCGGCGACTCCTCGATATATGAGCAGTTCGGAAAGCCCCGGAAACAAGGTGAGTTCGCCGCGTGGGGGCCGGCCGGCTCAGAGGGTGAGGATCGTCTTACCGAGCGCGGTGCGGGCCTCGAAGGCACGGTGCGCCGTCGCGGCCTCGGCCAGCGGGAGGACGGCGCCGATAACAGGAGCGAGTTCGCCGCGCACCGTCAATTCCTCGGCGCGACGGATCAGTTCCGGCCATCGTTGCGGGCGGTAGCCGAGACTGAACGGGATCAGCGTGGCACCGACCGGAAGCAGCTGCTGCGAGCCGATCTCCACCGGTTCCCCACTCGCGGTACCGAAGACGACCATCCGGGCGCCGGGCGCGGTGAGCAGGCCGTAGGCCTCGCGGGCGATCTGCCCGCCGACTGTTTCGAGAACCACCGATACCGGACCCACCTCGTCGGTCCAGCCTGGTCGCGAGTAGTCCACAGTTGTGTCGGCGCCCAGGTCGGCGGCCAGGCGGCGCTTGGCCTCTCCGCTCGCGGCGGCCACCACCCGGGCCCCGGCGCGTCCGGCGAGCTGCACCAGCAGAGTTCCGATACCACCGCCGGCCGCCTCCACCAGAACCGTATCCCCGGGCCCGATTCCGGCG
This sequence comes from Nocardia sp. NPDC003963, assembly GCF_053605105.1. Classification (NCBI taxonomy): domain Bacteria; kingdom Bacillati; phylum Actinomycetota; class Actinomycetes; order Mycobacteriales; family Nocardiaceae; genus Nocardia; species Nocardia sp. NPDC003963. The sequence goes on from NZ_JBSGIP010000022.1 coordinate 86,787, forward strand.
GCTTCGAGGACCCCGACCGCCGTCGCCCCCTGCCCGAGCAGTGCCAGCGCTCGGTGTTCGCCGAGCCGCTCGTCCAGCGGGGCAGCAGCCGCCGCGGGAATCACGACCAGCTCGGCGTAACTGCCGGAGGCGACATTCCCGATCACACGTTCACCGATGCGGCGACCGTCGACGCCGGGACCGACGGCGATCACTGTGCCGGCCACTTCGATACCCGGAATATGCGGTAACGGCGAGCCGAGGGGGTCGGGCAGGACCCCGGCGCGCACCTGCACCTCGAAATAGTTGACTCCGGTGGCCGTGGCCCGGACGAGCAGTTCGCCCTCCCCCGGCACCGGATCCTCGACCTCTTCGACACGCAGCACCTCCGGCGCTCCGTACTCGTGATATCGAACTGCACGCACAGCACTCCACCTCCTCGATACGGACCAGTAGTCCGTTTAGTCGCCTGTATCATACGGACCAACAGTCCGCTTTTGTCAACAGGAGGAGTCCGGATGCGTGCCGACGCCGAACGCAATCGCGCCGCGATCCTGTCCGTCGCCGGACGCCTGATCTGCGACGAGAAACGTGAGGGCGTCTCCATGGACGACATCGCGGCGGCCACCGGAGTCGGCAAGGGCACCCTGTTCCGCAGGTTCAGCGACCGCGAGGGTCTCATCCGAGCCCTGGTCGAAGACCGGACCAGCCGGACCTGGGACACCGTCCGCGCTCTCGCGGCGGATTCCGCACTGCCCGTGAACGATCGGATCCTTGCCGTCGTCGCGGCGGTCTTCGACCTCACCGCCATCGAGTTGGCCCCACTGATGCGGGCGCTGCCCGACGGCTGCCATTCCGATACGTGGGCGCCCTGGCGTGCTCTCCTCACCGACCTGATCGCACAGGCCGCACCCGATACCGACAGCGAGTTCCTGACTCTCGCGATCTTCGCGAGCATGCGCCCCGAGATCACCGATATGGTTGCCGCCCGGCGCCATCGGGACGGAGTCCTGGACCTGACCGCGCGCACCCTCGGCCTGCCCCGCCCGGTATAGGTACTCGCGGCGTTCGGCGGCCCACGCCGCCGGACGCGGATTTCCGCCATCCCACCGGCCGCGGATCCCGGCTACTTTGGTGCTGTGAGCGTATGGGGAGAAATCGTTGTCGGCCTGGTGATCCTGGTCGGCCTGGTCGGTATCGTGGTGCCGATTCTGCCGGGGGTGATCCTGATCTTCGGAGCGATCGCCGTCTGGGCGTTCGTCACCGGCGGTACCACCGCGTGGACGGTACTCGCCGTCGGTACCGTTCTGCTGGTCATCTCGGGGGTCGTGAAATACACCTGGCCGGGCCGGAAATTGAAGGAGGCGGGTGTGCCGAACCGGACGCTGCTCCTGGGCGGTATCGCCGGTATCGTCGGCTTCTTCGTAATCCCCGTGGTCGGCCTGTTCGTGGGTTTCGTTGTCGGCGTCTACCTCTCCGAACTCCAGCGTCTTCCCGACAACCGACAGGCCTGGGTATCGAGCAAACACGCGATAAAAGGAGTGGGACTCTCGATTCTGGTGGAGCTACTGGGCGCGCTGCTCGCGAGTGGAGTTTGGGTGATCGGCGCGATCGCGGCCTGAACCGCGGACACGTCAGGGCCGCTGCGCCAGTTCGTATTCGAGTACCCGCAACTCCTCGGACAGCAGCACTTCGTCGATCGGGTTCTCCGCTCGAGCCATCCGGTCCCGCGTCGCGGACACGCTCTGCCGGATCTCGGCGGACGAGGTGCTCGCATCCATCAGCAGGTTTCCACTCGCCTGTCCGGGACGGTATATCAGCGGCTCACCGTACCGCTGCTGCAAGAATTCCTTCTGAATGGCGTAATGGCTGGCCCCCTGCCCGACGAATACGTCATATCCCTGTCGGCTCCAGCCGTCGATACTATCCATTATCCTGACGTCTCGCTCGTTGTTCCGATAGCGGAGGATCTCGTTCACCGGATTGGACGTATCCATCAGATTCGGATTGAGCATATCGCGGATATTCTTCGTCGGGTCGAAAGGTTCACCCAGGTACTCCTCGTACCACGAAGCCAGATCGTCGAAGGTCAATCGCTGTGGCCCGTCGGCATTGGGCCATGTTCCGGTGGCCCGGAGATCGGCATCGTGCTCGGACGTCCATTTCCGTAGGTGGTCGATGATCTTCTCACCCGACGGGGGCGGTTCCTGGTTGTGCATATGCTTCACGTTGTTCAGGAAATACCACAGATGATGCAGCCGTTCCCGTCCGGGATCGACCGTGGTCAGGAACTCCGCGATTTCGATATCCCCCAGCTCACCACGGATCCCGTGGTGAGCTGCAAGTGCCCGGATATGTAGATGGTCACCGCGCTGCCGGACGGCGTCGTCCAGATCCAGTCCACGCACCGCGTCGTCGGAAAAAGCATTCTGTTCGTTGAGCGCAATCCGCCGACGGCCGTTCGGCTCGTTCACGAAAGCCTCGAAAACCCGCCGGATCAAAGGATATTGAACATGCCCCGGATCCTTCGAGTGGTGCTGGGCGCTGTACCAGATCCGGCCACCACCGCGAGTATCGTACCGGGCGATACTCGCCGTATGCCCGAAAAGCTTCTTCGCCCGCCCCTCGATCACCTCGACCAAGGGTCTCCGAACGTCCAGCACCGACGCCACACCAGCTCGATCACACACATCGATCGTTCGGCCCCCGGCCATTCTCCCGCGGAGCAGATCGGCGGCCATTCTGTCTTCGTCGGAGAATGCGCCGATCGCCGAATTCGAGGGGTGGGCGGCGTGGCCGGAGATATCGCGATGCAGAATCCGGGCGGTCCGATCGATCGCCCCTTCGAGCCGGGCGGAGAGGTGACCGAATGCCGATCGCCAACCGCTGCTCATCGGAACGAGATTAATGCGGCGTACTCGGGCACACCAGTTCAGAGCACGAAAGTTCGCCGGCCACAGCGCAAGCACTGCTGTCAGCTGCGTCCGGGCCGCTTCTGGACGATGGGTAGCGGCCGGGTGGTGCCGTCGTGTACCGGGGGCCGGTCGTCCCGGGGCGGAACGATCAGCGGCAGTGTCGGAGTCGGATCCTCGATGGTTCGATCCACCGCGGGCAATCCGTAGAACGCGCGGGCATTGTCCTCGAGGACCGCGTTCATATCCGTGCCCACCACATCGCAGATCAATTCCACATCCGATTCCCGGAACGGCCGGCCGGCGCGGGAACCGGGTAGATCGCTGCCGAACATCAGCGCCTCCGGATTGACCGCGTGGATCCGGCGCAGCGCCGTAGCGATATTCATATCGACCCGGCCGAAACCGGTCGCCTTCACCCGCGCCCCGCGATCGACCAGATTCAGCAGATACGACAGCCCCTCCGCGGACATGCCGAGGTGGTCGATGGAAACCTTCGGCAGTTTCAGGATCACCGGTTGCAGCGAGGCCAGCATCTGGCCGTCCACATAGATCTCCACATGCCAGCCCGCCAACTCGTGGGCGCGCAGGGCCTGCCGGGTCATGGTCGTGATATCGGCGGCCGCGCGTTTGAGGTTGAACCGGACCGCGCGCACTCCGGCCTCGTGCAGGTCCAGGATCTCCGAATCCGAGGCGTCCAGATCGAGACGGGTCACCCCCACCCAGCCGGGGCCCAGTTCGGCCAGGGCGGCCCGCAGATAGCTCTGGTCGTTGCCCTGGAACGATGCGCTCACCACCGCGCCACCGGAAGGCCGGAACCGAGCCATCCGTCGCCGGTAGTCGGCGATGGTATAGGGCTCCGGTAGATAGCCTTCGTTCTCGATCAGCGGAAAACGCGGATCGATGATGTGCACATGGGCGTCGAACACTGCTACAGCATGCCTGAGATGTCGGGGTATCCGCTCCTCCCGGCGGTGGAACGGGAGGAGCGGACCACGGATTAGACCTTGTGGGGTTCGCTGGCGCGCAGCATATCCTCGCGCTCGACGACCTTGACCCGCTCGCGGCCCTCGGGCTCGCCCAGCGACCGCTCGTGCGCGTCGAGCCGGTACCAGCCGGCCCAGGTGGTGAACGGGATACCCCGGCCCTCCAGGAATTCGAGCACGGCTTCGGGCTCCGGGCTCTCCGCCGCGGCGAAGTTCTTGCTGTCGTCGACGAGGCAGGCGACCGTTTCGTTCGCGTCGCCCTTGGTGTGGCCGATGAGCCCGACCGGACCGCGCTTGATCCAGCCGGTCACATAGGTGCCGGGCAGGTAGCGGGCGGCACCGTCGGCGTTCTCGTCGACCAGGACCCGGCCGGCCTCGTTCGGGATGACGCCGGCCTGGTCGTCGAAGGGCAGTTCGGAGATGTTCTGTGACAGGTAACCGACGGCGCGGTAGATCGCCTGCACATCCCATTCCTTGAAGGTGCCGCTGCCCTTGACATTGCCGGTGCCGTCGAGCTGGGTGCGCTCGGTCCGCAGACCCACGACCTTGCCGTCCTCGCCGAGGATCTCGGAGGGGGATTCGAAGAAGTGCAGGAACAACTTGTGCGGGCGGTCGCCCTGATCGCGAATGGCCCACTGTTCGAGGGTGTTGGCCACCATATCGACCTGTTTGGAGTGGCGGCGCGCGGCCTCGGAGCCCTCGTCGTAGTCGATGTCCTCCGGATCGACGATGACCTCGATCGTCGGGGAATGGTCGAGTTCGCGCAGTTCCAGCGGAGTGAACTTGGCCTGCGCCGGACCGCGGCGGCCGAATACGTGCACCTCGACGGCCTTGTTGCCCTTCAGGCCCTCGTACACGTTCGGCGGGATCTCGGTCGGCAGCAGCTCGTCACCGGTTTTGGCCAGCACCCGCGCCACATCGAGCGCGACATTGCCGACACCGAGGACCGCGACCTTCTCCGCGTCCAGCGGCCAGGTGCGCGGAACGTCAGGGTGGCCGTCGTACCAGGACACGAAATCGGCCGCGCCGTAGGAGCCGTCCAGGTCGATCCCCGGGATCGGCAGTGCCCGGTCGGCGTTGGCACCGGTGGAGAAGATCACCGCGTCGTAGAAACGGCGGAGATCGGACAGGGTGATATCGGTGCCGTAGTCGATATTGCCGAGCAGGCGCACCTGCTCCTTGTCCAGCACCTTGTGCAGCGCGGTGACGATTCCCTTGATCCGTGGATGGTCCGGAGCCACGCCGTAGCGGATCAGTCCGAACGGGGCGGGCATCCGCTCGAACAGATCGATCGAGACGTCTGCATCGGATTTCATCAACGCGTCAGCGGCATAGATACCGGCCGGCCCGGCCCCGACGATCGCGATCCGAAGCGGGCGGTTCGCTTCCTTCTGCTCGGTCATCTGTTACGCGCACCCTTATCGGTCGAAAGAATCACTGGCGTTGTTGTTAGCTTAGGCTAACTTGACGCGCGGCTCGTATGCACCTACATCGCGCCGTCCGCGGGCGGCTGTTCACCGTTCGTCTTCCCACGTCTGTGCGGGTAGCGCTGTACTGCGGCACCCACCTCACCCGCGATTCTATCGGGGTGTGGGCACAGACCGATCCGGGGACCAGGGATGATCGTCGGTATGACCGACAACGGAGGAGCCGAGGAGCAGCCGGCCACCGAATCCGGCGACGAGGAACGACCGCGCTCGATCACCCCGTTCATCGTGGCCGCGGCGGTCGCGGCACTGGTCCTGGCCGGCGTGCTGATCGCCGGCCTGGTGTCGCCCGCTGAGAAAAATGTCACAGATTCCGACCGGATCAACGGAGCGGTCCGCGAATTCGCCGAGGCGAACAGCCGCTACGGGGTGGCCCCGCCCCGCGAAGCGGTCTGTCCCGGTTTCGTACCCGCGCGCTCACCGCTGGCCGGACAACTGAAGCCCGGCGAGACCGGGAAGGACATCGAGATCACGAGATTCGGCCCCGTCCAGGTCAACGGCGATACGGCGACCGTCGAAGTGACCAGCCGGGTCGAGGGCGACGAGAAGACCGCGACCTGGTGGCTGTTCCACACCGACGACGACTGGCTGGTGTGCAACCAGCCGGTCGAATGATTCCACCGGGCACGTCAACCGGGGTTTGACACGGCCGGGCCGGGCCGGGCAATCTCATTCCTTAGGTCATGAGTACCAGTGCCAAGCCCCGGCTCGCTGGTCGGCAACCCTCCTCCGCGGTGGGGTGCTCCGGGTGACGACCTGGCGCGCATCGATCGGATGCGGCAAGTGCGGATTCGCAGGAGGTGCCACGTATGAGTTACGCAGGGGATATCGGCCCGCAGCAGGCATGGGAGCTGCTGACCGAACATCCGGACGCAGTCCTGGTGGATGTGCGGACCGAAGCCGAGTGGAAGTTCGTCGGGGTACCCGACACCAGCCCGATCGCCAAACCCACCCTGCTCGTCGAGTGGGTCGACGGCACCGGAGCCCGCAATACCGAATTCGTCGACCAGCTGCGTAGCGCGCTGGCCGACCGCCCCGCCGACGCACCCGTGCTCTTCCTCTGTCGCTCCGGTCAGCGCTCGGCCCACGCGGCCGACGCCGCCACAGCGGCCGGTATCGCTCCCGCCTACAACATCAGTGAGGGATTCGAGGGACCGCTCGACGCACTCGGACACCGCGGCGGCGCCGGCTGGCGAGCCGACGGACTCCCCTGGCGGCAGTCGTGATCAGCGGCGGCTCGTTCGAACGTCCGCTACCCGAAGGAGTCGGACCGGCGACACTGGGCGTCCGCGGCGGCCTGACCCGATCGGGATTCGACGAAACCTCCGAGGCCCTCTACCTGAACTCCGGGTTCGTCTACGCCAGCGCCGAAGCCGCCGAAGCCGCCTTCACCGGCGACAACCCGCACTATGTGTACTCCCGCTACGGCAACCCCACCGTGACCACCTTCCAGGAACGGATGCGGCTGCTCGACAACGCCGAAGCCTGTTTCGCGACCGCCAGCGGTATGGCCGCGGTCTTCGTCGCACTCGGCGCGCTACTGAAGGCAGGCGATCGGCTGGTAGCCGCCCGCAGCCTGTTCGGGTCCTGTTTCGTGGTGTGCAACGAGATCCTGCCCCGCTGGGGCGTGGAGACGGTTTTCGTCGACGGTGAAGACCTCGACCAGTGGGAAGCCGCCCTCGCCGAACCGACCACCGCGGTGTTCTTCGAAACCCCGGCCAACCCGATGCAGACCCTGGTCGACGTACGCAAGGTCTGCGAACTGGCCCACGCCGCGGGCGCCCAGGTCGTACTGGACAATGTCTTCGCCACCCCCCTGCTGCAGCGTGGATTCGAACTCGGCGCCGACGTAGTGGTCTATTCGGGCACCAAACACATCGACGGCCAGGGCCGGGTACTCGGCGGCGCCATCCTCGGCACCGCGGACTACATCGAAGGCCCGGTGAAAACGCTCATGCGCCATACCGGCCCCGCACTGAGCCCGTTCAACGCTTGGACATTGCTCAAAGGCCTGGAAACGATGCCGCTGCGGGTCCGGCAGTCCACCGATTCGGCGCTGCGGATCGCGCAGTACCTCGACGAACACCCGGCCGTGAGCTGGGTTCGCTACCCGCTCCTGGAATCGCACCCCCAGTACGCCCTGGCGGCCGAACAGATGAGCGGCGGCGGCACCGTGGTGACCTTCGAACTGAAGGCCGCCGCCGACCACGCGAAGAAACGAGCCTTCGAAGTACTCAACGGCCTGCGGATCGTCGATATCTCCAACAACCTCGGCGACGCGAAAAGCCTCATCACCCATCCGGCCACCACCACCCACCGAGCCATGGGCCCCGAGGGCCGCGCGAGCATCGGACTGTCGGACGGAGTCGTCCGCCTCTCGGTCGGCCTCGAAGACATCGAAGACCTCCTGGGCGACCTCGACCACGCACTGGGCTGAGTCATGGCGCCGCCTCCGGCGGCGCGGGGTGGGGCGGTGTTTATGGCGCCGCCTCCGGCGCCGCGGGGTGGGGCGGTGTTTATGGCGTCGCCTCCGGCGCCGCGGGGTGGGGCCCTATTAACCCCGGTTCTTCACTCCTGCGCTCAGTCGCTGCGCTCCTTCGCTTCGTCGCTCCAGAACCGGGGCGGGCCCCAC
>NZ_JBSGIP010000023.1:0-93441 GCF_053605105.1 Nocardia sp. NPDC003963
CCCTCGAACGAAATCGCCACCCGATCCGGATGCGCCGCGGCAGCAGCATTGAAGCCGTCCAACAGCAGACCACCGGGCACTTCGTGCTCGGTCGCGTTCCACTGCGTCAGTACGCGTTTGCGTTCGGCCGGGGCGAGCATTTCGAGATCCCCGACCACCGTCTCCGGCGCTTCGACGACCTCCCGCAGCAACCGCGCGAACCGATCCGCGAGGCCCGCCACAGTGGCGTGATCGAACAGATCCCGGGAATAGGAGAGTTCGCCGAGCATCCCGGCGTCCGTATCCTCGCCCATACCGCGGAAATTGAGCGAGAGATCGAACTTCTCCAGGCCGGTCTCGAAATCGACCGGCGCGACCCGCAGTTCCGGCAATTCGAAATGCCGGTCGGGCAGGTTCTCGAACGACAGTGCGACCTGGAAGATCGGGTGCCGCGCCTGCGAACGCGCCGGGTTCAGCACCTCCACCAGACGTTCGAACGGTACGTCGGCGTGCGCGAACGCCTGCAGATCGGTATTGCGGACCTCTGCCAGCAATTCGGCGAAGGTCATCTCGCCGCGGATCCGGGTCCGCAACACCAGGGTGTTGACGAACATGCCGACCAGATTCTCCAGCGCGGCATCACCGCGGCCGGCCACCGGCGTACCGACAGCGATATCGGATTCCCCGGTAGTCCGCGCCAGCAGTACGGCCAGCGCACTGTGCACGACCATGAACGGTGACGCATTGTGCCGCCGGCCCAGTTCCACGATCCGGCGCTGGATCTCCGGGCTGATCACGAACGAATGGATACCGCCCTCGAAGGAGGACACCTGTGGACGCGGGCGGTCCGCGGGCAGCACCAACTCGTCGGGCAAACCGGCCAGTTCCCGTTGCCAGTACCGGACCTGACCGGAGATCAGCGAATCCGGATCGTCCTCCGAACCCAGCACCTCGCGCTGCCACAGCGCGTAGTCGGCGTATTGCACCGGCAGGTTCACCCAGGCCGGGGGCTCCCAGCTGATACGCGCCGCGTAGGCGGCCATCACATCCCGGGCGAGCGGGCCCATCGACCAGCCGTCGGCGGAGATGTGGTGCACGACCATACCGAGGACGTATTCGGTGTCGCTGATCTCGAAGAGGCGCGCGTGCAGCGGGACCTCGGCGGTGACGTCGAAGGCCATGGTCGCGAGATCGATCAGATGATCGACGAGCTTGTCCTCACGGATCCGGAACGGTGTCAGATCCGGAACCACCTGGGCCGCGTCCAGAATCACCTGTACGGGTGCGCGACCCGTATCGGGGAAAACCGTCCGCAGGGATTCGTGCCGGTCGATCACATCGATGAAGGCGACCTGCAGGGCCGCCACATCCAGCTCACCGGACATCCGGATGGCGATCGGGATGTTGTTGACCGCCGATTCCGTGTCGTACCGGTTGAGGAACCACATCCGCTGCTGCGCCAGCGACAGCGGGATCTCCTCCTGCCGGCCGCGCGCGACCAGCGCCTGGCGCGCGCCCTCACCGACATGCGATTCGACCCGGGTGGCCAGCGCCATCACGGTCGAGGCCTCGAACAGCGTGCGGACCGGGACCCGGGTATCGAGCGCGGCACCCAGCCGAGCGGCCACCTGGGTGGCGATCAGCGAGTTACCGCCGAGTTCGAAGAAATCGTCGTCGATACCGACTCGCTCCACGCCGAGTACATCGGCGAAGATCCGGGACACGATCTCCTCGATGGGAGTGGCGGGGGCCCGGAAGGTATGCGACTGGAACTGCGGTACGGGCAGCGCCCGGCGATCGAGCTTCCCGGCCGGGGTCAGCGGGATCTCGTCGAGCACCATGATCGAGGACGGCACCATATAGGCGGGCAGCCGTTCCTGGACATGCGCGGTCAACGCCGCGATATCGACCGAATCCCCGGGTGCCGCGACGACATAGGACACCAGCGATATCGCGCCGGAGACGTTCTCGTGCCCGATGGTGACCGCGAAGTCGACGGTACGGTGCGCGGCCAGCGCGGAATCGATTTCACCGAGTTCGATACGGAAACCGCGGATCTTGACCTGGAAGTCGTTACGGCCCACATACTCCACGACCAGCGCGCCGGTGTCGTCGCGGCGCCAGCGCACGACGTCACCGGTGCGGTACAGGCGATCGCCCGGCGCCCCGTAGGGATCGGCGACGAACCGGCCGGCGGTGAGCGCCGGCCGGGCGTGGTAGCCGCGGGCCAGCTGGATACCACCGACGTAGAGTTCGCCGGTGACACCCTCGGGCACCGGATTCAGCCGGCCGTCGAGCACCAGCGCCCGCATACCCCGGACCGGGCCACCGATGGTGACCGGATCACCCGGGCGGAGCCGGTCGCTGATATTGGTGGCGACAGTGGCCTCGGTCGGGCCGTAGGCGTTGAACAGACGGCGATCCGGTGTCGCCGCCCAGCGCGCGGCGAGTTCCGGTGAGACCGCCTCGCCACCGGTGACGACGACCCGCACTTCGGACATCGCCTCGAGATCGAGCGAGGCCAGCACCGACGGGGTCAAGAAGGCATGGGTCACCCCGGTGGTCTCGATCAGATCGGCCAGTTCGGCGCCGCCGAACATCATCTGCGGCACGATGACCAGCGTGCCGCCCGCACCGACGGCCAGCAGGAGTTCCAGCACCGAGGCGTCGAACGACGGCGAGGCGAACGCCAGAGCCCGGGTCGAGGAATCCAGCCCGAACCGCTGCACCTGCTCGGTGCTGAAGTTGCACAACCCCGCGTGGGTGACCGCCACGCCCTTGGGCCGGCCGGTCGATCCCGAGGTGTAGATCATGTACGCGGTATTCGAGGTGCGCAGTGGTGCGCGCCGATCGGCGTCGGTGACCGGCTCGGCCGAACTGGCCATGATCTCGGCGGCGAACTCCGGATCGTCCAGGTCGATCCAGCCGCCGGCCAGCTCCGGCAGATCCGGGAGTTCCTCGGCCTCGGTGATACCGAGTGCCGCACCGGAATCGGTGACCATATGAATGATCCGGTCGGCCGGATAGGCCGGATCGACCGGCACCAGCACGGCGCCGGATTTGGCGATGGCCCACAGGACGAGCTGATAACGCCACGAACGGCCCAGCGCCAGAGCGATGGAGACTTCCGGGCCCGCGCCCCGCTCGATGAGGACCCGGGCGAGCTGGTTCGACGCGGTATCCAGTTCCGCGTAGGTGTAGGCCTCGTCGTCGGCGATCACCGCGGTCCCGGCGGGATCGACCCGGGCCGCGGCGCTCAGCAGGCCAGCCAGGGTATCCGGCGTTTCGGCCGGGCCGCCGCTACGGGTGGTCAGTTCGGCGCGCTCGGCGGAGTCGAGGAGTTCGATCGTCCCGACACGGGCCTGCGGATCGTCGACGATGACATCGAGCAGCCGCTGCCAGCGGGTCACGAACGACTGCACCGTGGATTCGTCGAACAGATCGGTGGCGTAGGAGAGCACGAGCCCCATACCCGTGGGTTCGCCACGGGTACCGCGCTGCTCGGTGATCGTCCAGACCAGATCGAATTTGGCGATATCGAGTTCGATCTCGTCCGCGCTGATCGACAGCCCGGGAATCTCCAGGGCGGCGTGCGAGAGCTCCTGGAACGAGAGCATCACCTGGACCAGCGGATGCGCGGCCTGAGAGCGGGCCGGGCTGACGATCTCGGCGATCCGCTCGAACGGCACATCCGCGTTCGAGAACGCCGCCAGATCCCGTTTGCGGGTTTCGGCGAGCAGTTCGGTGAAGGTCTGCGCGCCGTCGATCTCCGAACGCAACACCAGGGTGTTGACGAACATGCCGATCAGATCGTCGAGCGCGGCCTCACCACGACCACCGACCGGGGTACCGACCCCGATATCGGTGGCGCCCGAGAGCCGGGAGAGCAGCACCGCCAGCGAGGCGTGCAACAGCATGAACAGGGTGGCGCCCTGCTGCCGGGCCAGGGCGTCGAGCCGGCCGTGCGTCGCGGCGTCGATATCGACCGAGACCCGGCTGCCGCGGAAGCTCTGCACCGCCGGACGCGGCCGGTCGGTGGGCAGTTCCAGCTGTTCGGGCAGGCCTTCCAGCTGTTCGGTGTGATAGGCGATCTGGCGTGCGGCAACGGAATCCGGGTCCGATTCCGAACCGAGCATCCGGCGCTGCCAGATGCTGTAGTCCAGGTACTGCACCGGCAGCGGCGGCAGTTGCGGCTCCGCGCCCGCGGCCCGCGCCAGATACGTGGCCGCGACATCGCGCGACAACGGACCCATCGACCATCCGTCCGCGGAGATATGGTGCAGCACGAACGCGACGGCGTACTCCGCGGTGCCGTTGGTGCGGCTACCGGTCACCTCGTAGATCCGCCAGCGGAACGGCAGCTCCCGGGTGACATCGAAACCGACGGCGGCGAATTCGGTCAGCTCGGTGGTCAGCCGCGCCGCGTCGATCGGCTCGACCTCGACATCGGTCTCGAGCTCGTCCATCGGCAGCACCAACTGGTAGCCGCCGTCTTCCGATTCGGGGTAGATCGTCCGCAGCGACTGCTGACGCGTCATCACATCGCGCACGGCGGCCTGTAGCGCCGCCAGATCGACCTGGCCCTTCATCCGGATCACGAAGGGCACGTTGTAGGCCGGGATGGTCGGATCGAACAGGTTGATGAACCACATCCGCTGCTGCGCGAGCGCCAGCGGCACCCGGTCCGGCAGCGGCTGGGCCACGAGCGGAAGCCGTTCCACCGCAGCGAATTCGGCGGCTTCCAACCGAGCCGCGATACCGGCGGCAGTGGGCGTCTCGAACAGCATCCGGACGCCGATCCGGACGCCGAAGGCGGCATTGATCCGAGCCATCACCTGGGTGGCGATCAGCGAGTTACCGCCCAGGTCGAAGAAGCTGTCGTCGGCGCCGACCCGCTCGTGGGCCAGCACTTCGCCGAAGATCCCGGCCACGAGTTGTTCGGCTTGGCTGCGCGGTGCCCGGAAATCCTCGTCCGCGGCGGCGAACACCGGCTCGGGCAGTGCCCGGCGGTCGAGCTTGCCACTGGTGTTCAGCGGGAACTCGGCCAGCACCGTGATCGCCGCGGGCACCATGTACGCGGGCAGTTTCGCCCCGAGGAAGCGGGTGAGCTCCGCGGGTTCGACCGTCCGGCCGGGCAGCGCGACCACGTAGGCGACCAGCTGCGGGCCGGTCACCGTCTCGGCCACCAGCGCCACGCTCTGGTCCACGGCGGGATGCGCGACCAGCTCGGCCTCGATCTCGCCGAGTTCGATACGCATACCGCGGATCTTCACCTGGAAGTCGGCGCGGCCGCGGTACTCCAGTTCGCCGTTCTGCCGCCAGACGACGAGATCGCCGGTGCGGTACATCCGCGTGCCCGGTACGAAGGGGTCGGCGACGAACCGTTCGGCCGACAACCCGCGACGGCCCGCGTACCCGCGCGCCAACTGCGGGCCCGCCAGATACAGCTCTCCGGTCGCCCCGACCGGTACCGGCCGCAAGCGCGAATCGAGCGCGTACGCCCGCACGTTCGGCACCGGAAGACCGATCGGCACCGAATCCGCATCCGCGTCGGTCACCTCGTGGAACGTGCTGTCCACGGCGGCTTCGGTGGGCCCGTACACATTGTGGACCCGCGCACCCGACAGTTCCCGGACCCGGTTGCCCAGATCGGCCGTCAGCGCCTCACCACCGACGAAAACATGCCGCAGTGAGACACATTCGGCGAAGTGCGGGTCGGCGGCGATCAAGGCCAGTACCGAGGGCACGAACTGCGCGATCGTCACCCGCTCGGCGATGATGGTGCGCACCATGTATTCCGGGTCGAGATGGCCGTCCGGCTTCGCCAGCACCATCCGCGCACCCAGCTGGAACGGCAGGAAGAGTTCCCAGACCGACGCGTCGAAGGTCACCGCGGTCTTCTGCAGCAGGCTGTCCGCGGCGGTCAGGCCGTACTGTTCGCGGGTCCACACCAGGGTGTTGACGATCGCGGCGTGCGGTACCGCGACCCCCTTGGGGCGTCCGGTGGAACCCGACGTGAAGAGGATGTAGGCGGGGTTCTCCGGCCGCAGCGGCCGCAACCGATCGGCGTCGGTGATCGGTGTATCCGGGAAATCGGCGAGGTCGAGGGTATCGATATCGACCCGCCGCGTATCCGCCGGAAGCGTCATCTCGTCGCCGGACCGGGTGAGGACGCATTCCGGGACGGCGCTGTGCAGCAGATATTCGATCCGGTCGGCCGGATGGTCCGGATCGATCGGCACGTACGCGCCACCGGCCCGCACGACCGCGTGGACGGCCACGATCTGTTCGACCGACCGCGGCATCGCGACGGCGACCGGCGATTCCGGCCCGACCCCGGTGGCGATCAGATAGCGCGCGAGCCGATCGACCCGCGCATCGAATTGGGCGCGGGTCAGGGTCAGGTCTTCGGAGACGAGGGCGACGCTCGCCGGGTCCACTGCCTGTTCGTCGAGCAGTTCGGGCAGGGTGGCGGCCGAAACCGCCAGCGTCCGGCGGTTGTATTCGACCGTCGTCAGATCACGTTCGGTGGCGGTGGTGAGTTCGAGATCCCAGACCGCGGTCGCCGCGTCGGCGGCGAGGAAACCGTCGAAGAATTCGAGGAAACGCGTGTGGTGCCGTTCGGCCTCGGCAGCGGAATAGACATTCGGGTTGGTCTCGAAATCGATGTGCAGCCGGGTACCGCGCATCGACTGATAGAAATTGACACTCAGATCGGTGATGCTGCCGGTGGTCAGCACCTGCAGGGTGCCCACCACATCGCCGAGAACGATCTCGTCCTCGAACAGCATGACATTGACCGCCGGGCCGAAAGAGGTGGCATTCGAGCCGACATCGCGGCGGATGTCCTCACTGCGGTAGCGCTGGTGGCGCAGTGCCCCGGCCACCTCCAGCTGAACCCGGTGCAGCAGTTCGCCCACCGTCGTATCGGGGTCGATCCGCAACCGCAGCGGCACGATATTCGACAGTGCGCCACCGGAACGGCGCATGGCCGCCGTGACACGACCGGTCACCGGCAGGCTCAGGATCACCTCGGCGGCACCGTTCCACTGCGCCAGGTACGCGGCGAATCCCGCCAGCAGTTCCTGCGCCGGGGTGGACTCGCGCCGGGCCACGCTCGCTTCGAGCAGCGCGCTCCGCGCATCGGTCAGCGCCGCCTGCTGGACACCGTTCCACGGCGAGGGCCCGGCCGTCCGGCCGACCAGGCTGTTGCCCTCCTCCAGCCCGGTGACCCGTTCGGCCCAGTACTCCCTATCGGATTCGAACCGGGCGCTGTCGCGGTAGGCGATCTCCTGGTCGTAGAGGGTGCGCAGGCTCGCGGCCCGGGAACGCGGCGCTTCGCCGCCCGTCCGGTATGCCGTGTACAGCTCGGCGACCCGGTTCACCGAGCTCATCGCGCTGAAACCGTCGAAGGTGATGTGGTGGACGCGGGTGAACCAGTACCACCGGTCGTCGGCCAGCTGCAGTGCGAAGGTCGCGAACAGCCGATCCTCGGTCAGCTCCAGGGGCCGGCTGTACTCGGCACGCATCCACGCACGGGCGGCCGCGGCCGGATCGTCGGCGTCGCGCAGATCGACATAGCCGACCCGCTCGTCGATCGAGTGATCGACCCACTGCAGCGGTTCCCCGTCGCGTTCGACGATCCGTAGCAGGGGGGAACCGACCTCGTGGGCGGTGTCCCGGACGGCCCGGCTCAGCAGGTCGAGATCGAGCTCACCACGCAGTTCGACGTATTGCGCGATGTTGACCGGGACCTGCGGGTCCATATGCTGCGCGTACCAGATGCCCAGCTGCGCGGGCGACAGGGGGAACAGACTCCCGTCCGTGGCTGCTGCGCCACTGTCCGTACCGTTCCCGCCGTTGTCCAGCCGGTCCAACCGTAACCTCGCTTCCGGAACGCACGCGTGCGCTTCCCGTCACCACCCGGATTGCGACGCGCACCGCCGACAGCTCGGCATCCGCGGTCCCAGGCCCACTTCTCGTTTGCTCAGGCAGAAATGTCCATCGGAGTTATCCGTTTGTGAAGCCAGGACCGTTACATCGGGTGCCCCGTACCACCCGGCACGCCCGGTGCCCCGTGCCACCGCGCCATCGCACCCGGGCGTCGACTCCTGACCACCGATCCAATCTACCGAAGCACGGCCGTGTCACCAACCGGGTTCGGCGAGGGGCCCAGCGGTCACCGGGCGGTTTCCGGATACACCCCGCGCGCCCGACCGCCCCGCGCCTATCCGCTCAGGTGGCTGCGGTCCCGGCCCGGGTCGTAAAGGTGCGATTGCACACAATCGGCACCGGGGTCCAGGGCCCGTCCGACCAGCACGACCGCCGCCCGGGACAGCCCCGCCGCCGCGACCCGATCCGCGATATCGGCCAGTGTGCCGCGCAGCACAAGCTGGTCCGGTTGGCTCGCGCGATAGACCACCGCCACCGGGCACCCCGGCCCGTAATCCGCGACGAGCTCCCGCGCCAGCTCCCGGATACGGGTGATCGCCAGATGCAACACCAGCGTGGCGCGTGTCCGCGCGAACTCCGGCAGCGCCTCGGTCGCCGGCATCGCGGTCGACCGGGCCCGCGTACGGGTCAGCACCACCGACTGCACGACCTCGGGAACGGTCAACTCGGCTCCCAGCAGCGCCGCGGCGGCGGCGTACGCGGGAACGCCCGGGGTGATATCCCAGGACACGCCGGCGGCGTCGAGTCTGCGTGTCTGCTCGGTGAGAGCGGAATAGAGGGACGGATCGCCCGAACACAGACGCGCCACCGCACGGCCCGCCGCCGTCGCGCGGACCATATGGGCCGTGATCTCGTCCAGGTCGAGCCGCTGGGTGTCGATGAGTTCCGTGGCCGGTGCGCAGTGGCCGAGCACCTCGGGATCCAGATAGGTCCCCGGATACAGGCATACCGAACACCGGCGCAGCAGCTCCACCGCGCGCACCGTCAGCAGATCCGCGGCGCCGGGACCGGCCCCGATGAAGTGCACCGTCATGGGTCGAGTGTAGGCAGCGGCCGTGGCCGGGCCGGAATCAGCCGACGGCGTCGAAGAAGGCGATGACCTTGGTCGGCTGTACCCGCACCAGCAGTTCGCCGGGGACTCCGTTACGACGGCCGAACTCGTCGGCACGGGCCGTACCCATATAGCGGCCGCCGATCGCGGTCGCCGAACGCAGCAGGTCGGCCGGATCCTCGGAGAAGGTGACCGTGCCCTGGATCTGCACCGCGGCGAACGGCGGCTCCTCCAGATCCACCACGATCGCGATCCGGGGGTCACGCTGCAATGCTCTCCCCTTCGCAGTCTGTTTGCCGGTGTTGAACACGATCTCGTCGCCGTCCAGCAGGAACCACACCGGGGTGACCAGTGGGCGCCCATCGGCCGCGGTATACGCGACCTTCGCGGTCCGGGTTCCGTAACTGAGGAATTCACGCACCTTGGGATCGGAAAGTGAGGCCATGAGCGTCAAGCCTAGGGCTGTATCTATCGGCGGCGCCTTCGGCGCCGCGTGTCGGGGCCCTATCAACCCCGGTCGCCGCGGTGGATCATCCGGCGAAGACGACAACCGGGGACGGCCGGGCAGGTCGTGTGGGCTCGCAATGGCGGAAGGGCTCGGTGGCCGCCAGCCTACCGGCCGTCCGCGGGTTTCGCGGCGGGGATGTCACACCCGGGCGGGCTATCTCGTCGATCGTGTATCCGCCGGAACACACCGGCCGAAGAGATAGAGGTTCGCCATGGACGTCGCCTATTACATCGTCGCGGTCCTGACCGCACTGTGGGTCGGGTTCTCGGGTTACGCGCTGTTCACGAAACAGCAGTTCGTCGTCGAACCGCTCGAGCAGTACGGTGTGCCGCGGTCGTGGTGGAACTGGCTGGCCCTGGCCAAGACCGCCGGAGCGCTGGGATTGCTCGCCGGCTTCGTCCTTCCGGCGCTCGGCGTGGCCGCCGCCATCGGACTGATCCTCTATTTCCTCGGCGCGACCGCGACGGCCCTGCGGGCCCGCTCGTACAAGACGGCGGTGTTCCCACTGATCTATCTGGTTCCGATCGTCGCCACCCTCGCGCTGCAACTCGCCCGGTGAGAAGGGCCCGGTCGCGGATAGCGGGCCGCATTCGGCGGGATCGCCGGGTGCGGCCGCCCACGCGGGAATCGCGTCGGGATCGTCATCGGTGGACAACGCTGCCCGGCCCCGGCGGGCCGCCGCGGACGAACGACTCCCACTGACCGGGCAAGGCCCCGGCCGTCCCCGCGAAACCGCCGAAATCGCGACCGCTCGCGGGTGATACTCCGTGTGGCGCCCGTCATCGGGGGCCACCGCGTGTGAGGAGTCGGCGATGAGTGTGGTGGACGGGTCGGAAAAGACCGGTGGGACCCCTCCTCCCGATCGGTCCGGGCTGCGCCGGGTGGTCGCCGCGTCCATGGCGGGGACCGTGGTCGAGTGGTACGAGTTCTTCCTCTACGGCACGGCCGCGACGCTGGTGTTCAGCAAGATCTTCTTTCCGGCTTCCGACAGCGAGCTCGACGCGATCCTGAAGGCATTCCTCACCTATGCCGTGGGTTTCGCCGCCCGGCCGCTCGGCGGGATCGTCTTCGGGCATTTCGGCGACCGCTACGGTCGCAAACGGCTACTGCAGTTCAGCCTGATCCTGGTGGGTGTGTCGACCTTCCTGATGGGCTGCCTGCCCACCTACGGGCAGATCGGTTACCTGGCCCCGGTACTGCTGGTGCTGCTCCGCTTCCTGCAGGGTTTCGCGGTCGGCGGCGAATGGGGTGGCGCGGTCCTGCTGGTGGCCGAGCACAGCCCCGACCGCAGCCGCGGTTTCTGGGCGAGCTGGCCGCAGTCCGGGGTCCCGGGCGGAAACCTGCTGGCCACCCTGGTCCTCCTGGCGCTGACCGCGACACTGTCCGACGACGCGTTCCTGTCGTGGGGGTGGCGGATCGCGTTCTGGCTCTCGGCCGTGGTCGTGCTGATCGGCTACTACGTGCGCACCAAGGTGAGCGACGCCCCGATCTTCACCGCCGCTCGGCAGGAGGCCGAACGGGTACGGTCCTCGTCGTTCAGCGCCGTGGAGGTACTGAAGCGGTATCCGCGCGGTGTGTTCACCGCGATGGGCCTGCGGTTCGGCGAGAACATCATGTACTACCTGGTCGTCACGTTCACCATCACCTATCTGAAGGTGCGTGAGGGTCTGGCCACCGACGACATCCTGTGGTGGCTGCTGGCCGCGCACGCCGTGCATTTCGCGGCGATCCCGGCCGCCGGTGCGCTGGCCGACCGGATCGGGCGGCGCCCGGTGTACCTGGCCGGAACCGTCGCGGCCGGGGCGTGGGGGTTCTTCGCCTTCCCGATGATGGATACCGGCAACGGATGGGTGATCACCGCGGCGATCATGCTCGGCCTGATCGCGCACGCGGGTATGTACGCCCCGCAACCGGCCATCATGGCGGAGATGTTCCCGACCCGGATGCGCTATTCCGGGGTATCGCTGGGCTATCAGGTGACCTCGATCGTCGCCGGATCACTGGCGCCGGTGATCGCGGTGAAACTACTGGAGGTCTTCGATTCCTCCGTACCCATCGCGCTGTATCTCGCCGCGGCGACCGCGGTGACCGCGGTGGCGGTGCTCGTCGCCCGCGAGACCAAGGGATTCGACCTGACCGATCTCGATCGGGCCGATGCGGCTCGCACCGCTCGGGCACCGGCGGGGAACTGAGAATCGGCCGGCCGCACAGAAGGTCGATATCCTGACAAGAGAAATGGAATACCCGTCGGGATGATCGCGGGTTCCGTTCTCGGGCGCCCTCGCCACAATCGGATCGACAACGGGCGGTCGGGACCACCGGCGGTCAGGTGGGCGGGTACCGGATCCGACTGGCCGGGCATAGGTTCGGCGCTCGACACGGTACCGGTGCGTGGTTCCGGTACCGCCCCCGGTGAGAGCTTCGGACCGCGCGCTGTGGAGCAGGTCACCGAGCCCCGCCCCGGGTGGTAGCCGACCATTTCCACTGCTATGTTTCGGCTTGTTCGTGCAGCGTCGCAATACATTCGACTTCGTACCCGCGGAACATTCTGCTGATCCACGGTTCATCCGTCTCTTTCGTCGTGGAAAGAGGCTGGAATTCGCATACTCCGCAGCCGAATTCACGGTCTTTTCCGACCGATGAATTCGGCGATATTTCTCATGGAGTTCTCATGACATATACGAGCGCGCCACCGGTTTCGGAAAACCGAGAACAGATATCCGGCGTCGTCGCGCGCAGCCGCGGGTTGCTGACGGGATACTTCGCCGCACTCGGTGTGGTGATGGCCGTCTGGGGCACCCGCATCCCGGCGGTCCAGGAGGCCGCCGGGCTCGATACCGCGGGGCTGGCCGCGGTCCTGCTCGCATCCGCGGTCGGCATGGTCGCCGGCCTCCGCGCGGGCGGTCTGCTCGCCGAGCCCACCCGGCTCCCCCATCTGCTGAGCGGCGGCGCGATCTGCCTCGCCGCGAGTCTCGCCCTGCTGGGTACCAGCCGATCCGCGATCGTACTCGCTACCGCGGCATTACTTTTCGGGGCAGCGCACGGTGTGCTGGATGTCGGCGTGAATGTCGCGGCGGTCCGGTGCCAGCAGGCTTACGGTCGCCCGATCATGTCCGGCCTGCACGCGGCCTACAGTCTCGGCGCACTGGGCGGGGCGGTACTCGCCGTACTCGCCGCGCATTGTTCACACACCTACGTTTTCGGCGTCACCGCGGCCGCGGTCATCGTGGCCGCAGTCGCGGTGGCACCGGCCACGCGCTGTATCGGATCACCGGCGATGATCCCCGATCCGGTGGAAACGACTGCGCGGGAACCCCGGCCGGAACTGTCCCGGGGCCGGCTGTGGTTGCTGGGCTTGCTGGCCGCCGGATGCCTGCTGGGCGAAGGTACCGCCGCGGACTGGTCGGCAGTCCATCTCACCGTGCTGCACGCATCCGCCGCGACCGGCGCGGCCGCGTACGCCGGATACAGCGCGGCCATGGCCGCCGGGCGTCTCGCCGGCGATCGGCTCATCGCGTATTTCGGTGCGGCGACAGTGGTTCGGGCGGGCGCGATCGTATCCTCGATCGGACTCGTCACGGGCCTGGCGGTCGCCGATGTGCCGTTCGCACTCGCCGGTTGGGCCGCCTTCGGTCTCGGCCTGTCCGTCACGATCCCTGCACTGATCAGCGCCGCCGGAGCCGGTGGTCCGCGCGGCATCGCCACCGTGACCGTGACCGGCTACCTGGGCCTCCTCGCGGGACCGGCGCTCATCGGCGCCCTGGCCGCGATCACATCCCTGCCCGTCGCCCTCGTCCTACCCGCCCTGCTCGCCGCAGGCGTAGCCGTACTGGCCCCTCGAGCCCTGGAGAACAAATGGTAGCCACACTCGCACCCCGGACCCCGTCGCCGGCCGCGGTCATCTTCGACTACAACGGCGTCATCGGACTACAGCCGACCGCGCTCGCCTGGCGCGGGCTCGCCGAACTCGCCGGTTGGCCCGCGGATCGGCTCGAACACTTCCAGAGTGTCTTCTGGAGCGCTCGCGAACCCTACGATTCCGGCGATTTCGACGACGCTGAGTTCTGGACCACTGTCCTCGGCCGGCGTCCGGACCCGGGACTACTCACCCGGTTGCGGACAACGGACACGGCCATGTGGACCCGGACCGACGACCGTGTTGTCGCCCTGCTGCACCGGTTCCGGCGGTCGGAGATCCCGCTGGTACTGCTCTCCAACGCACCCCATCCGGTGAGTGACGCGCTCGACGACTCCGACTGGCGCTCCGCGATGACCGACGCCCTCTACTCGGCCCGGCTCGGTATGAACAAACCCCACCCCGGCACCTACCGCAGTGCGCTCGCCGCCACCGGCGTGGACGATCCCGCCCGCGTCCTGTTCGTCGACGACCGGGCCGACAATTGCCGAGCGGCCGCCGATCTGGGCCTGCGGACCCTCCACTACACCGGCGCACCGACCGATATCGAGGTACACCTCCGATTCGAGGCCGCCGCGTAGACACTCTGGTATCAGCGCATACGGCTGGGCCGGGACCGCTACCGATCGGTAGCGGTCTCTCGCCCGCCGAGCTGGTGGCACGGCCGCACGACACTCGAGTTCAGGTGAACAGTTCGTCGAGGCTGGTAGCCGTCAGCACCCCGGCTGTCCAGACCCGGACCCGGGCGGGATCGGCCGAGCGGACACGGGCGGCCATTGCTTCGGGCACCGGCCCGAACTTCGCGGCCAACAACTCGAGCAGCGCCTCCACACGACCGCGTGCCTCACCGCGTGCCTCACCGCGTGCCTCACCACGTGCTTCGATGATCTCTGCTGTGGTCACAATGGCCTCCTTCGCTCGCGGGCCGAGCCGTTCGAAAACCGCCGCCAGGTCGGCTTCGACGGTTTCGCCGACCGTATCCGCCCCGAGGCATTCAGCAGGCGTAGCCGGAAAGACCGATCAGCTCGCATACGGGTACCCGTGCCGTTGCGCGTACTCGGATCAGCTGGTCACCGGTGGGGCATCAGCTCGTGCAGACCGGGCCGGGTAGCGGCGCGCAGGTTCAGGCGAACAGTTCGTCGAGAGTGCCGGCGGTCAGCACCCGGGCTGTCCAGACGCGGACCCGGCCGGGGTCGGCCGAGCGGATACGATCGGCCACCGCCTCGGGCACCGGCCCGAACTTCGCGGCCAACAACTCGAGCAGCGCCTCCACACGACCGCGTGCCTCACCGCGTGCCTCACCGCGTGCCTCACCACGTGCCTCACCACGTGCTTCGATGATCTCTGCTGTGGTCACAATGGCCTCCTTCGCTCGCGGGCCGAGCCGTTCGAAAACCGCCGCCAGGTCGGCTTCGACGGTTTCGCCGACCGTCATGATGTAGGTCAGGACGGTCCGATAGTCGCCGAGTGCGTCCGGGCCGGTATCGAGGGCGCGGAGGTCTTCGAGCCAGTCCAGCATATCGTGTCCCAGCCGCCCGTTTCTCGGTGCGATGCGCTGCAGGACCAGGAGGACCCTGGCCGCGGGGGTGAGGTCGCGTTCGCGCAGGGCGGCGAGATCGAGCACGGCGATATCGTCGAGGAGGAATCGTAGCCGCGGGAGATGGGGACCGAGGACCTCGCGGGCGGCCGGGTCGAGGTCGAGCAGGTCAGCGAGTTCGGTGGGGTGCGACGGCGACCAACGCGTCCCGTCGGCGGTGTTGTGCACGACCACCGGGATCACCACGGGCAGGGTTCTGACTCCGGCGTTGTCGATGAGATGCTGGCGCCAGATGGCGACCATGTATTCGAGCATGCGGAAGGCCATGAATCGATCGCTGCTGGATTGATGCTCCATCAGCAGGTACACGTAGGCGGGATGGCCGTCGAGGCGGGTACGGAACAGCAGATCGCTGAAACGGTTGCGGAGATCGGAGTGCACGAAGCTGCCCGGTTGTAGCTGTAGATCGGCCCAGTCCAGGCGGGTGCTGAGCGACTCGGGTAGTGCGGCGCGTAGCTCGGACGCGGCGTTGGTGGGGCGGGACATCACTTTGCGGAAGTACGCGTCGTGCGGGTTGGACCGCTGCTCGGTCATGCGGTGACTCTATGACCACTGGTCAGCAGGCAGCCAATCGGACAAATCTTCTCGCACTTACGATTTCGGCCTTCAGCACCGCGGTTTCACTGCGGCGGGGGGCCCGTGAGCGCGGCCAGAGCCATCGAGCGCAGCACCGCGCGGCTGCGGTTCTGGGCCGGGCCGGCGCTGTGCGGGGTCGAGTTGAGCAGCCCGAACACCGCATGGGCCTGTACCCGGGCGGTCTCCTCGGTGAGGCCGGGTGTCATCTCACACAGCACCCCGACCCAGATCTCCACATAGCGGCGCTGAGTGCGTCTGATCTCGCGGCGAGCGGGTGGCGGCACATTGTCGAGGTCGCGGTCCTGGATGCGGATGAGCTCGGGTTCGCCGAGCGCGAAGTCGAGGTGGAATTCCACCAGGGCGGCCAGCGCCTCCGGTGGCCCGGCCGCCGCCGCGGCGACGGTGCTACCGCCGTCGAGCAGCCGGCGGCTGATTCCCACCAGCAATTCGACCAGCAGTGCCTCCTTGTTGGGGAAGTGCCGGTATACCGCCGGGCCGCTGATTCCGACCGCGGCACCCAGGTCGTCCAGGCGCATACCGAGGTATCCGCGTTCGGCGATGAGCCGCGCCCCCGCGATGAGCAACTGGCCGCGCCGCTGCTGTTTCAGCTGTTCACGGCGGGTCGGAGTGGCAGACTCGGCACTGGTCACCCGCACTCCTTCCACCCGCTCTGGACAACTCGGTTAGTCAAGATTAACCTCAATTCCAGTTATCAGCGATTAACTCAGACGTCAGGACGACGCGATGACCCGCACCGCGAGCCCAGCGCCCGCCACCCGGTCCGATGCCGATAACCGGACGGCGAATCTCGCCCTGGCCGATCAATTACGCCACCGGCTCGCCGAAACGGCCCGGGGCGGCCCGGAGAAGGCCCGGCAGCGCCATATCGCCCGCGGCAAACTACTGCCGCGCGAGCGGGTGGACCAACTGCTCGACCCCGGCAGCCCGTTCCTGGAACTGTCGCCGCTGGCCGCCGACGGAATGTACGGGGGCGACTGCCCCGGCGCCGGCATCATCACCGGTATCGGCCGGGTCTCCGGACGCGAATGCGTGATCGTCGCCAACGACGCCACGGTCAAGGGCGGCACCTACTACCCCGTCACGGTGAAGAAGCATCTGCGCGCCCAGGAAGTGGCGCTGCACAACAACCTGCCGTGTGTGTACCTGGTCGATTCCGGCGGCGCCTACCTGCCCGAACAGGACGACGTCTTCCCCGATCGCGAACATTTCGGCCGGATCTTCTACAACCAGGCCACCATGAGTGCCCGTGGGATCGCCCAGATCGCCGCGGTCCTGGGTTCGTGCACCGCGGGCGGTGCGTATGTCCCGGCCATGAGCGACGAGGCGGTCATCGTGCGCGACCAGGGCACGATCTTCCTCGGCGGACCACCCCTGGTGAAAGCGGCCACCGGCGAGGTGGTGACCGCCGAGGAGCTGGGCGGCGGCGCGCTGCATTCCCGCACCTCCGGCGTCACCGATCATCTGGCCGACGACGACCGCGACGCCCTGCGCACGGTGCGCCGGATCGTCGCCACCCTGGGCCCGCGGCCGGAACCGGCCTGGGAGGTGCGGCCCGCGCGCGAGCCCGCCGCTCCCGCCGGCGAGCTCTACGACATCGTGCCCGGCGATCTGCGCACCCCCTACGACGTGCGCGAGGTGATCGCCCGCGTCGTCGACGCCGACGCCGCCGGCGCGGCCGGATTCGACGAGTTCAAAGCCGAATACGGCACCACCCTGGTCACCGGTTTCGCGCATATCCACGGCCACCCGGTGGGAATCGTCGCGAACAACGGCGTGCTGTTCAGCGAATCCGCCATGAAGGGCGCGCATTTCATCGAACTCTGCGATAAGCGCGAGATCCCGCTGCTCTTCCTGCAGAACATCACCGGTTTCATGGTCGGCCGTGATTACGAGGCCGGCGGTATCGCCAAACACGGTGCGAAGATGGTGACCGCCGTGGCCTGTGCTCGGGTGCCCAAACTGACCGTCGTGATCGGCGGCTCCTACGGGGCCGGGAACTATTCGATGTGCGGCCGGGCCTACTCGCCGCGGTTCCTGTGGATGTGGCCCAATGCCCGGATCTCGGTGATGGGCGGTGAGCAGGCGGCATCGGTGCTGGCGACGGTGCGCGGTGATCAGCTCGACGGCAACGGCCAACCGTGGAGCGAGGCCGATCAGGAGGCGTTCAAGGAACCGATCCGCCGGCAATACGAGGCGCAGGGGAACCCCTACTATTCGACGGCCCGGCTGTGGGACGACGGCGTCATCGATCCCGCCGATACCCGCACTGTGCTCGGACTGGCTCTCTCGGTGTGCGCGCAGGCACCGCTCGAGCCGGTCTCCTACGGCGTCTTCCGGATGTGATCACCATGTTGAACTCGAATCTCCCGCTGCCCTTCGACACGGTGCTGGTGGCCAATCGCGGTGAGATCGCGGTGCGGGTCATCCGGACGCTGCGGACCATGGGCCTGCGCTCGGTCGCTGTGTACAGCGATGCCGATGTCGGAGCCGCGCATGTACGCGCCGCCGATACCGCCGTGCGGCTGGGGGCGGCACCCGCCCGGGAGAGTTATCTGAACATCGGCCGGGTCGTCGAGGCCGCGCGCCGCACCGGCGCCGGCGCGGTGCACCCCGGCTACGGATTCCTTTCCGAGAATGCTGCTTTCGCGGCCGCGCTGGACGCGGCCGGGATCGTTTTCCTGGGCCCTCCGGCGAAGGCGATCGAGATCATGGGCGACAAGATCACCGCGAAGACCACGGTCGCCGCGTCCGGGGTGCCCGTGGTCCCGGGAATCGCCGAACCCGGGCTGACCGATGCCGCGCTGGTCGCCGCGGCCACCGATATCGGTTATCCCGTACTGGTCAAACCGTCCGCGGGCGGCGGCGGCAAAGGGATGCGCCGGGTCGACGATCCCGCCGATCTGCCCGCGGCGCTGGTCAGCGCCCGGCGCGAGGCCGCGTCGGCGTTCGGTGACGACACCCTGTTCCTGGAACGCTTCGTCACCCGGCCCCGGCATATCGAGGTACAGATCCTGGCCGATACCCACGGCACCGTCCTGCACCTGGGCGAACGCGAATGCAGTCTGCAACGGCGGCACCAGAAGGTGATCGAGGAAGCGCCGTCGCCCCTGCTCGACCCCGCCACCCGCGCCCGGATCGGGGCCGCGGCCTGTGCCACCGCGCGCAGTGTCGACTACGTGGGGGCGGGGACGGTGGAATTCATCGTCTCCGCCGATCGGCCCGGCGAATTCTTCTTCATGGAGATGAACACCCGCCTGCAGGTGGAACATCCGGTCACCGAGATGGTCACCGGATTCGATCTGGTGGAATGCCAGGTCCGGATCGCCGCCGGCCAGCAGATCCGGGCGGCCCAGGACGATATCCGCCTGCACGGGCATTCGGTAGAGGCCCGGGTGTACGCCGAGGATCCCACCCGCGATTTCCTGCCGACCGGCGGTACCGTCCTGGACCTGGCCGAACCCGGCGGGCCCGGGGTCCGGGTGGATTCCGGATCGGCGGTGGGCACGGTGGTCGGCAGCGACTACGACCCCATGCTCGCCAAGGTCGTCGCGCACGGGCACGACCGCGCGGCCGCGCTGGCCACCCTGGACCGCGCGCTCGCCGATACCGTCCTGCTCGGGGTCCGGACCAATATCGACTTCCTGCGGTTCCTGCTGGCCGATCCGGATGTGGCGGCGGGCCGGCTCGACACCGCGTTGCTGGACCGGCGGGCCGGTGATTTCCGCGCGCCACCGGTCACCGACGATATCTTCGCTGCCGCGGCGGTCTACCGGTGGTTGCGCCGCTGGCCGGTGGGTCCGGCCGATCCGTGGGCGTATCCGACCGGCTGGCGGGTCGGGGCGCAGGCACCGATCCGGATCCGGCTGGCGGGCGGGGACCGGGTGGTGCACGTCCATCTCACCGGCACTCCCGGCAGTGCCGGGATCCGGATCGAAGACAGCGAAATCGCTTCCGCGACAGCCGTACTCGGTCCGGATGAGGCTACGGACGGGCTGCCCACCGGCGCCGCGGTGCATACCGTGACCCTCACCCTCGACGGTATCCGTCGCGACTACCGGGTCGCCGAATCCGATGCCGCGATCTGGGTCGCCGGTGACTCCGGAATCGCGTCGCTGCGCGAACTCGCCGAGGAATCCGTGCGCGCCGGTGACGTCGCGGCGCACGACGCCGAGATCCGCAGCCCCATGCCGGGAACGGTGCTCGCCGTATCGGCGGAATCCGGGAGAACGGTGGCCGCGGGCGAGTCGATCCTGGTGGTCGAGGCCATGAAGATGGAGCATTCGCTCACCGCGCCACTGGCCGGCACCGTCGAGATACTCGTGACCGCGGGCGCTTCGGTGCGGCTCGACGAGGTCCTCGCGCGCGTGCATCCGGAACCGGCGTCCGGCACCGAGCCGGAGCCCGCGACCGCCGAAGAACCCGCCCCGAACTGATTCCGGTGCGCGCACCGGCGAAACCGTCCCCGAGAACGAGATGAGGCACAGGTGACCGATTTCCTCTCCACCGGCACACTGCCCGAGCACTACCGCGACCTGGCGCTGACCGTGCGGGATTTCGCGAACCAGGTGGTCGCCCCCGTGGCGGCGAAACACGATGCCGAGCACAGTTTCCCGTACGAGGTCGTGGCGGGGATGGCGCGGATGGGCCTGTTCGGGCTGCCGTTCCCGGAGGAGTACGGCGGGATGGGCGGCGACTATTTCGCGCTCTGCCTGGCCCTCGAGGAACTCGGCAAAATCGATCAGAGCGTGGCCATCACCCTGGAGGCAGGCGTTTCGCTCGGTGCGATGCCGATCTACCGCTTCGGTGACGAGAAACAGAAACAGGAGTGGCTGCCGCGCCTGGCGAGCGGGCAGAACCTCGGCGCGTTCGGACTCACCGAGCCGGGCGCGGGCAGCGACGCGGGCGGGACCCGCACCACCGCCGTCGAAGACGGGGACAGCTGGGTGATCAACGGCAACAAACAGTTCATCACCAACTCCGGCACCGATATCACCGCCCTGGTCACCGTGACCGCGGTGACCGGGCAGACCGGCGGCAAGAAGGAGATCTCCACCATCCTGGTCCCCGCGGATACTCCCGGATTCACCGCCGAACCCGCCTACAACAAGGTCGGCTGGAACGCCTCGGACACCCACCCGCTCAGCTTCGACGACGTGCGGGTGCCCCAGGAGAACCTGCTCGGCGAACGCGGCCGCGGTTACGCCAACTTCCTGCGCATCCTCGACGAGGGCCGGATCGCCATCGCGGCCCTGTCGGTCGGCGCCGCCCAGGGCTGTGTGGACGAATGTGTGCGCTATGCCGGAGAGCGGGAAGCTTTCGGGAAGACGATCGGCAGCAACCAGGCGATCGCGTTCAAGATCGCGCGGATGGAGACGCGCGCCCATACCGCCCGCACCGCCTACTACGACGCCGCCGCGCTCATGCTCTCCGGAAAGCCCTTCAAGAAGCAGGCTTCCATCGCCAAGCTGGTGGCCAGTGAGGCCGCCATGGACAACGCCCGCGACGCCACCCAGATCTTCGGCGGCTACGGGTTCATGAACGAATACCCGGTGGCCCGGCACTACCGGGACAGCAAGATCCTCGAAATCGGCGAGGGCACCACGGAAGTACAACTCATGCTGATCGGACGGGAGCTCGGCCTGTGAGCGGCGAGAAGATCACCAAGGATGTCGACCACGACACCGCCGGCCTGAAACGGGTCGTGCAGACCGGTCTGTGGTTCGAGGAACTCGAGACCGGGGTGCTCTACGAGCACCGGCCCGGCCGGACCATGACCGAAACCGACAATGTGCTGTTCAGCACGCTGACCATGAACACTCAGGGTCTGCATATCGACAAGGCTTTCAGTGACGCCCAGGAGCCGTTCCACGAGCGTCTGGTCAATTCGCTGTTCACTCTGGGCACCATGATCGGGCAGGCGGTCGCGCATCTGACCCAGGGCACCACGGTCGCCAACCTGGGCTTCGAAGAGGTGAAGTTCCCGGCGCCGCTGTTCCACGGCGACACCGTGTACACCGAGACCGTGGTACTCGACAAACGGGAATCGAAGAGCCGGCCCGGCCAAGGTGTGGTCACCTTCCGTCATGTGGCCCGGAATCAGCACGGCACGGTGGTCGGGGTGGCCGTCCGCAACGCGCTGATCCGGTTGCGCCCGGCCGGGGAGCCGGTATGAGGTCCGCGACCGGCGAACGGGGAAGGTACGACCGGTGAACACTCAGCCCAGCACCGACGCCGCCTGGCAATCCCCCGGACCGGCGTGGCTGTTCTGCCCCGCCGACCGCCCGGAGCGCTACCGCAAGGCCGCCGCGGCCGCCGATGTGGTGATCCTCGATCTCGAGGACGGCGTGGCCCCGGCCGATAAACCCGCCGCCCGCACTGCCCTCGTGGACACTCCGCTCGACCCCGCGACCACCGTGGTCCGGGTCAATCCGGTGGGCACCCCCGACCACGAACCGGACCTGGAAGCCCTGCGCCGCACCGGCTACCGCCTGGTCATGCTGCCCAAGACCGAGTCCATCCATCAGGTCACCGGATTGTCCGGGTACCAGGTGCTCGCGCTGATCGAGACGCCGCTGGGTGCCCTGGAGATCCAGCAGATCGCCACGGCCGCCAATACCCGCGGTGTGATGTGCGGAGTGGAGGATCTGGTGGCCGCCATGGGCGGCACCGGCACCCGCCGGTCCGACGGCAGCTATCGCGATGTGGCACTGCATCTGCGCAGCACCGGTCTGCTGGCCGCCAAGGCACACCAGCGACTCGCCCTGGACATGGTGTACCTGAACATCCGCGACCTCGACGGCCTGCGTGCCGAGGCCGAGGACGCGGTGGCGGTCGGTTTCGATATCAAGGTCGCCATCCATCCCGCCCAGATCCCGGTCATCCGCGCCGCCTACGCCCCCTCCCCCGCGGAACTCGACTGGGCGCGGGGCGTATTGACCGCGGCTCCGAACCACCGCGGAGTCTTCACCTACGAGGGCAAGATGGTGGATGCCCCCCTGCTGCGTCACGCCGAACAACTCCTGCAGCGGGCACAAGGGTAGACAACCGCGCAGTCCCCACCGGAAAGTGCGCACCCGGAAACAGTCCGTAGAACAGCGAGCACCGAACACCTACAGTGAAATGAACCCACCAGGCCCGGACACAGCACACCTCCCCTCTGTTCCGGGCTACCCCACATCCGTGACCGGGCCGGCTATCGAACGAAGGAACAAGGTTCGGCACAACCGAACACACGGCTTCGCCCGCACAGACCCGACCCGACCATCGAGCACCCGACACGAACCACACAGATGACCGCACCCCCACCCGCAAACCCCCTCCCCCTTACTCCGAACACTCCACCTCAGTGGGTGGGGCCCGCCCCGGTCCTGGAGCGACAGAGCGAAGGAGCGAAGCGACTGAGCGGCGGAGTGAAGAACCGGGGTTAATAGGGCCCCACCCGCCCCGCCGAAGGCGGGGCAAATAAACACAGAAGGGTTTCTGCCGGTGGAACCACAGTGGGTACCGACCGATCGGGATATCGCCGACGCCAGGGTCACCGATTTCGCCCGCTTCGTCGCCACACGTTCGGGTGTGGATCTGCCCGATTACCGGACGCTGTGGCAGTGGTCGGTGGACAATACGGCCGAGTTCTGGCTGGCAGTCTGGGAGTATTTCGATCTCGGGCCGATCGCCGGTGAGGTGCTGCCGTGTCCCGAGATGCCGGGGACGCGCTGGTTTCCCGGGACCACTGTGAACTATGTGGATCGGGTGGTCGCCCGGGCACGCACCGATCGTCCGGCGATTCTGCAGGCCACCGAGGGCAGCCGAGAGATCGTCGAAACTTCGTGGGCGGAGTTGACGGCCCGGGTGGCGGCTTTCGCCCGGACCCTGCGCGGGCTCGGTGTCCGGCCCGGTGACCGAGTGGTCGGCTATCTGCCCGATATCACCGAAACAGTCGTGGCGTTCCTGGGTACCGCGGCGATCGGCGCGGTCTGGAGCGCCTGCGGGCAGGACTATACGGCCAAGGCGGCGCTGGATCGGCTGGGCCAGTTGGAGCCCGTGGTCCTGGTGACCGCCGACGGGTATCGGTACGGCGGGAAGGTGCACGACAAGAGCGCGGATATCGCCGCGTTGCGCGCCGGTCTGGACACGGTCCGCGCCACGGTGGTGGTGTCGCGACTGGGTGTCGAGATCCCCGGCAGCACACCGTGGTCGGTCGCGACCGACCCGGCCGGTGGCGATCCGCTCCCGGAAACCGAGACCCTCGATTTCGCGCATCCGCTGTGGATCGTCTTCTCCTCCGGCACCACCGGCCTGCCCAAAGGGATCGTGCACGGGCACGGCGGCGTACTGCTCGAACATCTCAAAGCCATTGTCCTACAGTCGGATATCGGTCCCCAGGATACGTTCTTCTGGTACACCAGCCCGAGCTGGATGATGTGGAACTTCCAGGTGGCCGGTCTGCTCGCCGGGGCGACCATCGTCTGTTACGACGGCAGCCCCGCCCACCCCGAGCCGGATACGCTCTGGGAGATCACCGCCCGCACCCACGCCACGGTGCTCGGTACCAGCCCGGGCTATGTGCTGGGCTGTATGAAGGCGGGCGCGGTACCGCGGACCGAACACGATCTGTCGGCCCTGCGGCTCATCGGGATCACCGGTTCCGCGCTGCCCGCGGCGTCCGCGCTGTGGCTGCGCGACAATGCCGGGAACGTCCCGGTCGCCTCCATCAGCGGTGGTACCGATGTCGTTTCGGCGTTCGCCGGTGGGGTGCGCACCGTACCGGTCTGGCCGGGCGAATTGTCGGCGCCCTATCTGGGTGTCGCCCTGGACGCCTACGACGAGGTCGGGCAGCCGGTCCGCGGCGAGGTGGGCGAACTGGTCGTCACCACCCCCATGCCGTCGATGCCGATCTATTTCTGGCGCGACCCCGACGGCGCTCGCTACCACGACGCCTACTTCGACACCTATCCCGGCGTGTGGCGACACGGCGACTGGATCACGCTGACCGGCCGCGGCAGCGTGGTGGTGCACGGCCGTTCGGATTCCACGCTGAACCGGCACGGGATCCGTATGGGCAGTGCCGATATCTATCAGGCGGTCGAGCGGCTGCCGGAGGTGGCCGAGGCCCTGATCATCGGCGCCGAACAACCCGACGGCGGGTACTGGATGCCGCTGTTCGTCGTGCCGGTTCCCGGCGCCGAACTGACCGATGAACTGCGCGGCCGGATCAACGAGGTGATCCGCACCGAGGTGTCACCGCGGCACGTCCCGGACGAGATAATCCTCGCCCCGGCGGTACCGCACACCCGTACCGGTAAAAAGCTCGAGGTTCCGATCAAACGCCTGTTCCAGGGCGCCGACCCGGCGCGCGTGGTCGAACGCAGCGCCGTCGACGACCCGGCCCTGCTCGACTGGTACACCGGTATCCGCCCACCGGGCCGGCGCTGACCGGCCCCGGCCCGGGACTTCCGGCCGGACTCCGCACCACTGCCCGTAACCGGCCGGTTCGGCCGTTCCACAACGCCGGCCTGCTCCTGGAAGCTCCGACCCACCCGGAACACCTGGCGCTCATATCGCGGCCGTGCTCGACCGGGCGCGTGGAAGCCCCCGGTTCGGCGCGGCCCGGCTAGCCTGGTCGCAGTTGCTGTACCCGCACGTTCGCTGCCGTTCCACCAGTACGCACCCAGTCGCTCGGCTCGGAGAGGACAGGCGCTATGAAGGCATTGCAATACGTGACAGTCGGGGCCGAACCCGAGGTCCGCGAGATCCCCACCCCCGAACCCGGTCCCGGCGAGGTCCTGCTCCGGGTGACTGCGGCGGGGGTCTGCCATTCCGACGATTTCGTCATGAACAACCCGCCGGAACAGTTCGGTATCGAGCTGCCCCTGACCCTCGGGCACGAGGGTGCCGGGCAGGTCGCCGCGCTCGGCGAAGGGGTGCGCGGAATCGATATCGGCACGAATGTCGTCGTCTACGGCCCCTGGGGCTGCGGGAACTGCTGGTTCTGCGCACAGGGTCTGGAGAACTATTGTTCCCGGGCCGCCGAGCTGGGCATCATGCCGCCCGGCCTGGGCTC
Organism: Nocardia sp. NPDC003963; assembly: GCF_053605105.1. NCBI lineage: Bacteria > Bacillati > Actinomycetota > Actinomycetes > Mycobacteriales > Nocardiaceae > Nocardia > Nocardia sp. NPDC003963. Next base: position 25,662 of record NZ_JBSGIP010000023.1, read on the forward strand.
ACCGGGTGCCATCGCCGAATACCTGATCGTCGATTCACCGCGCCACCTGGTGCCCATCGGCGATCTCGACCCGGTGGCGACCGTACCGCTCACCGATGCCGGCTTGACCCCCTATCACGCCATCAAACGTTCCCTGGACAAGCTCCGCCCGGGTTCGTGGACGGTGGTGATCGGTAGCGGCGGTCTCGGTCATGTGGCCATCCAACTGCTGCGGTATCTGTCCTCCACCCGCGTCGTCGCCTTGGACGTCAACGACGAGAAACTCGATTTCGCCAGGTCGGTGGGGGCGCACGAGGCCGTGCTCTCCGACGAGCACGCCGCCGCGAACGTCCGGAAGATCACCGGACCGGGCGGGGCGAGCCTGGTACTGGATTTCGTGGGTTACCAGCCGACCATCGATACCGCCATGGCGGTGGCCGGAGTGGATTCCGATGTGACCATCGTCGGTATCGGCGACGGAAAATCCGCCGCGCGGGTCGGGTTCGGGGTGAGCCCGTACGAGGCGGCCGCGACTTCACCGTACTGGGGCGCCCGCGCCGAACTGATCGAACTCATCGATCTCGCGCATGCCGGGGTCCTCGATATCGCGACCGAACGGTTCAGCCTGGACGACGGCCCCGAGGCGTACCGCCGGCTCGCCGCCGGAACACTACGCGGCCGGGCGGTCATCGTCCCCTAAGCCGCGGCGGACCTGCTCGACGAGGCCGTTCCCGCCCAGCGGGAGCGGCCTCGGTCACGGTCCGGTGACCGGGAGGAGCGGGGCCGCGGGAAATCCGGCGGACCTACCGTCGCCGGCATGGATACGGTATTCGCCGCCGGGCACGCGATGACGCGCTTGCAGAACCGGGTGGCTGTGGTGACCGGGGCGGCCGGCGGGATGGGTCGCGCCCATTGCCGGCGGCTGGCCGAGGAGGGCGCCGATATCATCGCGCTCGACCTCGCGGAGAACGCGGCCGGCCTGGTCGCGGTGGCCGAGGAGGTGGCGGGACTCGGCCGCCGGTGCGTCACCGGTTTCGCCGATGTACGCGATCCGCTGGCGGTCGAGGAAGCCGTCAATTCGGGCGTGATACATCTGGGCCGCCTCGATGTGGTGGTCGCGAACGCCGGGGTGTACGCGGATCTGGCGCCGACCTGGGAACTTTCCGACAATGCCTGGCAGCGCGCCCTCGATATCAATCTGACCGGGGTCTGGCATACCGTCCGGGCGGCCGGGCCGCATCTGGGCGCGGGTGCTTCGATCGTGATCGTCGGTTCCACCAACGGCGTCAAGGGTGGTGCTTCGGCCGCGCACTATTCGGCGAGCAAACACGCCGTGGTCGGCCTGGCCCGGACCCTGGCCAACGAACTCGGCCCGCAGGGGATCCGGGTGAACACCGTGCACCCGGGTTCGGTGGCGACCCCGATGATCCTGAACGACGACGTCTACGCGAAATTACTGCCGGACCTGCCGAATCCGACCCGTGACGATGCGGCCCGGGTCCTCGCGGAACGGACGATCCTGCCGGTGCCCTGGGTGGAGCCGGTGGATATCAGCAATGCCGTGTTGTTCCTCGCGTCCGACGAGTCCCGGTACGTCACCGGGATCCAGCTCGTCGTGGACGCCGGACTTACTCAGAAGGTGTGAGATGGGACGGGTTTCGGGCAAGGTAGCGCTGGTCACCGGCGCGGCACGGGGAATCGGCCGGGCACAGGCGATCCGGCTGGCCGAGGAGGGCGCCGATATCGTGGCGCTCGATCTCTGCGGACCGGTGGAGACCGTCGTCGTCCCACCGGCGACGCCGGCGGATCTCGAGCAGACCGTGCGCGCCGTCGAGCAGACCGGGGCGCGAATCGTGGCCGCCACCGCCGATGTCCGCGACGGTGCGGCGCTGCGGGCGGTGGCCGACCGGGCGGTGGACGAATTCGGCGGCCTGGATGTGGTGTGCGCGACGGCCGGGATCACTTCCAGCGCGCCCGGTCTGCAACTCACCGAAGAGCAGTGGCGGACGATGCTGGATATCAACCTGACCGGCGTCTGGCAGACCTGCAAGGCGACAGCGCCGCATCTCGTCGCGCGCGGCAGCGGGTCGATGATCCTCACCAGTTCGATCGCGGGCCTGCGCGGTTTGGTCGGGGTGGCCCACTATACGGCCGCCAAACACGGTGTGGTCGGGTTGATGCGGTCGCTGGCCCAGGAACTGGCGCCGCACGGAATCCGGGTGAACTCGGTGCACCCCACCAATGTGGACACCCCGATGATCCAGAACGATATGGTCCGCCGATCGTTCCGGCCGGATCGGGAGAACCCCACCCGCGAGGAGTTCGCGGAAGCCGCGAAAACCATGAACCTGCTGCCGATCCCCTGGGTGGAACCGGTCGATATCGCGAACGCGTCGCTGTTCCTGGCTTCGGAGGAGGCCCGCTACATCACCGCGATCACCCTCCCGGTCGACGCCGGCAGCACCCAGCGCTAGCGGAACCGAGCCGCCGGCGGCAGGCCGCGTGTCACCGCTTCCCGCGCGAATCGCTCGATATATCCGTGGTGGGTGCCGGTTCCGTTCCGCGCGCCCGCGATCGGAGACCGAAGGTACATTAGCGCTAATGTAATATGGGTTCATGATCGTGCGACCTCCACCCGGGCTCGGCGAGCTGCTCCGATATGTCGGTGAACTGATCGACCGGGGCGCCGGGGAGGTGTACGAGTCGCTGGGCATGTCGTATCGGCCGCGGTACACGCCGGTCCTCCGGGCCATGAACGCGGGCGCGGAGACCGTCACCGGCATCACCTCCCTGACCCAGGTGACCCAAGGCGCGGTCAGCCAGGCTGTCGGCCAGATGGTGGCCGACGGACTGGTCGTCCGCGAGCAACTCCCGGACGGACGCAAGAGCGGTATCCGGCTCACCGCCGCGGGCCGGGAACTGGTCGAGGCGTTGACACCGCACTGGGCGGCGACCTTCGCCGCGGTGATCGAGCTGGAACGCGATACCGGATTCCCGATCCGGCGGGTCCTCACCGATACCGCGACCGCGCTGGAGAGCGAGGGTTTCGCGGCCAGGATCCACGCGGCCGGGCACCGCGACAGCGCGCAGACCGCACCGGGTGACGCGGCGACGACCGTGGCGAACTGGTTCGACCGCGGCGGGCAGGCGTATGCGCGGTTCCGGCCCGAGTATCCGGCGCGGCTGGCGATGTTGCTGGCCGCACTGGCACCGGCCACCGACCTCGCCGTCGATATCGGCTGCGGCAGCGGTCAGCTGACCACCCGGCTCGCCTCCTTCTTCGATGCCGTGATCGGTATCGATCCCAGTGCCGATCAGATCGCGCACGCCCGGCGCCGGGAACGGGTCCGCTACCTGCGGGCCCCGGCCGAGGACCTCCCGGTCCCGGACCGGAGCGCGTCGCTGATCACCGCCGCTCAGGCCGCGCACTGGTTCGACCGGCCGGCCTTCTACGCCGAGGCCCGCCGGATCGCGGCCCCGGAAGCGGTGCTCGCGTTGATCAGCTACGGGGTGATGCGCCCGGATCCCGATCTGGCGCCGCGATTCGACCGCTTCTACCGCAGCGAGATCGGACCCTACTGGCCGCCGGAGCGCGCGCTCGTCGACACCGGATACGCCGAGATCGATTTCCCGTTCGACGAATACCCGGCACCGCCCATGCGGATCGAGAAGAACTGGACCCTGCCCGACATGCTGGGCTATATCTCGACCTGGTCGGCGGTCCGGCGCGCCGGAGACGCCGGCGATACCGCGGTCCTGCACTCGTTCGCCGCCGAAATGACCGAACTGTGGGGCGATCCCACGACAACCCGACAGGTCAGCTGGCCTGTCGTCATGCGATTGGGGATCCTGTGAGCACACCACAACCTGTCATCCCGCCCGTCGGTCTCACCTATCGCGAGACCATGGTCGTCACCGCCCGCCACACCGTGCCCCATGTGGACCCCGACTGGCCGGGTTTCGCCGATATGCCACCGGTGTTCGCGACAGCCATGATGATCGGATTCATCGAACAGACCTGCATCACCGCACTGCGGCCCTACCTGCCCGGTCACCAGCGCACCGTCGGCACCCACGTCGATATCGGCCATACCGCGGCGACCCCGGAGGGCAGGACCGTCACCGCCACCGTCACCCTGGTCGAGGCAGCCGGCCGCAGCCTTCGCTTCGAGGTCTCCTGTCACGACGAATCCGGACCGATCGGCGCGGGATCCCACCGGCGAGCCGTCGTGGACTCCGACGCCTTCATCGCACGCCTGGCCGAAAGAAAGCTGCCCGGCGGATATTCCACGACACGGTGAAGCACACGGTTCGGGGTCGCGACGCGCGAATCGATATCGTCGGCGCGCGTCGCGGCGCCGGGCCGGGACTTCAGTCCTTGCGGGTCAGGAAGGCCATGACCGCGGATTCGAAGGCGGCCTTCTGCTCGATCATGGCCCAGTGGCCGCAATCGGGGAACACGTGTAGTTCGGCGCGCGGGATGGTGCGCATCGGCAGCAGGGCCATATCGAGCGGGCTGACCCGGTCGTCCCGGCCCCAGGTCACCAGCGTCGGCGCCTTCACCCGGTGCAGCATCGCCCAGGGCGGCGGCGCGTCCGCGGCGTCCATGGCGCGCACCATCGCCGTGAACGCGGCCCGGCTGTACATGCGGCGGGCGCTGTCCAGCGTGGCCGGGTCGGTGGCCTGGGTCCAGCGTTCCTCGATCATCTCCTCGGTGACCAGCGCCGGGTCGTAGACCATCGAGTGCAACCAGGCGATCAGATGTTCCCGGGTGGGGTTCTCGGTGAACTCCTGGAGCAGCCGGATCCCCTCGCCCGGACCGGGGCTGAAGAGATTCTTGCCGATACCGCCGATGGTCACGATCTTGCCGACCCGGTCGGGATGGGCGATCGCGTAGTTCAGCGCGACCCCACCGCCCATGGAGTTGCCCACGATATCGACCCGGTCGAGGCCGAGCGCGTCGACGAACCGGACCACCGAGTCCAGGGCGGTGATCATCGGGTGGCCACCGAAATCGTCGCTGACGCCGAACCCGGGGAATTCCAGGATCAGGGTGCGGAACCGTTCGGCGAAGAAATCGAGATTGCCGCGGAAATTACGCCAGCCGGTGACTCCCGGTCCGGAACCGTGCAACAGCAGCAGTGGTGTTCCCGAGCCTGCCTCGTAATAGCGCAGCACCCCGGCGTCGGTACGTATTTCCCGCAACTCGTGCTCGGCAATGGAATCCGATGCCATCGTCAACCTCCCTCTCGGCGTACTTCTCCCGATCACGCTGCCAGTTGCGCGGCGACCGCTCACCCGGTGTTCCCGGTGAGCGGTCGTCGCGCCGATTCAGCCGAGCCGGCCCGGCACGGGCTCGCGGCGGTGTTCGTCGGTGGGCAGCGCACCGTCGGCGACGGCCCGCTCGATCGAATCGCGCAGCGCCGGGCAGGTCGGAATCCATTTGCTGGGCTCGCCCAGGGCCGCCCGGCGGGCGAATTCGGGACAGGCGGATTCGGCGTCGTCGAGCCATTGCACGCTGGTGTGGCTGGGGCTGAACTTCTCCACCAGCACTCGGTTACCGCAGTTGGCGCACTGTACGGGCTGCACGGTCACTCCTTCGTCGCGGCGTGGCGGGCGGCGATATAGCCGAACACCATCGCGGGGCCGATGGTGGCGCCCGCGCCCGCGTAGTCGTTGCCCATGACCGCGGCCGAGGTGTTGCCGACGGCGTACAGGCCGTCGATCACCGAACCGTCGGCACGCAGTACCTGGGCCTTCTCGTTGTACACCAGACCGCCCTTGGTGCCCAGGTCCCCGATGCGGATCCGCAATGCGTAGAACGGGCCGTGGTCGAGGAAGTCGAGGGTGGGGTGCGGCAGGCTCGGGTCGCCGTAGTAGTTGTCGTAGGCGCTTTCCCCGCGCGCGAACTCGGTATCCCGGCCGCCCCGGACGGATTCGTTGTACCGGCGCACGGTCGCTTCGAATACCGCCGCGGGAACCCCGATCGCGTCGGCGAGTCCACCGATGGTGGCCGCGCTGCGCACCAGTCCGGCGGAGAGCCAGTCGGCCGGGAACTTCTGGCCGGGCAGCAGGCCGCCGATCGGGTAGCGGCTCTTGGCCTTCCCGTCGAACACCAGCCAGGCCGGATCGTGGCCACCGGCCAGCTGCGCGTGGACGAACGTGACATAGGGTGCGGCTTCGTTGGTGAACCGGACACCGGAGCCGTCGACGATGATCGACCGCGGGATCGACCGTTCCGACACCAGGACCTGATTGATCCCGTCGGGCCGCTGGAACGAGGGCATCCACCAGGCGTCGTCCATCAGATCCACCGCGGCGCCGGCCCGTTCGCCCGCCGTGATCCCGTCACCGGTGTTGTCGGCGGAGGCGGCGCTGAAATTATCGCGGCCCCCGGCGGGCAGATACTGTTCGCGCAGGGCCTGGTTGTACTCGAAACCGCCGGTCGCGAGCAGTACTCCGGCGCGGGCCCGGATACGTATCTCGCGGCCGTCCCGTTCGGCCACCACGCCCAGCACCGTGCCCGCCTCGTCGGTGATCAGCGAACGCATCGGGGTCTTCAGCCACAGCGGTACTCCGGCGTCACGCAGGGCCAGCCGCAACCGGGCGATCAGGGCGCGGCCGAGCGTATCCATATTCCGCCGCAGCACCACAGCTTTCACCGCGCGCAGACCGGTGAGCAGTGCGGTCCACCGCGCCTTCCAGGTCCGGGTCACCATATTCAGCTGGACGAAATCCTTGGAGGTGATGAACAACCCGGGCGGGGTGGCCAGCGCGGCCGGACGCAGGTACGCCTCCTCGGCGCCGAGCTTCTTCAGATCCACCGGCAGCGGTTCGATCGAACGTCCGGCGGGACGTCCGCCGGGCGCCTCCGGGTGGTAGTCGGAATAGCCGGTGCACCACTGGAAACGCATATGCGGTCCGGTGCTCTCCAGGAAATCGAGCATCGCCGGGCCCTCGTCGATGAACGCGTCGAGATTGGCCGAGGGCACTCGGTCGCCGACCACCGCGTCCAGGTAGGCGCGTACCTCGGCGCGAGAATCACCCAGCCCCTCGCGCAGCAGCACCGGGTTGTTCGGTACCCAGACCCCGCCGCCGGACAGCGCCGTACTGCCGCCGTAGTAGGCGGCCTTCTCGATGACCAGGGTGTCGGAGCCCCGATCGGCGGCGGCCAGCGCGGCGGTCAGACCACCGGCGCCGCTGCCCACGACCAGGAAGTCCACCTCGTGATCCCAGTGCTGTTCGGTAGGGGACACGGATATCTCTTTTCTCGTGGAGCCGGTACTCAGCCGAAGCTGATGTCCGCGGCGGACCAGAACGCGCGCATACTGGTGATCCGCGCGTTCTCGTCGAAGGTCATGACGTCGATGGGCTCGACGGTGATGGTCTGATCACCGGTTTCGGTGACCACCCGGAAACCGAACGCGGCATTGTCACCGCTCACCCGGAGGCTGAGCAGTTCGGTACTGCGGCGCGCGGATTCGAGGCTTCCGTAGAACTTCTCGATGGCCGCCCGGCCGGTGTGCGACGGGCTGCCCACCGGGTCCTCCAGGGTGGCGTTCTCGTCGTAGAGGGCGGCGATATCGGCCGCCGTTCCGGTGGCGACGGTATCGAGGTAGCGGCGGACGGCCGCGCGGATCTGTTCGGGTTCGGGCATCGGGGTATTCCTGTTCCGGTCGGGGTTCCACGGTGCGACCACCGTGACGAGCGGCGCTAGCGGCCGAGGATGTCGAGTACGGCGAGATGGCCGAACAGCATGGAGGCGCCGATCGGATTGCCGCCGCCGGGGTAGACGGTGCCGCTGACCGCGGCCATGGTGTTACCCGCGGCGTACAGACCGGGAATCGGAGTGCCATCGCGATCGAGTACGCGGGCCGCGGTATCGGTCCGCAATCCGCCCTTGGTGCCCAGGTCGGACAGACCGAACGCGGCGGCGTGGAACGGGCCGCGCTCGATCGGTACCAGCGGCAGCTCGCCCTGGGAGAACGCGCGATCGTAGGCCTCGTCGCCGCGGCCGAAATCGGTATCGGCGCCCGCCGCGACCATCGCGTTGTACCGCTCGACGGTTTCGACGAGGTTCGCGGCCGGTACGCCGATGATCGCCGCCAATTCCGCCAGGGTGTCGGCGGTATGCCACAACCCGGCGGCCACGTACTTCTCGGTTTCGACCATCGATACGTTCGTGGCCTGCACCGGCGGCCGGGCGCCGTCGCGGTCGTCGTAGATCATCCAGTACGGAAGAGTCAGGGTGCCCGCGCGCAGCCGTTCGATCGCCGCCCGGCCGAGCCGGTCGTAGGGCGCGGATTCGTTGACGAACCGCCTACCGTCCTGGTCGACGAAGATCCCGCCGGTGAACCACAGCGCGAACGCCGATCGCCCGTCCGGATGGGTGAGTCCGGGCGACCACCACGCCTGATCCATCAGATCGGTATCGGCGCCGGCGGCGATACCCGCCTGATGCGCCCGGCCCTGGTTTCCGGGCGGTCCCATGGTGTCGCGGGCGGCGCCGGGCACCCCGTAGCGGCCGCGCATCTCCGCGTTGCCCTCGAACCCGCCCGCTGCCAGGACCACTCCACGCCGGGCGCGGATCGCGATGGTCCCGTCGGGCCGTTCGATCCGCGCGCCGAGCACCGCGCCGTCCTCGACGATCAATTCCACCAGCGCGGCGTTCCGGTACAACCGGACCTCCGGGTAGGTCGACAGGGCGCGCAGGAAGCGGCCGATCAGCGCCTGCCCGCCGATCAGGATCTCCGGCGGTGCGGCACCGAGCCGGTCGGTATCGAGCGGGCCGCGCAGATGTTCGCGCAGCTCACCGAGTTCGGCGGCCGGTAACGGTACCGGGACGATATGGCGTTGCCCGTCCAGTCGCGCCTTGGGAGCCGCGCCGAAATAGTCGGGCCAGGGGTACATCTGGAATTCGAAATGCTCGTCGCTCTCCAGGTATTCGACGAGATCACGGCCCCGGCGCACATAGGTTTCCTGGAGTTCGCGCGGTGTACGGTCCCCCACGACCGCGCGGTAGTAGGTGAGTGCGTCGTCGAGGGTGTCGTCGGTTCCGGCGCGCTCGAGCACGGGGTTGCACGGGAACCAGACCCCGCCGCCGCCCGAATACGCGGTGGTCCCACCGAATTTGTCGGTCGCCTCCACCACCGCGACCGACAATCCCTCTCGCGCCGCGGTGTAGGCGCCGGCCAGGCCGCCGCCGGACCCCGCCACCAGCACATCCACTTCGTCGTCGAAGTCCACCACTGCTCCACCGCCTCCTCGCGCTGCCGGCTCCTGCCGAGGCCGACGGTAGGGCCGGTATCCGGCGCGGGCGAACGCTTCTCCCGGTCACCGGGAGAACCGGCGGCCTCCGGTGAATGTGCCGGTCAGCGGGAGAAGGGCGTCCCGGACGCGCGGGTGGTCCCTACCGTCGCAGCAGAGCACCGGACACCCGAGCAGCTGGAGGCACTGTGAACCCCGGAACCCCCTCGTCACCCGGCCGGACCCGCATCGATGTGGCGGTCGTCGGCGCGGGTATCGCGGGCCTGTACGCGCTGCACCGGTTCCGCGGCAGCGGCCTCACGGTGCGGGTGTTCGAGGCCGCCGACGGGGTGGGCGGGGTGTGGTACTGGAACCGCTATCCCGGCGCCCGCTGCGATGTGGAGAGCGTGGACTACTCCTATTCCTTCGACGAGGCGCTCCAGCAGGAATGGGATTGGAGCGAGAAGTACGCGGCACAGCCGGAGATCCTGGCCTACCTCGAACATGTGGCGGATCGCTTCGATCTGCGCCGCGATATCGAATTCGGCACCCGGGTCACCGCTGTCTCGCTGGACGAATCGACGCTGACCTGGCAGGTGGACACCGATACCGGGAGCGCCGTCACGGCCCGGTTCGTGGTGCTGGCCACCGGACCGCTGTCGAACGCCAACACACCGGCCATCGCCGGGCTGGACACCTTCGCCGGGCGGCTGCTGCACACATCGGCGTGGCCGCACGAAGGGGTCGATCTCACCGGGCAGCGGGTCGGCGTGATCGGTACCGGTTCCTCCGGTATCCAGGCGATTCCCGTACTCGCCGAAGAAGCCGCGCGGCTGCACGTATTCCAGCGCAGCGCCAACTACAGCGTTCCCGCCGGGAACACCGCGCTCGACGACGGTATCCGCCGCGACCAGAAGGCGAACTACGCGCACCGGCGACGGCTGTCGATGACCAGCGGCGGCGGATCGCCGCATCGCGCGCATCCGAAGTCGGCGCTGGAGGTGAGCGACGCGGAACGGCACGCCGCCTACGAGCAGCGCTGGCGGCTCGGCGGTGTGCTGTTCAGCAAGACCTTCCCCGATCAGCTGAGCGATCCCGGTGCCAACGACACCGCCCGGCTGTTCTGGGAGGAGAAGATCCGCGCCGAGATAGACGATCCCCGGGTAGCCGAACTGCTCATCCCCCGCGACCATCCCATCGGCACCAAACGCATCTGCACCGATACGAACTACTACCGGACCTACAACCGGGAGAACGTGCAGCTGGTGGACCTGCGCGCGACACCGATCGACCGTATCGACGCGGGCGGGCTGCACACCACGGAGTCGTATTTCCCGCTGGATACGCTGGTGCTGGCCACCGGTTTCGACGCGATGACCGGGTCGGTGTCCAGAATCGAGATCACCGGGCGCGACGGCCGGACGCTGAACGAGACCTGGCGGGAGGGCCCGGCGACCTATCTGGGGCTCGGTATCCCCGGGTTCCCGAATCTGTTCAACCTCACCGGTCCGGGCAGCCCGTCGGTTCTGGCCAATATGGTGCTGCATTCGGAGCTGCACGTGGATTGGGTGGCCGAGGCGATCGGGTTCGTGGGTGCCCGCGGGGCGCGCGCGCTCGAGGCCCGCGCCGACGCGGCCGCGGCCTGGGTCGCCGAATGCGCCGAACGGGCATCCGGGACGCTGATGACCCGGGCGAACTCCTGGTACCTGGGCGCCAACATCCCGGGCAAACCGCGGGTGTTCATGCCGTTCGTGAGCGGTTTCGGGGTGTACGGCCAGATCATCGCCGAGGTCGCGGCGGCCGAGTACAGGGGCTTCGACCTGCTGGACTGAGGGGGCGAATACCCAGCGAGCCCGCCCGCTCAGCGGCAGTCATATGCCGGACCGGAATATGACCACTGATAGCATTCGGCGAATGACGACGAGCGAACCCGACCAGGCGCGGATCAACCTGCCGCCGACCAGCTGGGCGGTGCTCGCCATGCTCTCCTACGAGGAGGAGATCTCCGGGTACGACCTGAAGAAATGGGCCGACTGGAGTATCCGCTACTTCTATTGGAGTCCGTCCTACAGCCAGATCTACTCGGAGCTGAAGAAGCTCGAACGGCACGGATTCGCGCATTCGCGGGTGGACGCGGACAACGCCATGCGCGGCCGGCGCCTGTACCGGATCACTGCGGCCGGACGCGCCGCGGTCACCGCGTGGACCAACAGTTCGCCGGTCGACCCGCCCATGCTGAAACACCATGTGATGCTGCGGGTCATGTTCGGGCACCTGAGTTCACCGGACCGGCTGAAAGAGATCCTGCGCGACCACATCGCCGATGCCGAACGGCTGGAGCGCAGCGCCGCGGTGGATTCCGAAGCTGCGAGATCCGAACCCGGCTGGGCGTATTCGCAGATCGTGCTGAAATGGGCGCAACGCTACTACGCGGCCGAACGCGACCTCGCCCAGCAGCTGATCGACGATATCGACGCGGCCGAGAAAGCTCTGGTCGCGGCCGCACGCGACGACCAGATCGACTACCCGCACCCCACCCCGGGGAGCTGGCGCGAAGTCGAGCGGCGGGTCAAGGAACAGGACCCCGAACGGCGCTGAGACGCGACGGACCTGCCCGTCGGGCGGTCCGGGGCCGACCGCGCCGGGTCCGCGCACCACGGGAGAGCCCGAACCGCGATCAGGCGGCGAGTACCGGCCCGGTACGCGGGCAGAAACTGTGGCAGACACGGTCACGAACTATCGATTCGGGGCATTCCGGGTCGAACCAGCGGTCCACCGGACCCCGGTGCACCGGATGGGGGAGGTAGGCGCCCGGCCGGGACCCGCCCACTCTCCGGGAGACCCGGCGCCGCGGGCGCTTCCGCGGCCCTACGGTGGCCCGACCAGGGATACGCCGGTGCCCACCGGCCACGAGACCGAGGAGGCCGCCGATGGAATCCGGAGCCGTCCGCGACACCGAACCCGAACTGCTTCCCGAGGTGGCCGCGATGCTGGCCACACTGGACAGCGGGTTCCCCGATGTCACCACCCTGCCCGCACCCGCGCTGCGGGCACTGATCCGCGCCCGCCGGGCACCGCTGCAGTGGCTACCGGCCATGCGCGATGTGCACAACCTGAGCATCGCCGGCGCGCGCGGGGCCCTGCCGATCCGGATCTACCGGCCCCGCCACGACGCGTCGGCGCTCCCGGTGGTCGTCTTCGCGCACGGCGGTGGATTCGTGTTCTGCGATCTGGACAGCCACGACGAGTTCTGCCGGTCGATGGCCGAGGGTATCGGCGCGGTGGTGGTATCGGTGGACTACCGGCTCGCTCCCGAGCATCCCGCCCCCGCCGCGCACGAGGATATGTACACCGCGCTCGTCTGGGCGGCCGAGCACGCCGCTGAATACGGCGGCGATCCCGCCGCGCTCGTGGTCGCCGGGGACAGCGCCGGTGGAAACCTCGCCGCCACGGTCGCATTGGCGGCCCGCGATCGGTCCGGCCCCCCGATCGCCGCGCAGCTACTGCTGTATCCGGTGATAGACGACGATTTCGAGACCGAGTCCTACCGGCGCTTCGGCAGCGGTTACTACAACACCGCGGCGGCGATGCGCTGGTACTGGCGGCAGTACGCACCGCACGGCACCGACGACGCCCGCCTGGTGCCGACCCGCGCCGGCACCCTGGCCGGGTTACCGCCCGCGGTGGTGGTCACCGCCGAACTCGACCCACCCTGCGCGTCCGGCGACGCGTACGCCCAACTGCTCACCGAAGCCGGTGTCGCGGTGCGACACCGCCGTTACGACGGGTTGTTCCACGGTTTCCTCACGATTCCGGCTCTCTCGGCCACCCGTACCGCGCGCACCGAGATCTGGGAGATGGTGCGCGCCGTACTTCCGGCCGGATAGCACGGAACACGATCGAACCGACTGCCCGATATCCGCCGGTGGTTCGGTTCGCCTTCTCCTCGCGACCGGTCCGGACTCGAGCGCCCGGGTCGCTCGTGGCCGGTCCCACTGTGGCGGTATCGGATTCCGGCCCCGGCACGAAACCGGCGCCGATACACCGGGCCGGCGGCGACACCACGGCGTAACACCACCCGCCGTGCCGGTCGCCGACAGGGCTGGCGGCCGAGGGCATCCGCGGCCTAGCCTCGCGCCATGACCACCACAGCAGTTGTGACCGGCGCCGGCCGCGGTATCGGTCTGGCCTTCGCCCGCCGCCTCGCCGACGCCGGCCATCTGGTCGTACTCACCGATATCGACGGTGCGGCCGCCCGGCGGTCCGCCGAGGAGATCGGCCGGGGTGCGATCGGACTCCAGCAGGACGTCCGCGAGATCGCCTCCCATCGCGAGATCGCCGAGCAGGCCGCGGCGCTGGGGCAGTTGCGGGTCTGGGTGAACAACGCCGGGGTGCTGTTCGCGGGCGACGCCTGGACCCATCCGGACGAGGAGATCGCCACGATCCTCGACGTCAACGTCCGGGGTGTCGTGGCGGGCTGCGCCGCCGCGATCGCGCGGATGGGGCCGGACGGCGGGGCGGTCCTCAATATCGCGTCCCTGTCGGCACTCACTCCGGTACCGGGCCTCGCGCTCTACGCGGCGACCAAAGCGGCGGTCCTTTCCTATACGACCTCACTCCAAGGCGACCTCCAGCACGCCGGATCACCGATCCGGGTCCGCGCCCTGTGCCCCGATGTGGTGAACACCCACATGGTCACCTCGCGCGCCGCGGACCCCGGCGCCGCCCTGCTGTTCGCCGGGCCGAAACCGATGGACGACGATACGGTCGCGGTCGCCGGCCTGGCGCTGCTGGAGAGCCGTCAGATCTTCCGGGTGATGCCGCGGTGGCGCGGTGCGCTGGTCCGCGGCGTCGATCTGGCGCCCGCGGCCGGCCTGCGGATGGTCGCGCTGATGCGCAGACTCGGGGACCGCCGGCAGGCTCGTAGCTGATTCGTTTCTGCGGATGAACGGCAGCCGCGTACGGCAACGCTGCTGTCATACGTACTGCAACGCCGCCGGGCGGGGCATCGGCACCGAACCGAGTGGCCGGGACTGTTGCAGCGTGGGATGTACCCGGATCCGGCCGTCCTCGACATTGCGCCAGATTCCCAGCGCCGTCATCCGCACCGGGGCCGCCAGGCGGTGATCGAAAGCCATCCGGTCGACCGGTCCGCAGATCGATACCGCCGCCACCGCCTGCCCGATCTCGCCGACCGGCGCCGCCACGCACCCGAATCCGGCCAGCGATTCCTCGCGTTCGAAGGCGATACCGTGCGCGCGGACCTTGGCCAGTTCGGTCCGCAATTGCGCGGCCGTGGCGATGGAATAGCGAGTTCGCGGCCGGACGGGTCCCGCCGCGAACACATCGCCGCGCTTCCCGTCGGCGTAGGCGAGGATGGCTTTACCCACCGCCGTACAGTGCGCGGGCTGACGGCCGCCGACCCGGGTGGGTACCGCGCCCGCGAGCCGGCCGCCGATCTTGTCCAGATACACCACATCGTTGCCGTCGAGGACGGCCAGGTGCACGACATATCCGGTGGTGCGGTGCAGTTCGTGCAGGAACGGCACCGCGGCGCGGTGCAGCCGGTCCTGGTGCACCGCCAGCGAACCGAGCTCCATGAGACGCAGCCCCAATTCGTAATCGCGGCCCTCGCGGCGCAGCCAGCGCAACTGGACGAGCCGCTCCAGGATGCGGTGCGCCGAGGACCTGGGTAGCCCGGTACGGCGCACGATCTGCGCGAGCGTGAGGCGCCCCGGGCCCTCGAACGCGTCGAGAACGAGCGAGACGCGGTCGAGCACAGCGCTCGGCGTGGCGGCGTCGGCCTGGATTGTCATGAGCCCTCCATTGGGTCTACGAAGTCATGCCCCCAACCGGATATGCCGAATAGGCATATTCCTATTAGTACCATCTACCTGTGGTAGCTGTCACACGAATCGCAAAGGTTGGCCGAAAATCACGAACGGCCCCCCGGACCGAGCGAAATGCTCGGTCCGGGGGGCCGTCACCGGCGCGGGGTTCTACATCGCCGCGAGGGGTTCGCTACCGGACCAATCGTGGCCCCAGTAGCTGTCGGCGGTGATCTCCTCCGCCGTGTAGTACTTCTCGTCCACCCGCATCCCCTCGGTCCCGAATTCGATATCCCAGCCGCCGGGCGCGCGCACGTAGAACGACACCATCTTGTCGTTGGTGTGCCGGCCCAGCGTCGAGGAGACCGAGAACCCGTCCTTGGCGACCCGGTCCAGCGCCTGCCCCACCGCGTCCAGCGAATCGACCTCCACCATGATGTGCACGAGGCCGGGCGCACCCCCGTGTGGAGCCGGGCACAGCGCCAGGCTGTGGTGCCGTTCGTTCACACCGAGGAAGCGGATCCGCACCGGCCCGAACTCCGGCGGCGCCGGCACCCGGAAGGCGCCACGCGGCAGGAAGCCGAGCACCTCGGTGTAGAACTCGAACGCGCCGTTGAGGTCCATGGTCGGCAGCACCACATGTCCGAGGCCCTGCGCGCCCGTCACGAACCGGGCGCCGAACGGCGTCACCACCGGGCTGTGGTCGAGCACCGGGCCGTGGAACACCTCCAGCGTGGCGCCGGCGGGATCGGTGAAGGTGATCGCCTCCTCCACCCGGCGGGCGTCGGCGTCGGCCTGCGACAGCGACTCCACCGTGATCCCGGCCTTCGACACCGTCTCACGCACTCGGCGCAGGGCCGCGCCGTCGCGGACCTCCCAGCCGATGCGCACCACCGCGTCGGTCTCGCCGGCGACCACCACGATCCGCGCGGACCGCTCGTCCATCCGCAGGTAGAGGGCGTTCTCGTCGGGTCCCGAACCCTCCGCGAAACCGAGCACTTCGAAGGCGAACTGCCGCCACCGCTGCATATCGGTGGTCTGGATCTGTACGTAGCCGAGGCTTTTGATATCGGTCATCGTTCGTTGTGTCCTTGTCGTTTTCCGGCCGTCAGATCATCGAGCGCAGTTGCTCGGCCGGGTCGAAGCCCATCGAGCTCAGCGCCGCGGCGTGGTACACGGTGCTGGGCACGTGGATGGCGTGATTGAGGCCCGCGTGCGCGTCGCGCCAGTACCGCTGCAGCGGTTTGTCCATCCGCAGCGCGTTACCACCCGACCGCGCGAAGATCTGGTCCACCGCCGTCACCGCGCGCCAGGCGGCCCGCACCTGCGTACGCCGCACGGCCGCCCGCTCGGCGAAATCCACCTCGCCGCCGGATTCGACGATGCCCCAGACACGGTCCACATTGGCGAGCAGTTCCTGGCGTGCCGCGTTGATATCGGCGGCCGCCTCACTGATCGCGAACAGCACGTACGGATCGTCCTTGATCGCCGTGCCCTGAGCGCCCACCCGGCCGCGCTGGTAGTCCAGATGCGCGGCCAGCGCGCCCTCGGCGATCCCGATGACCGCGGAACTGATCCCCAGCGGGAACATCGTCGACCACGGCATCTTGTACAGCGTCTCGGTGACGCCGTACTCGCGCTGCGCGGTGCCGTCGATGACGTGATCACCGTTCATCACCCGGTAGGAGGGCACGAACGCATCGCGCACGACGATATCCTTGGAACCGGTGCCCTTGAGCCCCACCACATTCCACGAATCCTCGACGATCTCGTAATCGGACCGCGGCAGGATCATGTGCAGCATGGTGGGCGGATCGGCGATACCGCCCTGCTCGTCACCGAGCATGGCACCGAGGAAGATCCAGTCGCAGTGATCGGTCCCCGAGCTGAACTGCCAGCGGCCGTTGAAGATATAGCCGCCGTCCACCGGGCGGGCGATACCGGTCGGCGCGTACGGCGACGCCATCCAGGTGTCGTTGTCTTCGCCCCACACCTCTTCCTGCACCTTCGGATCGGCGAAAGCGAGCTGCCACGGATGGACACCGACGATGCCGCAGATCCAGCCGGTTGCCGGATCGAGCGCGGCCGCCGCCATCACCGATTCGGCGAATTCCCGTGGATGCGCTTCGAACCCGCCGTACTTCTTCGGCTGCAGCAGCCGGATCGGACCGGCGGTCTCGAGCAGTTTCGCGGTCGAATCCGGGAGCCGGCCGAGAGCTTCGGCTTCCGCGGATTGTTCGCGTAGTTGATCGGCGATCGCCGCGAGATTGTCGAGGACACTGGTCATGGTGGGGTTCCTTGGGGAGGTCGCGCGCGGTGCTCGCCCGGCGCGGGAAAGGGATGGTTCGGGTCAGGAGGTGGTGTCGAGCACCGCGCCGCGGGCGATATTGTCCGCGACCTCGGCCTCCCAGCTGGTGACCGCGCGTTCGGTATCGATCTCGAACTCGAACCGTTTGGTCATATCCTCGGTGATGTCCTCGACATCCACGTAGAACTGCTGGTACCAGCGGCGCAACTGGTACACCGGGCCGTCCTCCTCGGAGAGCAGCGGATTGTCGATGGGCGCCTTGTTCTTCCAGATCTCGACGTCCTGTTCGAAACCCACCTCGACACCGCGCGCGAACTGCCCGGCCATCGCCTCGGCGTCCGCGTCCGACATACCCTGCGGTTTCTTCACCATCGCGCCGTACTGCAGCACGAAGGAGTTCGCGGTCACCGGATAGTGGCAGTTGATCAGGACCGTTTCGATCGTCATCCCCTGCGCCTCGTTCCACAGCCAGTCGATCATGTAGGAGGGACCGAAGTACGAGGCATCCGACCGCAGCGACGAGTTCGGATCGTCGTAGCTGGTGCCGACATTGATATCGCCGCGCGGCGTGGACCGCATGTACTGGGTCGCCACATGACCTTCGAACACGTTCTTGAAATAGCGTGGGAAGGAATAGTGGACGTAGAAGAAGTGCGCCATATCGACGACGTTGTCCACGATCTCGCGACAGTTGGACCCCTCGACGTACAACGTGTTCCACGTCCAGTCGGTCCATTCCGCGGTGCCGTAACCCTCGAGCTGCGGAATGGTCACCTCGTCGGTGGGTTTGCTGCCCTGCGGGTCGTGCCAGACGAACAGCTGACCGTTGCGTTCCAGTGTCGGCCACGCCCGGGTCCGGGCCAGCGGCGGTACCCGCCGGGCATAGGGGATCCCGGTGCATTTCCCGTTCCCGCCCCAGCGCCAGTCGTGGAACGGGCAGGCGATGGAATCGCCTTTGACCGTGCCCTGGGCGAGGTTGCCGCCCATATGGCGGCAGTACGCGTCGAGCACGTGCAGCGTGTCGTCGGTCTCGGAGCGGAAGACCACCAGGGTGGTACCGAAGGCCTTGACCTCGTGCGGCTGCCCGTCCCGGAACGATTTCGCCAGGCCCAGGCAGTGCCAGCCGCGCGCGAACCGGGTGGGGGCCGCCGCCGCTTCGATCTGCCTGTATTCGTCTGTACCGTGCTGGGATCGCCCGTTCGGTGCATGAGCCGGCATCGGAACCTCCATGTTCCAGCGGAGTTGAGTAACTGCGCCGATAGTGACCTGGAGCATGGGGTCGGCTCCGGTTCGTTCCCGGTCAGTGGAAATGTTTCGGTATGCGATCGCGGACGGCCCGGGCCCGCGGTGGTGGCAGTGGCGACGGCGGAGCACCGTGGCCGCGGTCGGTCCCCCGGCGCGGATGTTCGCCGCCGAAAACGGCCCCTGAGCGGGGTGCGCGGCGTTGTCGCTGGTTACCCGACGTTAGGATTGCGGAATGAGCGTCGACAATCGCCGGGGCCGGTCGTCCGCGCCGCCGGTTCGCGCGAACGGGCGCGCCGATCCGGGTGCCGACGCCGCCGGGAAGAAAGACAGCACCGCGGCGGCCCGGCCCGTGCGCCGCCGGCCCAAGAACCGGCGGGCGCAGATCGCCGCCGCGGCGGCCAATGCGTTCGGTGCGCTCGGATACCACGGCGTGAGCATGGAGGATATCGCCGGCGGGCTCGGTATCAGTTCCGCGGCGCTGTATCGGCACTACCCCAGTAAGTACGCGCTGTTCCAGGAGGAATCGCTGCGCGTCGGCCAGGCCATGGCCGACGCGGTGCG
Organism: Nocardia sp. NPDC003963; assembly: GCF_053605105.1. NCBI lineage: Bacteria > Bacillati > Actinomycetota > Actinomycetes > Mycobacteriales > Nocardiaceae > Nocardia > Nocardia sp. NPDC003963. The sequence goes on from NZ_JBSGIP010000023.1 coordinate 44,829, forward strand.
ACTCCCCCCGGAGGCGGCCGAGACCGGACCCGAACAGCGATTGCGCGCGGTCCTGGAGGCGCTGTGCGCGGTCACCGTGGCCAATCGGGCCAGTGTCGCGCTGGTGCGCTGGGAGGGCCGCTACCTGGAACCGGACGACCGCGCGATCCGGGACGAGCAGCAGAACGCGGTCCTGGACGCGCTCGGTACCCGGCTCGCCGCCTACCGGCCCGAGGTACGCGGTCAGGACCGGCAGGTCCTGGTCGTGACCCTGCTGTCGGTGATCACCAGTATCGCCGACCATCATGCGACGCTCCCCACGAAAGCACTGGTGGGTCTGCTCGTCGCCACCGCGATGGACCTCGCCGCGGTCTCGCTGCCCGCACCCGGGGACGTCGAACCCGCTCGGCCGGTGGAGATTCCGGAATCCTTCAAACACGAACTGCTGCTGCGCAAGGGGGTGGAACTCTTCCACGCGCGCGGTTATCCGAATGTGAGCGTGGAGGATATCGCCACCGCGGCGGGTCTGTCCGCCGCCTCGGCGGTGTACCGGTTCTACCGCGGTAAGAGCGATCTGCTGGCGGCCGCGTTCCGGCGGGCCGCCGAACGGGTGTCCAGCGCGATCGGTCCCGCCGTCGCGGGCGCGAGCGGACCACGTGACGCACTGGATTCACTGATTCATCAGTACGTCGAGGGTTCGTTCGCCGAACGTGAGCTCACCTTCGTCTACTACACCGAGTTCCAGCACGTGCCCGCCGAGGAACGTGCCGCCCTGCGCAATGTGCAGCGGCTGAGTGTGGAGGAATGGGCGCGGCTGGTCCGGCAGGTCCGCCCGGACCTGTCCGGCCCGCAGGCGCGCTTCCTCGTCCACGCGGCCTTCGCCCTGGTCGTCGATCTGGGCCGGGCGTTCGGCACCGTCTCGACCGCCTCACAGGAGCGGGTCTCCCTGCTCATGCGCACCGTTCTGTTCGGTCACCCCGACCGCTGACACGCGGCCGCGGCCGCCGGTGGACCGACGGCCGCACCGCTCAGGGCGCCGTAGTGGGAGCCAACGGTGTGATCATCTGATCGACCAGCCAGTTGCCGTCGATCTTCTGCATCCGCATCACCATGCTCAGTTGTCCCGGTGCGGGCCGGCCCTGGGTACCGAGACTGCTGATGGTCTGCCCGATCACCACCACGGCCTCCGCCGAACTCTCGTCCGCCGATTTCACCGCGCACTGGATATCGCCGGCGGTGGAGACCACCTGCCCCGCGACCAGAGCTTCCCGGAGTTCGGCGGTGGTGGTCTCGAACTCCTTCTTCCAGTCGCCGGTGGCGCCCGCCGCCACGGCGGCGAAGTAGGGATCCAGGTTCTGCGCGTCGTAGTCGGCCAGCACCGGGGCATAGCGGCAGGCCGCCTGCCGTGCTTCCTCGTACGCGGCCAGGGTCGCGGACTTGTCCGCCTCCTGTACGTACAGATAGCCGGCGACCCCCACCGCGCCGAGCAGCAGCACCGTGGCCGCGACGAGCGCGATGATCAGCGGCCGGGCGCCGCGAGTCCACGGTGCCCCGGGGCCGGCCGTCTCCTTCTCGAACCCGACCGGATCGCCCTCGGACCGCTCGCCGCCCGGTGTCGCCTTCTGGCTCGGCTCACGGTCCCCGACCGCGGATGTGTCCGCCGACCCGGTTTCCGATGTGACGGTAGCGGTTGCCGCCGCGGCAGTCGGGCCCGCTGTCTCGTCGCTCGCCGCCCCCGCCGAGTTCACGGCCTCCTCCGTTTTCCCGGTACCGGCTTCCACTGACTTGTCCTCACTCATCCTCGTCTACTCCTCAACGGCCCGGAATCGGGCGGGACAGCTCTTCACCGCTGACGCCGGGGGGTGGTCCGGCGGTGTTGTCGGGCACATCCGGTCTGGGCGCGTTGGCGGAACCGCGCACCTGCAGGGCCGGATCGTCGGTGACGCAGTAGTTGTACAGCGGGACGCGGGTATCGGCCGTCCGCTCGGTCGGGACCAGCGGAATCGTGTTGTATTCGCAGGTCGGCCGCGGCCAGATATCCACCAGCGTATGGAACATCCCGTCGTGTACCGGCACGTTCAGCGCCGCGGTACCCGCCCGCAGCGCCGGGAACAGCGCCGCGATCGCCGGTTGCCGCAGCTTCGCGGCCCGGGTGATGGCGACGAAGTTGGTCACCAGGTTCGTGATCGGATCCTGGGTCTCGTCGACGAAACCACCCAGGGTGGCCAGCTGTCCCGGCGCCAGGTCCAGTAACCGGCGCACTTCCTGGTCGGCGGCGGTGAGCTGCTGGAACAGCGCGCCCGCGGAGCCGGTCAGGGTCCCCAGATCGGGTTGGGCGTACTGGGTGGTGTCGGCGATGACCGTGAGGTTCTCGATGAGCTGCCGGGTCTGCGGCAGCAGATCCTCGAGACCGGCCATGGCCCGGCTGATACCGGAGATCATATTGCGCAGCCGGTCCGGTCCGCCGGCCAGTGCCCTGTCCAGTTCGTCCACGATCACAGTGAGCCGCTCCGGATTGAGGCCGCTGATCATGGCGCTCATATTCGACAGCAGCGAATGCACGGTGACCGGGATCCGGGTGCGCTGCACGGCCACCCGGTCACCGTCGCGCAGGTAGGGGCCCGTATCCGCGTCCGGCCGGAAGTCCAGGTACTGCTCGCCGACCGCGGACAACCGTCCGACCACCACCGTGCCGCCCGCCGGAACCTGCACTCCGGAGTCGATTTCGGCGACCGCCTCGATCCCGGTATCCGATACCCGGACGTCGGCGACGCGACCCACCCGGGTGCCGCGGAAGTTCACATCGTTGTCGGCGAGCAGCCCGCCGGACCCGGCCAGTTCCACGGTGACCCGGTAGGTGCTGTTCGGCAGCAGGTTGACCCGCAGTACCTCGGCGCCGAGATAGCCGCAGCCCACGACCAGGACCAGGACCAGGCCGATATTCGCGATACCGATCCTATGCCGGACCAGCCAGTTCCAGAGCGGGATGTTCATCGCGGGCCTTCCTGCGGAGCCGGGCCTGGCTGCGGCGGGCTGGTCAACCGGCCCTGGATCTTCTGCAACACCTGCGCGAGACTGCCGATGAAGGCCGGCACATCCGATCCGTCGGGCAGCCGGCTGCGCGACGGATCGGTCAGCGCGCCCACACTCAGGTAGGAGACCCGGGCCGCGACGGCCAGCGTGGGGCCTTCGAAGGACTGTTCCAGGGAGGGGTACAGCGTGTGCAGACCGTCCAGCGTCTGCCGCAGATTGTCCCCCATCGCCGTGAAACCGCCCATCAGCCGCCGGATACTGTCGAACAGGCTGATGAATTCCGGGCTGGTGGTATCGCTGAAATCGCCCAGCGCCGACATGGTCACCGAGATCTTCTGGATCAGCCCGGTGATATCCCGGTTATTCTCCGCGACCAGTCCGAGCAGGTCGGGGAAGGTGTCCGCGGCCTCGCCCAGTTCCTGTTTGCGGGCGGCGAGTTCGCCGGTGAGCACGTTCACTCCGTGCAGCACACTGTCGATATCGGCGGTGCGCGCGTTCAGCGCGCTCAGCACCTGGGTCATCTCGGTGATCAGATGCCCCAGTTGCGGTGCCCGCCCGGCGAACATCGAATCCATTTCCGCGGTGATCCGCGCGGCCTGATTCAATCCACCGCCGTTGAGCAGCAGCGATACCGAGACCATGAGCTCTTCCACGGAGGCACCGGCCCCGGTGCGATCGGTATCGATCACATCGCCGTCGGCGAGGCCGGCCGCGTTCGGATCCTCCCGGGGAAGGGTCATGGCGATGAAGATATCGCCGAGCGGCGTGCCCTGGCGCAGTTCCGCGGTGGTGCCCTGCGGCAGCCGGATGTCCTGGCGGATGAGCATATCCACATCGGCCACGAAATCGGTGGTGGAGATATCGGTGACCACCCCGATATCGGTACCGCCGATCTTCACATGGGCACGGTCGGGCAGATTGAGCGCGTCCTCGAACCGCACCCGCAGCGTGTAGCCCGGCCCGCCGATACCCGGTTCCGGCATCGGCACGTTCTGCACGGTCAGTGCACCGCATCCCGGTACGGCGAGTACGGCCGCCGTCACCACGACCAGCAATCTCCGGTACATCCGGTTCCCACCCCTCATCGGGTCATCCCCAGCAGTGCTGCGGTGATCCCGAAATCCGGCCCGAAGTCCTGGACACGGCCGGTGCGGCAGCCGTCGGAGCGCAGTTGGATCCGTTCACAGAAGGTCGACAGCACTTCGTTGTCCAGCAGCGCCTTGTCCAGCAGCGCGTGCACCCGGAACGCCTGGTGTTCGTGACTGACCCCGTTGGCGAGGTTCTCGAAGAACAGCGGACCCACATCCACCAGTTCGGTCAGGCCGCGGGCATTGGCCCGCATCTGCGCGGTGATGGTGACGAAGCGCTGGAGCGCCCCGGCGAGCTGGTCGCGGTTCTCCCCGACCAGTGTCGAGGTGTTGTTCACGAAATCGTTGAGCTGGACGAGCACCGCCTGCAGGCCCGGCGACTGGTCGCCCATCAGCTGGAGCAGTTCGGTGAGCCGGGCGCTGAAATCGCGGACGGTCTGGTCGTTCTGGGCGATGACCTGGGTGATCTCGTTGAGCTTCACGATGGTGTTGGCGATCTGGTCCTTGTTCGCGAAGGTCACCTCGAACGCGGCGGAGAGGTTGTCGAGGGTTTCGCGCAACCGGTCGCCGTTGCCCTCTAGCAGCGGGAACAGTACCCGGCTCGCCAGCGGACCGGCCTCGTTGTCACCCTTCAGCGCGGCGCCGAGCTGGTCGAAGTTCTCCAGGATCCGGTCCAGTTCCACCGGTACGCGGGTGCGCTCCAGCGGGATATGCGCCCCGTCCTCGAGTTTCGGCCCGTTACCGGTATAGGCGGGAGCCAGTTCCACATGCCGGTTGGTGATCAGCTGGGGGGAGATCAGCGCGGCCATGGCATCGGCGGGTACATCGACACTCTTGTCGAGTGCCATGGTGACCTCGACATAGCTGCCCCGCGGGGTGACGGTCTCGACCCGGCCGACCGGTACCCCGAGTACCGCCACCTCGTTACCGGCGTACAGCCCGGCCACATTCTCGAAATCGGCGCTGATCCGGACGTGTTCGCCCAGATATTGTTCCGGCAATCCGGCGATACTGTCCGGCAGTACCGAACAGCCCGCCGCGCACAGTCCGGCGAGACCGGCCGCGAGCACACGCGCGAGAGTGCGCAGGTTCACTTTCCACACCCCTCTACGACCTGCGCGAAGCACAGCCAGTTGTCCGGCAGGAACCAGGGCGCCCACACATCCGCGTAGGGCCCGTTACCGATCACATTATTGAACTGCCGCAGTGAGATCGGCAGGATCTCGTAGAGCCGGTCCAGGTGGTCCCGGTTCTTCTCCAGCCCCTGGGTCATCGTGTTCAGGTTCTGGATCAGCGGGCCGAGCTGCCCGTTGTTCTCCAGGCCCATATCCCGCAGCAGGCCCGACAGCGCGGCCACATTGTCCAGCAACCGGCGCAGCAGATCCTGGCGCATCGCGACCGCGTTCCCGATCGCCTCACCACGGGTGAGCAGCATCAGCACACTGTTCTGATTATCGGCGACCAGCTGCGAGACCTGATCCATACTCTGCAGCAGGGTGTCCACCTCGTCGCGGCGGGCGTTGATCACCTTCGCCAGCGCGCCGATCGAATCCAGCGCGGTCACCGCGAGTTCCGGTGAATCCCCCATCTGCTGTGAAAAGGCGTCCAGTGCCTGCCGCAGTTTGTCCGGGTCGATCCGCTCGATCCGCTCGAACGACGAGGTGTACTTCGGGTCCTGGATGACCTTGGCCAGGTTGTACGGGACCGAAGTGTTGGCCAGCGGAATCCGGTCGTCGTCGGATTCCTTTCCCGATCCGGGCACCAGTTCGATATGCATACGGCCGAGAATGGTGGACATCTTTATAGCCGCCCGCGCATCGGTGGCCAACCGGATATCGCGGCTGATCTTCATCACGACCTCGACCTTGTCCCCGGCCAGCCGTACCGCGCGCACCTCACCGACCTCGATACCCGAGACATCCACCGTCGCGCCCGGGCGCATTCCCGCGGCCTGCGCGAACTCCGCGGTCACGGTTTTGTCCCCGAACCGCAGCTGGGAGAGCACACTCGACCCGACGACCAGCACGGCCACCGCGGCGGCCGCGAGCAGTCCCTGCCACAGGAAACGGTTCTTCGTGAAAGCCGGACGACGCAACCGGGCCATCAGCGGCACACCTCCGATTGTGAATCGCCACCGATCCGGGAGAACAGACCCGGCGGCAGCAGCACACCCCACAGTGAAACGTCCAGATTGCAGATATAGGCGTTGCCGTAGGCGCCGTAACCGGTGAACCGTGCCAGGCCGTTGAGCACATTCGGCAGTTCGACCGCCGCCTGGTCCAGCGCGGTGCCGTTGAGCAGCAGCAGTTCCACCGCGGTGGTGGCCTGGTCCTGGGCCGCCACGACATCGGGTTTGACGGAACCGACCAGGGCAGTGAGCGAACCGGTGGAACGGGCCACCTGATCCACCGAACTCTTCAGCGTCTCGCCCTCGGCGTACAGCGCGTCCATCAGTCCTCTGGTCTGGGTGATCAGTGTCTCCAACTCCTGGCTTCGATTGGCCAGCCCGGCGAGCACACTGCTGAGGTTGGTGATCACCGCGCCCAGGATCTCGTCGCGCTGTCCGAAGGTGTTCGCCAGTTCGGCCGCCTGGGTGATGAGCGCGCTCAGCGAGACGCCGTCGCCCTGGAGGGCCTGGATCAGGGTGTCCGAGAGGGAATTGACCTGATCGGGCTGGAGCACGCTGAACAGCGGTTCGAACCCGGACAGCAGGGCCGAGACGTCGAACGACGGTTCGGTGCGCTCCACCGGGATATGCGACCCCGCCGGTAGCCGCGCGCCCTTCTCCGCACCCGGCAGCAACGCGATATAGCGCTGACCGATCAGGTTCTGGTACCGCACCAGCGCTTTCGTGGTGTCGGTGAGCCGCTGTCGTTCCTCGATCCGCAGGACCAGCCGGGCCTTGTAGTCCGATTCGAACTCGATCGAATCGACCCGGCCCACGCGTACCCCGGCCATCCGTACATCGTCACCGACCCGCACGCCCATCACATCGGTGAAGGTGGCCGAATAGGTCTCGGTCTCCCCGGGTACCGAGCGCTGCAGGGTGGACCAGATGGTGAAGGTCAGCACGATCGCGACGACGGCGAAGATACTGAATCCGGCAATTGTCCGCGCCAGGCGCATCAGGCCTCCCCGTCGGAGTAGACGTCGATCGTGCCGCCCGCCAGGATCGGTGTGAGCAGGAGCAATTCAGCGGTGGTGGGTTGCCTGCCGAGGAGCGCGGCGACCGCGGCGTGGCCGCGCAGCTGCGCGATCGGCCCGCCCGCCGGCGTCGGCGCCGCGGCGGGCGCCGCCTGTCCGGGCACTTGTCCCTGGGGCGCCGGAGCGGCGGGGGCCGTGGGGAACAGCGGGGTGGTGATACCCGGGATCACCGGCAGGCCGGGCAGCGCCGGCAGCCCGGGTAGCAACGGAATCGCCGGAGTCTGCGCCGGTGCGGGTATGCCCGGAACCGGCAGCTGCGGTTTCGGTCCCGCGCCCTCGACCCAGCCGGGCAGCAGTGTCGGCGGGTACTCCTGCGGCGGCGCGACCTGCGGTACCGAAGGCCCGCCACAGCGCGGTCCGGCCATCTCGCCGTAGCGAGGGCAGTCCTTCGCCGTGTACTGCTGGAACGGCGTGAACGACACATCCAGGCTCCAGCGCATCTGGCCCTGCCGGCCCCAGCCGAACGCGCCCGACAGCTTCCCCAGGGCCGCGTTCAGGTTCGCCACCGCTGTCGGAATGGCCTCCGGGTCCTGCGCCAGCGATCCGAAGAGGCCGTCGAGGCCGGGTACCAGTTCCTTGGCCGCGTCCGGGTTCCGCGCGAACAGCGCGTTCACCGAATCCACCGCCCCACCGGCGCCCGCGAGCATGGCGATCAGGTTCTCGCGGCGCTCGGTGAGCGTGCGCGCGGTGGTCACCGATTCGGACAGCACGCCGACGAGTTCGGGTGCCGACCGGCTCAGCGCGGTGGTCGCCCGCCCGAGATTGCCGAGCAGATCACCCACACCCTCGATTTGCCGGACTTCGGTCACCCACTTGTCCAGTCGCTCGATCGTCGATCCGGGTGCCCGGGCGCCGGGGTCCAGTGCCTCGGCGAAGGTCGCCAGTACGCGGCCCAGTTTCTCCGGCTGGATATTGTCCAGCACATCGCGCAGCACGGTCAGCGTCGTCTGCAACTGCACCGTCCCAGCACTGGTGTCCTCCGCGATCTCCGCACCCGCGGCCAACCGGCCCGGCGCGGAACCGTTGTCCACCAGCTCGATACCGGTGACGCCGAACAGGTTGTTCGGGACGACCCGCGCGGTCACGGTATCGGGGATGGTCGGTGCGATCCGGGGGTCCAGATCGATGCGGACCTGCTGCTGTTTACCGGCGGCCACCACATCCACCGCGGTCACCGCGCCGACGACCATGCCGCGGAACTTCACATCCGCACGCTCCGGCAGCCCGTCACCGGTGCTGGTGAGTACCGCGTTCACCGGCACCCGATCCTCGAAACGGCCGGTGTAGCGCAGCCCGAGCAGGCCCAGCAGCACCGCCACCAGGGTGATCATCGCCAGTCCTGCCACCGACATCTGCCACGGCCGCGGCCCCCGGCCACTGTGGTCTACGAACATCGCCGCGTCACCCCGAAATCCGGAAGCCGGGGTCGATACCCCAGATCGCCAAGGTCAAGAACAGATTCGCGAAGACCATCACGACGATCACCATCTTGATCGCCTGCCCGGCCGCCACACCCACGCCTTCCGGGCCCCCGGTGGCGAAGAATCCGTAGTAACACTGGATAAATGTGGCCAGGAGGACGAACACCACGACCTTGAGCAGCGAGAAGAACAGATCCGGGCCGATGAGGAACTGGAAGAAGTAGTGGTCGTAGGTCCCCGCCGAGGTACCGCCGAGCAACAGCACCGACAGTTTCGTCGCGAGATACGCGACTGCCAGTCCGACGCTGTACAGCGGGATGATGGTGAGCGTGGACGCGATCATCCGGGTGCTCACCAGATACGGCAGCGGCCGGATCGCGATGGATTCCAGCGCGTCGATCTCCTCGGCGATCCGCATGGATCCCAGTTGTGCGGTGAATCGGCAGCCAGCCTGGATCGCGAAGGCGAGAGTGGCAAGAATCGGCGCTAACTCTCGTGTTGTCGCGAAGCCGGATATGGCACCGGTGAGCGGACCCATGGTCAGCAGGTTCAGCGCGCTGAAGGCCTCCATACCGACGGTGATCCCGCCGAAACCGCACAGAATGATCACCACACCGACCGTGCCGCCACCCACGATGAGCGATCCGTTACCCCATCCCACATCGGCGGTCAGCCGGAGCACTTCCTTGCGGTAGTGCTTGAGCACGAACGGGACCGCGACGAGCGCCTGGACGAAGATGATGGCCTGGTGGCCGAGACGGCGGTTGGCCTCCATCGGCACCGCCGCCGCCGAGGTCACCATCCGGACCGGTTTGAGCGCCGGTGGCGTGTACGGAGTGCCCACCTCAGATCACCTTCGTCGGGAAGACGGTGTTGTACACCTGCGTGATGATGATGTTGGTGGCGAACAGCATCAGCGCCGAGGAGACGACCGCGGAGTTCACCGCATCGGCCACACCGCCCGGACCGCCTTTCGCGTGCAGTCCGATATCGCAGGCGATGATCGCCGTGAGTACCCCGAATATCGCCGATTTCACCAGCGCGACAGCCATATCGTTGGCGACCGCGAACGAGGCGAACGAACCGATGAACGAGCCCGGTGTCCCCGACTGCGCGTAGACATTGAACATATAGGCGGTCGCGAACCCGACGAAGACGATGAACCCGCACAACAACATGCTCACCACCACGGCCGCCACCAGCCGTGGTGCCACGAGTCTGCGAACAGGGTTGACCCCCATCACCATCATGGCGTCGATCTCCTCCCGGATGGTCCGGGAACCGAGATCGGCGCAGATGGCCGAACCCACCGCGCCCGCGATCATCAGCGAGGTCACCAGGGGTGCGCCCTGCCGGATGATGCCCAGCCCGGCCACCGCGCCGATGAAGGTGGTGGCACCCACCTGGTTCACCAGGGCACCGATCTGGATCGACACCACCACCGCGATGGGCATGGCCACGAAGATGGTGGGCGCGGCGGACACATTGGCCATGAACGCGCACTGTTTGGCGAACTCCTCGAACGGGAAACGCCGCGCGACCACGGATTTCACCGTTTCCGCCACGGCTTCCCGGCCGAGGGTCACCTGCCGGCCGAGGGTTTCGAGGGAGCGTTGCGGGTGCCGCTGCCACAGGCCCTTCAGATCGTCGACCGCCTGCTCGAGATCAGTGCGTTCCGCGGGTTTCTCCGGTCCGGTCGTCACCATGGCAGTTCCGGGCCGTTCGTATCGAGGTCACCGGTCAGGTACTGCTGTAGCAGTACGAATCCGGCTCCCACCGCCGCGATTCCGGCGGCGAGGACGCACAGCAGGGCCAGCCACAGCCCGAAGCGCAGGATCGGGTTGACCTTCATCCGCCCACCGAGGATCTCGACGACGATCACCAGGATGTCGATGAGCCATACCAGCGCCATCATCAGGTCATCGTCACGTTCGCGAAGGTGAGCACGGGCCAGCACACGATGGACCCGAGGAACGAGATGATCACATCCAGACCGTGCATCTCCCGCAGATGCGAAGTGTGGGTGAGTGTCCAGACGATCCCGACGAGCCCGTAGGGAATGCCGAGGATGATCAGGGTCCCGAGAAATTCGGACACCTTCATCTCGTAGCTGAATATGCGATCCAGCCGCTTGAGCATAGTGCGATCCTTCCTTGGCCGGCCGTTGAGGCACCCTCCCCGCGGGGGAACGTCTGAGACGGTCGGGTCGGACCGGTATGTTACGCACGATTCCTGCTTCCCCGGAAGGTTTTGGCGAAGATTCGTGGTCCGGGATCATCGCTCGACACCTGTTCTAGGTGTGTTTCCCAACCCGATCCGATCGCCTTAAGTTAGCGACTGTTCATTGATACCAACTGACTGTCGGAAGAATTTGGAGTAACTTAGACCACACCGGATCCCTCGGGAAGGACACTCATGACCGCCGCCGCACACTCCTGGCAAACCGACGCCGCGCACGACTCCGCCACCGCGACCGAGTCGCGACCCGCCGATCGGCCGCGGCTGACCACCGAGCAGACGCGCATCCGGATCAACACCACCCATCGCCCCTTCACCAAACGCCCTCTGAAACTCACCGACGCCCTCGATTTCTGGCAGTTCGCCGGTGCGGCCGCGAACGTCATCATGCAGATGGCCCGTCCCGGAGTCGGATACGGCGTCGCCGAGAGCAAAGTGGAATCGGGTTCACTGCTGAAGCGACCGTGGAAACGCGCACGCACGACCACCCAGTACCTGGCCGTGGCCATCCTCGGCGACGCGGAGGAGAAGAAAGCCTTCCGGGAGGCCGTGAACGGCGCCCACCGCCAGGTGCGATCCGAACCCGGCGCCCCGGTGAAATACAACGCCTTCGACCGCGAACTGCAACTCTGGGTGGCCGCCTGCCTCTACATCGGCTTCGAGGACACCTATCAGCTGCTGTCGGGCCGGATGAGCCCCGAACAGAACGAAGCCTTCTACCAGTCCTCGTCCTCGCTCGGGACCACCCTGCAGGTCACCGAGGATATGTGGCCGGCCACCCGGGCGGAGTTCGACAATTATTGGAACACCGCCTGCGAACAGGCCGTTCTCGACGATTTCGTCCGCGCCTACCTCGACGATCTGCTGAACCTGCGGATGATCCACTGGTACCTGCGCATTCCGTTCCGCAATCTGCTGAAATTCCTCACCATCGGCTTCCTGAGCCCCTGGTTCCGCGAACAGATGCGGGTCGAATGGACCGATGCCGATCAGCGGCGTTTCGAGAATCTGTTCCTCTTCGTCGGGTTCGTGAACCGCTTCATCCCTCGTTTCCTCCGCCACAGCGGAAGCCACGCCCTGATGGCCGACGTCCGCCGCCGCATCGAGAAGCAGAAGAATCTCATCTGACCGGTCCGGCCCACTGCGTGGCGCCCGTGCACCCTGCTCGCTGGACGGACCGAGCCGAGACGGCGGAATCGGCGTATTCCGGGCAGCAGCACACCGGCTGACATAGGCTTGACGCGTGGTTCGAGGTTTCCAGCAGTGGGAGACAGCGGAGTCCCCTGCGAGGATTCCGATCGCGGGACGATCGAGGCACCGAGTGTCTGTTGGAGCTGATCCGATACCCGGCCTCCTCGGCCCGTCGACCTGATCGTTATCGCGTCCAGGGCACCCTGGAGCCGATCGCGATCGAGAGGAAAATGCGCAACGCAGGAATGCCGGATCCGTCCGGTCCGGCGGCGGTTACCCAAGAGGTGGCCGAGCGGGCAGTACGCGCCCTGACGACGTGCAGCTCGGATGTCGTGCGCAGAGAGCACACCATGTTCGACGAGGCGAAACAATTCGCCGACCGATCCGTCAGCGACGACCGCAAAGGCAAGGCGGCCGTCGACGGTACCCAGCAGACACCCGGGCCGGGAGATACGGCCGGATCCCGCGACCGGGCCGCGACCCCGGATACCGCCCAGGACAGAGGATCGTCCGACGGGGCCACACATACTGCTTCCGGAGACGGAACGGGGGAGCCCCCGCGGCCGCCGAGGGGCGCCGGATCCGGAGCCGATGACGGCGACTCCTCCGGTCGACTGGATATGACGGTCCCCGCGAACGCCGTCAGCGGAGCCCGGACGCGGGATGCACTGAGCACGATGCTGCGCGACTGGTCTTCGCCCGGTCATATCGACGATATCGCGAACGCGGTCGGATACACGGTCCAGCACGGTCGCGGCACAGCCCGGATCACCGCGAATACCGTAGACCTGCCGGACGGGTCCCGGACACTCGATATCGAGGTCACGCATACCAACGGCACCAGCCAGGTACACACGACCTGGGATTTGGACCGGACACCGCGGTCGGTGGAACGGGGGCCCCATTCCGACCCGCCACCGAAGAAGAAGACAGGGGTCGACGGGGATGACCGAGGGTTGTGGGGCCAGGACGGTCGGGCGGTGGATCAGGAGTACCAGAAGGACGTCCGCCCGATCCGCAACAGTGTGGCCGAACAGTTGAGCGCCGAGTATCCGTGGCTGACGGAAGACCAGATCTACGATGCGAAAGTGGTCACCTCGGAGCTGTACACGAATGCGGTCTCCTATTCACCCGACCATCGAGCGAACATCGAGATCACCGCGCCGCGGGAGGGCCAGGTGCGGATCTCGATAGAGAATGTCCTGGCGCCGGGCGGGGCCGAGAAAATGGCGCCGTGGATTCCGGACCAGCAGCCCCCGGAGCGCGAAGGCGGCCGAGGTACCCAACTCGCACACGAACTGAGCGCGGCCTGTGGCCGGGAACTCCGGTTCGGCACCGAGGGCTCGACTGCCACCCAGTGGTTCGAACTCCACGAAGGCGTCGAGAGCAACCCGGTAGTGGATGCCGGCGAATTCGCCGATGTCGTGGCGGAGTTGGGCCGCTGACCCGACCCTGATCAGAATTCGACGGCGCCAATATTCCCGCGCAACCTCCACCGGCGCTGTATCGCGGGACGACTCGGTGACCCACGCCCCTCGGAAATGTGCGATCGAAGTCCCCTGCGGCGTATCCACCCGGGACTTCGGACCGGTCTGCGCGATGCCCTCGACCAGGCGGAAGCCGATGGTCTCCGGCACCGCCGCCCAGCTCGGGGTTACTCGGCCGGCGGCCACTGGAACAGCGGATGATTGCCGGCTGCTGAGAATCGACGACCGAGGTCGGCCGTCGATCGTCCGCCGCCGCGAGAAGCAGGCGAGTCGTTCGGGTCGATTCGCCCGGCGGCGTTGGACAATCGCAGGGCCGGAATGTCGGCGCCCGACAGCGACGGGCGGCCGGTCCCCGGCGTCGAAGCACGATTCGCGGATCCGTACCGGACGACAGCGCGCGAGCGCGCGACGCAGGAGGTGATCGCGGCGTGGGTGCGCGAGGAGGACCGTTGCGGCGGCGCGAGTTCCTCCGCGCCGCCGGTGGTATCGGCGCGGCGCTGGCAGTACCGGCAGTGGGCGGATGTGGCGACGACGACGCCTTGACGTTCTTCTTCCAGGCCAACCCCGCCGAAACCGACGGGCGCCGGCGCGTAATCGACGAATTCGCGCGCAGACACCCGGATATCCGGGTGCGTGCCGTCCTCTCCGGTCCCGATCCGATGCAGCAGATGTCGACCTTCTGCGCAGGCGGAAAATGTCCCGATGTGCTGATGGCGTGGGAACAGACCTACGCCGCATTCGCCGAACGGGGCGTACTGCTGGATCTGAACACCATGCTCGACCGGGACCCGTCGTTCGCCGCCGAGCTGGCCGCAGGAGGTGACGCGCCGCTGTTCGACACCTTCGCCTTCGCGGGCGGGCAATACGCGCTTCCGGAACAGTGGTCGGGAAATTTCCTGTTCTACAACCGGAAGCTGTTCGACGCGGCCGGGCTGCGTCCCCCCGCACGCTGGGCGGACGCGTGGAGCTTCGCCGAATTCCGCGAGGTCGGCAGTGTGCTCACCGAACGCGACCGGTCGGGCGAGGTCCGGCAGTGGGGGTTCGTGGATACCTGGGTTCCGTACTATTCGGCAGGCCTGTTCGCCGTCAACAACGGCGCCGAATGGGCGAGCCCGCGCACCCGCCCCGAGCAGTCGGGCTTCGGCACCGATGCTTTCGTCGAGGGTGTCCAGTTCTACGCGGACCTGGCCAACAGATATCGCGTAGCGCCCACACCGGCGGATCAGCAGTCGATCTCGGCCATGGATCTGTTCACCGGGGGCCGCGCCGCGCTGGCGCTGGGCGGGCACTGGCGATACCGCACCTTCTCCGACGCCGAAGACCTGGATTTCGATGTCACCGCGCTGCCGGCCGGACCCGCCATCCGTGGGGCGCGGTCGAATATCGGCACCACGGGCCTGGCGATATCCGCCGACAGCCCGCGGCAGGAACAGGCATGGGAGTTCCTGAAATTCGCCGCCGGTCCGGAGGGCCAGGCACTCATCGCGGAGACCGGACTGTTCGTACCGGTCCTCGAATCAGCAGTGCAGTCCACCGGGTTCGCCGAAGCGCACAGCGATATCGAGAACCTGGACATCCTCGTCGATGGACCGGCGAATTCCGCGCCGCTACCGGTCTCGGCCGATTGGGCACGTATCGATGCGCTGATGGACCGGTACATCGGCCCCGTACTCCGCGGCGCTGCCCCCGCGACCTCGCTGGCGAGCCGGCTCGCTCCCGCGGCCGACGAGGTGTTGTGCAGCCGATGACGACCGCCGACGAGATCTCGACCGGCGACCCCGCGGGGACGAAAGCCACCGCCGCACAGCCGCGCTCGGAACTGGCCCGGCGGCAGGCGCGGGCGGCGCGGCTGTTCATCGCGCCGAACCTGCTGGCGGTCGCGGTGTTCCTGCTGTTCCCACTGGGTTTCTCCCTCTATCTGAGCTTCCAGCAGTGGGATATGTTCGGTCCGATACGGTTCGCCGGCCTGGCAAATTTCCGCAGACTGCTCACCGCGGATCCGCTGTTCG
Source organism: Nocardia sp. NPDC003963 (assembly GCF_053605105.1). Taxonomy (NCBI): domain Bacteria; kingdom Bacillati; phylum Actinomycetota; class Actinomycetes; order Mycobacteriales; family Nocardiaceae; genus Nocardia; species Nocardia sp. NPDC003963. The sequence goes on from NZ_JBSGIP010000023.1 coordinate 60,479, forward strand.
CCATCGCGCTGCGGAACACCGTCGTCTTCACCCTCGGAACTCTGATACCCACCGTGTCGATAAGTCTCGTCGTGGCGGCCGCACTGAACCGGGGAGTGCGCGGAACGGGTTTCTTCCGGACGGTCATGTTCCTGCCACTGGCGATTTCGAGCGTGGTGATGGCGGTGATCTGGCGTTTCGTCTTCGATACGAACAACGGACTGCTCAATACGATGCTCGGTGCGATCGGCATCGGCCCCGTCCCCTGGCTCGTCGACCCGCGCTGGGCGATGGTTTCGGTATGTCTGGTGAGCGTCTGGAAGAGCGTCCCGTTCGCCACGGTCGTCCTGCTCGCCGCGATGCAGGGGGTCCCGGAAGACCTGTACGAAGCGGCGAAGATCGATGGGGCCGGAGCCGTGCGGCGTTTCGTATCGATCACCGTGCCCCTCATCCGGGGTGCGCTGTCCTTCGTCTTCGTCGTCTCGATCATCGATTCGGTCCAGGCATTCGACCAGATCTACGTCCTCACGGGCGGCCACGGCGGACCGGAGACCGGGACCTACGTCTTCGGCATCATGATCTTCCAGAACGCCTTCGCCTTCGGTGATGCCGGTTATGCGTCCGCCATCGCCTGGCTGATCTTCGTGGTTCTGCTGGCGCTCACCGTCGCGCAACTGTGGTTCGCCCGGAAGAACTCGCCCGAACGATGAACGGGCCACCAGTGCGGCGCCGCCAGGTCCGCGTATTCCTGTGGGCCTTCGGGCTCTATCTCGCGCTCATCGCGATGGCGTGGTGTGCGCTGCTGCCCGTGCTGTGGGCCCTGGCGGGTTCGGTGAAGAAACAATCCGAGGTGACCACACCGACGCTGCTCCCGGACGACCCCCAGTGGTCCAACTACAGCACCGTCTTCCAGGAGATGCCGTTCGCCCGGATGTTCCTCAACACCGTCTTCTACGCCGGCTGTGTCACGGCGGGCCAGGTCTTCTTCTGCTCGCTGGCCGGATACGCCTTCGCCCGGCTGCGCTTTCCCGGTCGTGACGTCCTCTTCGTCGCCTACCTGGCCACACTCATGGTCCCGCTCACGGTCACCGTTGTTCCACAGTTCGTCCTCATCCGGATCCTGGGCTGGACGGATACGCCCTGGGCCTTGATCGTGCCCGGTCTGTTCGGCAGCGCGTTCGGCACGTATCTGATGCGGCAGTTCTTCCGGACCCTGCCCGTCGAACTCGAAGAGGCCGCCATCGTCGACGGCTGTTCGCCGTGGCAGGTCTACCGGCGGGTGCTGCTGCCGAACGCGAAACCGGCGGTCATGGTCCTGGCGGTACTCACCTGGGTCAATGTGTGGAACGACTTCCTGTGGCCGTTGGTGATGATCCAGCGCCAGGATATTTCCACTGTCACACTGGGCCTGGTGTGGATGCAGGGCCAGTACGTCTCGAACTGGCCGGTCCTGATGGCCGCGTCCATGCTGATCCTGCTACCCCTGGTGATCGTCTACGCCCTCGCCCAGAAAGCATTCGTCCGGGGTATCACCATGTCCGGTATCGGCGGGCGGTGAACATCCGCTCGAGTACCCGGTTCCGCTGCTGACCCGCACCGACGGCCGGTGCTCGCTGCCGTATGGAAACGCTCGCAGTGTCCGGCTCGTGTCGAGCTGTACCCGAGTAGGTGCCGCCACCCTCTCGAGCAGCCCAGAATCCATGTAGACAGCAGCTACGTAGATTTCGACGACCACGACATGTCGGCCCTGCACGAATCTGCGGCACAGATGCCCGACTACGTCCCCGGCGAAACCGGCCTGGTCATGTTGACCGATGCCACAGAAATGGTACTGGATCCGCTGTCACCACACCCGGCGACAGCGGTCGCGGAGAGTTCGCTGAGCCTTCCGCACCGGCGCCGTACCTTCCCCGTGTCCGGCGCCGGGTGCGGATTCCCGGGTGGCCGGATCACGTTGCCGCAGCGGGCCACCCGAGGGAACAGAGTACAAGCTCGCGCCCCGATTCCCGGGAGATCGGCCCGGGGTGTCGAAAATGGAGATGCAATATTGCGCGGTGCCGCTTGATATTTCGTCCCGCCGACCCCGGTGAGCTGTATCCCCGACCGATACAGCTCACCTACCACACCGGTTGTCCCGGCGCAGGCGGTTGGGGCAAGCCGATAGCAGACGGCTATACCTCGGTGCCGGCAATTCGCAAACGGGCGGATGGCGGTATCCGGACGGTCCGTTACGAGCGGCCGGACAGGCTCGCGGCGAATCGCACCGGTGGAAAGTACCGCACCCACCGAGGGCGCGCCAGTGGGGAAATACCAGGCACCGCACAGTATCGGGTATCCAATCACGAGCGGTTCGCCACTGATTAGCGCACATAGAATGCTCCATGTATCGAATATTGTTCCGGCGCAGCGGCACCGGCACCACCGGTATTTCCGGTATGAATTCAGCGCAGTTCGGTGACGGCCCGTTCCGCCAGCAACACGACCGTCGCCTGCGGACCCCGGCTCAGCGGAACCGGGACCACCGAGAGGTCCACGACCGACAACCCCTCCACACCGTGCACCCGGAACCGCTCGTCTACCACCGCTCGCGGATCGTCGGCGCGCCCCATCCGGCAGGTCCCCGCGAGATGTTGCGAGGTGCCGAGCCGATCCAGCAGCCACCGGTCCGAGACCGGGCCGGTACCCCCGACCGGTTCGGCATCCATGCTCTCGAGGATCTGCCCGGCCAGTTCCACCGCACCGTGCAACCGGACCCGGTCGCTGTCCGTTTCGAGATAACCGTGTTCGATCCGTGGAGCGGTGCGCGGATCGGCGGTGGTCAGCCGGATACTGCCGGCGCTGGTGGGCCGCATCAGCGCCACGCCCATCCGGTACGCGCCCGGGGTGAACGCGATCGTGTAGGGCCGGATCTCGATATCGTCGAATTCCAGGACGTATTCCAGCGGTACGGAACGGCCATCGGGTGCCGGATGCCGATAGTCGATCCCGATCTCCGGATGATCGGTGAACCAGCGGCCGACGGGCGCTTCGGCGACCACCGGGATATCCAGTGCCGCCGACTGCGCGACCGGCCCGATACCGGAACGCAGCAGCAGCGCCGCCGATTCGATCGCACCCGCGCACAGCACCACCCGGTCGGCTCGGATGGTCTCCGGCTTCCCATCGGTGCGACAGTCGACGCCCACCACCCGGGTGCCCTGGAAGCACAGCCGGGTCACCACCGTCTCCCCGCGCACGGTGAGGTTGGGTCGGGCCAGCGCGGGCAGCAGATAGGAATGCGCGGGCCCTATCCGGTGCCGCCGTCCGGACGCGTCGGGGTGCCCGACTGTGCAGGGGACCGGACCCACACCCGATTCCGGACCGCCGGGCAGTGCGTTCCAGTCGGCCACCTCACCGAACCCGAGGTCCCGGCAGGCCGTGCCGAACTCCTGCACCAACGGGGTGGGCCGCGTGGTCCGGCGTACCGGAACCGGCCCGGCGCGACCGTGCCCGGGATGGTCCCCGAAGTCGTGATCGTTCTCCAGTGCGCGGAAGTAGGGCAGCGCCGACTCGAAATCCCACGACCGGCTACCGGTCTCCCGGCTCCATGCGGCGAAATCCCGGGCGGCGGCCCGGATGAAATAGGAGCCGTTCACCGATCCGGAACCGCCGATACCGCGCCCGCGCACGATGGTGCCCGGCCGGTCCGATGTGAGCGCCACGGAGTACCGCCACAACCAGGACGCCCGGTCGCCCAGCGGCAGGTCCGCGCTGTCGGCCAGTTCCGGCGGGAAATCATCGGAGCGCGCCCAGTGACTGCCCGCCTCGACGACCCGTACGGTGTGCCGGGGATCCTCGCTGAGCCGGGCGGCCAGGACGCATCCGGCCGTCCCGGCACCGATGATCAGCGTGTCCACCATGGATAACCGCTCGGGCTACCGGGGCGGGGCGGTCGGTTTCAGGGCCGCGAGGCTCCCGGCCCGGAACGCGCCCAGCCACAGACCGGTGCCGTAGCCGATATCGTCGACCCGCCGGAACGCGATATACCGCAGCGGATCCAGACCGCCCGGTTCCCGATGGGTGTACCAGTCGACCGCGCCCTCGGCCACCGCCAGCGCCAGCGCTATCTGCCGGATCCGGCGGGAGAACAACATGGCGGCCAGGGTTATCGGCCAGTAGTGGCGGCACATGGCCGAGGCGATACGCCACAAACCGGCGAAGAATCCACGCGCCACATAGATCGCCGCGACACCGGTCGGGTTGTCGACACCGGCGAACGCGCGCCGCAACCGGCGCAGCGGTAGCAGCAGGGTGAGCCCCGCGCCGAGCGCACCCCACCGGGTACGGGTCGCGAGCAGCAGCACCGCCGCCACCGTCCATTTCGGGACCTGCAGCGGCGACACCATACCCGCGTGCCGCTCACTGAGCGGAGCCGCACCCGTTCCGTAGAACTGTTTACGCCGGAACCAGTCCCGGAACGAGACCCGATGGTCGTGGGCCACATGGGCGGCCGGTTCGTAACGTGCCCGCCAACCGGATTGTTCGAGGCGCCAGCACAGGTCCACATCCTCGGCGACCTGCATGGTTTCGTCGAATCCACCTTCGGCTTCCAGAACCGAGCGGCGCACCAGCAGAGCCGCGCTGGGGACATACGAGACGACCCCGCGCGATTGCACCGCCGATTCACGGCGGCCCAGGTCCAGCGAGGATCGGGTGTGCTCGTAGCGGGCCAGCGTATTGGATTCCGGGTCCAGCGCCACGATCCGCGGCGCGACCAGCGCGACCTGGGGATCGCTGAAATGGCCGAGCATCACTTCGAGCCAGCCGCTGCGCGGCACCACATCGGAATCGAGGAAGGCCACGAACTGGGTTGTCGCGGCACGCAGTCCGGTATTACGGGCCGCCGCCGGGCCGCGGCTGCGCTCGTGGCGCAACACTTTCACCCGGCAGCGATCGGTGTGCTCGTCGGCGATCCGGACCTCTTCGTCGGATCCGTCGTCGACGACGATCACCGTATGCCCGCGCAGCGCGGCCAGTAACCGATCCAGGCCGACCGGGTTGTTGTGCAGCGGGACGATGATCGTCACGTCCTCCGGCGACGGCAACAACCGCGGCCGCGGATTGGCCACCCCGGAATCCAGTAGCCGTCTGGCAACCACCGCCGATTGCGGTCCGTTCACCTCGAGATAGCCGTCGCCGATCATTTCGGCGGCCTCGGGAGCCAGACGCAGCAACCGGGCAGGTGAACCTCCGATCAGGATTCGACCCCCCGAGTATGCGCGTACCCGTGGGTCGATCCGCACCCCGAATCCGTCGGGCAGGCGATCATTGCGCATTCCACGGATGGTAACTGCCGATTCGATACGAGACATCAGCAGTCCGGGAAAAAGTGTTTCGATCCGAAGAATTTGCCGGGACCACCGGGAGCGCGGACATGAAATAGATCACCGATACCGTTGCGCGGGTATGAAAAACCGCCCGGAGCAACGGTCTGGCTACCGGCGCTCCGAGCGGTCTCCCGGATGATCCTCACACGAGCGGACTCTCGTCACACGCGCGCGCCGGACGCCGCGCCGGGGGCAGCAGTGTCAGCGGAACCGGGCCGCCCGAACGCGACTTGCGAGGGGTGCTCTTGCGGGAATGGTCCACCGCCGGACGCGGGATGACCCGCCCGGTGGCGGCCAGCGCCGCTTCCCCGTAACCCTGCACGCACTCCGGATCGGGCCCGTCGGCGGGCAGTCCGGTGAAGAACTTCGCCGCCATACACCCGCCGCGGCAGGAGTCGTAATGGGCGCACGAAGCGCAGGCTCCGCCACCGCTGGGCTCCCGCAACTCCTCGAACAGCGCCGATTCGCGCCAGACCGTGGCGAAACCGCCGTCGGTGACCACATTCCCGGCATGGAATTTCTCGTGGATCGCGAACGGGCAGGCGTAGACGTCACCGAGCGGATCCACCAGGCACACCACCCGGCCCGCCCCGCACATGTTCAGTCCCGGCAGGGCCTGACCGTAGGCGGAGAGATGGAAGAACGAATCTCCGGTGAGCACCCCGTCCCCGTTGCGGACCAGCCACTCGTAGAGCGTGCGCTGCTGTTCCGGGAGCGGATGCAACTCGTCCCATACGTCGGCACCGCGACCCGACGGCCGGAGCCGGGTGAGCCGCAGGGTGGCGCCGTACCGATCGGCGATCTCCTTGAACTGGTCGAGCTGATCGATATTGTGCCGGGTCGCCACCACAGACAATTTCGCGTCCCGGAAACCGGCGTTCGCGAGATTCTCCAGCGCCCGGATCGCCGTGTCGTAGCTACCCGCTCCGCGCACCGCGTCGTTCACCTCGGCGTCGGCACCGTCCAGCGAGATCTGTACGTCGACATAATCGCTGGCGGCGAGCCGTTGCGCGACTTCGGGAGTGATCCGAACCCCGTTGGTGGAGAATTTCACTCCGACCTGATGCGAAGTCGCGTAATCGACGAGTTCCCAGAAATCCGGGCGCACGGTGGGTTCGCCACCACCGATGTTCACGTAGAACACCTGCATCCGCTGGAATTCGTCGATCAGGGCTTTGCACTGTTCGGTGCTGAGTTCCCCCGGGTCACGCCGGCCCGACGAGGACAGGCAGTGCACGCACGAGAGATTGCACGCGTAGGTGAGTTCCCAGGTGAGGCAGATCGGAGCCGCCAGTCCCGATTCGAAACGGTCCACCAGCCGTACCGCCGGATCGGCCGGGCCCACCCCGGTGAAGGGTGCGGGTTCGCCGAGCACGGCCGTCTCCGGCGCGTGCTGGATCATCTGCGAATCGGCCAGATCCCCCAGCGCCCGGACGTACGGATCGGCGGCCGAGTCCTCGATCCCGGCGGCCCGGATGGCCGCGCGGGCCGAGGTGTGCCCGGGCAGGGAGCGCACGATCTCGACGATCCGCGGATTCTTCAGGAAGGACAGTTTGCGGGTCCCGAAGTGGTAGAGCAGCGCGCCGAAGGGTTCCGGGCGCAGCGCCACTCGGGGATGCAGCTGCCAGCGCGTTTCCAGATCGAGCATGGTTGGCTCCCGCCGATCAGTAGACGCCGCACATACCGTCGATGGACACCTCTTCGATCAGGGATTCCTCGATCACGGGCGCCTCTTCGGCGGCGTGGGTATCGACGGTTCCGATCGGGCCGCGGTGATCGGTTTCGGTCTGTCCGAAAGAACGGTTGTCGGCCATGGCTGCCTCCACAGATTGGTGCCTGCGCCGGTCCGATGCCCTGGGCGGGCCGCTGCGGCGGCACCGCTGTGGATACCGCCGGTGAGCCCTGGCACAGTGCCGGCGCCGCGGCCGCACGCTGCGACCGCCGTCACACCATAACGTCATCCACTGACAAAATGGAACAGTTTCACGCGAATGCGTACCTCCGCCATCGCTGCGGCCGTACGCGTCCACAAGCCCACAGTCCGAACACACACCCACCTGAAGACGCACCTCGGCGTACCTCCGCCTTCGCTGCGGCCGTGCGCGTCCATATGCCCAGATCCGGTCACAACGCTGTCGGGTGTGGCCATAGACTGCGGGGGCAAAGCAGCTGAACAGAACGTGACGGGCGGATGCCGCTCGACGTGCAGAGGTGGCAATGGGAGTCGTGCGGATGCAGGCGAGTGGGGGCGGGGGCGGTAACGGCAGCACCCTCTCGGAGACAGAGATCGTCGAGGCGGCACTCCGTGTCGTCCGGGCCGACGGAGTGGAGAAGCTGTCCATGCGGCGGCTCTCGCGCGAACTCGGCGTCTCTCCGATGGCGCCGTACTACTACGTCGCCGATAAGCGGGAGCTGTTGGACCTGGTGGCGAGCGCGGCGCTGACCGGGGTGCGCAAACCACCGCCCGAATCGGGTCCCTGGCAGGATCGACTGGTCGATCTGCTGGCCCAGATCGACGAACGGCTGCGCCGGCACCCCGGGCTGGGGGATGTACTCATCGAGCAGATGCTCGGTAAACAGCTCGATCTGATCGCCGGAATCATGGAGATCCTGTACGAGGCCGGGTTCGACGATCGCAATGTCCTGGCCGGTTACGCCACGATTCACACCTATCTGTTCGGCCGCCGCCGGGTGAATCCGCGCAACCTCGACACCCCGCCCGATGTGGTGATGCCGGAACGAGTGGCCCGCGCAATGGAATACCTGCCCGATCTGCGCGGTAAGTATTCCTACGATTTCGGCGTGGGCGTACTGGTCTCCGGCCTGGAGGGACAGCTCGTCCGCCAACAATCGGCCGGCATAGGGTAAAATTGGAACACGTTCTAGTTTTGCCGTAGGCTCGGATGCCACCGGCTACCAGTGTCGAGAGGACGAGATGACCACCGTCGAAGTGCCCCATGGCTCGCGATCCGTCGTATTGCGGGTCGCCCAGGTCATCGCGGAAACCACCGACGCGAGCTCGCTGGTCTTCGAGGTCCCCGAGCAGGCGCGGGAGAAGTTCGCGTACCAGCCCGGCCAGTTCCTCACCCTGCGTATCCCCAGCGATCGCACCGGCTCGGTGGCGCGCTGCTATTCGCTGGCGAGTTCGCCCTTCACCGACGATCTGCCCAAGGTCACGGTGAAACGGACCAGGGACGGCTACGGCTCCAACTGGCTCTGCGACAACATCAAACCGGGCGATCAGCTCGAGGTCCTGCCGCCGTCCGGGGTGTTCACCCCGAAGAATCTCGACGAGGACCTGCTGCTGTGCGCGGCGGGCAGTGGTATCACCCCGGTGATGTCGATCCTCAAATCCGCCCTGGACCGGGGCAGCGGCAATATCGTGCTGTTCTACGCCAACCGCGACGCCGAATCCGTCATCTTCGCGCCCGAACTGCGCGAACTGGCCGAGAAGAACCCGCAGCGGCTGGTGGTGGTGCACTGGCTGGAGACGCTGCAGGGTCTGCCGACCGTGGCCGCGCTGAGCGAACTGCTGCGGCCCTACACCGCGTACGCGGCGTTCATGTGCGGCCCGAAACCGTTCATGGACGGCGTGCACGACGCACTCACCCAGTTGGGCGTACCGCGCAACCGCACCCACGCCGAGGTCTTCAACTCGCTGGCCGGTGATCCGTTCGCCGATACCGCCCCGGTCGAGATCTCCGACGAGGAAGCCGCGGACGCGGCCACCGTGGAGGTCGAACTCGACGGTGAGACGCACAACCTGAGCTGGCCGCGGAAACAGACGCTGGTCGACATCATGCTGGACAAGGGCCTCGATGTGCCCTACTCCTGTCAGGAGGGCGAATGCGGCTCCTGTGCCTGCACCGTGCTCGAGGGCAAGGTCGAGATGGAGAACGCCGAGATCCTGGACCCCGAGGATATCGAGAACGGCTACATCCTGGGCTGCCAGGCCCGGCCGGTCACCGACCACCTGCGTATCCAGTTCTGACGTTCCGGTCCCGCACCCGGCAGCGGGTCGAGGCGCCCCCGGCGGACAACACCTCGACCCTCCCGGAATCCCCGTTCGAGGGACCCGGCGGCCATCGCTCAGACGGGCACGGGCTCGGGTAGGCGGGCTCCCTGACGTTGCAGTTCCGCGCGCACGCTCGCCGTGGTGACCGTGCCGGTGCGGGCCTGCTGCGCCGCGGCCACCCCGGCCGCGTGGCCGGTGGCGAACGCGGTTCCCATCACGCGCAGTGACGCACCCGCCTGCCGGTCGCCGTCGAGGGTGCGCCCGGCCGCGTAGAGATTGTCCGTACCGTCACTGCGCAGGCAGTCGAGCGGAATCGGGTAGAAGCCGGGGTCTCCGATGAACTTCCAGGTGGACGGGATCCCCGGGCCCGGGTGGTACTCCATCGGCCAGGCCCCGATCGCAACCGCGCTCTCGGCGCTCTCCGGGCGGAGGATATCCGTCTCGTGCAGGCGGTACCGCGTGACGATATGACGGGATTCGCGGGTACCGAGTTCGGGTCCGGTGGTGACGATATAAGCGTCTTCGGCACCGGGAATCGTCCGCACCACCGGGAGGTAGGCCTGGGCCTGCCGGCGCGCACCGATCTCGGCCCGGGTGGTGTCGGCCGCGGAACGGGCGTCGTACCCCTCGTCCACCAGGTACATGATGACATCGCCGGAGACCGGCATCCGGGCCACCAGCCCGGATTCGGCGAGCAGCCCCGCCACCCCCGCGGCTTTGGCCGCGCGCACAGCCTCCCCGACGGTGTGCACGGTGACCTCGGCCTCGGGTGCGATACCGCCGAAGCGCACACCGAGGCTGCCGTTCTGTACCCACCCGTCGGTGCCGTAGCGGATTTCGGCTCCCGCGCGGTGCGCCAGATCGGCATCGCCGGTCGCGTCGACGAACGCCTCGGCCGTGAACCGATGCACCCCTTCGTGATCGGCGACCTCGACGGCGGTGATGCTGGTACCGGCGGTGTGGGCGCCGATCAGCAGGCTGTGCAGGCGGATATCGACTCCCGCCTCCCGGCAGAGCTCGTCGAGGACGACCTTCACGTTCTCCGGGTCGAAGACCACGGTGACCGCGTTGAATCTGCGCGGCTCACTGACCGCGCCGCGGCTCCTCAGCCCGGAGACCACCTCCTCGGCGATACCGAAAACGACCTGCTCCTGCTCATCGCGGGTGTACAGCCCGCAGTAGGTGACAACATTGCGCAGCGTCGCCGCGCCGCCCAGGCACGGACCGCGTTCGATCAGCAGGGTGCGGGCGCCGGTGCGGGCGGCACCGACCGCCGCCGCGATACCGGCCGAACCACCGCCCGCGACGATGACGTCGTAGTGCGTACTGCTCGGGGTCATACGAAGATCAGACCTTTCCATCGGTGGCGAGGAGCGCCGGAGCGCCGTCGCGCCGGGCGGCGGATACGGATTCACGGTTGTCGGCGTCGCGGATGAAGAACATCGGGACGATCGCCAGGCACGGCCCGGCGGCGAGCACGAGGAAGACCAGCTGGAACGAGCCACTGGTGCTGAAGACCAGCCCGACGACGGCCGGCACGATGGTGCTGCCGAGCTGCCAGAAGGCGTTCACACCGCCAGTGGCCGTCCCGGCGAGATCCGCGCCCGACAGCGTGGGGATCATCGCCATCATCACCGGGCTGTAGATGTAGGCGGTGATGCCGAGGAACGGAGCGATCCAGAGGAACTGGGTAGTGGTATTCGCGAAACTGAAAACGATCAGGCAGGTCGCGAAGGCCACCAGGATCGCGATCGTCAGCCGGCGGCGGCTCAGCCCGAGTGCGTCGCCCAGCAGGCCGACGAGCGGTTTGGAGAAGACCGCGACAGCGCCGAAGATGACCACGACGGTCCCGGCCCGGACCGGATCGATACCGACTCCTTTGACCATCAACAGGTTCGACCAGGTGATGAACCCGTAGGTGCCCCACAACGCTCCGAATCCGGCGAGCGCGAGCAGCAGCAGGCCGCGGTTGCCCAGGAGCGGTCGCAGGTTCGGGGAGCCGCCGGATGCGGCGCGGGCCACCAGCGGGCCGGGGCGCAGCAGGATCAGGCAGAGCACGCCGACGGCGATCGAGATGAACCCGAACAGGTGGTAGGAGCTGCGCCAGCTGTGCGATTCGATCAACCTGGGGACCACGGCATTCGCGACGACCAGACCGAGGGAGGTCGCGGTCATGAAGACACCCATCGCGAATCCACGCCGCTGCGGGACGAACCAGCTGGTGATGAGTTTGACGCCGCCACCGACCTCGGCGCCCGCACACAGGCCGATACACGCCTGGAAGAGCAGTCCCATCGCATGGCTGTCGGCTTCGCCGAACGCGAGCATGAAACAGCCGGAGAGCAGGATGCTCGCGCCGACGGTCAGCCGGGCACCGATCCAGTCGGCGATGAAACCGCCGATCGCGTTGGAGACGACGTACCCGATGTAATAGGTGGTGGCGAAGACCCCGAGGCCGGCGACCGCCACCCCGAGGTCGTCGCCGACCGAACCCGCCGCCGGGCCCCAGGTGGCGCGGTCGACCGAGGTCATCGTGAAGGCGGCCCAGCAGAGGGTCAGCACCACCCAGCGATATCGGGTATCGGGTGTTGCGGAGGAGAGCACGGTCACCGGAGGTCCTTTCGAGCGAAACCGGGGCACCGGCGCCCACGGAACGCGCGGCGGCTGTGGTGCCCACCACAATGCAACCGCGCGAGCGGCTCGTGATCCAATGCCACTTGGATGGCCCGGGTATGTCCTGAAGTTATGGCATACCGATCGGTATGTGAAATGGGAGCAACAGTGGAGCTACGGCAGCTACGGTATTTCGTCGAAGTCTTCGATCGCGGTTCACTGTCCTCGGCGGCGAAGGCGCTGCTGATCTCGCAACCGGCCCTGACACGCCAGATCCAGCAACTGGAACGCGAATGCGGTGTACCGCTCTTCGAACGGGTACCGGCCGGTATTGTACCCACTCCGGCCGGAACAGCCCTCTACCAGCATGTTCTCACCATCCTCCGCTATGCCGACACGGCGAAGGACGCCGCCCGCGATGCGGGCCCGGTACGCGAGATCGTGCAGATCGGACTGGCACCGGGTCTACCACCCACCTGGCTCGAGCAACTGATCGACACCGTCCGCGCCGCCGTACCGCAGGCATACCTTTCGCTGACCGACGCGATCAGCACGGTCCAGCTCCAGCAGCTGCGCGCGGGCCGCCTGGACATAGCGTTCGTGCATGAGCCGCCCACCGGGGACCTCGTCCGCCATCGCGTTCTGGAAGAGCCCTTCGGCCTGGTCGTCGATCCGCGGCTGGATGCCGGGTTCAGCGGCACCACCTGCCCGCTGCGCGCCCTCGACGGTATGGATGTGCTCGCCCATGCCCGTGACCAGGTCCCGATCGGGCACGACCGGCTCGTCTCTGCGGCCCACGAAGCGGGTATCGCGCCACGGTGGCATTTCGCCAACTACACCGAGAACGCGCGGGCCTGCCTGCGCGCCACCGGGGCGAGCGCGGCGATCCTGAGCCGCACCACCGCGGGACGGTTGCTGCCCGGCTGGGAGTGGCGGCGGCTGGTCGATCCACCGATCACCATGCAGACCTGGATCGTGCGGCAACCCGTGGTCCGCAGTATCGTCACCGCGGTCGCCGACACCATCGCCGGCGCCTTCGGAATCGACTGATCGGCTGCTATCCCGCACCCAGTACGCGTCCGGGCTCGTACGCGGCGGCGCCGGGCGGCAGTACCCCCGGACGGCCGCTCAGATACACCTGTACCGTCCCGTCACCGATCACCGGCCCCCCGAGCGCTTCCATCCGCCGCACCGTCTGCGCGGCGACGGCCTGCGCGCTGTCGAACAAGCGGACACCGTCGGGCAGCGCGGCGACGATGGTGTCCACGATCAGCGGATAGTGGGTGCAGCCGAGCACCACGCCCTCGACATCGGCGGGCGTACGCGACGCCGCGTCCGCCACCGCGGCGCGCACCCCGGCCATATCCCCGCGGTCGACCGCTTCCGCGAGCCCGTGACAGGCCACCCCGGTCACCTTCGCCTCCCCACCGAACCGCGCGATCAGATCCGCCTGGTACGGACTCGCCGTGGTCGCCGCGGTCGCCCATACGGCCACCGAACGGCAGGCCGCGGCCGCCGGTTTGATCGCGGGAACCGTACCCACCACCGGCACCCCGGCACCCAGATCGGCGCGGACGTGGTCCAGTGCGGTCACACTGGCGGTGTTACACGGCAGCACGACCACCTCGGCGCCCAGATCGCGCGCGACGCGACCGGCCGAAACCACCCGTTCGACCACCCAGTCCTGCGGTTTGGGGCCCCACGGCGCCCCTTCGGGATCCAGTTGCAGCAGCAGATCCACATCAGGACGCAGCTTGCGCAGCCACGCCGCGGTGGGCAGCAGCCCGAAACCGGAATCGATGAGCGCGACGATCACACCGACAGGTTATTGAGTCGCGCCGAGCAATTCCTCCACCGGGGCGGCCGCGGCGATCTTCGCGCGCATCTTCATCACCTGACCGGTCATCCCGGCCCCGACCACGCCGGCGAGCCGGCCGTCACGGAAGTAGTACGCGAGGAACTTACGACCGTCGTCGGCGAGGATCCGGATATCGTCGGTGGCGCGCGGAGTCCCCAGTGCCTGGAGTTTCAGGTCGTACTGGTCGCTCCAGAAGTACGGGACCTGCGCGGTACTCGGCGCTTCCACCCCCAGCAGCGCGCAGGTCAGCAGTTTGGCCTGTTCACCGGCATTGGTCCAGTGCTCGATCCGGCGGTGTTCACCGGTGGGGGTACGCCAGGCCGCCACATCGCCGACCGCCCAGACACCGGGTGCGCTGGTCCGCCCCGCCTCGTCGGCGAAGACTCCGCCACCGGCCGCCGGTTCGGCCAGTTCGATACCGGATCCGGTCAGCCAGTCGGTCACCGGCCGCGAGCCGATCCCGGACACCACCAGATCCGCGGTCACCTCGGACCCGTCGGCCAGCCGGGCACCGCGCACCCGGCCCGCCGGATCGGCCAGCAGTTCGTCGACGCCGACCCCGCAGCGCAGATCCACCCCTTCGGCCCGATGCAACCTGGCCACGAGTTCGCCCAGCTCCGCACCGAGCACCCCGGCCAGCGGCGCGGGCTGCGGTTCCACCAGTACCACCGGCACGTTCTCCGCCCGCATACTGGCAGCCAGTTCACAACCGATGAAACCGGCACCGATCACCAGGGCCGCGGCGGTATCGCGCAGCCCGTCCCGGATGGCGACGGCATCGTCGTGACTGCGCAGGACATGGACCCCGCCGACCTCGTCGGTGCCGGGCAGCAGCCGGGGCCGCAGGCCGGTGGCGATGACCAGATGCTCGTAGTCCACCACCGATCCGTCGGCGAGCCGTACCTGTTTGGCCGCGGTGTCCACGCCGACCGCGGCCGTACCCAGGCGCAGATCGATCTTCTTCTCGTCGTAGAACTCGTCCGGCCGCAGCGGCGTCGCGGTGGTTTCGCCACGGACGAACTGCTTGGACAGTGGGGGGCGATCGTAGGGCGCGTGCGGCTCGTCCCCGAGCAGCACCAGTTCGCCCTCGTACCCCGCGCGGCGCAACTCCTCGGCGGTGCGCAACCCGGCCAGGCCGGCACCGGCGATCACGATCGGCGCGGACATACCGAACTCCCTCCCGCGGCACCCGGTGGCCGCGCCTGGAACAGGTTACAGAAATTTATGTAGCCCACCCTAACTGGTGCCACTGGGCGAAGCCCATCCCCGATCCGCGCACGGCCGGAGCGAAGGCGGAGGTACGCAATCCGCGCACGGCCGGAGCGAAGGCGGAGGTACGCAATCCGCGCACGGCCGGAGCGAAGGCGGAGGTACGCCCATCTCGTCGGGGCCGCGGCGGAAGCGCGCCGCCTGCGCATCGTTTCGCCGCGTAATCGTGTCCGTCGCGATACCGACCGGTCACTGTGGGACAGCTATACCGAGATCAGGCCCTGTCAACGGACCTGTTTCCAGTCTCAGGAGGCCACTATGTTCACAGAAAGCCGGACCCAGGATTTCCTGGCCGTAGTGCTCGGCGTATTCACCGCTCTGTCTCCGATCTGGGTGGCGACCAACAACCGGGCAGTGTGGACGATGATCGTGCTCGGCGCGCTCATCGCACTGACCGGACTCGCCCAGATGTACCGGCCCGCGATGGCGGCGGCCGACTACGGGATGGGCTTGTTCGGCGCACTGCTGTTCATCGCACCGTGGGCCATGAACTACACCAGCTACAACGGAGCGTCGTGGACGTCGTGGGTCGTCGGGATCGTCACCGTCGTACTCGCCGTGGCGGCACTGCCGGCAGTGGCCGGTCGTATGCACGGAGCCGCACCGCACCACTGACATCGTCCGCCCACCAGTACCCGCCGGCCGGGACCGGCGGTAGGGCGCATTTGCGCCATCGACACCAGCGGGAAAATTTCGAGGGGACCCGACAAGAGGCTCGCGAGCAGCGCCCGGCTGCGCCGATCCCGGCGAATACCCGCACATCTCGGCGTCCGGGCACGTCAGAGGTCCGTATCCGGGTACACCGGATACGGATCCGCGTGCGCGCTCACCGCCGCCGGGATGTAATCTCGATCACCGGGGGCGGCCGATGCTGCGGTCATGGGCTTCGCACACTAGAACGAAGACCACCCCGGCGGGTAAGAATGGGCCCATGGATGCCGAAAATGCCAGCCTCGGAGACGGACGTCGCGGCCGCCAGGAGGAGTACGGTCGCGCGCAGCACAACTCCGAGTCGAGGGGCTTCGCCGGCTTCGGATCGAACGAATTCGATTCGGCGAATGGTTCGAACGGCGCCACGAACCGATCCGATTCCATCCCGGATCACGGTTACACGTGGACCCCCGCACCACCGTCCACTCCCCCGCAGAGCCAGCACAGCACCGGCGGATCGGCAGCGTTGGATCCGTTCGCCGCCTGGAACACTCCCGGCGTGACAGGCGATGCGTCCGCCGTCGGGATCATGACATCCGGTGGACAGGAACCGGATTCCCGCTTCAGCACCGCACCGTCGGACCCGCCCCCCTATCCCGCACCTCCCGACGACCCGAACGGCCCCGATACCGCGGCACTGTCCACCCGGCGCAGTGCCGGACCGGATACGATCCCGGGACAGGCCGCCGGGCACTCCGCGTCACTCGCCTCCTCGGCGCGTATTCCCATACCCGGTTCGCCGTATGCGGCCGAACAACCGCCGGTCTCCACCGAATCCACCGTCCCCTCGTCGGGGGGCCGGCCCGATCCACTCGCCGCTCCGACGACCCAGCTGCCCACCTCGGGAGCCACGGAGATCCCCGGTTTCTCCTATTCGGCCGAGCCGGAGACGCAGGGGTCTGCCGACTCCCACGGCTCGTCCGCGGACACCGGATCGCTGCCGAGCTGGCTCAGCTCGATCGGCGAGGAACCGGCCCCGCACCCGCTGGAAACCGGTGGGCGCCGCCGCAAGATCGATCTGACCGAATCCGCGGAATCGGCCGACGCTTTCAATCCGTTCGAGGATCAGCACCTGCCCGACCCGGTGGAAAGTGCCGCGGTCGGACTGTCCGACCCCTATGAGCTGCCCGCCATTCCGAGTCCGCAGCACGAATCCGATACCTCGGCGGGCGATCCCACCGCCCCGCCCGAACTCCCGTCGCGCGGCCTGCCCACCCGCGCCTCCCGCACGCGCAACGCGCCCGGGACCGACGAGGAACCCGCGCCCGCGCCGATCACCGCGCGACGGCTGCCGCGTTCGGCGGCCCGGCACGCCCCGGCGCCGAGCGAGGAGGCGCACAACGGGTCCGGAAACGCGCACGAGGCCCGCACCGACACCGGGAGCGGACCGGAGTCCGCCGAGGCTCCGCAGAGCCCGGCCGACGAGCTGCCGGCACCGCGCCGGTTGCCGCGCTCCGCGGCCCGGTACAACACCGACGACGACCACCCTGTCGCCCGCGCTGACGAACCGGCCGCGCTGCGGATCGCGGACCCGGTACCGGATACCGCGCCCGCCGACGACGCCGGTGCGCATACCGTGGCTCCCCCGCGGCTGGCTCCACCCGGTGACGGCACGCCGATCCTCGACCGGTTGCTCGACCCCGAACCGGCACACGGTATCGATACCGACGACGAATCCGGGGCGGCACCGGTGGCCCGGATACTCACCCGGATACTGGAATCCGAACAGGAGCCCGCCCCGGCCCGGCACTCGGGCTCCGATGGCTCGGACGCACCGGAAGCCGCGGCCGAGACTCCGGAAATCGCGCCCCTGACTCTCGTCCCCGACGAGACGAGCGACAGCACCTCCGAGACTCGCGACGACGATCCCGATGCGCGCCCGCCCCTGGAGACACGGCGCTCACGGCGGGCGCGCGAGGCGGCCGAGGCCTCCGGGTCCGCGCTACCGGACCAGACGGAGCCCGAGCTCTCCGATCCCGTTCCGGACCCGGCGCCGGAGCCGATCGCTGCCCGGCGTCCGGCGCCGGTGGACGACACCGCATCCCGGCACAGCCGCAGCGAGGAAGGCGCCGATATAGATATCCACCTCATCATGCGTTTGCTCACGGCAAGCGATGATCTCGAAGTCCTGGCCGGGCAGGCGGAGACAGGCGAGGTATCGGCCGCCGAGGTGGCCCGCGCCGCGCGGGAGGCCCGGGCCGCAGTCCTCTCGGCAGTCACCGCCTGGTACGGCGGACCGGCCCAGATGGTCAAGTTCGCGAACGCGCTGCTGCAGGCCGCCCGCGAATCCTGATCCACCGGTCCGCGCCGGTTCCCCGATCGCGGCCCGGCCGGGTCTCCCGGCGCGGCCGCGACCAGCGGCGCGGTCACCGAAAGATCCGGCCGGCGTGGTCCTCGGTCGTCGCCTGCCCGCGTGTGCGGCCCCGGCGACGGGCCGCGCGAGTATCAACTGCGGGTCTCCGTACCCACCGGCCGTTCGACGGGGTGTTCGGCCGACGTATCCGCCGGGTCGATATCACCGGCCACCGATCGCCACCGGTACACGAGCCGACGGCAGGCTTCGACCAGTTCAGGGGGTTCCACGGCCGTGATATCGGCATCGAAGGTGGCGAGCAATCCCGCGATACCGGCCCAGGACCACGCGCCGATGATCAGGCGGCACCGACCGGGACCGAGGTGTTCGACGACCGATCCGCCGGGTGCCCAGCGCGCGACCGTCTCGGCTGCCAGGTCCAGATGCGCGCTTCCGGTGCACTCCCAGGAGGCGGGAGTATCCCCGCGGTCGTGGGTGGTCATGACAAAGCGCGCGATATCGCCGCCGGGTAGTTCCCTCGGCGCGAACCGGATTCCCGTGGGCGCGCGCAGATGGAGACGGTCGAGGCGGTGGACGCGCCAATCCTGCTCGGTCCGGTGATATCCGACCAGGTACCACCGACCCGCCCAGACCACCAGATGATGGGGTTCGAAGCGATGAGCCGGAGTGAACCCGGCCGTGCCGGGAACCGGACGGTTGCCGTCGGCCCCGAGCGTTTCGACGATGAGTACCTCATGGCGGTGTACCGCGCTGCCCGCGATCTGCAATGCCGCCCCATCGATGGGTGGCGCCGGGAACTCCCAGTAATTCTGCAACCTGGTGAGTCGTAACGTTTCCACGGCCGCACGCAGTCTGGCGGGCATGGCCTGTTCCAGGGTTTCGAGGGCCCGCGCGGTATCCGCGCCGAGGCCGAACACCGTGTTCGGAGCGGTCTGCAGGGCCACCGCGACCGCCATCGCCTGTTCCTCGTCGAACAGCAGCGGTGGCAGCGTAGGACTCGCGCCGAGGCGATACCCGCCCGCCGGGCCGCGCACTGTCAGGACCGGATAGTCGAGCAGGCGCAACGTTTCGATATCCCGCCGGACCGTTCGCTCGCTGACCTCGAGCCGGACGGCGAGCTCACCGAGCGACCAGCACCGGCGGGTGGCGAGCAAGGACAGCAGGCGCAGAGCACGCCGGGATGTATCGGCCACCGGTCCACGGTAGTGGACATTCGATGTCCACTACCGGTGGCATTGTCGCGCCCGGAATTGTCCGACCGGCTACGGGAGTCAGCACACAATGCACACCATCATCGTCGGAGGCGGAATCGGCGGCCTGGCCCTGGCCGCGGGTCTGCGCCGGCACGGATTCGGCGTATCGGTCTTCGACCGCGATCACGATGTCGCCGAGACCGGCGGCTACCACATCACGCTCGACGGCCGGGCGCAGGCAGCGCTCCGGGAACTCGTGACACCGGAGGTTTTCGAACGGCTGTTGAGATCGGCGTCGGCACTGCGCCTGCGGAGCCGGGACGCGCTCTGGGACCGGCGTGGCCGCCTCCTGGGGTACGGGCCGCTACTCGACGACAGTCCGAGTGTGGACATCGACCGCATCACGCTGCGTACAATCCTGGCCGACGCGGTCGGTACCGATCTCCACCTGGGCCGGACGGTCACCGATATCACCCGCACCGCGGCGGGCGAACCGGTGGCGGTTTTCGCCGACGAGTCCTCCTGCCACGGCGATCTGCTGGTGGGCGCGGACGGCGCTCATTCCCTGGTCGCCCGCCACCTGGCCGGGGGCCCCACCAGCGGTCCGGCCGGTATCGTCGGCTTCTCCGGCCGGACCGCCGCCGAGGACCTCGGCGCAGTCGAGCGGCAACGGCTCGGGACCCGCTCGGGAATGGCGGTCGGACCGCGCGCCACGGCCCTCTACACCGGATTCCTGGACCCGACGGGCAACGCGGTACTGCACGCGACGGATCGGCGGGAGGCGATCACGACGGGTCCCACCTATATCTGGGGCGCCATGTTCCCCGAATCGGCCGCGACCGATTCGCTGCGCGGCCTGCGCGGCGACGCACTGCGTAGTGCGCTGTCCGACCGCTTCGGCCGCGCCGGCTGGCGCCGATCCACCCTGGAAGTCGTCGAACGAGCCGAACCCGGCAGCATCGCGGCCTTCCGCTTCAATGCTTCGTCGACCCGGGCACAGGATCTGGCGCCCTGGGCCGCGGGTTCTGTCACCGCGCTGGGTGATGCGGTGCACGCGACACCACCGACCGCGGGAATGGGCGCCGGGGCCGCCATACGCGATGCGGCGAGCCTGCTGACGGGCCTGCGCGCGGTCGCTGCGGGCACGAGCACCCTGGCTGTCGCCGTGAGCGGTTTCGAAGCGGAGATGCGGGTGCGCGGTAGCGAAATCCTCACCCAGGCGATGCGCACAGTCCGCTGGATGCGCGCGACCGACACTCGGCTCGGAGCGGCCGTCATCGGGCTGGCGACACCGGTACTGGCCACCGCAAATATGCTCGCGCGCAGGCGCTGACCGTACCGGTGGGACGAAAAGGCCGTTCCCCAAGGGGGAACGGCCTCAGGTCGACGGTGACCGAAGTCCGCGCTCTCGGCACCGGAAACGCAGAACGACGACTCAGTGATCTCGGTACAGCGACCGGCGCCGATGGGCGCCCGCCCCCGCCCACACGGATCGTGCGACGTGACGAGCACAGACAACGGAATAGTTGTCAGCCGGTCACCTCTGGCGGAATCGGATCGATCGGTCCGGGCGGTGATTGCGGGAAGAGCTGGTAGCGCACATCGGCCCGGCCGGTGGGGTTCGCGTTGGGGTCTCCGGGGTTCAGCCACCTGAACGTGATGGTGATCTGCCCCGGAGCGTCGCTGCCGGCGACAGTGAGGAATGCCTCGGGATCCGCGGTAGCTGTGCTCCCGTATTTGAAGTGGTCGAAGAGCAGGATATGCCCGGGCGAGCTGCCGGTCGCGCCCTCCGGGTCGACCTGCACCCAGTTCAGCGCGCAGTCGACGGACGAACCACTGCCCGTCACTACCCACGGCACATCCGGGAAAGCCTGCGGCAGTCGGCCGACGGCGTCGTCCACGCGCTCGGCGGGTACGGCGGGGCACGATTCGGAAGTATCGGGGCTTTCCGGCGTGGCGCCGACAGCACCGGCACTGCCCGCCGTGGCGGCAAAGACGAGTGACAGGACAGCGGCAGCTTTGCGCATCAAACCGAGCTCCTTCGTTCGACGTCGGATACCCATAACATCGGCCGTGGAGTTCGAGCGTTATCGAAGCGGCCGGTTACCGACGAAAACGCGGTGGTCGGAAGAACATCCATCCAGAACCCGGCCGACCGTATCGAGATTCACCGAGGGAACCGAGATGGTATCCTCGCCCGTCGTGCGAGTATTGGTCAGCAGTATCAAATGTAAACGCGGCATCAGCAGCGCTGTGTTGGTCGGCGCGGTAGCTGTCGGCGCTCTGACCGGGCTGGCGGCCCCGGCATCGGCCGACCGCGGACTGCCCCTCACCCCCGAAGTCAGTTCAGCACCAGTAGCGAACGACGGTTGCACCTTCTCTTCGGTTGGTGGCTCGTGCAGCGATCCTGGGCCGGTGGGCAGGCTGTGGATCGCGTTCTTGGACGCGACCGGAAGTTCCGGTCTGTACTTCTGACAGTCGAGACCGATCGCCGCCGGAATTCCACGCGCCCGGCTACTTCCGGACCCGACTCATACCGTGCGCCCTGTCGCACATAACGAGAACGGCGCCGCTCCTTTCGGAGCGACGCCGTTTCCAGCGATTCAGTGAATCACTTGACGATCTTGGTGACGCGACCGGCACCGACGGTGCGGCCACCCTCACGGATCGCGAAACGCAGGCCCTCGTCCATGGCGACCGGCTGGATCAGCTTCACCGACATCTCGGTGTTGTCGCCGGGCATAACCATTTCGGTGCCCTCGGGCAGGGTCACAACGCCCGTCACGTCAGTCGTACGGAAGTAGAACTGCGGACGGTAGTTGTTGAAGAACGGGGTGTGGCGGCCACCCTCGTCCTTGGACAGGATGTAGGCCTGCCCCTCGAACTCGGTGTGCGGGGTGGTGGTGCCCGGCTTGACCACGACCTGGCCGCGCTCCACGTCCTCGCGCTTGATGCCACGGATCAGCAGACCCGCGTTGTCACCGGCCTCGGCGCTGTCCAGCATCTTGCGGAACATCTCGATACCGGTGATGGTGGTCTTGGTCTTCTCCGGGCGGATGCCGACGATCTCGACCTCGGCATTGAGGTTGATGGTGCCCCGCTCGACACGACCGGTGACCACGGTGCCACGACCGGTGATGGTGAAGACATCCTCGATCGGCATCAGGAACGGCAGATCGGTCTCACGCACCGGATCCGGGATCGACTCGTCGACCGCGTTCATCAGCTCGATGATGGACTCGCTCCACTTCTCGTCGCCCTCCAGCGCCTTCAGGCCGGAAACACGCACGACGGGGGCGTCCTCGTCGAACTCCTGCGAGGCCAGCAGCTCGCGGACCTCCATCTCGACGAGCTCGAGGATTTCCTCGTCGTCGACCATATCCGACTTGTTCAGCGCGACCAGGATGTAGGGCACGCCGACCTGACGGGCGAGCAGCACGTGCTCACGGGTCTGCGGCATCGGGCCGTCGGTGGCCGCGACCACCAGGATGGCGCCGTCCATCTGCGCCGCACCGGTGATCATGTTCTTGATGTAGTCGGCGTGACCCGGGGCGTCGACGTGGGCGTAGTGGCGCTTCTCGGTCTGGTACTCGACGTGGGAGATGTTGATCGTGATACCACGAGCCTTCTCCTCCGGCGCCTTGTCGATCTGATCGAAGGCAAAGCTCTCGTTCAGATCCGGGTACTTCTCCGCCAGCACCTTGGTGATCGCTGCGGTCAGCGTGGTCTTGCCGTGGTCGACGTGACCGATGGTGCCGATGTTGACGTGCGGCTTTGTCCGCTCGAACTTCGCCTTCGCCACTGTGTGGTCCTCCTGGACTTGTTGGTGCTTGCAGTTGCAGCAGTGCGGGGGTCATCCCCACTCGCGTGGGGAACTAACGGTTGAACAAACTCCCGGGAGATCCGGGGCAGGTGAGCTACCTGCCCCGGAGGGGTATTTACTCGCCGGTCGCCTTGGCGATGATCTCCTTCGACACGTTGGCCGGAACCTCCGCGTACGAATCGAACACCATGGAGTAGTTCGCCCGGCCCTGGGTCTTCGACCGCAGGTCACCGATGTAACCGAACATCTCCGAGAGCGGAACCAGCGCCTTGACGACACGGGCACCACTGCGTTCCTCCATGGCCTGGATCTGGCCACGGCGGGAGTTCAGGTCGCCGATCACATCGCCCATGTACTCCTCGGGCGTGGTGACCTCGACCGCCATCAGCGGTTCGAGGATCACCGGACCGGCCTTACGGGCCGCTTCCTTCATGGCCTGCGCGCCGGCGATCTTGAACGCCATCTCCGAGGAGTCGACGTCGTGGTACGCACCGTCGAGCAGGCTCACCTTCAGGTTGACCAGCGGGTAACCGGCGAGCACACCGTACTGCATGGCGTCCTGTGCGCCCGCGTCGACCGAAGGGATGTATTCCTTCGGCACACGGCCACCGGTGACCTTGTTCTCGAACTCGTAGGTGGCGCCGTCTTCACCGACGAACGGCTCCAGCGCGATGATGACCTTCGCGAACTGACCCGAACCACCCGTCTGCTTCTTATGGGTGTATTCGAGCTTCTCGACCTTCTTGGTGATGGTCTCGCGGTAGGCCACCTGCGGCTTGCCGACGTTGGCCTCGACCTTGAATTCGCGCTTCATCCGGTCGACCAGGATGTCCAGGTGCAGCTCGCCCATACCGCCGATGACGGTCTGGCCGGTCTCCTGGTCCAGCTTCACCGTGAAGGTCGGATCCTCTTCGGCGAGCTTCTGGATCGCGGTGCCCAGCTTCTCCTGGTCGGACTTGGTCTTGGGCTCGATGGAGACCTCGATGACCGGGTCCGGGAAGGTCATCGATTCCAGCACGATCTGGTTGTTCGGATCGCACAGGGTATCGCCGGTGGTGGTGTCCTTCAGGCCGATGACCGCGTAGATATGGCCGGCGCTGACCTGGGGTACCGGGTTCTCCTTGTTGGAGTGCATCTGGAACAGCTTGCCCAGCCGCTCCTTCTTGCCCTTGGTCGCGTTGATGACCTGGGCACCGGAGTCGACCTTGCCCGAGTAGACGCGGACGTAGGTCAGTTTGCCGAAGAACGGGTGCACCGCGATCTTGAACGCCAGGGCCGCGAACGGCTCGTCGGCGCTCGGCTTACGGGTGATGACCTCGTCTTCCTTGCCGGGCACATGACCCTGCACGGATTCGACATCCAGCGGCGAGGGCAGGTAGTCCACCACGGCGTCGAGCATGGGCTGCACGCCCTTGTTCTTGAACGCGGAACCACACAGCACCGGGTACAGCTCGGAGTTGACCGTCAGCTTGCGGATGGCGCCCTTGATCTCGTCGATCGAGAGCTCCTCGCCGCCGAAGAACTTCTCCAGCAGGGCCTCGTCCGATTCGGCGACGGTCTCGAGCAGTTCCTGACGGTACTGCTCGGCCTTCTCCTTGAGATCGGCCGGGATTTCCTGGACCTCGTACTTCTCACCGAGCTTGGTTTCGCCGGTCCAGACCTTCGCGTTCATCTCGACCAGGTCGACGATGCCCTCGAAGGTGTCCTCGGCACCGATCGGCAGCTGGATGACCAGCGGCTTGGCGCCGAGGCGGTCCTTGATGGTCTGCACGGTGAAGTAGAAGTCCGCGCCGAGCTTGTCCATCTTGTTGACGAAGCAGATCCGCGGCACGTCGTACTTGTCGGCCTGCCGCCACACCTGTTCGGACTGCGGCTCCACACCCTCTTTGCCGTCGAAGACGGCGACAGCGCCATCGAGCACACGCAGGCTGCGCTCCACCTCGACGGTGAAGTCGACGTGGCCGGGGGTGTCGATGATGTTGATCTGGTTCTGGTTCCAGAAGCAGGTCACCGCCGCGGAGGTGATGGTGATGCCGCGCTCCTGCTCCTGCTCCATCCAGTCGGTGGTCGACGCCCCGTCATGGGTTTCGCCGATCTTGTAGTTCACACCGGTGTAGAAGAGGATGCGTTCGGTCGTAGTGGTCTTGCCCGCATCGATGTGGGCCATGATGCCGATGTTGCGGACCTTGTTCAGGTCGGTGAGCACGTCCTGTGCCACGGAAATCTTCCCCGCTCGTAGCTAGTTGGGATTTTCGCCGACGACCGTACGGTCGTCATATCTGTCAAAGCGGAAGCGGAAGCTTCCGTAAGCCTCCCGGCCCAGGAGCGATGGGCCGGGCAGACATCACCAGCGGTAGTGCGCGAAGGCCCGGTTCGACTCGGCCATCTTGTGGGTGTCCTCGCGACGCTTGACCGAAGCACCGAGGCCGTTGCTGGCATCCAGCAGTTCGTTGGCCAGGCGCTCGATCATGGTCTTCTCACGACGCGCCCGCGAGTAGTTGACCAGCCAGCGCAGCGCGAGAGTATTGGAGCGGCCGGGACGGACCTCGACCGGAACCTGGTAGGTGGCGCCACCGACGCGGCGCGGCTTCACCTCGAGGGCAGGCTTGACGTTGTCCAGCGCGCGCTTGAGGGTGACGACCGGATCGGTGCCGGTCTTCTCGCGCGCCTGCTCCAGCGCGCCGTACACGATGCGCTCGGCAGTGGACTTCTTGCCGTCCAGGAGAATCTTGTTGACCAGTTGCGTCACCAGCGGCGACCCGTAGACCGGGTCGTTGATCAGCGGACGCTTGGGAGCGGGGCCCTTGCGAGGCATATCAGCTCTTCTCCTTCTTGGCGCCGTAACGGCTGCGGGCCTGCTTGCGGTTCTTCACACCCTGGGTGTCGAGCGAGCCGCGGATGATCTTGTAGCGCACACCGGGAAGGTCCTTCACACGACCGCCGCGCACGAGCACCATCGAGTGCTCCTGCAGGTTGTGGCCTTCGCCCGGGATGTAAGCCGTGACCTCGACCGCGCTGGTCAGCTTCACACGCGCGACCTTCCGCAGCGCGGAGTTCGGCTTCTTGGGGGTGGTGGTGTACACGCGGGTGCACACGCCACGACGCTGCGGGCTCCCCTTCAGGGCCGCGGTCTTGGTCTTGGCGACCTTGTCGCGACGACCCTTGCGGACCAGCTGGTTGATGGTTGGCATATACCGGCTTTCCTTTTATCGGTTATGGCGGTGTCAGGGCTGTTCATCGAGCTTTCACCCGCACGTCCAACCACGTTTCTCGCGTCCCGAGGTCGGGCGTGTCGCACGCAGTTCAGGGCCCGATTTACAGGCACGCTGGAATCGTCAGCCGCTTTCGCTGGCCTACGTCTACGCTCGAACTTGCCCGTATCCTTCCGGGCACAGCGGTCCACTGTACTCGGGCGTAGTGAATAGGGTCAAAACCGGGGTGATGTTGTGATATGGCGGGCCGGCCGCGGCCCCTCGATTTCCGGCTCTCGACCCCTCCCGGGCAGTCTCTGGCCCACCTGTCAACAGCCGGGCCCCGCCGCTTGTTCCGGGCACCGACCCGGACTTGTTCCCCGGACCATCCCGGGCCCGGCGACCCGGCATCGGTGCGCCCGCCGGGATCCCGGCGGGTATCGAACCGTCAGCGAGCGATATTGAGGGTGAGCTCGAGCAATTTCTTCGCGGCGGCGCACGGATCGGGTGTCCCCGAGTTCACCCACCAGCCGATCACCCCGGAGTCGGCGGCGCTCGCGGTCATCCCGCACGAATTCGGATCGCCGGGCCGCCGCACCTCGAGGGCGATCGTGCCCTGCACCGTGGTCTTCGTGGTGATGTAGCCCAGCTTGTCGTTCGTCGCCTGCTCGTTGCGCAGGGATCCGTTCTCGTACCAGTTCAAGGTGAGCATTCCGGAGCCACCGCCGATATCCCACATGCACACCGCGCCGAAGAAGGAGTCACGGATATAGGTGTTGCCGCCGAGCACATCGACGATCTGCTGCTCGGTGACCACCTCGCATTCGCGGAGCAGTTTGTCTATCTGGGCCGTATTCACCGATTCACCGCCACCGACCGGCAGCGCGGTCCCGTCGACGGTGCTACCGCAGCCGACGCCGAGCACCGTCGTCACCGATAGCGCAGCGGCGGCGACCGCGGTGCGGAATCGCCGCCCGCGCCGGGCCCGCGGGTGGTCTGCCATCGTCATCACCCCAGCCGCTCGACGGTCAGTTCGGCCAATGCGCGGCTCTTGTCACACGGGTTGGTACCGGTACCGCTGAACGAACCCAGCGCGGTGGACCATTCGAAGAAGTCGTCGTCGAGTTGCACTGCCAGATCACAGACACGCCCGGTGGGATCCAGTGCCGCGAACCCGGTGCGCCCACCCACGGTGATCGGTTCCGGCGGGCGGCCGCGCGTGGTGACCCATGCCTTCTCTCGCTCCAAGGGGCTACCGCGATAGGAGGCGAAGGTTATCGAGGTTCCGCCCAGCCCGCCGGCCTGCCAATTGCAGCCGACCGCGTTCTTGAACGACTGCGCGATCTGGCCGATACCTCCGAGATCACGGACTTCCTCGTCGGTGACATGCCCGCATTCCCCCACGAACGGACCGAGTGCAGCCACCTTCGGAGCCGGGCCGCGCGGTCCGTCGGCGGCCTCGCCGTCCTGGTCGGTCCCGCACCCCGTGAGTGCAAACGCCGCGGTTAACCCGAGGACTATCGCCGACCTGATCCGCATGCCGTGCACAATACCGACGAAAGATCGCGCCCGGCGGCGGTGCAGGTCGCCCGGGGTTCCGGCACCGGCGGGCATATGCCCGGCGAACCCGTGCGGCACCGTATTCCGCCATCGCCGGGGAAATGTCGCGCGGCCGAGTCGGCAGTCGGCCCGGCAGTGCGCCGGAATACCTCGACGGGAAGGGTTGCCCGCCCCCGCGAATTCGATCCGCGCAGAAGTGTGGAATCCGGTGGAACCGTTTCCGGCCGAGGCCCGTCAGTAGATGTGACAGAACAGTTTTCGGGCAGAAGTCCTGCTCGATCACCGAACCTCTCGGGACCGACGGCGCGAGTCGCGCTCCCGATTCGTTCGACGGGCTCACAGGGGGGATGGTTCCAATCGAGAATATCCGGGCGTGGCAGCAACTCCCGGGGTTTCCCCGGACGGCTGCCCGGCACGTCGCCTCGTAGCAGTCGCCGTTGCGCGACCGGGTCACCGGTCCATCGGAGAACACAGATCACGCAGGAGCTCGCGTCCGCCTTCACGCGGATCAGCGACGCCTGCGAACTGCCCGGCGCACAGGCTCCGGGCATCCACACACCACCGAATTCACGGAGAAGCCATGAAACGCATTATCGGTTCGGCATTCGTCGCCGGAGTCATCGGAGCCGCGCTGCTCGGCGCCGGCGGTACGGCCGCCGCGTCCGAAGCACCCCTCCTTCCCAAGGTGTTCCCCAGCGGCGCCGAGTGCATGCAGGCGCTGGAAGCGATGGAACAACAGGAGGGTGTGCGCGGCGTCTATGCCTGCTACCCGCGCGATGGGCGCAACCCCGCTGGTGTCAACACACTCGATCGGCAACGGCGCGGCCGGTAGCCGGATCCGGGGTGCACCGGTCTCACCCCGGTTCGGGTGGGCCGGTGCACCGGCCGCCGGGCCCGCTTCCGTTACCTCAGCGCGGTGTCACACCTCAGCGCAGTGTCACCACGACCTTGCCGGTGGCGGCGCGGTTCTCCAGTGAAGCGACCGCCTGCGCGGCCTGTTCCAGCGGGAAAAGCACCGCCTGCGGCGCGGCGATCTTCCCGGATGCGAACAGCGGCTCCACTTCGGCCCACTGCTCGAGGAGATAACCCGGATGCGAGAGCACCCATTCACCCCAGCCCGCACCGACGACTTCGACATTCTTCAGCAGCAGGCGGTTCACCTTCACGGTCGGGATATCACCGCCGGTGAAGCCGACCACCAGCAGACGCCCGCCGCGGGCCAGCGACCGGATGCTGTCGGTGAAACGGTCACCGCCCACCGGGTCGAGCACGATATCCACACCGCGGTTGTCGGTGAGCTCCTTGACCCGGTCCAGCCATCCGTCGGTGAGCACCACATCGGTGGCGCCGTGCGCACGGGCGATCTCGGCCTTCTCCTCGGTGCTGACCACCGCGATAACCCGGCCCGCGCCCAGCGCACCCGCCAGTCGCAGCGTAGAGGTGCCGATCCCGCCGGCCGCGCCGTGCACCAGCACGGTTTCCCCCTCGGCGAGGCGGCCGCGGTTACGCAGGCAGAAGTGCACGGTGAGATCGTTGAACAGGATCCCGGCACCGGCTTCGAAGGAGATGTTGTCCGGCAGCCGGAAGACCATTTCGGCGGTGGTCGTGGCGACCTCCGCCATGGCATTACCCAGCATGGTCAACGCGCAGACGCGGTCACCGGGTTTCACATGCGATCCCTCGGGGGCCTCGCGCACCACCCCGGCGACCTCGCCGCCGACCACGAAGGGCATCGGGGGTTTCATCTGATAGAGCCCACGGGTCATCAGGACGTCGGGAAAGGCGACACCAGCGGCGTGTACATCGATCACCACCCCTCCCGGCAGCGGCTTCGGTTCCGGGATATCGACGATCTCGATCGCTTCCGGTCCCTCGAGTTTGCTGACCTGAGCTGCGCGCATATACCGACCTCTCGTGTTCGCCGACCGGCGGTTATAGAGACGTGCCAGTCGTCATGTACCAATCCACCCGTCTTCCCCAACTTAATGGGCACCACCGGTCCGAGTCCATCCCCGGAGCGGGGTGAGACCGCCCGGACGAGCCCGACTTCCGATCGCTCGCGCCTGTCGAGCCGACCTCGGGAAATACGCCATCTTGTCAGGCTCGGCCACATCGGGAACGGGTGGGAATCCATGGGGGACGAATGAACGAGGAAACGAGCACACCGGGTACGACGGTACGGGTCGGCCCGGGTCTGCTGCGCGGTTTCGCCGGACGGCTCGATACCGAGGCGGACGCGGTCACCGCGCTCGATACCGCCGGGGTTCTCGCCACGGTCACCACCGCGCTCCCCGGCACCGGGTTCGGTCCGCCCGCCCAGCGCGCCGCCGACCTCACCGCCTCCTGCCTGCACCGTATCGCCGACCGTCTCAACGCTGTCGCGGATACGCTGCGCACGAGCGCGGGCGACTACGAAATGACCGAAGCGGAGGTCACCGCAGCGCTCACCACCGTCGGACTGGAGCCCACGGTATGACCCTCACCATCGGCAACGTCGAACAATGGCAGGCCGACCACCTGACCGCGGCCGCCACCCACGCGAACACCCTGGCCGGCCGTCTCGATCAACTCACCGGCACCGCGGTCACCGATACCCGGGCGATGAACTGGTCGGGGCCCGCCGGTACGGCAGCCGGCATCCGCATGGATACCGAACGCACGCGGACCGGAGCGGTGAGCGCGGCCCTGCTGGAACTCGATACCGCGCTGCGCGCCGAAGTCACCGATCTGATCGAGGCGAAGAACAGAGTGCTGCTGCTGCGCGATACCGCGCGTGATACCGCACAACCGCCGCTACCCGCTTTCGAGGTGGCCGACGACGGCACCGTCAGCGCCCGAGCACGGATCGACCACCTGCGCCGGGCCGCCGGCGATACCGCCGACTCCCCCGAGATGCAGCGCATCGAACTGGCCCAGCGACTCGTGGCGGCCTCCCACCAGTGGCATATCGTCAACGCCCTGCAAGCCGCGGAGGATACGGCTAACCGCGCGACCACCCAGGTCCAGCGAGCGGTCACCGAACTGGAGCGCGCCTACGGCGGACTGGGTGATCCGGGCACCGCCCCCGCCCCCGCGCCGCCGGCTCCCGCCGTCACCAGCGCACCGGCGGCCGGCGACAGTCCACCGAGCGGTTATCCCGTCACCAGCGGCACACCGACCAGTTCCCTGACGGGCGGCACCTCCACCGACACCGGCTCCGGCAGCCCCGCACTCTCCACCGGCACCGCCGCCCCCACCGTCATGCCCACCGGGGATCAGGCGGAATGGATCCAGGAAGCCATCCGGGTGCTGCGCGAGAACGGCTACGACATAGACGATTCCGAAGCCGCCACCATCGCGCTGATAATCGAACGCGAATCCGGCGGCGATCCGAACG
The DNA here is from genome assembly GCF_053605105.1 of Nocardia sp. NPDC003963. Lineage (NCBI taxonomy): Bacteria > Bacillati > Actinomycetota > Actinomycetes > Mycobacteriales > Nocardiaceae > Nocardia > Nocardia sp. NPDC003963. The sequence goes on from NZ_JBSGIP010000023.1 coordinate 91,747, forward strand.
CGATCAACCTGTGGGACAGCAACGCGGCGGCCGGGATCCCGTCGAAGGGTCTCATGCAGACCATCGACCCCACCTTCGACTCCTATTCGCTACCCGGCCACAGCGATATCTGGAACCCGGTGGACAACATCATCGCCGGTACGAGATACGCCATCGAACGATACGGTTCGCTCGGCAATGTACCCGGCGTGGTCGGCGTCTCCGACGGCTCCGGTTACGTCGGATACTGACCACCGTCACCCGCCGAACACCACGAACAGGCGGCTCGGCGTGGCGCGGTGACACAGGCCCCGTAAAGTCGTCTCACAGGAAACACGCAGAAGTACCGCGGCCCAGCCCGCCGCGCGAGGAGCACAAGTGTCACTCGATCAGCCGCTCGCCCCGCTTCCCCAGGAGGGCATGGGGTTCGTCACGGCGTGGCCGGTGCGAGCCGGCGACGTGGACCCGTACAACCGTCTACGCCTCGACGGTGTCGCCCGCTACCTGCAGGACATCGCCTGGGAACACCTCCATCAATCGGTGCTGGAGCGCAGCGACCCGAGCTGGATCATCCGGCGCACGGTCATCGACGTGGTGCGGCCGGTGCTCTGGCCCGATCAGGTGCACCTGCGTCGCTGGTGTTCGAGTATGTCCACCCGCTGGGCGAATATGCGGGTCCGGATCACCAGCGACCGCGGCGGCCTGATCGAAACCGAGGGTTTCTGGATCAATATCAACGAGTCGAACAATATGCCCGCCCGGATCAGCGATACCGGCCTGGCCTACCTCGCCCAGACCACAGCCGAACAACGCCTGCGCTGGCGCCCCTGGCTGACCGACTCCACCCCACCGGAATCCGATACCGATCTGCCGTTCCCGCTTCGGGCCACCGATATCGACCAGTACAACCATGTGAACAACACCTGCTACTGGCAGGCCGTGGAGCAGTACCTGGTCGACTACCCGAAACTGGTCAGCGGCCCGCATCGCGCGGTCATCGAGTACGTCGCCCCGGTCCTGGCCCGCCAGCACATCAGTGTGCGCAGCAGATACGAACCCGGCGACCGGACGACCGGCCGGCCGACGCTGCGACTGTGGTTCGTGGTCGACGGAATCACCACCACCATCGTCCGCGTAGCACCCCTGTAGCACAAAACCGTCCCGCCGCCTCTATTCGATCCCCGCCGTACCGACCCACAACCGGTACGGACCTCGAATACCACCGCAACCCACTGCGTCGAGTCCGACGAGGGCACCCGAACCGGCCCACACCCGTCACCAGCCCCGAATGCCCCGCACCCCCGAGTCGAGTCTTACGAGACACCCCACAAAGGGTTGAGGCCCGTCCCGCCCTTGGCCGAAGGTGCTCAAAGGCCACCTTCCGCGGACGGCCCACCGCACATCGCATGCGCCGCAGACGCGAGTCTCGAGGCCTGAACGGCGGGACACCACGGGGCCCCAACCCCGCGACGCCGAAGACCGCGCCAAAAACACAGCACCTTCACAAACAGGCCCACATCCCCACCTTCGCGGACGAGCGAGCCTCGATCATGAATCAAGCCTCGATCATGAACGCCGACACCCCCACCCGCAGGCCCGCATGCCGACCAGGCCGTCAATGCCCCCGCAACCCCCCGAGTCGAGTCTTACGAGACACCTCCAAGGGTTGAGGCCCGTCCCGCCGTTCAGGCCTCGAAGCGCATGCGCGAAGCGCGA
>NZ_JBSGIP010000024.1:0-85624 GCF_053605105.1 Nocardia sp. NPDC003963
GCCCGGATGCCGCGACGGCCGCGGGCCCGAGCTGCCCGCGGCCGCCGGTCGGCGGGATCAGGATTTCGCGGCGACACCGTTCTCGATGCGGTCCCCGAGCTCCTTGTCGACGTTGCGCCAGTATTCGAACGCGCGCTCGAGCACCGGCCGGGTGACCCCGTCCAGCAGATGGCCGACGATATTGTTCACCAGCCGTTCGCGCGCGGCGTCGTCGAGGACATCGCGCACCATGGTCCCCGCCTGACCCCAATCGTCGTCCTCGGCGTGCAGCGTATAGGCGCCGCGCACCAGATCGCCGTCGGTATGCCAGCCGGCCGGCTCACCGTAGCGGTCGATATCGGGACGCGGTCCGCCCTTGGAGTTCGGCGTGTAGACCGGATCCGATACCGGCTGGATACGCATCGCGCCGTCCTTGCTGTAACTGTGCACCGGGACATGCGGCGCGTTCACCGGGATCTGCTGATAGTTCGCGCCCAGCCGCGCCCGGTGCGCGTCGGCGTAGGAGAAGATGCGGGCCAGCAGCATCTTGTCCGGGCTCGGACCGATCCCCGGTACCAGATTGTTGGGCTGGAACGCCGCCTGTTCGATCTCGGTGTGGTTGTCGGTGGCATTGCGGTCCAATGTCATCCGCCCGACCTCGATCAGGGGATAGTCCCCGTGCGGCCACACCTTGGTGAGGTCGAACGGATTGAACCGGTAGCTCTGCGCCTCGCCGAACGGCATGATCTGCATGTACAGCGTCCAGCTCGGATATTCACCCCGATCGATGGACTGGTAGAGATCGCGCATGTGGTAATCGCTGTCGGCACCGGCCAGGCGGTCGGCTTCCTGCTGGGTGAGGAAATCGATGCCCTGATCGGTTTTGAAGTGGTACTTGACCCAGAACTTCGCACCGCCGGCATTGACCCACATATACGTGTGGCTGGAGTAGCCGTTCATATGCCGCCAGGTCTTGGGGATACCGCGATCACCCATCAACCAGGTGACCTGGTGGGCGGATTCCGGCGACAGAGTCCAGAAATCCCACTGCATATCGTGGTCGCGGAGGTTGTTGTCGGCGCGGCGCTTCTGCGAGCGGATGAAATTCTGGAATTTCATCGGGTCGCGCATGAAGAACACCGGCGTGTTGTTGCCGACCATGTCGTAGTTGCCCTCGCTGGTATAGAAGCGCAGGGCGAAACCACGGGGGTCACGCCAGGTGTCGGGGCTGCCGCGTTCGCCGGCGACCGTGGAGAACCGGGCGACCATCTCGGTCTCGGCACCCGGCTGGAAGACGGCGGCCTTCGTATACGCGCTGACATCGTTGGTCACCACGAACCGGCCGAAGGCGCCACTACCTTTGGCATGTGGCTGGCGCTCGGGGATCCGTTCCCGGTTGAACTGCGCCATCTGCTCGATGAGGTAGTGGTCCTGTAGCAGGATCGGCCCGTCCGGGCCGACGGTGAGTGAATGCTCGTCGCTCTCGACCGGGATGCCGGCATCGGTCGTCAGGATTTCGGGCTGCTCGCTGGTCATGCTCTCGGCGTCTCCTTCCGAGCGAATGGACCGGCTCCGGGGTTGCGGAACCGGCGGCCTTATCGCGTGGCCGGATCGAGCGGGAGGAAGGAGCTCCTGACCCGGGACCGTCCACACACTGGCTGTTCCCAGAATGTCGCCGGGCAATCAGGAAGAAAGGAACACGGTGCCGGACCCGTGCCACCGCGCCCGAAACGGCTCGTGCTCCGGGCAGTGACGGCCCAAGTGGATCCACCGGGTGCCGCCTTTTCACGGCGTCAGGTGTCCGAGCCGGATGATCAGCAGGTTCGCGATCAGGACGATAACGAAAACCGCCGCGGCGGTCCGGTGGTGTGTGGTCCACAGCGCGGCCGTCGCGCCGCCGAAGACCAGGATTTCGGTGGTGACCGCGAGTAGCGGGCGGTCGAAGCGCGCGTTCGGTGCCGCGAACAGACCCCAGAGCGATACGGCGAGTACCGGCGCGCCGATCGCCAGTACCAGCTTGACCGGAGTCGTGTCGGCGGCCTTCCATCCCCAGAGTGCCACCGCCGCGAACGCGGCCGACTCGAGCACGAAGGCCAGCGTGAGGTTTGCCCATTTCCAGACTTCGTACATACCCGCTCCTCGGCGATGATGTGAACACTGCTCTCTATTGAGAGCAGTGTTCACTGCAAAATGTCCGCCGTCAAGTGGCAATCGACGACCGCGGATCCGAACTCCGGGTGCGACGCTGCTCAGACGTCGGAGAGCGGGCATATCCTCGCGCGTGTGTCGATGCACGAGATCGAGGATCTGGTCGAATGGTCGGTGCGGGTACTGCATGCGCGGTATCCGGCGGCGGACCGCCGGGTCCGGGACCGGTTCGCCTGCCTGTACGCGTTCCAGGACGAGTACGACTGTTCGTTCACGTGTTTCCGGGTGATGGAGATCCTGCTCGCGCGGGAGTACTGCTACCGGTTCGAGATCGACGAGCATCCCGATTACGCCCGGCGGCGTGATTTCTTCGACGGACTGACCCGTTTCACCGCGCTCGCGGATATCGATACGGACGAGGAGCCCGGCGACTGGTTGACGGAGGGGTTCGCCGATCCGCCGCACCTGTACTGCGCTGCCGGGACGGCGCTGTGGCGGCGTGCGGTGGAGCTGGGCATGATCCGGGGCCGACGATGCGGTTCATCGGCGAAGATCGCCGAGTACGCGCGGGCGGGCCTGGGCCGGCCCGGTTCTGAACGTCTACGCCGGGTGACGATCCGTGCGACATCTGCGAGGTGGAACAGGACGGGCCGGTGGGTACCGGGACCGGCGGTCCCGGCCCGCGGTCAGGCGTGCAGCAGTGCCGACGCGCGTTCGGCGATCTCGGTACCGGCCTCGGTGGTGGTGGCGGTACCGCCGAGGTCCGGGGTGCGCGGACCGCCGCTGCCCAGGACATCGGTGACCGCCCGATCGACCGCCGCCGCGGCGGCGTGCTCACCGAGATGTTCGAGCAGCATGGCACCCGCGAGGATCTGCGCCACCGGGTTCGCGATGCCCTGGCCCGCGATATCGGGTGCGCTGCCGTGGACCGCCTCGAACATCGACGGCGCGTCCCGCTGTGGGTTGATATTGCCGGACGGGGCGAGTCCCAGACCGCCGGTCACCGCGGCGGCGAGATCGGAGAGGATATCGCCGAACAGATTGGAGCCGACGATCACGTCGAGCCGGTCGGGATGCAGCACGATCTCGGCGGCCAGCGCGTCGACGTGCATCTGCCGGGTTTCCACCCCCGGGTATTCGGCCGCGATCCGCTCGAACACCTCGTCCCAGTAGGGCATGGAGTGGATGAGGCCGTTCGATTTCGTCGCCGAGCAGACCCGGCCCGCGCGTTCGGTCGCCCGGTCGAAGGCGTAGCGGATGATCCGTTCGCAGCCGACCCGGGTGAACACCGATTCCTGCAACACGAATTCGTCCGGCCGGCCGGGGTTGTGCCGGCCGCCGATCTCGGAGTACTCGCCTTCGGAGTTCTCCCGCACGATGAGCAGATCCAGATCCGCGGCGGTGCGGTCGCGCAGTGCCGAGGTGGTCCCGGGCAGCAACCGGACCGGGCGCAGGTTCACGTACTGGCCGAAGGCCCGGCGCAGCGGGATCAGCAGCCCCCACAGCGAGATGTGGTCGGGTACTCCGGGAAACCCGACGGCGCCGAGCAGGATCGCGTCGAACCGGGCGAGCTGCTCGGGTCCGTCGGCGGGCATCATTGCGCCGGTGCGCAGATAGTTCTCGCAGGACCAGTCGAATTCGGTCCATTCGATCCCGGGCAGTACCCGGTCGAGAACTTTCACCGCTTCGGCGGTGACGTCGACGCCGATACCGTCGCCCGGAATCGTCGCGATCCGATAGGAATTCACAGTGGCACTCCGATGTATTTGATCTCGAGGAATTCGTCGATGCCGACCAGGCCGCCTTCGCGCCCGAGTCCGGATTCTTTCACCCCGCCGAACGGGGCCGCCGGGTTGGATACGACACCCTGGTTCAGGCCGACCATGCCGGTGTCGAGCGCTTCGCAGACCCGCAACCCACGCCGCAGACCCTCCGTGTACACATAGCCGACCAGACCGTAGGGGGTGTCGTTGGCGCGTGCCACGGCCTCCTCCTCGGTCTCGAAGGACGCGATGCTCGCGACCGGGCCGAAGACCTCGGTATGGCAGATCTCCGCCGCGTCGGGGACATCCACCAGGACGGTCGCGGGATAGAAGTTCCCGGGACCGTCCAGCGGTTCACCACCCAGCAGTACGCGGGCGCCGCGGGCGCGGGCGTCGGCGACGAGTCCGCTCACCTTGGCGACCGCGTCCGAATCGATCAGCGGGCCGACGACGACCCCGGGTTCGGTGCCGCGGCCCAGCGGCAGTTCGCCCATCCGCGCGGCCAGCCGTGCGGCGAATTCGTCGAGTACACCGCGCTGGACGAAGAACCGGTTGGCCGCGGTGCAGGCCTGTCCGATATTGCGCATCTTGGCCGCCAGTGCTCCTTCGACCGCCGCGTCGAGATCCGCATCGTCGAATACGAGGAACGGTGCGTTGCCGCCGAGCTCCATCGAGGTCCGCATCACCGTCCGGGCGCACTGTTCCAGCAGTTTCTTACCCACCGCGGTCGAACCGGTGAACGACAGTTTGCGCGAGCGCGGATCGTGGATCAGCGGTGTCATCAGCGCACCGGGGTCCGAGGTGGTCACCACGTTCACCACACCGGCGGGTACCCCGGCTTCGTGCAGGATCTGCGCGAGAGCCAGGGTGCACAGCGGTGTCTGTTCGGCGGGCTTGACCACGCTGGTGCAGCCGGCGGCGAGCGCGGGCCCGATCTTGCGGGCGCCCATGGCCATCGGGAAGTTCCACGGGGTGATCAGCAGGCTGGGGCCGACGGGCTGCTTGGTCACCAGGAACCGGGCACCGCCGCCCGGTGCGGGCATATAGCCGCCGTCGAGCCGTACGGCCTCCTCGGCGAACCAGCGGAAGAACTCTGCGGCGTAGGTGATCTCGCCCCGGGCTTCCGCCAGCGGTTTGCCCATTTCGAGGGTGGCGATCAGGGCGAGCCGGTCGGCGTCGTCGAGCAGCATGCGGTGGGCCCGCATGAGGATCTCGCTGCGCTCACGCGGGGCGGTGCGTGCCCATGCGGCCTGCGCGCTCGCCGCGGCATCGAGTGCGGCCAGACCGTCCTCGGGGCCGGCGTCGGCGATCTCGCACAGACGCCGGCCGGTCGCCGGATCGAGGACGGGCATGGTCTTCGCGGTCTCGTACGTACGGCCGTCGATGAAGAGGCCGGTGGGTACCGACTCGACGGCTTTCCGTTCGGCGGCGGTGAGTGTGGCTTCCGTGAGCACGGTGGATGCTCCTCCCTGTCGGCGGCCGGTCGAGCCGGACCCATATTGTCGACAATCCTACAATAGGGTCCAGTTCTCGTGGTGGGGAAGACCCGGATTGCGCGTCAGGTCGGTTGCGGCGAAAATCCGACCATTTAGTACTGTTAACTATTTCGTTGCCGAGAGGTGACCCAGTGCTTGCGCCGGGCCGACACACTTTCCGCAGTGGAGTCGGGAACAGGGAATGTGAGTGCTGGATGGTCGTCGGTCACGGGGTCGAGCGGAATACCTTTCGTCCCGGGGATTTCCCGGATGAACGCGGTCGATTCGGCGAATTCGGGGGCAGATACGTTCCCGAGGGTCTCATGGCGGCCCTGCTCGAGCTGGAACACGCCTACGATGTGGCCCGCGCGGATCCGGCGTTCACCCGGGAACTCACCGCTTTGTTGCGGACCCGGGTCGGCAGACCCACACTGCTGCACCAGGTGCCGCGATTCGCGGCGCGGCTGGGGGCGGCGGCGCCGACGGTCTACCTCAAACGGGAGGATATGGCCCACACCGGGTCGCACAAGATCAACAATGCGCTCGGGCAGGCGTTGCTGGCCCGGCGTATGGGCAAACACCGCATCGTAGCCGAAACCGGTGCGGGACAACACGGGGTCGCGGTCGCCACGGTGGGCGCGATGCTCGGTCTGCGCAGCACCATATATATGGGCGCCGTCGATATGGAACGGCAACGGCCGAACGTGACCCGGATGCGACTGCTCGGCGCCGAGGTCCGGGCGGTGGAAACCGGGAAGCGCCGGATCAAGGAGGCGATCACCGAATCCGTCCGGGACTGGGTTTCGCAGGTGGACACCACGCATTACCTGCTGGGCAGCGCGGCCGGGCCCGCCCCCTACCCGCGGATCGTCCGGGATTTCCAGTACCCCATCGGTGCGGAGGCCCGCGCTCAGATCCTGACCGCCGAGGGCCGGCTGCCCGATTACGTCATCGCCTGTATCGGCGGCGGCAGCAACGCCCTCGGCGCCTTCCGGCCGTTCGTGGCCGATGCCGGCGTCCGGCTGCTCGGCGCGGAGGCCGCCGGGCACGGACTGGACACCGGTGCGCACGCGGCCTCGCTGAGCCTCGGCACTGTCGGCGAGATCGACGGTAGTTTCAGCTACCTGCTCCAGGATGAAGACGGCCAGATCGCCGAAACACACAGCGTCGCCGCGGGGCTGGACTATCCGGGGGTCGGCCCGGAACTCAGCTACCTGAAGGACAGCGGCCGTCTGGACTCGGTGCCCGTCACCGACGATCTCGCGCTGCGCGGGATGCAGGAGCTCGCGCACAGCGAAGGGATCATTCCCGCCCTCGAATCCGCACATGCCGTAGGAAGTCTGCTGGAACTCGCCGAGCGCGGTGCGGTATCCGCGGGTTCGGTCGTCCTGCTGTGCCTGTCCGGCCGCGGTGACAAGGACCTCGATATCGCCGCCCGGCAGTTGGGACTGTCCTGATACCCGTGGACGAGTCGCGCGGGTGGGGGAGTGCGCCGGTATGGCCCCCGCCACCGCGAGCCGCCGGACGGGCGGACATGACCTCACTCACATCGGCCCGGGACCGGTCGGCCCCGAACTGTCCGGAGCTGCCGATTCCGGCTGTGACCGGGAATACGGTCGCCCGAAAACCGATTGATCCGGTGCGTAGCCGTAAGAAACACTGGCGCGTCACCGATGAGCACAGCGCAGCTCACTCGTCTGTTCTCACGTACGCGCCGAGCGGCGGTCGAGGACGACCGCTCTCGGGCCACGCCAGTTCGCTCACGACCTCCGGAGGTAGCCGATGCCCGCCCTGTTATCCGTTCGCCGGCCCGGCGGAGGTACCCCGGCCGTCGTGCGGTTGCTGGTCATCGCGACCTTCGTGGTGATCCTCAACGAGACCATCATGATCAACGCGATCCCGCGCCTGATGCACGATCTCGCGGTCACCGAGCGGGCGGCGCAGTGGGTTTCCACCGCCTTCATGCTCACCATGGCCGCTGTCATCCCGGTGACCGGCTGGTTCCTGCAGCGGGTCACCACCCGCCGGGCGTATGCGCTGGCCATGGGCGTCTTCCTCGCGGGTACCGCGCTGTCGGCCGTGGCCCCCTCGTTCGCGGTGCTGCTCATCGGCCGGATCATCCAGGCCGGCGGTACCGCGGTGATGATGCCGCTGCTGATGACCACCCTGATGACGGTGGTGCCCGAACGCGACCGCGGGCGGGTCATGGGCAATGTCACCCTCGCCATCTCGGTGGCGCCGGCCATGGGGCCGGTGATCTCCGGGCTGGTACTGCAGATCGCGTCGTGGCGCTGGTTGTTCGTGCTGGTGCTGCCGATCGCGGGTGTGGTCACCTGGTTCGGGTTGCGGCGGCTGGAGAACATCGGGGAACCGGAGACCGGTTCCATCGACTGGTTCAGTGTGGTCTTCGCCGCGCTCGGGTTCGGCAGCCTGGTGTACGGGCTGAGCCGTTTCGAGGCCGGTACGGTGGCCACCCCGGCATTGATCACCCTCGCCGGGGCCGTCCTGATCGGTCTGTTCGTGGCCCGGCAGCTGTGGCTGCAGCGGCACGGTACCCCGCTGCTGGATCTGCGTATCCTGCGCTCGGGCACCTACACCAAGGGCCTGATCCTGATGGCGGTGGCGTTCCTGGCGATGCTCGGCTCGATGATGCTGCTGCCGCTGTATCTGCAGAACCTGCGCGGTCTGTCGCCGCTGGAGACCGGTCTGCTGGTCATGCCCGGTGGTCTGGCCATGGGCGTGCTCGGGCCGGTGATCGGCCGGCTGTTCGACCGGTTCGGTGGGCGGGTCCTGGTGATCCCCGGCTCGATCGGTATCACCGCGGCACTGGCCGGGTTCACCCAGATCTCCGCCGCCATGCCGTACTGGCAGCTGCTGGCCCTGCACATCCTGCTCATGGTGTCGCTGGCCGCGGCCTTCACTCCGGTGTTCACGCTGGCGCTGGGGGCCCTGCCCGAGGATCTCTATTCGCACGGCAGTTCCATGCTGGGCACCCTCCAGCAGGTCGCCGCCGCCCTGGGCACGGCCTTGGTGGTGACCGTGATGGCGAGCCGGACCACCGCGCTCCAGGCCGCGGGCACCGACGCGCTGACCGCGCAGCTCGACGGTATGCGACTGGCCTTCGTGGTGTCCGCGGCGCTGGCCGTGATCGTGATCGTGACGGCGGTCCTCTTGCCGAACCGGTCCAGCGCATCCGGAGCGACCGACGACACCGAGAAGCCCGATCCCGAACTCGTGCAGGTCTGATCGCCGATGCCGGATACCGCCGGTACGGCGGGAATCGAGCCCACCGCGCGGCCCGGAGTGCCGCCCGGTGGGCTGTACCTGTGCGTACCGGCGGCGTCCGGCGCCGGCCGGGCGCGCGCGGCGTAGATTCGGCGGTATGTCGAGGCAAGACGGCGCTGCGGCCGCGAATCACCAGCCGCTGCTGGTACTGGGAAAGATCACCGAGATTCTCGATGCCTTCTCCCCGGCCCGGCCGGCGCTGACGCTCGGAGAGATCCAGCAGGCCACCGGATTACCGACCTCCACGGTGCAGCGCCTGGTCACCAATATGGTGGACCGGGGTCTGCTGGATCGGGCCGGGGACCGGATCCGGGTCGGGCTGCGGATGAGCTATTGGGCGGCCACGGCGGTCAAGGGGCTGGATCTGCTGTCGATCGTCGATCCGGTGCTGCGCGAGATCCGCGACGTCACCGGTGAGACCGCCTGTGTGTTCCGGGCCGAGCACGGGTTCCGGGTGTGCGTCGCGATCGCCGAGACCCGGCACGCGCTGCGCCGGGACATGTACGTGGGCAAGATCATTCCGCTCTACGCCGGATCGGCGGGCCGAATTCTGCTGGCCTGGGATTCCGAACTCGCCGAACGGGTGCTCGCGGCACCGCTGGAACCCCTGACCGGGGGCACGGTCACCAGTCCGCCCGAACTGCGTGCGCTCATCGCCCGGGCGAAGGCCGACGGCTACGCGATCAGTGCCGGGGAACGGGAGGATTCGGCGTCCGGACTGTCCGCACCGATATTCGACGCGGCCGGGAAAGCGGTCGCGGCGTTGACGATCAGCGGTCCCACGCTGCGGATGCCGCTGGCGCAATGCGAGGCCTGGGTGGACCTGCTCGTCGGCTACGCCGAACAGGTGACCCGCACCCTCGGCGGGCGTATTCCCGCCGGGGATACGGGATCTCCCGTGGTCAGCGTGCCCGCGCTTCCGGATTGACCGGATAGGGCGGGAGTTCGCCGCGGGCCATGGCTACCGCGTTCTCGGCACAGCGGCGGGCCATCTCGGCACGCACCGGGACGGTGGCGCTCCCGATATGCGGCAGCAGCACGGTGTTGGGCAGATCGGCCAGCCCCGGTGCCAGCCGCGGTTCGTCCTCGTACACATCGAGCCCGGCGCCCGCGATCGTTCCGTCGCGCAGTGCCGCGACCAGCGCTGTCTCGTCGACGATCGGGCCGCGCGCGGTATTGATCAGAATCGCCGACGGTTTCATCGATCGGAGCGCGGATTCGTCCACCAGGTGGCGGGTCTGTTCGTTCAGCGGGACGTGCAGCGAGAGATAGTCGCTGGTGGCGATCAGTTCGGGCCAGGGCAGTTGCCGCACCCGCCCGGCGAATTCACCGAGCTCCTCCGCGCTCACCGGACGCTCACCGGGCGGCCGCGGACTGAAGTTCACCGTCATCCCGAAGGCGAGCGCGCGGCGCGCGGTGGCCCGCGCGATCCGGCCGAATCCGGCCAGGCCGAGGGTCCGGCCGCTGACATCGTGGCCCAGCAGCAGTTCCGGTTCCCAGCCGCTGAACTGCCCGGACCGGACGAAGGTGTCGGCTTCGACGCCCCGCCGTGCGACCGCGAGTATCAGCAGCAGCGCGAGATCGGCCGTGGCGTCGGTGAGCACACCGGGGGTGTTGCCCACGACAATGGAGTTCGCCGTGGCCGCGGCGATATCGATATTGTTGTAACCCACCGCGAAATTGCTGATACCGGCGATTTTCGCCCGGTCCAGGAGCGCGGCGTCGAATTCGTCCTGTAACTGCGCCACGACCACCCGGTAGTTGCCGGATCCGCAGGCATCCGCCAATTCCTCGTATGTCATCCGGCTCGCGGCCACGGTCACCGATCCCGCGGCTTCCAGCAGCCGCATACCCGGGTCGGGTAGCGGGGTGGTGACGAGGAAATCCGTAGCCGTCACGACTGCCCGCCGATCACCCATTCGAAGGCGCGGGCCTCCGAACGTGCGCCCTGGGCGGTCTTGGAACGGTTGGGTTCGCCGAGATCGGCGAGCAATGCCTCGCCGGTCCCGACGACGGTCGCCAGCACCGCGGGGGTGAGCCAGTCCGGCCGGGTGGCGAACAGCAGATCCTCGGTGGCGGTGTTGCCGCTCGCACCGGGCGCGAAGGGGCAACCGCCCAGTCCGCCCAGCGAGCCGTCCACCAGCGTCGCGCCCGCATCGACGGCCGCCAGTGTGTTCGCCACACCCAGACCCCACGTATCGTGGCCGTGGTAGACGATCCGGCGTGGGGGTGTGTTCGTGCGAACCGCCTGGATCAGCCGGCTCACCTGCGCCGGTACCGCCTGGCCGAGAGTATCGGCGACGACGATATCGGCGGCACCGTCGGTCCTCGGATCCGCGGCGATACCGAGTACTCGCGCGGGATCGACAACGCCTTCGAACGGACAGCTGAACGCAGTCGCGATACAGAGCTGGATGGCGCCACCGCTGTCGCGGGCGAGTTCGATCGCCGCGGGCATGGCCGCGACGCTGTCCTCGGTGCTGCGCCCGATATTGGCCTGGTTGTGCGAATCCGACGCCGACAGGCAGTACTGGAAATTACGCGCGCCCGCCGCGGCCGCCTTCTCGACATGGCGCGGTGTGGCCACCCATACCCAGCATCGCGCGAGTTCCTCCGGCGTCAGGGCCGCGATGACCTCGAGCGTATCGGCCAGCGGCGGTACCAGGTCCGGGCGTGCCATGGACCCGATCTCGAGCTCGGGCACCCCGAGCGCGAGCAGATCGCGGGCCAACCCCACCTTGCGCTCGGTGTCCAGCGGTTTGCCGGTGAGCTGCAGTCCGTCGCGCAGTGTCACGTCGCGCAGTTGTGCCGCCGGTGTGTAGGTGAAGGTCATACCGTAACCTCTTTTTCCGAAGTTCCTGTGACGGCGTCGATTTCGTCGTCGGTGAGGCGCAGTACCGTGGCGAGTACCTCGCGTGTGTGTTCACCCAGGTCGGGGCCGATTGTACGGATCGGCAGCGAGGTCTCGCCGATCACCGGGACGATGCCGGGGAATCCCACCGTGGCCGGTTCCGCCGCGCCGGTGTCCACCTCGAACCGCTGGATCATATTGCGCGCGGCGTACTGCTCGTCGGCGCAGATATCGGCCGCGGTGTAGATCGGGCCCGACGGCACCCCGGCCGCGTCGAGGATCTCCAGTGCCTCGGCACGGGTGTGCCGGAGGGTCCAGTCGGCGATCGCGGTATCCAGTTCGTCGCGGCGGGCCCAGCGGCCCGCATTGTCGCGCAGCTCCGGGTCGGCGCCCAGATCCGGGCGGCCGATGGTCTCCATATAGCGCTGGAAGATGGCATCGCCGTTACCGGCGACGATGATGCTGGTGCCGTCGCCGCACGGATACGCGTTACTGGGCGCGATACCCTCCATCCGGCCACCCACACGTTCGCGTTTCACGCCGTAGGCGAGATAGTCGGGCACCAGTGATTCCATCACCGACAGGATCGACTCGTTGAGTGCCACATCGATGATGCGCTCGGTCAACGGGATCGGGGCATCGCTGCGTACTTGTTGGAACAGGGCCATGACCGTGCCGAACGCGGCGTAGATCCCGGCGATCGAATCGCCGATGGAGACACCGGTGCGTACCGGCGGGCGATCGGGATCGCCGATGAGTTCGCGCAACCCGCCGACCGCCTCGGCCACCGCGGCGAAACCGGGCCGCGCCGATTGCGGTCCGGTCTGCCCGTACGCGGAGATCCGGGTGATCACCACGTCCGGATTGGCTTCCTGGAGCGCTTCGGGCCCGATTCCCCACCGTTCCAGGGTCCCCGGCCGGAAATTCTCCAGCAGTACATCGCATTCGCGGACCAGATCGAGTACGAGGGCCCGGCCCGACTCGGTGCGCAGATCCACGACGATGGACTTCTTGTTGCGGTTGACCGTTCGGTACAGCATGGAGGTCTCACCGTCGTACAGCCGCCAGCGGCGCAGTTCGTCGCCGGTCACCGGACGTTCGACCTTGATCACTTCGGCGCCGAAATCGGCCAGCATCCGGCCGGCGGTCGGGGCGGCGATGTAGTTGCCGAGTTCCAGGACCCGGATCCCGGCGAGCGGGCGAACGGGCTCGTTGTGCATATCTTCCCTCTCGGTTGCGAGGTTCACAGGACCAGGCTCAGCGGCAGGATGAGCAGGATCGCCACCACCGAGGCGACCGAGACACCCACCGAGCAGGTTTTCAGCGTGCCGCGCGTCGTCTGACCCATCAGCGACTGCAGCAGCCAGAAGGTGTTGCTCGTGACGTGTACGGCGAACAGGGATCCGGCGCCCGCGGCCAGGGCGATCAGCACCGGATCGATGCCGAGCGCCGGTGCCACCGGGGCCAGGATGCCCGCCGCGGTGATCGCCGAGATCGTCACCGAACCGACCGCGATATGCAGTACGGCCGCGATGGCCCACACCATCAGCAGGGGCGCCGCGGTACTCGCGCTGAAGTAGTCGCCGAGGATATCGCCGAGGCCGGTGGCCGCGATGGTGGCGGCCAGGGATCCGCCGACACCGGTCAGGATGAGGATCTGCCCGCTCTCCTGGAAGCCGGTCGCGATACACCGCTGGATCCGGTCGATGCCGACACTGCGGCGGCCGACGATACTGGTGCCGACCAGCCCGATCAGCAGGGCGATGACCGGGGTCGAGAGGAATCCGATCACCGGATGGTGGATATCGGCGACATCCAGGACGGCGCCGGCGGCGATGAGCAGCAGTGCGGTGAGCAGCGGAGCGAGTAGGAGTGGCAGCGGGGTGCGGACCTCGGTCCGTCCGGGTGCGGCGACAGCCAGACCACCGGTCCCGACTGCGGGTTCGTCCTCGCCCGGACTCGTCCGGTCGCCGGTGGAATCCGGCTGTTCGGCGCTCGAGTAGGGCTGTTCGTCGCGCTCTTCGTTCCACCAGCCGCGATCGAAGAGGAAGCACATGACGGCCACCGCGATGGTGACGGTCGGGATCACCAGGATCAGGCCGAACAGCAGCATTTTGCCCAGCGGTACGCCGAGCAGGCCGGCCAGGGCCAGGGCGCCGACACCGGGCACCGTGAGCACGATCCCGCATTCACCGCCGATCGCCAGTGCCGTGGCCATCCGGGCGGTGCCCTTCCTGGTCATCCTGGCGGCGGCGGACCGGGCCAGCGGCGCCGAGATCACCAGCAGGACATCGAGGTAGATCGATTGCAGGGCGGTGGCGATGGTGAGCGAGAGCGCGTACGGCATCCGGTTGACACCGAAGACCCGGATCAGGGTCTGGACGAGGCGTTCGATGGCCCCGGTTTCCTGCAGCATCGCACCGGTCAGCACACCGAAGGCGATCAGCAACCCGACCTCGGCCATGATGTCGCCGAAACCGGTGGCGATCGTTTCGACCGTCTGCTCGGTGCCCAGGCCTGCGGTGAGTCCCAGATAGGCCGAGCCGATGACCAGCGATACCGCCGGGTTGATTTTGAATCGGATGATCAGTACGACCACCGCGAGCACCGCGGCGGCCGTATTGATCATCGTGGCAAGGTCTGACATTTGTGTATCCCATCGAGTCGCACTCGGCCCGGCGCGGTACTCGTGCCCGTGGCACCGAATCCGTGACGCAGGCCACAGTGGATTCACATTATGAGCACAGACTCACAATATAGGCAACTGAGGTTCCGGGGTCCGGCGCCGGGCAGCTACGTTGCCAGGTGGTTGCCCGCCTGCCGTCCGCTGGATACCGTTGGCTCACCACCGGCCGTGGAGCAAGGCACCACTCGCGGCGGTATGCGTCTCTCTCATCCGGCTCTGTCCCATCCGCCGCAAGGCCCCGTAATCGCTCGTGCGAACCCGAAACGGAACACGGAGGACACGCAATGCCGATACGAGAAACCCCCTGGCCCGCGGGCACTCCGTGCTGGGCGGACTGTCAGGTCGACGATACGAACCGGGCCCGTGAGTTCTACCGCGCCCTCTTCGGCTGGGAGATCGCCGAGAGCGCGCCGGAAGCCGGCGGCTACCTGATGGCGCTGCGCAACGGTCACCCGGCCGCGGGCATCGGTCCCAAACCACCCGGGCCGGTCATGCCCTCGGTATGGACCACCTATATCGCCACCGAGAACGCCGACGACGCCGCCGCCGCGATCGTGGCCGCCGGCGGTACCGTCCTGGCCGCGCCCTTCGACGTGCTGGACGTCGGACGGATGCTCGTCGCGACCGATCCCACCGGCGCGGCTTTCGGGGTATGGCAGGCGAAACGGCACTCCGGTGCCGGGATCTACAACGAACCCGGGGCGTACTGCTGGAACGAGCTGCACACCGACGGCTACCAGCGGGCCCAGGAGTTCTACTCGCAGGTGTTCGGCTGGACCTTCACCGAGATCGGCGACGGGGTGAATGTCGACTACGCGACCTTCGCGCTCACTCCGGACGGGGAACCGGTGGGCGGTCTGAACGATGCCACCAAGAACCCCGGTGCCGGACCGGCGTACTGGCTGACCTGGTTCCAGGTGGACGACACCGATGCGATCCTCGCCGCGGCGACCGGTCTGGGCGCGACGCTGGTGATGGGGCCCGACGACAGCCCGTTCGGCCGGATGGGCGTACTCACCGCTCCGCAGGGCGAGACCTTCGGCGTGATCGATACCGCGCAGGCCACCGAGATGCCGTCCTGACCGGAGCACCGGCCACTGTGCCGGGTACCAGCGGGAATTCCGGCGGATATCCGGGACGGAGTGCACCGGAGACCGTCACGTACACAGCGAACCGGCCGCCCGTACACAGGCGGCCGGTTCTGTCGTCCGGGGTTCTGTTCCGCCCGACGACCTCGCGTGACAGTGCTCGCCGCGGCCCACCGAATCGGGCGGAGTGCCGGTCGGTGGCCGTCTCGACAGCCTCGCCGGGCCGATTCCGAGGGCTCGGCGCTGTCGTTCGGGAACTGTCTCGGGCCGAGCGGCTATCCGCGGTCGCGGCGTTCGGTCCGGTCCACCCGTTCGTGTATCAGGAGATCGTCGTCGGCGGGTGGTTCCGGATCGCGCCATTCCTCGGCCCGGCTGGACCGGTTACCGCGCAGGGTGCCCTGGAGCTCGTGCGCCAGCTGCTCGTCGCGCGCCGGACCGTGCTTGCTGCTGCCTCGTTCCATCTGTTCCTCCTGTCCAGATCTGTCTCGACCTGTCTCGATTCGAGCGGTTGTCGGTCAGGCGTAGCGCAGCAGGGCGCCCACTCCCTCCAGCGGTGCGGCCTGTTCGCCGACCGGCGTGACTGTGCCGCCTCGGACCAGCGCGGCCACCGGCAGCGCCTCGTCCGCCCGGCAGGTCGCCCCGGTGTCCGTCCCGGGCGCACCGAGCTCGGCGGGGTCGCGCAGCGGTTCGGCCGCGAGGCGAACGGTGCGATCACCGAGCGCCGCGGAGTTGATGAGCAGATTCTCCGCATTGGCCGCCAGCAGCGCCGAGACCGTCCCGGACAATCCGGTGACGGCCAGTCCCTCGTCGCGGCCCTGGGCCTTGTCGAAACGTGCCACCACCTCGTCGCGGCGCTGTTCGGCCTGTTCGGCGACGAGTTCGCGGATCGCCTCGTCGAGTTCGGCGTCGCCGGAGCCCGCGGCCCGGCTTCCGGCCTCGACCTCCACCACCCGCGCCCCGGTGGTACCCAGTGCCCGCCGAACCGCTGACCGGGTGCCGACCTCGCCGGCCACCACCACGACCTCCGCGTGGACCCGCCGGGCGACGCGAGTGAGTTCATCGGCGACCTCGTCGGCATTGCGCCGGACCGTCTCCTCGACTCGCCGCTGCATCGAACGATGAGACCACCCGCCACCGTGGCGCACCTTGTGGACGGGATGCCCGGTGCCCTCGATGGATTCGTCGACCACCTCGCCCTGTTCGTCGACTCCGTACATATCCGAGCCGACCCGATCGACCACCGCCACCGCGTGCGGTACCTCCTCCGCTCCGGATTCGATGAGCGGCAGCAGATACGGCAGTGCCGACACCCGGACGATCTCCGGTTGCGGCGGCGCCGGTAGCCGTCTGTCGAGGAGTACCGACTCGGCGTCGGCGATGAGGACCCGGCCGGTACGTCCCGGTTCGGGTGGAGCACCGGTGACCGCGGCGCCGAGCACCGCGATCATCTGTTCCGACGCGCCCCCGGCGGCGAGTCGCTCGGCGAGCGCCCGCCAGCGCAGGGCGCGTTGCCGTTCCGCGTCCTCGGTGTCGTGTTCGGCGTCGATGTACAGCGAGGCGAACGGTCCCGATCGTTGCGCTACGTCTCTGATACTCATGCCATTCACGGCAGGCGCCATACCCGGACGGCGCCGATCGAATCGCCGATCCGGCGAAATCGCGGTCTGTGCCGGGTACCGCGACCTACCGGCTCCACGCCCGTCAGACCGGTTGCGGGGTCAGTTTGCGCAGGGGTTCGTCCAGTTCCGCGCGGAAGAAGTCCAGGAAACCGTCCGGATCGGGCCCGGCGTTCTGCATCACGAGATGGTCGAATCCGGCATCCACGAAGGGCTGGGCGACGTCGAGATAGCGTCGCGGGTCCGGCCCGCAGGCGAACCGGTCCACTATGTCCTGCTCGCGTACCGTCGACGAGGCCGCCTCGAAATTCACCGGATTGGGCAGTTCGCTCATCACCTTCCAGCCGGTGAGCGCCCAGCGCGTGGTGTCCAGCGCCGCCGCGGCGGCGGTGTGTACATCGGGCGCCCAGGCCATGGGTACCTCGGCGTAGCGCGGCCCCGCGCCGCCGGCCGATTCGTAGCCGGCCACCAGGTCCGGCCTAGGCTCGGTGGCGAAGAGTCCATCGCCCACTTCCGCGGCGAGTTCGGCAGCATTGTTCCCGCCCGCGGCCACCGCGATGGGTGGTTGTTCCGCGGGGAGATCGAAGATACGGGCGTCGGACAGTTTCAGGTACCGGCCGTCATAGGACCGGTATCCACCGAGCCACAGCAGCCGGATGATCTCCACCGCCTCCCGCAGCAGCTGGTGGCGCCCGGCCACATCGACCGGGAAACCCTCACCCACGATGTGCTCGTTCAAGCGCTCACCGGAGCCGAGGCCCAGGGTGAAGCGGCCTTCGGAGAGCAGCGCGAGCGTCGCGGCCGCCTGCGCGATGATCGCGGGGTGGTACCGCACGGTCGGGCAGGTGACGCCGGTGGCGAGTCCGATCCGCTCGGTCTCCGACGCGATGGCACCGAGTACCGACCAGGCGAAGGGGGAGTGGCCCTGATTGTCCAGCCACGGGTGGAAATGGTCGCTGATCTCGACGAAATCGAACCCGGCGGCCTCGGCGCGAACGGCCTGCCGGACCAGTTCGGTGGGGCCGAATCCTTCGGCGGCGAGCTTGTAGCCGATCTCCATGGTTTCCTCCGAACACTGTGGTCGTCGATGGGCACCGCGAGTCCGGGTTCGCGAGCACGCGACGCCGGACAGCCGCGCGATACCCGAACGGTCCCGCGAGAAACCCGGAGATCCGTCCCCGCGGCCACTGCCGCCGCGTCAGGCCGGGGCCGCCCGGCCGAGGGCGGTGGGTGTACGCGTCACGGTGGCACCGATCTCGGTCGCGATGGCGGCGAACGCGACGGCGTCGCGGACGGCCGCCCCGCCGGGATCGTTGTTGAAGTAGACGAATACGTCGTCGCGGGCGCCCCAGGTTCCGGTCAACCGCTCGGCCCAGGTCCGCAGGGCGCGCGGACCGTAGCGAGGCAGCGGACGCGCTCGGCCGCGATGCAGGCGCAGATAGCCCCAGTCGGTGGTCCGCCACTGTGGTGTCACCGGATGCGATCCGGTATCGGCCCAGCAGAGCGCGGCCCGGTTGTCCTCGAGTACGCCACGGATACGCGGGGACCACCACGATTCGTGCCGGGGTTCGACCGCGACCCGGATACCGTCCGGGAAACAGCGCAGACAGGTATCGAGCAGGACCGGATCGGCCCGCAATGTCCCGGGCAGCTGTAGGAGCACCGGTCCGAAGCGCGATCCCAGTCCCGCGGCGCGGTCCAGCAGTCGCGATACCGGTTCCCCTGGGTCGCGCAGGCGTTTCATATGTGTCAGGAAACGACTGGCTTTGACGGCGACGACGAAATCACCGGGGGTACGTTCGCGCCAGGACGCGAAGGTCTCCCGTGCCGGTAACCGGTAGAAGGCGTTGTTGTTCTCGACGGTCGCGAAATTCGCGGCATAGTGTTCCAGCCACAGCCGCTGCGGGCATCCGTCCGGATAGAGGACGCCGCGCCAGTCCCGGTACTGCCACCCCGAGGTGCCGATCCGCAGTGTCATCGCCGGTCCGCCCGGAATTCGGACGCCGCCGCCCCGGTCGCCCGGTGAATCCGCCCGCGCCGGGCCGCGGTCCGGTCGCTTGTCCGATCCATACGCGGCGGCTACCCGGGATGTCCGCACTCATACCTGCTCGCACAGTTCGGCGAGTGTTGGCCGGTAGCCGGTCCGGTACGGGGCTCGCTGTCACAGTGCGGGCCGCGCCAGCCAGTGGCGCAGCGCCTCGGTGACCTCCGCGGGTCGCTGTTCCATCAGGAAGTGGTCGGCGTCGATACACACCAGTTCCGCGTGCGGGATATTCCGCGCCAGCTCCAGCGCCGTGGTCATCGGGATCGCGGGGTCCCGGATACCCCAGACGATCGTGGTGGGGCAGGCGATCTCCCGCAGCCGCGCGCCCAGTTCCGGGCGCACCCGCACCTCGTAGCCCGACCAGAAATGCGCGTACCAGCGCCGTCCGCCGGGGGTACGCAGGAAGCCGAGGTCCTGTTCCGACCGCTGCGGGGTGAAGGTCCCGTTCCGCAGGTACCGGCGCAGGCCCCAGCGATGTACCGCGTGCAGCGCCGGCGTGGTGATCAGGCGCCGTCCGAGACGCCGCCGGGCGGCGACGGTGAACACCCCGAACAGCAGTGCGTACGGTGCGACGAAAGTGCCGTGGGCGCGTGAGTTGAGGACGGCCAGCCGCCGGACCCGGTCGGGATGGCGCTGTGCGAGACCCAGTCCGAGGAAGCCGCCGTAATCGTGGCAGGCCAGATCGACCCGGTCGAGCTCGAGGGCGTCGAGCAGGCGCGCGATCCGGTCGACCTCGCTGTCGTAGTCGCACGACAGAGCGGTATCGCGGGCCGAATCACCCCAGCCGAGCCAGTCCGGTGCGATCACCCGCCGGCTCTCGGCCAGCGGTCCGATCTGGTGTCGCCAGGCCAGATGCGATTGCGGCCAGCCGTGTAAGAGGACCAGCGGGTCCCCGGCCCCCGCCGCGGCGTAGCACAGTCTCGCTCCGTCCACGGTGGTCTCGTACGACACCGGAGATCGGTTCGCGGCGGGGTCGATTCGATCGGTGGTCATCGCTGCCTCCTGAGAGTGGTCCGCGGTGGGTATCGCGTTCGAACCGCTGGTCGATCACGCGCCGGTATCGTCGCGCGTATGACCCTGTCGGCACTTCCGGAAACGTGCGCCGCGCCCGCGTCGGCGGCGCGTCTGTGGGTGCGGCTGGGGCATGCCGTCTATCTCGGTCCCGGGCTGGGCCTGGCCCCGCATTCCACCGCGATCCCTTCGCTGGGGCTGGGTGTGGACGCGCCGTTCCGGGTCCGCGCCGGGGAATCGGTGGACCTCACCGCCCGCAGTTTCCTGTTCCGCGCCCGGGTGGTCCACCATCTGGTGGAGACCGACGGGCGGATGCTGTTCTGCTTCTTCGATCCGACCAGTGCCCGGATGACCCGGTGTCTGGGCGGTATGACGGCCGTGGCCGCCGGCTACCCCTACGCCCACCGCCACGAGGACGAACTCGTTGCCCTGTGCCGCGCGCCCGATCCGGATATCGAACGGATCCTGGCGCTGGCCAGCGTGCCGCTGCCGGCGATCCGTGACGCCCGGATCGCCGCGGTGGCGGCGGCGATCCGGGCCGACCCCGCGCATCCGCACCGGGCCGCGGACTGTGCGCGCGGCGTGGGGCTGTCGACCTCGTATTTCCTGCGCACCTTCGCCGCGCAGACCGGGACGAGTTTCCGCCGCTATGTCCAGTGGGCGCGGATGGTGCGAATCGCGCGTTCCCACGCGGCGGGCCACGATATGACCCGGGCGGCCGCGGACGCGGGTTTCGCCTCGCCGTCCCATTTCAGCGATACCTTCCGGGCGATGTTCGGGCTCACTCCGTCGGCCTTCGTCCGGATCGGCGGTGCGCTCTCCATCATCGAGGGATGAGGCCACCACCTCTGTCGGCGGTTCGGTGGCGTGGGTATATTCGGCATCGGCAACTAGTTGCTTGTGCTAATCAACTCTGAGTGGTGAAAAGGTGATGCTCATGTCCGGTGTGACCGGCCGCATCCAGGGCGCCGACGGCTGGCCCGTACCCGAAGCGGTGCTGACCGTGACGGATATGCGCGGTCGGCAGATCTGCCGCGCGGTATCCGATGAGAACGGAGTGGTCTCCACCGAGCCGGTCCGTCCGGGTGTGCACACGGCCGTGATCACCGCCGCCGGGTATCAGCCCGCGGCCCGGGCGGTGCAGATCTCGTCCTCGGGGTCGGGCCTGCTGGGCGATATCGCGCTGGTGCCGGTGGTGGACGCCGTCGCCCTGCCGCCGGCCGGTCCGTGGACCATCGATCCGGTGCACTCCTCGGTGATCGCCACCGCGCGTCACCTGGGTATCTCCAGTATCAAAGCCCGGTTCGCCGAAGTGAGCGGCCGGCTCGATATCGCGGACCGGTTCGAACAGACCACCGGGTACGCCGAGATCAAGGCCGCCACCATCGATACCGGTATCGAGATGCGCGACACCCATCTGCGGTCCAGCGATTTCCTCGATGTCGAGAACTATCCGCTGATCTCCTTCACCAGCAACGGGCTCAGCCGGACCGGCGGCGATACCTGGGTGATGGCGGGTGAGCTGTCGCTGCACGGGCAGCGCCGCGCGGTCGATCTCGCGCTGACCTACGGCGGGTTCGGCCCGGATCCCTGGGGAGGGATCCGGGCCGCCTTCCACGCCGAGACCACTCTGCGGCGTGACGATTTCGCCATCGACTACAACGCGGTGGTGCGCGCCGGTGTCGCGGCGATCGGGACCACGGTCAAGATCGATCTGGATATCCAGGTGGTGCAGGGGGAGCAGCTCCCCGAATCCGCGTAGCGGTTCGCGCGGCGGTGGCCGGCCCGGCGTGCCGGCTACCGGACCGCGCTCGTCCGGCGGTATCCGTCGCTGATCGCACGCAGTTCCGTATCGGTCAGCACATCCTCGATACGAGCGAAGCCCGCCGGTGCCCGCTCCGCCACCATGCGCAGCGTCCGGTCCATCGGGATATCCCGGTTGGCGAGCACCACGGCGTTGGCCTGTTCGCGCCGTGCCGCTTCGTAGGCCGCCAGCCCGGCGACCGGATCGCCGGCGTCCGCCAATCCGGCGGCCACCGCGCGGGCGTCGAGGATCGCCTGTGAACCGCCGTTGGAGCCCACCGGATACATCGGATGCGCGGCGTCGCCGAGCAGGGTGACCCGGCCGAAGCTCCAGCGTGGCAGCGGGTCCCGGTCCACCATCGGATACTCCAGCAGGGTTTCGCCGGCGGATATCAGCTCCGCCGCGTCCAGGCCCGCGATCCGCCAGCCGCGGTAGTGCGGCAGTACCTCGTCGAGGCGCCCGGCGCGCGTCCACTCGGCCTCACCCTGTGTGTCCTGCGGTATCCGAACCTCGGCGACCCAGTTGACGAGCACATCGTGACCGGGCGCGGCGGTGGTGAGCGGGTAGGCGACGAGTTTGGCCGCGTGGTTGCTACCGGCCATCAGCATCGACGTCCCGCTGAGGAAACGCGACGCGGTCGCCACCCCGCGCCACATCCGGATTCCGTTCCAGCGCGGCGGTCCCTCGCCGGGGTACAGCAGTGCCCGCACTCCGGAGTGCAGACCGTCGGCGCCGATCACCGCATCCGCGGTCAATTCGACGGCGCTCCCGCTGTCGCGGTCCTCGACGGTTACGCGGACCGACCGGTCCTCCTGGGTGGCTGCGGTGAAAAGGTATCCGGTGCGCACTGCACCGGGACCGAGTCGCGCGAGCACCGCGTCCAGCAGTAATGCCTGTAGCCGACCCCGGTGCACCGAATACTGCGGCCACCGGTGCCCGGCCGCGAGTCCGCGCGGTTCCCGCCAGATCTCGTTGCCGAATTTGTCGTAGTGCACCAGTTCGGAGGTGGCGACCCCCGTTGCGGCGAGTGCGTCGTGCAGGCCGAGTTCGGCCAGGGCGCCGGTGGCGTGTGGCAGCAGATTGATGCCGACCCCCAGCGGGCGCAGGGTCTGCACCCGGTCGATCACCTGGGCCTCGATCCCGGCCGCGTGCAGGTGCAGGGCGGTCGTCAGCCCGCCGATCCCGGCGCCGACGATCAGTACCTTCACCGGTCCGCGTCCAATGGGACGTAGGCGGGGTTGAAGCGCTCGTGCAGATGTGCCACCACGGTGGACCCGTGGTCGCTGAGCACACTTTCCTTGTACGCGCAGGGCCGGTCTTCCTGGTCCCCGGTCACCGGCCACCGGGTGACCCCGGCGCCCAGTACCGTGCGTGCCAGGTGGCGGTGGGCGGCGGCCAGACTGTGGCCGATGGGTAGTCGTTCGTCGGTGAGCAGGGCGGTGAGTTCGTCGTCGGTGGCCACTACCGCGACACAGTTCCACGAGACCGCCGCACCGTCGCTCGTGGTGAGGGTCGAGCGGCGGACGACCACGGGATCGGAGTCGGCGCAGCGCAGGGCCGCCCGTACCGTGGGGTCGAGGCCGCGGCCTATGGTCAGGTGCTGATCGGTGAGGTCGAGCGCCAGCGGGCGGCCGACCAGCGCCTCCAGTAGTTTCGTCATCGAGCCGTCAGCGCGCAGTAACATCCGGGTAACCGAAGGTAAATCGGATTCCGTTGTGTCCGTGAGGAATTCCGTCACCAGGTAAACGATACGGGTGTGGGTCCGGTGCGGCATTCCCGCCGGCGGAGATATCGGCCACCCGGCGAACGATCAGGTATCGCCGGCGAAGCTGCCGGAATCGCCCCCTTCACAACCAAGCGCTTGTTAGACTCCGGCGATGATCTCGACGGTCGTCTGGGGGACCGGCAATGTGGGCCGCGCCGCCATCCGGGCGGTCGACGCCCACCCCGCACTCGAACTCCGTGCTGTCCTCGTCCACGATCCCGCCAAAGCCGGCCGGGACGCGGGCGAACTGGCCGGACTGGACCGGGCGCTCGGCATCGCCGCCACCACCGATATCGACGCGGTACTCGCGAGCCGTCCGGGCGCGGTGGTGTACGCCGCCTCCGGTGAAATCCGGCCCGACGACGCCCTCGCCGATATCGTCCGCGCGATCGGCGTCGGCGCGGTCGTGGTGACGCCGGCGCTGTATGCCCTCTACGACCAGCGCAACGCACCGCCCGAGATGCGCGAGGCAGTACTGGCCGCGACCGAATCCGGTGGAGGTTCGCTGTTCGTCTCCGGAATAGACCCGGGCTGGGGCAACGATGTGCTGCCACTGCTGGTCAGCGGTCTGGGCAGCGTCGTGGACGTGGTGCGCTGCCAGGAGATCTTCGACTACTCCAGCTACGACCAGCCCGATTCCGTGCGCTACCTCGTGGGTATGGGGCAACCGATGGATCAGGTGCCGCCCATGGTGGCACCCACCGTTCCGACCATGGTGTGGGGCGGTCAGGTGCGGCTCATGGCCCGGGCGCTCGGGGTCGAACTGGACGAGATCCGGGAGACCGTGCGGCGGCTACCACTGGAAACCACCGTCGAGACCGCGACCATGGGCAAGTTCGAGGCCGGTACCCAGGGCGCGATGCGCTTCGAGGTGCAGGGGATCGTGGCCGGGGAGCCCCGGATCGTGGTGGAGCACATCACCCGCATCCATCCCTCGTGCGCACCCGAATGGCCGGCCCCACCCAACGGCGAGGGCGCCCACCGGGTGATCATCGAAGGACGCCCGCGGATCGAAGTCACCGTGGAGGCCACCGACGAGGGCGGTAACTACGCTGCCGGCGGTAACGCCACCGCGGTGGGACGGCTGGTGAGTGCGATCGACTGGCTGGTCGCGGCCGGGCCCGGCCTCTACGACGCGCTCGATGTGCCGCTGCGGCCCGCGGCGGGAAAGCTGGGAAGGAACGGTCATGAGAGTTGACATCCCCGAAGGCAAGGATCCGATCGGCTACGTCTGGGGCGAGATGGTGCCCGGGATCGGTGTCGCCGCGTCGAACTTCTCGTTGGCGGTGTACTCGCACACCACGCTCGGTCTGCGCGAATTCGAGGCGGCGCGGTTGCGGATCGCCCAGATCAACGGGTGTGTGTTCTGCCTGGACTGGCGTACCGAACGCGACGGCGTAAAGGTGGAGGAGGGATTCGACACCGCCGTCGCCCAGTGGCGCGATACCGATGTGCTGGACGACCGGGCGCGGCTGGCCGCCGAATACGCCGAACGCTACGCCGTGGACCATCACAACCTCGACGAGGACTTCTGGTCCCGGATGACCGCGCACTACAGCCAGGCCGAGATCGTGGAACTGAGTATGTGCCTGGGCTCCTGGCTCGCCTTCGGCCGACTCAACCATGTGCTCGGACTCGACGCGGTCTGTGTACTTCCGGGGCATGCGACCCCGAGCGCGCCGGGGGCCCGTCCGGGCGCCTGAGATGCCCGAGCGGGATCATCGCGATGAATCGCGGCGCGCTGGGTAATCGGCGGGGATGAAAACGCGAGACCGAGTGCGGGGCGGACCGATGCGCGGGGTCCGGGCGATCGACCCGGTGGGCGACGGCCGGGCCGCACCTCGAAAGCGGCACGGCCGCGGGCGGACCGCCCGATGAGACAGTTGTGTTGTGACGGCGGTGAATTGGTGCGCCGTATGGTCGACGTCCCGGAGAGAGGCGCCCGGTGAAACTGCATATCGTCATCGAGGAACTACAGTTCTCCGAACGCGAACTCGCCGGTGAACTGTCCGCGGTCGCGATCCGGCACCGCGCCGAGTACGAGATCCACCATACGGCCCAGGATCTGGCGGTCCGGTCGCAGGACCATCTGCGCGAACTGGACGCGCTCGCACCCCGTTTCGGGGCGGCCGCGGCGCGTTATCGCCGCCACCGGTGGGCCCGGCTGCCCCGCGGTCACCGGTGGCGCGGAACGGCCGGCCGGACACCGGACCCGGGGTTGCGACTGCTCCGCGACCTGCGCCGGCTGCATCAGCTCGCGGCCGGGGTCTCGGTCGACTGGGAACTGCTGGCCCAGGGTGCGCAGGCGGCACGTGAACCGGAGCTGCTGGACCTGGCCGCGCAGTGCCACCCCGGTACGCTGCGGCAACTGCGCTGGACCAACGCCATGCTGAAGGCGCTCTCCCCGCAGATCCTCGCCGGCTGACGACCCGCCGGCACCGCACAGCGCGGTATCGCGATCATCGACGGCCCCGGCGGTGCGGGTCGCCGCGCCGGCGAGCCCGAATGCCGTGGTCACATCGTCGTACCGGCCGCCCGATCCCGGTGGGCGGTCGGGGCGATCCTGTCGAGTATGCCTGTGTGATCACGGCCGACCCGGGTAGCCGCGTGCCATGGCTACTATCGCTCTCTTATCCGAGGAACGTATCGCCGCGCCGCTACGGGCGGTCGTAACCGGCGCCGATTCGTCTGCCGGCCGCGTGGCGGCCCCGGTCGGCGGGTGCCGATACGGGTATCGCCCATCGCTCGGCCGGCGCCGCGCCTGCCGAAGGATCGGCCCGGGTCGCAGATGGTGGCCGGTGTGCGCCGGCGGAAGGCGGGACCGGCGATGACCGATCACACTCCGGCTGGTCCGCTGTCGGTGCTGGTCCGTGGCGCCTTCGATACCGGCGCCCGGCTGCGGCACGCTCGCTTCTTCCATCCGCGCGGTATCCGCCTGTCCGGCCGGTTCCACGCCGAACCCGAATTCGAGCCGCTGTTCGGCGCGGGCGAACGCGCGACCATCGCGCGGTTGTCGAAGGGTGTGGGAACACCCGGTGGGGTGCCGGATATTCTCGGTCTCGCCTTCCGGGTACTCGACCGCGACGATAAACCCTGGGATTTCGCGCTGGCCACCACGGGGCAGAGCACGGCGGTCCGGTGGACACTGACTCTCGCTCGCGGGTGGGACAGTGCGCGCTACGGCAGTCTGCTGCCGTACCGATGGGGCGCGTCCGGCCCGCTCTGGGTCCTCGCGGAACCGGATCCCGGACAACCCTCGACCACCTCGCTGACGGTATTGGCGCGGCACGTACACGAGCACCCTGTCGGTTACACCCTGTCCGTCGCCGGGTTCGGGCCCGGCCGCCGGAAGGCCGGGCATCTGCTGCTGCGCGCAGCGGATCCGGGCGAGCACTGGACCGATTTCTACGACCCGGTGCTGAACCATCCCGCCGAAGTGGCGCTGTTACCCCGGCAGGTTCAGTGGCTCCGGGAATCCGCCTACGACGGCAGCCGCCGCGGCCGCGGCGTCGAGGACCGGCAGACCGGCCGGGTCGAGGTGAGCCCGCCCCGGTGACGGCCCGTTCGAGGAAATCGGCGATCACGGGTTTGCCCGGTGGCGTCCGGAAAGGACGCGGAGATGAACGGAACCGAGGATCCGGGCCGGGAATCCGCCGATATCGCCGAGTGGGCGAGCGGTGCGATCCCCTCGACCGGCGAGCAACTGGACGAGGACGAACTGGCCGCCGACTCGCTGGAGGAGGCCATGGACCCGCCCGACGACTGGTCGGCGGCCGATCGTTACGCCACACCCCCAGGGAACAGCGAGCCGGGGATCCGATGGAGCGGCGGCTCCCGGAGGAGGAGCCCGATATCGTGCCGGAGTGGTAGCGATCGGCGACTGGACCGGACGTCCGGCGGGGTATCGATCGGTCCTGAACCCACCAGCCGATCCCGGTGCGGCGCGTCGGCCGGCGACCGGTCAGTGGTGGGTCCAGTCGGGTTGGGCGAAATCGGCGACCCGGGCCGCCTTCGGGTCGCTGCCCAGTAACACCACTTCGCGGAACTGCCACAGCATCGCGCCGGTGGGGGCGTGGATGGTCATACCCGGGCCCAGCCGCATCTGCAGCAGACCGGGCTCCCCGGGCGGCGCGTCGATCGCCGGGCCCGCGGTGTGCATCCGAGCGGAGTCCCGCAGCACCCAATGCGGGGCGTCGTCGGCGGCGAGGCGATCGAAACCGGCCCGGTGCACCGAATGGACCTCGTCCGGGCTGGGCTGTAGCCGGGTGATATCGGACAGGGTGGCGACCAGGGGAGTGATGGCGAATCCCGATGCGGCCGGGAAGTCGTCGAGGGTGCCGAGTACATCGCCGGGTTCCATCGCGAGCCCGAGCTCTTCGTGCAGTTCGCGCAGGGCGGCCTGCTGCGTGGTCTCGCCGGGTTCGACCCGGCCGCCGGGCAGTGCCCACTGCCCCGCGTTGCGGCCCCGGTAAGCGCGTTTGATGACCAGGACCGCGAGCGAACCACCGGTATCGACCACGCACAGCACCACAGCGGCCCGGCGCAACCCCTCGGTATCGGGCACCACGACCCGGGGGAACACCGCGAGCCGGGCCCGCGCCAGCGTCCGGAAATCGTCGAGGTCGTGGGGGACCCGCGGTCCCGGATCTGCGCCCATACGTTCGATCATGCACCATCGACCCGGTGCCGCCGGGCGGCGGGCGCCGGGTTCACATCCGCCGCATCACCGAGACCACCTTGCCCAGCACCACCGCGTGATCGCCGTCGATCACCTGATATGCCGGATTGCGCGGTTCCAGGAACACGTGGCCGGCCCGGCGGCGGAACACCTTGACCGTCGCCTCACCGTCGAGCATCGCGGCGACGATCTCCCCGGTCTGCGCGTCGGGCTGGCGACGGACCACGACGATATCCCCGTCGCAGATGGCGGCGTCCACCATCGAATCCCCGCGCACTCGCAGTCCGAATACGGTGCCGCGACCCACGAGTTCGCGGGGGAGGGTGAGGACGTCGTCGGTGTGTTCGTCGGCGAGTATCGGTGTGCCCGCGGCGATATCGCCGACGACGGGTACGGCTACCGCGTCCCGGTCCGGCCGGTCCTCCGTCCCGGCGTTCAGGAACAACCGGATATCCATCGGCCGGGAGACCCCGTCGCCGCGACGCAGGAAGCCCTTCTCCTCCAGGCTCTTCAGATGTTTCGACACCGAGGACGACGACCGCAGTCCCACCGCCTCGCCGAGCTGCCGGGTATTGGGCGGATAGCCGTGACGCACCACCCATTCCTGTATCGCCGCGAGAATCCGGCGCTGGCGGTGCGGCAGTGTCGAGGTGTCGAGGTGGTCGTATTCGGTCACCGGAACATCGTATGACCAGGCGTGACGGCAGCTTCCGCGGTATCGGTCACCGAGCGCCGGACGGTTCGGCGCGGACTCATCTGCCGCCGTAGGGCCGGACCGCACGGGCGGTCCGCAGTGCCTCGCCCCACCAGACGAGCTGATCGAGCAGGGTGGTGACCGCGGTATCGGCACCGTCGCCGCCGACCAGCGCACCCGCTTCGTCGCGCTGACTCCAGGGATTGTGGAAGCTCACGGTCTCCCGCACGGTGACCGCGTGCAGCTCGGCGAACACCGTCCGGAGGTGTTCGGTCGCGCGCAGGCCACCCGATATCCCGCCGTAGCTCACGAAACCTACGGGCTTCGCCTGCCATTCGGCATTGTGCAGATCGATGAAGTTCTTCAAGGTGCCGGGATAGCTGTGGTTGTACTCGGGGGTGACGACCACGAAAGCGTCCGCGGCACCCAGGGTTTCCCGAGTTCCGGTGAGAGCGGCGGCCGGGGCGCCGAAGGTGTGCGGTAGTTCGGTGGCCGCGATATCGACGGTGACCGGCGACAGATCCGCCCGGCGCGCGGCCCTGGCCAGGAACCAGTCACCGACTGCCGGTGCGAAGCGGCCGTCGCGGCTGCTGCCGATGATGACCGCGACGCGCAGGGGCGTGGTGCCGGATGCGGTGGTGGTGCTGTCCATGTTTCCTCCAGTGTGTGCCGGGCGGCCGATGCGCCGCTCCGGCACCTACTCTGGTTCCTCAACTATTGTTGAGGTCAAGTGCATGTCCGAGTGAACCTTGCGACCGATTCGGCGGGGCTCGGTGATCAACTCACCGCGATGACTGCAGACCATGAGCTGCTCCGAAACTACCGCAGCCTGTTGGGTGGCGAATCCGGCGACGTAGGTGGTGGCGAACAACTTGCTGATGGACCCGGCCGCACTTGACGATTCGGCGGCCGCGGCGCAGTTGCGATCGGAGTTCCCGGACTGGAAGGTGTTCGTAGAGAACGTGATCGGTTCTCTCGCGAGTTCTCTGCCGCGGTTCTCGGCCTGCTCGGACCGTCGATCATTCGATTGGGAGTGTCGTCGGATCGCTCGGGGTCCGCGGCGTTCAGCTTCCTTACCGTGTGGCCCGGCCCGGTTTTCGAACCGCGGCTGCCCGCAGGGTGTGTGTACTCCACTGCGGGCGTGTTCTGGGTCGCTGAACCGGATGTGCCCTACGCGGTGACCTGAGTTCTGAATTCTGGGTGATCGATAACGGAGCGTGTCCGACCAGAAATCAATCTTCTGATGTTCGGTGGTTGGCTGACGCGGCCGGTCCGCCGGCCAGGTCAGTACCTGTCCAACTACCTTTCCGGCGTTGTTCGGCATTGCGCGTGACCCGGAGCGCTCGGTGGCAGCAGACTGAACGGTCGTGGACCAGTTGGTGCTGACATTCGTGATCCTGTTCGCCGCGGTACTCGCCGAAGCGATCGGACGGCGGATCGGTATCGCCTCCGCGGTCCTGATGACGCTGTTCGGTTGCGGGCTCGCCCTGGTCCCGTTCGTTCCACAGATCGCGATCCCGCCGCATCTGATCCTGCCGCTCGTCCTGCCCCCGCTGCTCTACGCCGCGGCGCGACGCACCTCGTGGCGGCAGTTCGCGGAGAGCTGGGAACCCATCGTGCTGCGGGCTGTGGGACTGGTTCTGGCGACCACCGCGGCGGTGGCCGCGGTGTTCCACGCGTGGTTTCCGGGTCTGCCGGTCGCCGCCGCCGTCGTACTGGGGGCGATTGTGGCGCCACCCGATCCGGTCGCGGCGACCGCGCTGGCCGGACGGCTGGGACTGCCGCGTCGATTGGTGGTCGTTCTC
Source organism: Nocardia sp. NPDC003963 (assembly GCF_053605105.1). NCBI lineage: Bacteria > Bacillati > Actinomycetota > Actinomycetes > Mycobacteriales > Nocardiaceae > Nocardia > Nocardia sp. NPDC003963. The sequence goes on from NZ_JBSGIP010000024.1 coordinate 30,693, forward strand.
GGTGGGGAGGGGCTGTTCAACGATGTCACCGCGATCGTTGTCTACACAGTCGCCGTACAGGCGGTTCTCACCGGGCAGTTCTCCACACCGCGCGCGGCGCTGGAGTTCGTGGTGTCGGCGGTGGTCGCGATCGCGGTCGGGCTGGTTCTGGGCATGGTGGGTAGTCGGCTCACCCGCTATCTGGCCGAGGCGAGCTGGCAGGTGGCCCTCAGCCTGCTGCTGCCCTTCGCGGCCTACGGACTGGCGGAGTCCTGGGGCGGCTCCGGGGTGCTGTCGGTGCTGGTGTGTGCCCTGTATCTGACCGATGCCGTCACCGAATTCGGGGACGCCGACTATCGCGTGGTCGGCAATTCGTTCTGGGAGATCACCGAACTGCTGATCAGCGGTTTCGCCTTCGGCCTCATCGGGTTGGAACTGAGCGCGGTGCTGGCGGCGACCGGCGACAGTTGGCCGCAGTTGCTCGGCGGCGCGGGCGTGGTGGTCGCCGTGGTGGTGGTGCTGCGGCTCGGCTGGCTCATGACGACCTTGTGGTTGCGCACGAAACTGTGGCCCGACGAGGAGGCCGACGAGCCGCACACCTGGCGGGAGACCGTGGTGACCTGGTGGACGGGTATGCGCGGGGTGGCCACGGTGGCACTCGCGCTTGCCATTCCGCTGTCGACCGATGCGGGCGCGGATTTCCCGGGGCGGACCCAGATCCTGTTCACCGCGTTCGCGGTGGTGCTGTTCACGCTGCTCGTCCAGGGGCCGACCCTGCCGCTCGTCGTCCGGCTCACCGGGGTGCACTCCGACACCCGGGCCGAACGTCTGCTCGAGCGGCAACTGTGGGAACGAGTGGTCGAGGCGGAACTGGCCCGGCTCAAAGAGTTGTCGGAAGCCGAGCACGTACCCGAGGAACTCTACGAGCGGCTCCGCGAGGGCATCCGGCGGCGGCTGGCCCGGGCCGACCCGGAAGCTGCCGACGAGGACGCACGCGCCCAGGCCGAGCGGGACGCGCGCATGGTGGTCGCGGTGAAACGTATCCGTGCCGAGGTCACCGAGGCCGGTCGGCGGGAGGCGCAGGCCGCCCGCCGCGAACCGGGTATGCCTCCCGATCTGGTGGACCGTGTCACCCGGCGCCTCGACCTCGGGCCGGGCAGATGAACACGGCCGCGACGGGTCCGGGTCGGTGCCGTATCGCGGATGCAGATGAGATCTCGCGGGAATACGTCCCGCCACGGTCGGGCGCGAGCGACACCGACGCACTGTGCACCGTGGCCGTGACCCGGGCCACGGCACCACAGCGGCGGTGGTGATCGGACCTAGGACCGGCCCAGCGCCTCGGCCAGCTCGTTCTTGGTCATCTTCGAACGGCCCTTGATATTGCGGCTCTTGGCCTCGTTGTACAGCTGGTCGCGGGTGCGGCCCTTGGGTTTGTCGGTCCCCGAGCGCAGGCCACCGCGCCGCTGCGGCGAGATATCGCGGGTCGAGGATCGGCTCGCGGTTTTCGACCGACCGGACTGGGCGCGGTTCTTGTTGACGGTGCGCGCACCGATCTCCTTCGCCCGCTTCGTACCGGCCCCGCGCTCCTCCGCGGAATCCTTGATGTGCTCGTACTGCCGTTCCTCTTTGCCGGTCCATTCCTTCGGCATGACACACCTCCTGTCTGCCCGGCCGGATACCCACGCAAGGCCGGGGCAATCAGCATGCGGTGGTCCACCGCGGGTCGCTGGGCGGCGTACCCGCGAGCGAGCCGGTATCCACGGAGACTTCCGCCGGGTCATCCGCCGGCCGACTCCTGGGTCAGGGCGAGGTGGTGGTCGCGCATCGCGGAGACGACAGCGGAGAGCACCCGGTGGGCGGCGGCGAGGTCGGCGGTGGGCAGATCGGCCAGCGCCCCGCGGGTGCGCGCGCCCAGTGGGCGAAAGAATTCGCCGGCCACCGACATGCCGTGGTCGGAGTAGTGCAGCAGTACCCGCCGGCGGTCGCCGGGATCGGTTTCGCGGTGGATATGGCCCGAAGTGATCATTCGTTCCACCAGGTAGGTGATCGCCGCCGGTGAGAGACCCATGAGTTCGCGCAACTGCCCGGCCGTGAGCGGTCGGCCCTCGGCTTCGGCGGTGGCGATATGCATGAGTGCGCGGAAATCGTTGCTCCGGAGCGAATGCGAATGCGCGAAGAGGTGCCCGATCTGTTCGGAGACCGCGGTGAGCGCGCGGATATCGGTGGCGATCGCGGTTTCGGCGTCGTCGCGGCGCCCGGTGCCGGCCTCCTCCGCTGGTTCGTTGGTCACCTGCGACGTCCTTTCCGTGTTCCCGCTCGCAAGAGTGTAGGTGCCCGGGCTGTCAGGATTGCCAATTATTTCAGTTTCTGAAATAGTCGGCCGTGTGAATGCCTGGGAACGTTTCGCCACCGTGGTCACCGGTCGCCGCTCATGGGTACTGCTCGTCGCCGTTCTCGCCGCCGCCTGCGCGGTGATCATGGGCGTCGGCGAGAACAGTGACGCCGGGCAGGCTCCCACCTCGCTACCGCAGAACTCCGAAGCCGCGCAGGTGGAGGCCGCGGTGGCGGAGTTCCCGGGCGGCCGCGACGCGCCCGCGATCCTCGTGATCACCCGGACCGACGGCGCCGCACTGACCGAGTCCGACCGCGCGGCGGCCGCGAAAACCGTCCAGGAGGTCTCCGGTGCGGGTGGGGACGCACTCATGGTCGCGCCGGACGGTAAGGCGGCACTCGGCCGCGCGACGGTTTCGGCCGAACTGAGCGGCGAGGATCTCACCACCGAGATCGAGCGGTTGCGTGAATCGGCTGCCCAGAACGCACCCCCCGGTTTGACCGTTCAGATCACCGGCGGTCCGGCCTTCGGAGCCGATATCGCCGACTCCTTCGCCGGTGCGGATGTGACATTGCTGGCCGTCACCGCTCTGGTGGTCGCGCTGCTGCTGATCGTCACCTATCGCTCGCCGGTGCTGTGGCTGGTGCCGCTCCTGGTGATCGGCCTGGCGGACCGGACCGCGACCAGTATCGGTACAGCACTCGCCCGGGTCACCGACCTCTCCTTCGACGGGTCCACCTCGGGCATCACCAGCGTGCTTGTCTTCGGTGCGGGAACCAACTACGCGCTACTGCTCGTATCGCGCTATCGCGACGAATTACACGGGCACAGCGATCATCGCCGCGCCCTGCACGAGGCGGTCCGCCGCGCCGGACCGGCGATTCTCGCCAGCAATGTGACCGTGGTACTCGCGCTCTGCACGCTGCTGCTCGCCACTCTGCCCAATACCCGTTCACTCGGGCTCATGGCGGCCGCCGGGCTGCTCGTGGCGGTGCTCTTCGTGCTGCTGGCGCTCCCGCCCGCCCTGGCGCTGTGCGGTCGGAAGATCTTCTGGCCCTTTGTTCCTCGTGCGAGCGCCGACGGCACCGCGGCCCACGGGGTCTGGCATCGGATCGCCACCCGGGTGGTGGCCCGGCCCGCGGCGGTCGCGGGCGGTGCGATCGTACTGCTGCTCGTTTTCGCGGCGGGTCTGACCGGCGCGGATATCGGATTGTCCCAGACCGAGCAGTTCCGGGTCCGGGCCGAATCGGTCGACGGTCTGGACACTCTGGCCGCCCACTTCCCCTCGGGTGCTTCCGATCCCACGATCGTCCTCGCCGAGCACAGTGCCGCGGCGGCGGTGCGGCCCGCACTGGAGGGCGCCTCGGGCGTCTCCGGCGTGGTGCCCACCGGTAGTCACGACGGGGTGGACCGGTGGATGGTCACTCTCGAGGCGGCTCCCGAATCCGAGGCGGCCTACACCACGATCGAAGAGTTGCGGACGACACTGTCCGGAATTCCCGGCGCGGACGCCCTGGTGGGCGGTAGCGACGCGAAAGCCCTCGATACGCGCGATGCCGCCCGCCACGATCAACTGCTGGTGATACCGCTCATCCTGGTGGTGGTGTTCGCGGTGCTGCTCGTCCTGCTGCGCGCGCTGCCCGCGGCGGTCCTGCTGATCGGCGTCACCGTGCTCAGCGCGCTGGCGGCACTGGGTCTGGGCAGCCTGGTGAGCACGCACCTCTTCGGGTTTCCGGCGCTGGATACGACCGTGCCGCTGTTCGGCTTCTTGTTCCTGGTGGCGCTGGGTATCGACTACACCATCTTCCTGGTGACCCGGGCGCGCGAGGAGACGCCGGGGCACGGCACCGTCGACGGTATGGTCCGCGCGGTCTCGGCGACCGGTGCGGTGATCACCAGCGCCGGGATCGTGCTCGCCGCGGTGTTCTGTGTCCTGGGTGTCCTGCCGCTGATCACCCTCACTCAGCTCGGCATCATCGTCGGTATCGGAATCGTGCTCGATACGTTCCTGGTGCGTACGGTCGTCATACCCGCCCTGTTCGCCCTCGTCGGCCCGAAGGTGTGGTGGCCCAGCGGCTTCGCCGATGGTGCGCCCGAAACGCCCCGCGCCGAACTCGCGGAACAGCGGCAGTAATTCGCCGCCCTCTCGTCCGGAGGGCGTGTGTCGTGGCGATCCGGCGGACTCTGTCCGCCGGATTTCCGGGCGTCCGCGGAGCCGCCCGATCGTGGTTCGGCTCCTGGCGTATTTGCCGGCCGAACTCGAAAGGTGTCTTTCCGCAACGGATTCCGGACCCGGCGACTCGGGCGCGCGGTGTCACCGCGATCGCGCGGCGCGGCCGATTCGCCCGGTCGCCGTGGTTTCTGTGCCCGCAACCTGCCGGGAGTACCTGCACCGGACTACGTCCGGAGGCCTTCCGTCCGCCGCCGGGGTGGTCGCGCGAAATCCGCTCGCCGGTGCCGTCAAGTGAGTCACCCCCGATTCACACGGTTCTTGTAGGTAAGGCTAACCTGAATCCGGTTTGTACGATTCAGAGGCAGGACGGTAGAGCGCATGGCATCGAATATGCAGCGTGCACGGCGGTGGAAGCGGAGCTTGCCGCCACGGCGATGGATGGTCGCCGGCATGATCGGGGCCCTCGCGCTGACCGCCGGGTGCTCGACCCGGGAAGCGCAGACCGAGGACGCGGCCGGCACCGGTGCGCTGTCCATCGTCGATCAGCGCGGCGAAACCGTCGCACTGGACGGCCCGGCGGCCGAGGTGGCGTTCACCGTCATGCCGGCGCCGTCGATCTTCGCCGCGGTCGACCGCGGCTACGACCGCATCGTCGGCATCAACCAGTCCACCCTGGTGGCCAACAAAGGCGGCATGTTCGCGACCATGTTCCCCGCCTCGGCCGAATCGGCGGTCGTCGCCGGTAACGACTTCGTGCCGAATGTGGAGACCCTGCTGCAACTCGACCCGGATGTCGTGGTCCAGTGGGGTGACCGCGGGCCGGACGTCACCGCGCCCATCGAGGCGGCGGGCTTTCCGGTGGTGGGCCTGAAATACGGGACGCAGGACGATCTCGAACAGTGGATCACCCTCTTCGCGCAGATCGCGGGTAAACCCGAACGCGGCGAGCAGCTCATCGACTGGCAGCACACCGAACTGTCCGAGATGCGCGCGCAGGTGGCGGCGCAGCAGGGACCGCGCCCCAAGGCGATGATCCTGTCCCGGGCCGGCGACACCTACAGCACCACCAGCCCGAAGGGCTACGACGGCTTCCAGTTCGACCTCGTCGGCGCGGATCTGGTGACCAAGGGTTTCGTCTCCGATGCCGGACAGGTGAGCCCCGAACAGATTCTGGCCTGGAATCCCGAGGTGATCATGCTCAGCGGGTTCGACGAGAGCACACCCGCCGATATCTACGCCGATCCGCGGCTGGCGAGCGTCAGCGCGGTCCAGCACAAGCGGGTCTACAAGACTCCGCTGGGCGGCTACCGCTGGCAGGTGCCCAGTGCGGAATCGCCACTGATGTGGCAGTGGATGCACCAGGTCCTGTACCCGGGTGCCCGGGACGGGAAGTTCCGCGACGAGATCCGGGCCGCGTTCGACGATCTGTTCGCCTACCGGATCTCCGACGAGGAGATCGATCAGGTGCTGCGGTTCGACCTGAACCAGGACGCCGCGGGTTATGACCAGTTCCGCCGCTGACCCTGTCGCGGCCGCGGCGCCGGAGGTTCCGGCGCCGCGCCGCGCGCGTTTCGATCGGCGGCTGCTCGCGATACCGGGTTTCTTCCTGCTGCTGATCGTCGTGGCGATCGCCGCGCTGGCGGTGGGCCGCTACACCGTCCCCCCGAACGAGATCGTGCGAATCCTGCTGGGGCAGATCTTCCCGCTCGAGCAGACCTGGTATCCGCAGGAGAGCACGGTGGTACTCGATGTGCGGCTGCCGCGGGTCCTGCTGTCGATCCTGCTCGGTGCCGGACTCGCGCTCACCGGTGCGGTGATGCAGGCCGTTTTCCGCAATCCGCTGGCCAGCGCCCAGGTGCTGGGTGTGTCCTCGGGTGCCTCCTTCGGCGGTGTCCTGATCCTGCTGGCGGGCTTCGGCGGTGCCGCACTGGTCGGCGGTGCCTTTCTCGGTGGTGTACTGGCCCTGGTGCTGGTGGTGACGATCGCGCGGGCGGTGCCCGGGGCGCCGCTGCTGATGATCATTCTCGGCGGCACGGTAGTGGGGGCGATGTTCCAGGCGATGGTCTCGTTCATCACCTATATCGCCGACCCGTACAGCGAACTGCCCTCGATCGTCTTCTGGCTCATGGGTTCGCTGTCGACCGCGAGCTACACCAAGGTGGCGACCGCCGCGATCCCGATCGTGACGGCGGGCCTGGTGGTACTGGCGCTGCGCTGGCGGCTCAATATTCTCGCCATGGGCGACGAGGACGCCACCGCGCTGGGGCTGAAACCCGCTCGCCTGCGCAACTTCCTGCTGTTCTGCGTGGCACTGATCACCGCCGGCTCGGTTTCGGTCGCCGGGGTCATCGGCTGGGTCGGGCTGGTCGTCCCGCATCTGGTGCGCATGATGATCGGTACGGACAACCGGGTGGTCCTACCGGTCAGCGCGCTGCTCGGCGCCGCCTATCTCACCGTGATCGATACGCTCTCGCGCACCCTGAGTACAGCCGAGATCCCGATCGGCATTCTCACCGCCATCATCGGCGCGCCCTTCTTCGTGGTGCTGTTGATCCGCAACCGTTCCCGCCTGTGGGGTGCCGATGCTCGAGGCTAGGTCACTGTGTTTCCGCTACGCCGCCAAGGGGCCGTGGATCTTTCGCGACGTCTCCGTCCGGGCTCGCCGGAGCGAGGTACTCGCCGTGCTCGGACCGAACGCGCGCGGTAAGACCACCATGCTCAAATGCCTGGCCGGACTCACCCCACCGGTCTCCGGATCGGTCGAGGTGACCGGCGGAGTCGGCTATGTCCCGCAGAGCCATTCGGTGGTGTTCTCGTTCTCTGTCCTCGATATCGTGCTGATGGGCCGGGCCCGCACGGTGAAGATCTACAGCACTCCCACCGCCGTCGATCGCGCGGCCGCCCGGGAAGCGCTGCGCCGGGTGGGTGTGCCACATCTGGCCGACCGCGACTACACCGCGCTGAGCGGCGGCGAGCGTCAACTCGTGCTCATCGCCCGGGCACTGGTCTCCGAATGCGACACGATCGTCCTCGACGAACCCGCGGCCGCGCTGGATCTGCGCAACCAGGCCCGGGTACTGACCGTGCTGCGCGCGCTGGCCGACGAGGGGATGGCGGTCGTGATGACCACCCATCATCCGGATCACGCCCTGCACGTGGCCGAGCGGTCCATGCTGATGGTCGCCCCGGACGACCAGCGCATCGGCCCGACCCGTGAGCTGCTCACCGGACCCCTGCTGTCGGAGATGTACGGGGTACCGATCGTGACCGCCGATATCGAGACACCCAGTGCGATACGGCGGCTGACCGTCCCCGACTTCGGGCGGGGAATCCGGTGACGGTGCTGAAAGCGGTGATGGCGCCGCGCAATGGAGAGACCGCCGGTGGTTTCCGTGAGATCGATGTCTACGACCTATCGGAGGAGTGCAACTCCGATGTCACCGGTCTCTACCTGACCGGTGACGTGGATCAGGAGTTCCTGATCGGACAGCGGCCGCTGCTCGACGCATTCGTCGCCCGCGGCGGCCGAGTCGTGGTGAACGGCCATGTACAGCGTCTTTTCCTCGAAGGCCTGACGAAATGGCGCAAACTCGAGTTCCGCGACCCGGGCGATCTCGCCTTGACGCGTGTGACCGAACACCCGGTCTGGGCCGGGACCGACCCGCGCGCGTTCCTCTACAACACCGGCACCCGCGGGCCGGTCCCGTTCGGCGAACTCGAACGAATCGGTGTGGCCGGGTTCTACGGTCGCGGTTGTTATCCGGACCTGCCGGAGAGCGCGCGTATCGTCCACACGATCGGCCGCACCCGCGCCCCGATCGACTACGACTACCCGCTGGGCGCGGGCCGGGTGCTGGTCCACGGCGGTAACGATCTGTTGCAGTTCGCCACCGCCGACCGCGGCACCGCACGGCTGCACACCCAGTTGGTGCGCTGGCTGGAGGCCGACGATGAATGACCCCGCCCCGGCCACCGGGATCGTGCTCCTGCACGGCGGCAGTCATGCCCAGCTGGCCACCCTCGCCGATCCCGCGCTGGCGCCCTACCGGATCCGCCCGGTCCACGTGCGGACCGGTGCCCTCGACGAGATCACCGCGGCCGAGGTGATCGTGGTCGCCGACCGGCTGCGTCCCGATCTGCTGCGGCGCTGGACCGCGACGATCCTGGCCGGTCTCGAACGCGGAGCGACCGTCCTCGTATTCGGCGAGAACCGCAGCGGGCAATGGCTGCCCGGAGTGCGGGAAGAGCCCCGGCCCACCGTGTTCTGGTGGTGGCGAACCGGCGAGGACCACCGGCTGCGCGCACTCGTCCCCGATCACCCCGCGTGGGAGTTCTTCTCCGACCGGTCGGTGATCTGGCACTACCACGGTGTGCTGGAACCACCCCCGGGCGCGGTGAGCCTGGTCGACCTGCACACCCGCGACGGCATCCGCGACGGCTCGATCCTGTACCTGGACGAGACCTCCACCGCGGGAAGGCTGCTCGTGACCACGATGGATCCGGTGTACCACCACGGATCCGGATTCATGCCCGGTGCCACCCAACTGCTCTATTCGGCACTGCACTGGGCCACCAGGAACAGAGAGAAGACATGCTGACAGTCCACGAAAACGGCACACCGATCGAATTCTCGTTCGCCGATCTGATGAAATATCACGGCACCGAGTTCCCCGGCGGGGTCGCGCACGCTTACTGCGCCATGCGATATGCCGTCTCACTACTCGGTGCGGTCGACCGCCGGGCGGTCACGGTCCGTACCGCCTTCCCCGGTCCGGGCGGACGCGACGCGGTGGAGATGGTGCTGCGCGCGGTAACCGGCGACCGTTTCGTGGTGGACCCCGATCTCGCGGCCACGGCACGTGGTCCCGTACTCGCCCGGTATGTATGGGAATTCACGTACGGCGAGCGCGCGGTAGCGGTGCAATTACGGGACGCCGGCTTCGTCACCGCCGAGTTCATCGAACTCGGCGCGCGCCGCGACCGCGACGCGGCCGCGGACGCCCGGTTGACCGTGCTGAAGCAGGAGATGACCGACCGGCTGCTCGCGGCCGCTGTCGGCGAGGTCTACGAAGAGGTATCCACGCCGACGCGCTGAGGCCCCTACCCTCCGGGCCCGGTCCACCGCCCTACACTCGGCGCGCACGGCACGCGGGTTTTCCCGGTGTACGCCCGGGTACGCGTACACCGTTGTCACATCCGGAAGGAGGGCCGAATCATGGCGGCCGACGGGGTAGCGGGATTGCGCACAGTCGTACTGGACTGTCCGGATCCGTGGAAGTTGTCCGAGTTCTATCTGGGATTGCTCGGCGGCGAGGTGATGCGCGAGGAGAGCGACGACACCTGGGTGGTGATGGTCGATCCGCAGGGCCGCCGGCTCGCGTTCCAGTTGTCACCGGAGTACGAACCGCCGCGGTTCCCGGATCCCGCCGGGTCCCAGCAGATCCACCTGGATGTGCTGGTGAGCGATGTGGAGGTCGCCGAACGGGCCGTTCTCGCGCTCGGCGCCGGCTTCGTCCACGCGGAAGGAACATTCCGGGTGTACACCGATCCGGTGGGGCACACCTTCTGTCTGGTCTGGTTCGCGTGACCGCGGCAGCGGTCGCCCTCTTCACTCGCGACCTGCGGGTCCGGGACAATCCGGTGCTCACCGCGGCGCATCGCGAAGCCGACAGGGTGGCGCCGCTCTTCGTTCTCGACGAGGCCATCCTGTCCGGCGGTGGATGCCCGCCCAACCGCGCGCATTTCCTGGCAGCCGCCCTGGCCGAACTCGACAGCGAACTCCGCGAACTCGGCGGCCGGCTCATCGTGCGCACCGGGGATATCGCCGAGGAGGTGGCGAAGGTGGCGGCGGCCGCAGATGCGGCGGTCGTCCATATCGCCGCCGATTTCAGCTCCTACAGCCGCAAACGCGAACAGCGGCTGCGTGATCGGCTGGCCCGAGACGGTCGCGAGCTGCGGGTACACAGCGCCTCGCTGACCGTCGTCGAACCGGGTGATCTGCTCCCGGCCGGCCGCGATCACTTCGCGGTGTTCACGCCCTATCTACGGCAATGGACCGGCGCCCAGCGGCGGGCGCCGCTGCGGGCGCCACGGCACCTCGAACTACCCCCGATACCGGCCGGATCGCTACCGGAGCCAAGCGATATCGGCGGCGGGGAGCCGTCTCCGGAGTTATCGGTCGGCGGTGAGTCGACGGGGCGGAAACTATTGCGGGACTGGCTTTCCCACAGCGCGGCCGGCTATGCGAGCGGCGGCGACGATCTCGCCGCGGACAGCACCTCACGGCTCTCGCCGTACCTGCATTTCGGTTGTCTGTCGCCCGCCGAAGTGGTCCGCCGGGCCGGTGATTCCACCGAGGGCGCGGCGGCGTTCGTCCGCCAGCTGGCGTGGCGGGATTTCCACCACCAGGTCCTGGCGGCCCGGCCCGACGCCGCCTGGGCGGACTATCGGGACCGGGAGATCCGCTGGCGCGACGACGAACAGGCAGTCGAGGCCTGGTGCGCGGGCCGGACGGGCCTGCCGATCGTCGACGCCGGAATGCGGCAGCTCCGCGCCCAGGGCTGGATGCACAATCGTGCCCGGCTGATCACCGCGAGCTTCCTCACCAAATCACTACGTGTGGACTGGCGGATCGGCGCCCGGCACTTCCGGTACTGGCTGGTCGACGCCGATGTGGCAAACAATCAGCTGAACTGGCAGTGGGTCGCGGGAACCGGAAACGACACCCGCCCGAACCGCGTGCTCAACCCACTCCGTCAGGCCGAACGATACGACCCCGACGGCGACTATGTACGCCGCTGGGTTCCCGAACTCGCCGATATCGAGGGCCGGGCGATCCATCGGCCGTGGCGACTGCAGGTGGACTATCCGGCGCCGATGCTCGAATTCCCCGGTATGTGACGCGACGCTGCCCGGGCGGGAGAGCCCGGGCAGCGTCGGATTCGCGGAGCGCTCAGCGGAACATGCGCTTCTTTCCCCGGGCCTTCGCCTTTGCCTTCTCGGCCTTCGCCTTGGTCTTCGCCAATTGGGCACGCTGAGCTTTCGCCGCGGCCGAGAGCTCTTCGCCGCGGTGTTTGCCGTAATCGGCGAGTTCGGCCGCACGTAGTTTGGCCACCTCCGCCCATTCGGGGCCGCGGTGCTGAGCGGTTTCGGCGAGTTCGCTGCCGCGGTGTTTGGTGTAGTCGGCGATTCCGGCGGCGCGGTTCTTGGCGGCTTCGGCCCATTCGGGGCCGCGGTGCTGAGCGGTTTCGGCGAGTTCGCTGCCGCGGTGTTTGGTGTAGTCGGCGATTCCGGCGGCGCGGCTCTTGGCGGCTTCGGCCCATTCAGGTCCGCGTTTCTGAGCCGTCTCGGTCAGTTCCGCACCCCGATGCTTGGCCATATCGGCCCATTCGGAACCCCGCTGTTTGGCGGTCTCCGCCCATACGGGTCCCCGCTGCTGAGCGGTTTCGGCCAGTTCCGCGCCCCGGCTCGCCGCGACGGTCGCCAGATCCCGGCCACGCTCACCGGCCTGGTGCAGCTGATGCCGCACGGCCTCGCCCGAACCGCCGCGACCGGACGAACCGACCGGGAGCACACCGCCCACCGTATCGGCCGCCCGGCGGGCGGCCCGGCGGCCACGCCAGCCCAGCGAGGGCTTACCGGCAGTATCGGAGGCCGCGATCAGCAGGCCGCCGAGCAGGCTCACATCCTTGAGGAAGGCCGTCCGTTTCGCCGCCCGGCGTTCGGGGTCGTTCTCGGCCCAGAAATTCTGCTCGGTGACCGTCGCCGGAACCACCGTCGCGGCCAGGGCCAGCGCGGCCGGTCGCGGCGCCTTGCCCAGTGCCAGCAGCGTGCCCCCGGCGATCTGCACCGCCGCGGTGACCCGCACCAGCGTGCCGGGGTCCTCGGGTAGATTGCCGGCGATATCGGAGGGCAGCGTCTCCTTGCCCTTGTGGACCAGAGTCGAGGCTTCTTTCACCCGGGATTCCGGATGCATCAGTGTTTCGACTCCATTGACGACGAACGCACTCGCCAGTAGGGGGCGGGCAAGCCGGCGTAGCAGCATGATGGGCATCCCTTTCCTCGGTGTATCGCATCTGTCACAGCTGGTCACCAGGGGTAGTAGGCCAGAATACTGCCGATCTACCCGGCATCCGGCGCGGAAAACAGCACCGGGCCGTCCGTGTCCGCGCGAGCCGTCGCCCCGGATCGTCGCGAATATTCGGCAATCGGGCATTTATGTGATGAAAGTCATAGATTAACTCGAGAGCTATTGTCTCAACTGGGACAAAGTCGGATCTGCGCGCCCAGTGCGGAATTCGTGGCGGCCGGCGCGAGCGATCGGGAAGCCCTCCGGCAAATCAGGCCGGAGGCCGTATCGCAGGGCCGCGAAAATGTTTACCCTCGGTCTCTGGAAATCCGCCACGGCAGCATGCGGCACCGGTGCCGGTCGAGGTCGTGGTGCGGTCGTCTCCGCGCTCTCCGCGGCCGCCCGGCGATTGTGTGACCGGGAAGCGGCTGTGTGGCCGGGAAATCTGCACATCGCCTGTAACCGGAAGGACGCAACACCATGCCCTGCGCGATCCCGGATCGTGAGGTCACCGATATCGCCCTCGGCCTGGCGGTTCGAGCGCCGTCGGTGCACAACACCCAACCCTGGCGCTGGCGGCCCACCGTCACCGGTATCCAGCTCTTCGCCGATACCGGCCGGCAGTTGACGATCACCGACCCGTATCAGCGCTCACTCGTGGTCAGCTGCGGTGCCGCTCTGCACCATATGCGCGCCGCGCTGGGTGCGCTCGGCTGGGCCTCCGCCGTGGACTACTGCCCCGATCCCCGCGACCCGGACCATCTCGCCACGATCCACACCCTCCGCCGGCCGCCCAGCGACGCGCAGATCGACCTGGCCGCCGCCATCCTGTTGCGCCGCACCGACCGGCGCCACTACCTGCCCAGGCCCGTCCCGGCCCGCCATCTCCGGTCGCTGGCCACCCGGGTGTCGGCCTGTGGCGCCGCGGTCCGCCAGGTCCCGGACACGCTGCTGCCCCGCCTGTCCGCGCCGATGCGCCAGGTGGTCGCGGCGCATGCCACCGACCGGCGATACCAGGCGGAGATCGCTCGCTGGAGCGGTCGCCACCGGATCACCGACGGGGTGCCGTCGCAGAACGCCCCCGCGGCGCGTCCGGCCGGTGAGATCCCGGTACGCACCTTCGCCGACCCGTCCCTGTTCGACCCCGCGGATCGCCCCGACGCCGCCCAGTGGCTGGTCATCGGCACCACTCGCGACGACCGCCGGGCGCAGCTGCGCGCGGGGGAGGCCACCAGCGCGCTCCTGCTCACCGCGACCGGTCTGGGGCTCGCCACCAGCGTGCAGACCGAACCCCTCGGGGTGGCGGAATCGCGGCAGGAGATCAGGGCCGGCCTGCTCCACGATTGCGCGTACCCCCAATCCATGGTCCGGGTCGGCTGGAGTTCCCGTACCGCGGCGCCGCTCGCCGATACCCCGCGCCGTCCGCTCGACGAAATCCTCGAGGTCTGACGCCGCCGCCGGGCCACGGGGAGGCCCGCGGTCCGGCTCAGTATCCGCGTTCGATATCCACCGGGGACAGCAACTGTTCCCCGGCGGCGAACCGCGCCACATTGGCCCGCACATGCTCGGCGAGCAGGTTCGGCAGCCCGGTCGACGGGTTCGCCAGATGCGGGGTGATCACCGCGTTGGGCAGCGACCACAGCGGATGCCCCTCGGGCAGCGGTTCCGGATCGGTCACATCCAGCGCCGCGCCCCCGATCGTCTCCGTGCGCAACGCGCGCACCAGCGCGTCGGTGTCGATCAGCGATCCCCGCGCGATATTCACGATCCAGGCCGTCGGTTTCATCTGCGCCAGTGCGTCCTCGTCGACGAGCCGCGCGGTTTCCGCGGTCGCCGGTGCCGCGATCACGAAATGATCCGCGCGCGCCCAGAGTTCGGCGTTGCGGCTCGCGTCCACCGTCTCGGCGGCGCCCGGCACCGGTGCCCCCGACCGGGTCGACGCCAGCACCTCCGCCCCGAACGCCGTGAACAGCGGGATCATGGCCCGACCGATACCCCCGGCGCCGATGATCGCGACCGTGGCCCCGCGCAGCGTACCGACCCGCGTCTCGAACTCCGCCTTACGCCAGGATGTCGCCCGCGCCTGCTCACCCAGACCTCGGACACCGGCCAGCAGCAGGAGTACCGCGTGCTCGGCCACACTCGACGCATAAGCCCCCGCCGCCGAGGTCCAGACCCGCTCACCGTCGAGAATCCGCGCGGCGAACCACCGTTCGATCCCCGCGCTCGGCAACTGCACCCATCGCACGGCGGCCGGCAGCCGCGCGGGGAACGAATCCGGCCCGCCCGTCCACACCACCGCCTCGGCTTCGTCCAGCGGCACCAACCGGCCCCCGCCGGCCTCGATTCCCCGGGCGAGAGCGAGGTGGTGGTCCGGGCCTAGATGGATTGCGGGAACTCTCGAGGGCGGCACAGTTCACTTCCGGGACGTCGGGGCTGGTGGCCGCATCATCATCCGCCTGCCCCGGCGTCGTCAACAATTCCCCTCACGCGAACCGCGACCCTGGACACGAACCCGCCGCCGTGAATCCGTCCCGCCGCGCCCTCACCCGGAAGCCAGCGTCCGCACGCCTGCCACCGTCCCCCCGTCGACCAGCAGATCCACCCCCGCGATGAAACTCGAAGCCGGATCCAACAGGAAGGCCGCAGCGTGCGCGATATCGTCCGGCGTCCCCAACCTGCCGGTCGCCGACGCGTCGACCATCGCCCGCATCGCCGCCCCCGATTCCCCCTCCAGCTCCTGCCGGCCCATCGGCGTCGAGATCACCCCCGGACTGATCGAATTGAGCCGCGCCCCCCGCCGTCCCCACGCGACAGCCGCGGCCTGCACCCGCGCCACATTGCCCCGTTTGGCCACCGCGTAGGCGATACCCGGATGCGCGTCGTGGTCGAGGAACGGCAACGCCAGCAGTTCCCCCGCCGGAGTATGCGCCAGCGCCGCGACCTGATCATCCGGCAACGGCGCCATATACGCCGACATACTCGCGATCACCACCCCCGCCCCACCCTCGGCGACCACCCCTTCGAAAGCGTCCAGCACCAGCGCTGTCCCCAGCAGATCCACCTCCAGCACCGCCTTCGTCACGGCCTGCGTAGGAGACACCCCCGCCGTATGCGCGATATGGGTGACCCGCCCCGACGCACCCGCGGCCGCGGCCAGCGCCGTCACCGACCCGGCATCGGATACATCCACCTGGCGTCCGATCACCTGATGCCCTTCGCCGGCCAGCAGCTCCACGACCGAATCCAGGCTGCTCTGATCGAAATCCGCGATCAGCAGCCGCCGCCCACCCCCGATCCGGCGTGCGATGGCCCGCCCCATACCGCCCACTCCGATAACGACCGCGACATCGTGTCCCACTGGCGCTCCTCACCGCGACTGCACCGCTGCGCACCACAATCTACTCACGGTCCACGGCGGCCGGGTGGTAATTCGTCATAGGCTGACAATCGAGTGGATTTCCGCAGGTGGCACCCGCGATTTTGCCCGGGTGGCGGGATCCGATACTCTTGCTGAGCACACCGGTCCGGGTGGCGGAATGGCAGACGCGCTAGCTTGAGGTGCTAGTGCCCTTTATCGGGCGTGGGGGTTCAAGTCCCCCTCCGGACACGACCACTACGCCCACGGGCGGTGGGGGGATAGCTTCAGCATCGACCGTCCGTGTGGCGTGGTCGAAGATGAGCTTCAGGCCGAGGCGTCGGTAGACTTCCTGCTTTTCGCCTGGTTCTGCTGTGCGGAGGACCGGGGTCAGGCCGCCGAAGGCGTCGATGAGTCGTTCTATTTCTTTCTTGCTCAGCTTTCGCTGGGGGTCTCGAGTCGAGTCCAGCGTCGCCAACTGGGCGGTGACCAGTTCTCGTTGGTGTTGGACTTCCTTGATCCAGGTCGCAACCACAGCCGGGTCGGTTCCGGCTTCCAGCGCGGCGCGGTATCTGCTCAGTTTCTGGTCGAGTTCTCGGAGTGTGCTGCGTCCGGTGTCCGAGGGAGGGGCAGCGTCGGGTTGGACCTGTTCGAGCATGGTGAGTGAGTGTTCGATGTGGTCGGGGTGGAAGACCTCGGCGAGCCAGGTGTCGAGGGGTTCGGTGAGTTGGTCTTCTCGTAGGTAGACCGATGGGGGATGGTCGAGGTCGTTGGCGAGGGCGTATTCGGAGGGGTAGCGGCAGCGGTAGTGGGCGCGGTCGTGGTTCCAGGTTCCTTGTATCCGTCGCTTGCATGCTTGGTGGAACAGCAGTCCGGTGAAGCAGTAGGTGTGTTTGGTGCGGGTCACGACTCGGCCGCTGGATTTCGGTCCGCGAGAGGCCAGACGCAGCCGCACGTTTTCGATGTCGGCTTTGGTGGCCAGCGCGGGGTGAACGGGGTGGTCGGAGTAGACCCACTCGGTTTTCTGGTTCCAGGTCAGGCGGGTCTGGTGGCCGAGGGCGACGTCGTCGACGTCGATGAGGGATTCGTGTTTGTGCTGTTTGTTCCAGACGGCGTAGCCGGTGTAGCGGGGGTTGGTGAGGATTGTGCGGACCGCACCTTTGGACCAGGCGATGCCGGAGCGGTGCGGGTTGCGGCGGCGGTCGTGGGCCGATGGACAGAGGATGCCTTCTGCGGTGAGACGTTGGGCGATGGCGAAGATTCCTATGCCGGAGAGGTATTCGCGGTATATGCGCTGCACGACGGGTGCGGTGTCTGGGTGGGGTTCTAGTTGGTGGAGTCGTTTGCCGTCGGCGGCTTTGCTGGGGTTGGGGTGTGGGCCGGCGTCGGTGAGGCGGTAGCCGTAGGGTGGGCGGCCGCCGAGGTAGCGGCCTTCGACTTTGGCTTGGGCGGCGATGGCGGCGCGGACGCGGATTTTGATGCGGTTGCGTTCGCCTTTGGACATGCCGTCGAAGACGGACATGATGAGGTCGTGGGCTTCGGATTCGGGGTCGACGGGGCCGCCGACCTCGGGCACCCATAGTTCGACGCCGTAGTGGACGAACACCGGGAAGGTGAGCCCGAATTGGTTGCCGTAGAAGGCGCGTTGGGGTTCGCCGATGACGACGGCGTCGAACCCGCGGTCGGGTTGCTTGAGGAGGTCGAGCAGTTGTGCTGCTGCGGGTCGGCGTTTCCAGGGGATGGAGCGTGACTGGCCGACATCGAAGAACTCGGTGACGATGTGGCCCTGCTGCGCGATCAGGGCTTCGGCGCGGCCCCGCTGCCAGTTCCGGGAGGCTTCGGGTTCTTGCTGGTCCTCGGTGGAAACTCTGCCTGCGAAAGCGAATCTGATCATCGCCGCGGGTCCTCCTGGTCGTGATCGGTATCGCGGCCGGGCGTCGGACCGCTGCGGGGTGTGAGTGTGCTGGATGGGTCAGGGGAGGGTTCGGATTTCTGGGCTTCGGCGGACTCGTTCTCGTGTCGGCGGGCGTGCGCCAGAATCAGTCGGAGGACTACTGATTCGCTGTTTAGCGCCGTAAGTTGTTGTTACCGTGAGCGAGTGGTGCGGGCTGGACCAGGGGACTGTGGATTTTTTAAGGGCTCTGGCCCACTTTCGGTGGTGCCTGTGAGGTGACGGCGGCACGATAGCCCGGTGGCTGAGGTGAGTGTTGGTGTCGGCGTGATTTTTTCAGGGTTGTCGCCACTTGTTGTCGAGGATGTGGGTGTGGTGGGTCCACGGCTGATGGTCCGAACCCGGACTCCCGGTGGTGTTGCTGAATGCCCAGGTTGTGGTGCGGAATCGGACCGCGTGCATGGAGTTCACGAGCGACTGGCCGATCTGCCGGTCGATGGGCGCAGCGTGGTGGTGCGGGTGCGGGTCCGGCGCTTGTATTGCCCGACTCGGGGTTGCCAGCGCACGTTCCGGGAACAGGTCCCCGGTGTGCTGGAACGCTATCGGCGGCGCACTACCCGGTTGACCGGGCACGTGCGTGCGGCGGTGCGGGAGCTGGCCGGGCGGGCGGCGGTCCGAATGCTGCGGCGCTGGTCGGTGCGATTGTCGCGGCAGACCGTGGTGCGGGTGCTGCTCGGTATCCCGCTGCAGACCCAGAAGGTGCCGAAGGGGCTCCACCACAGAGGCGGTGTCGACGCCTGGCACCTCATCACACCCCTACTCATGCACCGCTTACTCGACATCACCGCCGTCGCGTACGCCCCGGCGCCACTTCAGGCACCGGCCTCTCGCGAAACTACAGCCCCGGCATGTAGGCCGCCTGGTGGCTTCTGGGCACACCGGTCGTGCGAATCGTCCCCGGGATGGGGGACGTCGAGACCGCCGGTGCGGCACTCGCCGACCTCGTACTCAGCCGCGCGGAGATCCCCTCCGGGGGAGGCTACGCACGACTCCGCCGCCGGAAGCTCGAATGGGCGAATCCGTCGAAACTTGCCCAGAACCCCGATGCCCGCAATGCCCCTGTGGGCGGACAGCGCCGCCCTGCTTGGAATCCCGGTCGAGATCTCACTCAGTGAGTAGCGGTCCACCCAGCAGAGAGATTGACGAAATGGTCGGCGGCGTGATCTGCCCCGTTACCTTTTCGTGGGCCCGGAACCAGGCCCACGGTCGCCAGGCCCGGTAGGATTTCTTGCCCCTACTTACGAGCTTCTGTGGGCCGGCCTTCGATGAGCTATTCGCGATCCCAGCTCACCTGCACGGCCGGTCTGTGTCAAAGCTCGAAGGGCTCCCGAATTTCGGGGGCGTCGAGATCGTGCGGGCGGGCTCGAACCACGTCCTATCCCAGTCGAATACAACGGCCGGGGAGGGACGACACACCGTGGTCGATTCCCTACCCGGCCGATCACGCCGCTGCCTTGCCCGCGGTCTCCCCAGCCCACGAGATGTGCAGGGGTCCAGACGGCAACGCCTCGCTACCCGAGCGTGCACTGCCTGTACAGAGGGCTCGTAGCGTTGTTTCGATCCTCAACCGAGTAAGAACCGTTTTCTGTTTCAGACACCCGGATTGATACGTCATTCCGATGCGTTTCGAGCCGCTACCTTCGGTGTGCTCGGCACGCCGGATCAGCTGTTACCGCAGCATCGGTCGGCTGACAGGGCATCGTCTGCGCAATCTGCTCTCGGGGCAGGGATGTCCAAAGCCGGGTTCCGGTCGAAGAATCCGTCGGGTGTGAGGACGAACCCGATCTGCTCAACGGGCATGATCGGCCACTGCTCCGGGCGTGGGAAGTGGAAGACACCGAGCACCGGCCACAGCACGAGTTCGGCGCCGTCGAGGGAGCGCGCCTGCTGTTGCCAGACCCGGACACCGTCCTCGCCCGGTTCGGCCTGGTTCGGGTACTGGCCACCGACGTACTGTTCATTCGGATCGTACGGCGTGACCCACAGGTGGTTGTCGATGAACGGTGCCCGGCGCGACATCACGCTGCCGGGTGCGCAGAACGACTGCGATGTGTTGGGGAGCAGCAGGCGGTACCCGGTGGGTTCGCCGTAACGATTGGTCTTCTCGGCACTCTCGATCCGCCAGTGTCGCGCTGTCGCCGGATCGTTGCGCTGCGCGGCGTCGCGCTCGTTGAGCAGCGGAACCCGGACGGTGCGAATCGCATTGCCCCACGGGTTCTTCTGCGGGTCGGTCTCCAGTTCCGCGTGCTCCTCGACAATACGGTTGAGCGGGCTGTCGACAGCGGCGTCCAATCGGAGACCGAAAAAGTGCTGATGGTTCGGCGTCTGCACGTTCTCGGACACGACGCGCCCGTAGGGGGCGCCCTGCCCCTTTTCGATGCCCGACGCCGACATCAAACCGGTGAGTTTGATCGCCAGTTCAATGGTTCCGTCCTGATGCAGGGACCAGTAGAAGCCGTAGTCGTAGTTCGCGACCGTCTGGAAGTTCGAGATGATCAGCGTGCGTGCGCGGCGCACCTCGCCGACGCCGCGCCGCATATCGGTATGTTTCCAGAGGATGCTGTCGTCCTCTTCGTGCATGCAGATCGACTGGGCGATGCGCTGCGCGGCACCGTCGCCGCCGAGGACCGCGGTGTCGAAGTAGTGGATGACGCCGAGGCAGTCGCAGCCCAGGGCCAGTGAGTTGGTCAGCGCGCCCGCCCCGTACTCGCCCCAGTCGAAGAAGTTCTTCCGGTACTGGGTGGCATCGGAATCCAGGTAGGGGACATACATTTCGTTGCAGGCGGCACGTTTGAGGACGGACCGGCCCTTGAAGGTGAGGTCGTAGAGAACCAGGCCCTCGCGGTGGGTGAAGCCGACCCGGAACTCCCAGCCCTGCCAGGTGACCTGCCAGCCGTCGACGGTGAAACTGGTACCCGCGGGCTGGATCACGTCGAGTGGGGCGAGTCCTTCACGGTCGGGTCCCCAGACTCCGCTGTCGTAGTTGCCGGTCTCCGCCGACAGCGGTACGACGCCGTGGTCCTCGACCTCGAGAACCTCCATGGTCTGCATATCGATGATCGGGACGACCCCCTGGACCGGCCGCGCATATCCGTTGTCGCCCTCGTCGACCCGGTGCCATACGGTTCCCCAGGTGACGCGGCGTCCGGCGTACTTCTCGGGGACGAATCCGCCCATCGACTCGGGATCCACCATCACGAGGGAGACGTCGTCGATACCGCGGCGGGCGAGGACTTCGCGGAACTCGGCACTGTCGCGGCAGGCGCGGGCCGCGGCCCGCGCCTCCTCCGAGGTGATACCAGGGCGGCGGGGGTCCAGCGGACGCCAGTCGGCACACCGCGGCCGGTCGCCGAGTACGACGTCGACCTCCCATGCCTGGTTCGCCCCGTAATCGAGTACCACGAGACCGACGTACCGGCCTGCCTCCGCCGCCACTCCGGCGATGACGGCCCGGGCGTGTGCTTCGTCGAGGGTCGCGCCCCAGAAGCGAAGGCGGTCGCTCAGCCGGGCGTCGGCCCGGACCAGTGCCACGGCCGCGTCGATCTCGCTGGTGGAGAGGGGATCCAGCGGATGGGCGGTCGCCGGTGCCGGTGCCTGGGTGGGCGCGTAGGTGCTCACACCCGCCTCCTTCGCCTAGGGCGAGCCCGAAGTTCCAGACTCGACTATTTGTATCCAATATTCGAATCACTGTATCCTAAATAGCGCAGTGTGTCCTCTCTGCGGCGCGTTCGACCCGGACCAACAACGCATCCCATCTGCGCTATCCTGGATCCACATTTGCCGAGATGGTTCGGCCCGGCCGTTCCGTGGCAGTCGCCGGCCGTAGCGGCAGCGAGGGCTTTCTGGACACGACCGGATCCGTTGAAGGGGGAGACCGAATGGCAGCATCCACCGAATCGGGGCGGGCGCTGGTCGACAGCACCGCGTCCGCGATTCGCGCCAAGATCATGTCCGGCGAGATCCCGATCGGGGCCCAGCTCGGCCAGGCCGATCTCGCGGCCTCGCTCGGTGTCAGTCGCACACCGGTCCGGGAGGCGCTGCGTCAACTCCAGGCCGGCGGCCTGATCGAAGTGGTGCCCAATCGCGGTGCGATCGTCCGGGTTCCGGTGCCGTGGGAGGTCAGGGAGGCCTACGAGGTGCGCGCCGAACTGGAGGCACTCGCCTGCGAACGCGCCGTCGACTACATCACCGCCGATGTGCTGGACCAACTCGACGAAGCCAACGAGATCCTGCGGTCCGCACTGCCCAGCGCGCCCGAACCGGGCCGGGCCGCCGGCACCACCGAGGCCAACGACCTGTTCCACACCCTGATCCACCGGGTCGCGGGCAACGAGAAACTGGCCAAGGTCATCGGGGACCTGAACGAGAACTTCCCGCGTAATGTCTCGGCCCGCGTACTCCAGGGCAATTCCCGCCACCGCGAGGACAATGTGGCCGAACACGAACGAATCGTGGCCGCCCTGCGCGCCGGTGATCGTGATGCCGCTCGCAAAGAGATGAAAGCGCACGTGCTCAGTGCGGGAGAGCAACTGGCCCGCTGGTACGAGCGACGTTCGTCGACGGTCTACAAGGGCTGATCCGCGACACCCTCCCGGAAACGGCGACACTACCCGAGCCAGGGGCGGGGCGGGTGGTGGCCGGTGCGGTCCGGTGATCAGCCCGTGCTGTGTCCGGTCCCCGTGAGCATGGTCGACGGGGCCAGGAAATCGAGGTCCGGGCGGTCGGTTCCGGTGGCGAGGTCGGCCATCGCGGCGCCGACGGCGGGACCGAACTTGAATCCGTGGCCGGAGCAGGCCGCCGCGACCAGAATCCGGGAGGATCCCGGCCGGACCCCGAGAGCGAACCGGTTGCGCGGTGCCATCGTGTACCGGCAGGACAGAGATTCCTCGACGACGCCGTCCGCCGCAGGCAGGAAACGCCGCACCTGCTCGTGCAGGAGGTCGATCTCGCGCCGGCTCACCGGCTCTCGTGGGCGATCGAGATCATCGGCCGGCCCCTCGTCGAGGCCGACTTTGAGGGACTTCCCGTCGAGTGCCGGAATACCGTACAGCAGGCCGACATCCGGGATCTCGATCGAGAACGGTCCCAGCCGGGGCGGCGCCAGCAGCTCGGGCCGGGAGGAGCCGATATGGATATTGACGATCCGGGTCACCCGCAACACCGAAGCGAATTCCGGTAGCAGTCGCCCCGTCCACGGTCCGGCACAGACAACCACTCGGTCGGCGCGGAACCGTCCGGTCGTCGTCGTGACGACCACCCCGGCGGCGTCGTCGTCGAGACCCAGGACTCGGGTGTCCTCGCGGATATCCACACCGGCGCGCCAGTTCAGGGTGCGCAGTGCCGACATCGCTCCGGCGGCGTCGATGACCCCGGCGGCCGGGTCGTGCAGGGCCCGGAAGTCCGGTCCGAGTGCCAGGCCCGGAAACAGTGTTCCGGCCCGCGTGTGGTCGAGCAGAGTACAACCCGGCCCATCCAGGCCGCTCTCGGCGTCGAGTGCGCGCGCGTACAGTCCGCCGGTGACGGTGACGAACGGGCGTGCTGCCTCGGCCTCGAGTTCCGCCCACGCCGCATAGGCGCGGTCGACCAGCGGATACCAGATCGGTGCGGGATAGGCGCGCCGGATCATCCGGTGCCGGCCGTGTGAGGACCCTTCTTCGTGTCCCGGTCCGAACTGTTCGAGCGCGATGACCCGCAGCCCTCGGCGAGCCAGCTGCCACGCTGTGGAACTGCCGTGGATTCCGGCGCCGACGACGATGACATCGGTGTGCTCGTCGTGCCGGACCGAACGCAGCGGCGCGGGAGCGGATTCCGGTTTTGTCAGCGGTGTCTGCTCGGTGAGTGCCTCTTCCAGGGCATCCACATCGTCCGCGCCGTTGTAGACGTGCACGGAGGCTCGGACGACGGCGTCGAGTCCGCGGTCGCCGAGGTCCCAGCGGCCGTGCGAGGCCGGGACCGCGACGACGCGAATCCCCCTCCTCAGCAATCTCGCCTTGGTCTGCACCGGGCTCTCGCCCGCGACCCGGAAGGTGACGATCCCGCTGCGTGCCGCCGGCGGGTCGAGGACCGTCACTCCGCCGAGGGCGGCCAGCCGGCGCCGCATATAGTCCGCGAGACCGCCGATGTGATCGGCGATCCGGTCGATACCGAGCGCGAGCGCCTCGTCCACCGCGGCACCGAGACCGAGTTGCAGCGCGTGCGCTGTCTCCCATGTTTCGAAACGGCGTGCGGTATCGGTGAGTTCGTAGTCGTGGTCTGTCTTCCACATCGCGCCACGGACGTCCGGCGCGGTCGGCCGTAGCTGGGCGCGGATGCGGTCCGAGACGTACAGCAGGCCGGTTCCCCGGGGTCCACGCAGAAACTTGCGTCCGGTGCCGACCAGGATGTCGCATCCGATCGATTCGACATCGAGCGGCAACTGCCCCACGGACTGGGTGGCGTCGAGTAGATAGGTCACCCCCGCGGTGCGGCACAGCGCCCCGATCTCGGCCACGGGTTCGACCGACCCCGACGAGGTCGGTATGTGTGCGACCGTCACCAGCCGGGCCGGCCGGCGTAGTGCCTGCGCGAGCGCGTCCAGGTCGACGGCGCCACCGGGATCGTTGGGTAGCACCTCGACCTGCACGCCCTGGGTACGGGACAGCTCCAGGACGTTGAGTGCGGAGCTGACATAGCTGGAACGCGACATCAGTACCCGGTCACCGGGGCCGAGTCGCAACGCCTCGATCGCGCGATGCCAGGCCACGGTGGCACTCTGGACCAGGCCCATCTCCGCGGGTTTCGCGCCGAGCAATCCCGCGACCTTGCCGTACACGGCATCGATGCGGTCACGGGCGAGTGCGTCGGCCTCGTAGCCGCCGAGCCTGGCCTCGAGCCGCAGATGGCTCGTCACCTCGGACAAGACCCGGTGCGTGGGCAGGGCGGCGCCGGCGGCGTTGAGATGCCGGGAGAGTCCGGACCCCGGTGTGGTGGCTCGCTGCATTGCGGGGTCGATCGCGGGCGCGCCGACCGGCGTGTCCAGTGTCATCGCCTGACCCTCCTGGGAATTCGAGAGAACCGGGTGGGTGTTCGGTCGGCCGCCCACCCGGGAACATATCCCGAAACTATCAGATTGGATACAATAAGTCTCTTTGTGGACCCCATCTAGAGGGATATGACCACGCTCTTCGGTTCGCAGAAGTCGTGCAGCGCCTCATCACCCAGATCTCGGCCGATACCTGAATCTCCGCGCCCACCGAACGGCAGGGCCGGATCGAACACGTTGTACGTGTTCACCCACACCGTCCCAACCCGTAGACCCGCCGCCATCCGATGCGCCCGCGACACCTCGCGTGTCCAGACGCCCGCCGCCAGTCCGTAATTCGTATCGTTCGCGATGGCCAGGGCTTCCTCCTCGTCGGAGAAGGGGATCACCCCGACCACCGGACCGAAGATCTCCTCGCGCGCGATCGTCATCGCATTGTCCACGCCCGCGAACAGGGTGGGTTCGACGAAAAAGCCCGGCCGGTCCGGAATGCTGCCACCGGCGAGGATCCGGGCACCCTCGGTACGGCCGATCTCGATGTACCGCAGTACCTGCTGCCGCTGCTCCTCCGAGACCAGCGGCCCGACGGTCACTCCACCGTCGAGTCCGTTCCCCAGCGGCACCTGGTGTACCGCCGCGGTCAGCCGCTCGTGCATCTCGTCGAGAATCGACCGCTGGACGAGCAGTCTGCTGCCCGCCGTGCACATCTGACCAGAATGCCCGAACGACGCCCGGATCGCGGTGCGCACGGCGGCGTCGAGGTCCGCGTCGTCGAACACGATATTCGGACTCTTACCACCCAGTTCCAGGGTCAGCCGCTTGCTGGTCGGCGCGGCCGCGGCCATGACCATCCGGCCGACCTCGGTGGATCCGGTGAACGACACCTTCGCGACGGCCGGGTGCCCGACCAGGCGTGCCCCCACCCGTCCGTCACCCGTGACCACGTTGAGTACGCCCGCGGGCAGGCCCGCACGCTCGCACAGTGCCGCAACCCGCAGCATGGTCAGCGGGGTCTGCTCCGCCGGTTTGACGACCACTGTGCATCCGGCCGCCAGCGCGGGCGCGATCTTGAAACAGCCGGTCATGATCGGGAAGTTCCACGGCAGGATCAGCGCGGCCACGCCGACCGGTTCCAGCGTGGTGAAGACATGATGCGCGCCCCCGTCGATCGGGATCGTGCGACCGGTCAGCCGCGTCGTGGCACCCGCGAAGTGCCGGAAGGTATTGGCGCCGGACTGCGTATCGGCCCGGGACCGCTCGATCGGCTTGCCGTTGTCGAGTGTCTCGAGGACGGCGAGCTCCTCGAGGTTGTCCTCGATCAGATCCGCGATCCGGGTGAGCACCCGGGCCCGCGCCAGCGGCGGTAGCGTGCGCCAGCGTCCGTCGGCGTGGGCGCGTGCGGCAGCGGCTACCGCCGCGTCGATATCGGCGTCCGTCGCCGTGACCGCCCGGGTGAGCAGTTCCCCGGACGCCGGGTTCACCACCTCGAATGTCTCGTGGCCGGCCGGGTCGACCCACTTCCCGTCGATGTGGAAAGGCTCGCACGACGCGATGGGCGGCACGGCAGTGCCCGGGTGTCGCAGTTGATCGACAGTCATGAAGTTCTCCTCGGGTGAATGGTGGTACCGGACGCTCGGTGAATCACGCGGGGTGCCTGCCAGACCCACCACTGCGGATCGTGGCCGGGCCAGACCTCGACATCCGGCCGGGCATCGAGATCGGCGAGTCGATCGACGGACCGTTGCGCGGCCGCCACGTCCTGCGGGTCCACCGTCCAGCCCGGGGCGCGGCGCTCGTCGAGATTCGCCCGCAGGTCTGCCGCGTCGCACGCCAGGACGATGCGCCGCGCGCCGAGCTCGATCCCGAACGACTGGTGGCCCGGTGTGTGCCCCGGTGTGGCGACGGCCGCGATCCCGGGGGCGATCCCGGCGTCACCGTCCAGGAGACGCACATCGGTGTCCCGGCTGGCGTAGTCGTCGCGAAAGTAACAGTGCGACAGTTTCGCTCGTCCGACCGCGAACTCCCACTCCCGGCGCTGGAGCAAGATCGGCGTACCGTCCGGCACCAGGCGCAGCCCGCCGGAGTGGTCCAGATGCAGGTGCGAGATGGCGCATCCGCGCAATGCGGACCAGTCGAGTCCCGCCGCGGCGACGCTGTCGGCCAGCGGGTCTCCCGGGGGAACCACCGCGGTGTAATTCTCGTAGTTGAAGTGCGCCGCCCGGCGCTGCGGATCCCGGACGACGGCCACATTGAAACCGGTATCCAGCAGCACCCATTCCCTCGACGAGTACTCGACCGCGGCGGCGGTCACCGGTTCGAGCAGGAACCGGTCGGGGGCCCCGCCCCGGATCGACACCGATTCCGCCAGCGGTTCGTATCCGAGTACGAAGGGATGCACAGCGATCGGCAAGCCGGGCAACGACAGCACGGTGACGCCGTTCAGCGCGGCACCGGCCACGGTTCGGCGACGGCCGCCGCGACGGCCCGGGCGGTGGTGCGGATACATCGCTCCATCTCGCGTGCGCCGTTCTCGGCGGTCGCCTGCTCCACGTCACGCCCCCAGACGCCACTGCGGCTGACCTGGTCGGTGCGGTAGTCCCAGAAGGTGTCCCGGTCCTCCAGTGATTCGGCGCGCGGCATATGGACGACCTCGGGGTCGATATGGAGCATCAGCGATGTCTCGAAGTAGTTGGCGTGCATGAGTCCGCGCCCGTAGGTGACGCGACCGTCGACCTCCGGTCCGGGATAGCAGGTGACGTAGAACAGGCAGCGGACCCGGACGTCGTCGTATTCGACGCGGAGCTTATCTGCCACCACCTCCATGGGCCCGGCGTTCCAGGTGTGCGCATTGACGAAGACGAACTGCCGGACACCCAGTGCGTACAGCGAATCGGTGATGTCGGTGAGCATCGCGATCATCGTCTCCGGCCGCAGGGTCAGCGTGCCGGGCAGCGCCCCGTGCGACCCGGACACTCCGTATACCAGTGGCGGCACGACCGGGACGCCGGTCAGCGCGGAGACACCGAGACAGACATGGTGCGCTATCTCCCCGTCCACGCACAGGCCCAGGTGTGGACCGTGCTGTTCGGTGGCGCCCAGCGGAATGAGCACCGAGTCCACCTGTTCCACGAGTTCCGCGCACTCGGGGGCGGTCAGCCGTTCCCACTGCACCGGGCTGCCGCTCCCGCCGAGTTCCGCGGCGAGCTCCCCCGAAACCAGTGGCGAGTAGAGCCTTTCGAATTTCGCCGCGCTCATGCCGGCACCTCCGTACCCAGCAACCGCGCCATATTGAGGCCTTCGATCTGTGCGCGGTCCGCTTCGTCGGGAACCGCCTTCGCGATCTTGAGTCGCTCCAGGTCGAAATCGCTACCCGGC
The DNA here is from genome assembly GCF_053605105.1 of Nocardia sp. NPDC003963. NCBI lineage: Bacteria > Bacillati > Actinomycetota > Actinomycetes > Mycobacteriales > Nocardiaceae > Nocardia > Nocardia sp. NPDC003963. The sequence continues at coordinate 58,953 of NZ_JBSGIP010000024.1, forward strand.
CACTCCGTTCCCATCAGGATCTTGTCGGGACCGAGGCGGCCGTAGGCCCGCCGGACATCGGCGAGCAGGGTGGCGGAGGTCTCCAGGTAGATGTTCTCGGTGCGTTCGGCCACCGTGATCGCATCGGGCACATTCCACACCGCACCCATATGCGCGATGATCGTCGGCACCTCCGGGTAGTACTTCGCGACCTCCTCGATGGCGAACGGAGCGCAGAAGGCGTCGTCGAGGGAATTGAACAGAACGATGAGCCCGCGTTCGCGGCAGACCTCGAAGATCGGGTCCAGCAGGCCGTGGTCGGAAGCCATGTACCCGTGCAGGGAGGGGTGCAATTTGAGCCCCGGCAGGCCGGCGTCGGCGATCCGGTGGATTGTATTCTCCGCCTCGTCGGCCTGCGGCAGCACCTGTCCGAAGCCGAACAGCCGATCGGGGTGGGCGGCCACGAGTTCGATCAGGAAATCGTTCTCGATGCGCTGGGCCAGCGAGCACACCATCGCCTTGTCCACCCCGGCCGCGTCCATCCGGTCGATGATGCGTCGCGAGTCGAACGGTGTGTACGGTGGCGGCGCCTCGCCCCGGCGGGCTCCGGTCAGGTAATCCGAGCGGCCGCGGACGTCCTGGGTGGTGTTGTAGGCGTCGATGATCATCGGGATCCCTTCGATTGCGGACGAGAAGACTGCGGTAGCGCTCAGGCGCCGCCGGGCAGCGTGAGGAATTTGCGCCGTGGTCCGCGCAGGCGCGGGATCGCGGCCAGCAGCCGTTTGGTGTAGTCGTGCCGCGGTGCCGTGAGAACATCGGTCACCGGCCCGCGTTCCAGGATTTCGCCGTCGTGGATCACGCTGACATCGTCCGCGTACCGGCCGACCACCCCGAGATCGTGCGTGATCAGCAGGACGGCGGTATCCATCGAGCGCGCCATCGACACCATCAGCTCCAGGATCTGGGCCTGGATACTCACATCGAGAGCGGTCGTGGGCTCGTCCGCCACCAGCACCTTCGGCTCGCACGCGAGGGCGATGGCGATCACGACTCGCTGTCGCATACCGCCGGAGAACTCGTGCGGGTAGGCGCGGGCGGCCCGGCCGGGATCCCGGATACCGACCGTCCGCAGCATTTCGACCGCCTGCGCCCGCGCGTCCTTGCGGGAGAGGCCCGCGTTGACCTGTATGGTCTCGGCGATCTGGTGTCCCACCCGGTGCATCGGGTTGAGACTGCGCATCGGGTCCTGGAACACCATTGCCAGCTCCCGGCCGCGCAGGCCCCGCAGCACCCGTTCGCCGGCCTGGAGGAGATCCGTTCCGGCGTAGCGGATCTCGCCCTCGATGCTGGTCCGGGGGCCACGGGTCAACCCCATGACGGTCGAACCGGTCACCGACTTTCCCGACCCGGATTCACCGACAAGGGCGTGGATACGGCCCGGTGCCAGGGCCAGATCGACACCGCCGACCGCCTGCACCGGTCCGCGGTCCGTCCGGAACGTGACCCGCAGTCCGCGGATATCCAGGACTTTCGATTCCGCTTCACTCACGACGCAACCTCGGATCGACACTCAGTACGGCCAGGTCGACGATTGCGTTGACCAGGGTGAACATCAGGGCGATCGCCAGTGCCGCGCCCTGGAGAAGGAAATAGTCGCGTCGGTCGACGGCCTCGACGAGGAGGCTGCCCACACCCGGATACGAGAAGACCGCCTCGATGATGACCGCGCCGCCGAGCAGTCCGCCCAGCAGCAGACCGCTCATCGTCAGGATCGGTACGGCCGCATTGCGCAGAATGTGTCGCGTATCGATGGTCCGCTCGTCGAGTCCCTTCATCCGCGCGGTGCGTACGTACGGTTCCGATCGTGAGTCGAGGAATGCCGCGCGGGTCACCCGGGTGAGGAATCCGGCGCTGGTCGCCGCGAGGGTGAATGCCGGGAGGACCAGATGGGTGAGCCACGGCCCGACGAGATCGAAACGGTTCTGCACGAACGCGTCCACGAGCACGAATCCCGTGGTCGGGGCGTACTCGACGCTCGCCGGCAGCCGGCCGAGGATCGGCAACCAGCCCAGCTGGACACCGAAGACGATGATCGCGATCAGCGCCACCACGAACCAGGGGAGCGAGAACCCGATGGTCGCGCCGAGCCGGATCGCGCTGTCGATCCAGGTGCCCTGGAATCGTGCTGCGACGATGCCGGTGACCACACCCATCAGTACGGTCAGGAAGATGGCGGCGACCGCCAGTTCGATCGTCACGGGAACGGTGTCGGCGAGCAGGCTGCTCACCGTGCGGCCCGAGTAGAACGACTCGCCCATATCACCGGTGAACAGTCCGGTGAGGTAGTTCCACAGCTTGACCGGTAGGGGCGCGTCGAGCCCGAGATCGGCCCGGAAATCGGCGATCTCGGCTTCGGTGATCGTCGAGTTGGTACTCGTGAGCTGATCCACCGGGTCGCCCGGGAGAGCATGCGCCACGAAGAACACGATGACCGCGACGAGCAGTCCGACGACCGGCACCATGGCCAGCCGGCGCAGGATCGCGGATCCGGCGATCCGGCGCAGCAGCGCACCGGGACTTCGGGTGGGCGGTGCGAATGCGACCGCGTCGGCCGTGGTCATCAGCGTCCCTCGATATCGAGCGCGTCGCGCAGATCGTCGCCGACGATATTGGCGGCGACCGCGAACAAGGTGATGAGCACACCGGGGATCAGGCAGAGCATCGGATAGGCGAAGATGAATTCCTGACCCGAACGCACCATATAGCCCCAGTCGGGGGAGCCGGCGGCCTGTCCGAGCCCGAGGTAGGACAGGGCCGAGGAGAGTCCGGCGGTGACGGCCAGGGTCGAGGTCGCCTGCACCAGAAGCTGTCCGGAGATGTTCGGCAGGATCTCCCGGGTGGCGATGCGCGGGCCGCGGAACCCGAGTGCCTTCGCGGAACGGATGTAGTCCTGCCCGCGTTCGGCGAGGGTGAGATTGCGGGCCGGCCGCGCGAAATAGGGGATCTGCGAGACCGTGATCGCCACGATCATATTGGTCGTTCCCCCGCCCAGTAACGCGACCATCAGTATCGCGACCAGGACCAGCGGGAAGGCCAGCAGCACATCCATCACCCGCATGACCACGGCGTCGAGGACGCCGCCGGCATAACCGGCCAGCATGCCGAGTGCCGACCCGATGAGCCCCGCGCCGGCCGCACTGCCGAGGCACACCATCAGCAGTGGCCGGCCGCCGGCGAGCAGGCGGGCCAGGAGGTCTCGGCCCAGTTCGTCGGTTCCGAGGATATGTCCCGTGCTGCCGATCGGCTCGAATGCCTGCGCGGCCTGTGCCAGCGGATCGGTGTCCAGCAGGGCCGGACCGAGCGTCAGCACCAGTGCATAGACGATCAGGACGGTCCACGCGAACCACGCCAGCGGGCGCCGCAGGATCCGGCGGTAGCGCCATCGGGTGCGCCAGGTGCCGGAGCCGGTCGCCGGCACGGTGACCGGTGCGGACGAGGCCATCGCGCTCATGCCGTCAACGCCGCCTTCTGCAATTGGGCTCGCTGGCTGGCCAGCGGTGCCTCCCCGATATCGGTGGATCCGGCGGAGGCCACGATGTTCCTGGTGAAGGCGATCACCGCGATACCGGCGATTTCCTCCGCGTAGATGCGCTGCGCCTCGGAGTAGATCGCGGTGCGCTCCGCGACGACATCGGTCCGGCGGGCCCGGGCCAGCAGACCGTCCACCCGGGCCGCGATCGCCGGATCCAAGGTGGGGACGCCGACCCCGCGCGCTCCGTAGCTGCTGACCGACGAGAGCATGTTGCCCGCCATATTGTCCGGGTCGGGGATGTAGCCGCTGCGTTCCCAGATCGCCAGCTCGTGGTTGGCCAGATCGAAGAACCTGCCGGCGAACGAACCCGGGTCCAGCAATTCGACTTCGGGAACCAGACCGATCTCCACCAGGTTCTGCTCGATGATCTGGGCGGCGCGCGGGTACCAGTTGTTGTTCTGCGCGATCAGGCTGACCGGCGAACCCGTGGCACCGGCCTCGCCGATCAGTTTCGCGGCGGCCGCGGTATCTCGTCTCGACAGATCGGCCAGCGCCGGATCGTGCGCGATATCGGCGGCGGGCAGGGCGAATCCGGTGGGTTCCTCGGCGTACCCGGAGAATGCGTTCGCGACGACCTTCGCGCGGTCGATACACAGGCTGACGGCCTTGCGGACCCGGATATCGCGCAGCACACCCTTGGTCACGTTCATCACCATGTGGATGTTGACCCGGTTCGGGGTGTCGTACACCGACACCCGGGGGTTCGCCGCGAGCGCTTTCGCGGCGGAGTGCACCACGAAGGAGGAGGCATTGATCTGGCCGCCCTGGAGGCCGGCGTTGAGCGACGAGGCATCGGCGACCTGCTGGAGCACCAGCCGGTCGATTACCGGGGATCCCCCGTAGTAGCCACTGAACGCTTCGAGGGTGATCGCCTGCTGCGGGGTCACGGAGGCGACCTTGAACGGTCCGGTGCCGATCAGGTTGCGCCCGATGTCGCGTCCGAATCGGTCGAGTGCGGCAGCCGAGACGATCCGGGCCGAGATATCGGAGGCCATGGCCGGCAGGACGAGGTCGGGTTCTTTCAGCCGGACGACGAAGGTGCGTTCGTCCGGCGCCTCGACGGCCGCGATATTGCGGTTGGTGCCGCTGCGCAGTGGGCGCGAGGACGCGCTCGGGAGGGTGGGATCGCCGTCGTGGATCTGCCGGTTGTAGGTGCGGACGCAGTCGTTCGCGGTGAATATCGTGCCGTCGTGGAAGCTGACCCCTTCGCGCAGGGTGAAGGTGACCGTACGGCCGTCGTCCGAGGTGGTGACGCCGGTGGCGAGTGCCATCTGCACGGCGGGGTCGACGAAGTCGAAGGTGGTCAGACCGCTACAGATCGAGTCGACCGCGAGCCAGTCGCCGAGCGTGGTGTACACGGCGGGATCGAGTACGCCGTTGGTGCCGTCGATCGCGAAGGTGAGGGTGCCGCCTTTGCGGATCTCCGCCATCTTCGCGTTGCCGCCGCCCTGGCCACACGCAGTGAGGAAGGCGCCCACACCCATCGCGCCCAGACCGACGACTCCGGCATTGACGAGGAAACCCCGGCGGGACAGCCGGACGGGAAGGACCAGTCCACCGTTCTCGTCACGAATTTCGTTGCGTCGTTTGAAAGCACTCACTCGAGAATCTCCGATCACGTGGACGCTTGATGCGAAAGTAGCACTATTGGATCCATTCTCGAGGCAAATGCATCCACAATTTACGGGTGTGTAATGCAGCGGGGTTGCCGGTGATTCGCGAGAAACCTGGTGCCGGGGGAGTGCGGTCGGTCGCATACCGTGCACCCGGCGATTCCGGTATGGCCGGTGTGTTCGGAAGGTCGTACCCGGGGCCGGGCGCGCACCGGTGCGATGGCGCACGTGGCTGCCGGCCGTCTCCCGGTGAACCGCCGCCGCCCACGTGCCGTTCGTGTGCCGACCCCGGGCCGTGTGCGGTCGGCGGCGGGGTTGCCCCGATTGTGCCCGCTAGACGACGGAATCCGCCGGCCGGACGATATCGTCGAGCTCCGGGACCGCGTCGATCAGTGACTTCGTGTACTCGTGTTGTGGGTCGGCGATGACTTTCTCGGCGTCGCCCAGTTCGACGAGCTCCCCGTTCCGGAGCACTGCGACGCGGTCGCACATGTGCCGGATCACACCGAGATCGTGTGAGACGAAAACAATGGTGAGCGCATGCTTCTCCCGCAGCTCCACGAGAAGGTCGAGCACCTGCGCCTGTACGGAGACATCCAGCGCCGAGACCGGCTCGTCGGCGAACAGGATTCGTGGCCGCGCGGCGAGGGCCCGGGCGATCACCACCCGTTGCAACTGTCCACCGGAGGCTTCCGACGGGTACCGATGGGCGAAATGCGCGGGCAGCCCGACCGAGGCCAGCAATTCCGGCACGGCGTCGGCGCCGGGTGTCCGGCCCGAGCGCGCGCGCAGGGCGTCGGTCAATGCCGCGCCGATGCGGCGGCGCCGGTTGAGTGCACTACCCGGGTCCTGGAAGACCATCTGCAAATCGAGTCTGCTGGACCGGGGTAAGCGCAGTGTGGCGGGCAGCGGCTGCCCGAGGTAGCCGACAGACCCGGAGTGGATCCGTTCGAGGCCTGCCATCGCGCGAGCCAGGCTCGACTTCCCGGAACCGGATTCGCCGACCAGGCCCAGGGTTTCGCCCTGTACTACCTCGAGGCTGATGCCCCGCACCGCATGGGTGCGTGTTCTGCCGGAGCGGTACACGATGCGTACCTCGTCTGCGGTCATGATCGGGAAGTTCGATCCCTGCGATACACCCATGGCGTCCGCTCTCCTCGGATTGCCGGGATCCGCGCGACGCGCGAATCCCGGGTTGCCCAGGACCGCCATCATTGGGGATCCTAGATTTATGACATTGTATCCATCTGGTCTGGCTGTGTACGACCGGAATCTGTGGGATGCCGCGGTCGCGGCTCTGTCCCGCACCTACCGAACCGGCCGGCACGAGGTGGCGGCCGCGATCCGTACCCGGGACGGCGCTGTCCACCTCGGCGTACATATGGCCGGTTCCGCGGGACGCTCGTCGGTGTGCGCGGAGGCGATGGCGCTCGGCGCGGTGCTCGCGAACACCGAGCCGGCGCGGAGTCTCGCCGACGAGATCGACACCGTCCTGGCCGTGCTCTACCGGCCCGGACCGGACCGGGGGACGATACGAATCGTCTCCGCCTGCGGGCTGTGCCGCGAAATTCTCGTCGACTACTGCCCCGATGCGTGGAACTACGTGCACGTCTTCGAGCAGGCACCGGTCTCGGGCGAGGTATCGAGTCGTCCCGAGCCGACACGCGGAATCACCGGTCCGATAGCGCTCGCCCCGGGTGGCGCGCAGCGGTGGCGGGTTCGAGACCTGATGCCGGGAAAGAACATCCGGCCGTGGTGACCCACACCCCGCACCGGTGCCGATGAATGCCGGTGCCCTCACGACAGGTCCTGCGCGAGTCGCTGCGCCGAACGCCAGGCCAGCGCCTCGACCGTCTGCACCGGACCACGCCCACCGGTTCCGGGGAAGGTCGACGAGCCGACCACCACCAGGCCGCGCACCGTATGACACCGTCCGTACCCGTCGACCACCGACCTCGCCGGGTCGGTACCCATGCGCGCCCCGCCGTACAGGTGTGTGCCCAGCGGTTGCGGTCGCAGTTCGGTGACCCACACCCATCTCGCGCCCGCGGCTTCCAGCCAGGCACACATCCGGGCACCGAGAAATTTCGCGCGGGCCCGATCGTCGTCGGCCAGATCCAGCGTCAGCCGGGCCACCGGGCGGCCGAGCGGGTCCGTCGTGTCCGGGTCGAGATCGATGCGGTTCACCTCGCGCGGCAGCTGGTCCGGTTGTGCCCATACGGTGCCGATCGAGTGCTGCTGCGCGTGAACCCACTCCGCGGCCCGCGCGGGCCCGGCGAGATCGGGTGGCAGCTCACGGGCCACCGCGTCGCGCCACCCGTCGGTGCGCGGTCCGGTCATCGCGGCCTGGAGGACCGACCCGCCGAGAAAGCCCAGTCCCGTGTGATCGAAGGCGTCGCCGTCGAACTCGGCGACCGCGGTGGCCTGCGCCGGGCCGCCTGCGTCACGGCCCAGATCGACATCCGGAAACCAGCCGTGCGCGACGAAGCAGTTGTGGGCCATGAAATGGCGCCCTACCTGATCGTTGCCGTCGATTCCGGACATCAGCAACAACCGTACGGTCGGGACCACCGCTGCGGCGACGACCACGGCGTCGCAGCCGATGCGCTCGTGGCGCCCGCCGAGAACTATCCGGACACCTGTCACCGAACCGGTGGAGTCGGTCTCGATCTCCCGCGCAATCGCACCTTCGCGCACCTCGACACGCCTGCGGTCGAGTAGCACGCTGCAGTCCGCGATCGCCGCGGCCGGTGCCGGAAACGGGTCCCAGCCCAGGCCGGCGGCCGCGGCGGACATCTTGCCGGTCCACGGCGTCGCCGCCCGTACTCCGACGGACATCACTCGCTCCACCTTGCGGTGGAATTCGTCGAGTTCCGCCGGTTCGATCGGCCAGTCGGCCAGATCCGTACCTGCCGGTGGTGCCTCCGGACCGTACCGGGCGTGGGTGCGGGAACGTGCTCGGAGCACCCAGGGATCGAGCCGGTAACTCTGCGGTGCGGCAGACAGTTTCGACCCGCCGACACCGTCGACACCGTCGGGTGGCGCCGATGCGGCGACGGCTTGTTCACCGGCCCGCCGGCGGACCGTCGGTGCCGGTGAGACCAGCGCGCAGCGTCCGGCACCACCGTCGGTCTGCAGCGCGACGACGCCATGACCGGCTCCCGCGAGGACGGCGCTCGCAATGATTCCGGCCGGTCCGAGACCGACGACCACGACCCGGCTCATCGCCGGACGACGAGTGCCGCGCCGTCGGCCCGCGGATCCGACGCCGCGGACAGTTGTGCGCCGGTGAGCCGGCACACCTGCACGTGTCCGGCTTCGTCCCACCGGGCGCCGCGACCCGAGACGGCCAGCCCGGCCGCGTGCGCGGCCGCCGCGAGCGACGGGTCCACCTCGGCCGATTCGGTGACGAGCGCCGGGCGGTCTCGTCCGATATCCACACCGCCGAAGACCCAGCGGTCGCGGGCCAGGACCGCACGCAGATCGGTGGTCGCCGGGTCGGCCAGGTCGCCGGCGACCTGCGCGAGAATCCACGGTTGAGCGCGCCCGCCCTGGCACCCGAGGGCGAGAACCCCGGCCTCGGTCACCGCGAGCACCGGGCTCAGCGTGTGGGGCGGCCGGGCCCCCGGGCGGAGGAACGCCGGATGCCGCGGGTCGAGTGAGAAGGCCGACCCGCGGCTGTGCAGCACGATCCCGGTCTGTGGTTCGACGAGTCCGGATCCGAAGCTCTGGAAGACACTCTGGATCAGTGTGATCGCGCGGCCGTCGGTGTCGACGGCGGTGACCGCGACCGTGTCGCCGGCCGGCTTCGGCGCGCCCGGGCCGGTTGTCGTGGCGAACACTTCCGACCCGTCGGCCGCCGCGAAGAATCGTGCGATGTCCACCGGTACCACCTGGGGATCGGCAAGTAGGGCATCGCGGGCCGCGGCCACCCGGACCCCGCGGGCCACCAGATCGGCCGCCCGGCGGCGCGCACTGTCGCCCAGCACCGCGAGCAGCGCCGCGGCCTGGCTGGGTGCCGGCGCGGCATACCAGGTGACATCGTCGATCCGATGGGTGAGCGCGGCGGTCACCTCTGCGCGATGGGCCGCAAGGTCGTCCCCGGTCAACGGGCTGCCGAGGCGCCCGAGTCCGTCGGCCAGCGCATGCGCCACCCGGCCGGTGTAGAAGTCGGCGGGGTCCGCGGCGAGCTGACGTAAGGTCGCGGCCAGCGCCGGTTGACGCCACAGCGCCCCCTCGGCCAACGGCGCGCCGTTGTCGAAGAAGAGGTCGGCGGCCCCGGGGTCGCGGGCCAGGACCGCGGCATGGGCGAGCAGTGCGCGCCGCAACCCCGGCGATACCCGGGTGCCGTGTTCGGCGATCTCCGCGGCCGTTTCCAGCGCCTCCGACAGGGGTCGTGCCGCGCCGCGGCCTACCAGTTCCCGCCACCCCGCGACGACGCCGGGCACAGTCACGGTCAGCGGACCACGTCCGGGCGTCCGCGCATGCTCGGCGCGGACGGCATCCACGTCGAGGGACGCCGCTGCGGCACCGGCCGAAAGCACCGCACCGACCGCGCCGTCCGGCTCCCGGACCACGGCGAGCAGATCTCCGCCGAGCGAACACTGGTGCGGGTACACGACGGTCAGTACGGCCGCCGCGGCCACGGCCGCGTCGATCGCGTTGCCGCCCCCCTCGACGGTGCGGGCGGCCGCCGCGGTGGCCTCCCGGTGGGGAGTCGCGACCGCGACACCGGCCGGGCCCGTCATCGTTGTACGAGAACGGCCCGCGCGGGCGCCGCCTCGCTGCCCTGCAGTTTGAGCGGTAGACAGATCATCTCGTACTCTCCGGCCGCGACCTCGCGCAGGTCGAGGCCCTCCAGGATGATCACACCGTGCGGTAGCAGTGCGTGGTGGGTGTCCCACTCGACGGTGTGCTCGGGCGATTCGATCGTCAGGTAGTCGATCGCGACGATTTTCACCCCGCGCGCCCGCAGCAGGGCGGCGCCGTCGGGCGCGAGCCCGACCCATTCGCTGGGCTTCGCGGCGGCCCGAAGGGCGCCGTCGTCCGAGGAGTTGACGGTCTTGAGGATCACCCTTTCGTGCCGGCCGAGCCCGGCCGCATCGAGTTCGGCCGCGCCGATCTGGCCGTTCACCCCCACGAGGTCGAGGACGACGGCCGGACCGACCAGGGTGTCCATCGGTATCTCGTCGACCGGCTGCAGGCCGTCCCGGAAATGCAGGGGCGCATCGATATGGGTGCCGGTATGCGATCCGATCAACCAGCGGGTGACGTTCGAGGCATCACCGCCTGCGATGGTCTCGACGTGGGTCACTTCGGGCTGTTTGCCCCAGTGCAGCATATCCGGGTGGATGGGGAGGGATATGTCGTAGATGCGCATGGTTCCTGCTTTCGGCGGCGACCGGGTCGCCCGTGGGTGGTACGTGTCCGAGTGTGGTTCGGGAATGTTTCGCGGGGGTGTCGCCCGGCTCCGGCTCTCGGTGAGCCCGGAAACTTCGGTGTGCTGTGGAGTATCGGAGTGCCGGTCACAACAGTCCGAGATATTCACGCTGTTCCCAGTCGGAGACATGGGCGAGGTAGCGCGCGAACTCGGACCGCTTGAGGGTGCTGTACCAGTTCGTCACCTCGGTGCCGAGGGCCGTCGCGAACACCGGATCCGCCGCCAGGGCGTCGAGGGCGGCACCCAGCGATCGCGGTAGCCGGGTACTGCCGGGGGCGTACGGGTTCTCCGTCGGCGGACCCGGGTCGAGACCCCGGGCGATGCCGTCCAACCCGCTGACGATCTGCGACGTGAGGTACAGGTACGGATTGGCGGCCGGCTCACCCGACCGGTTCTCGAGCCGGGTGTCCGGATCACCGGCGCTGCCGACGACCCGGATCATCGCACCCTTGTTGTCCAGCCCCCAGACCACCGCGTCCGGTGCCAGTGAGTAGGGCAGGTAGCGCTTGTAGCCGTTCACGGTCGGGGTCGCGAAGGCGGTGGCCGCGCCGGCATGGTCGAGGAGACCGGCCAGGTAGCACATCCCCACCGGCGACAGGGTGCCGCTGCCCTGCGCGGCCGGGAACGCGGGCCCGCCGTCGGCGATCCGGTGCAGCGATTGGTGCAGATGCCAGCCCGTCGACGCAGACTGCGCGCCCGCGGGCCGGGACATGAATGTCGCCCGGTAGCCGTGCCGGCGGCACAGCTGGCGGATCACGGAGCGGGCGAGCACGACATCGTCGGCCGTTTTCATCGGGCCGCCGGGTGCCAGGGTGATCTCCAGCTGGCTCGGGCCGAATTCGAGCTCGATCGACCGCAGGGGAAGATCGACGCCGACCAGACCGTCGTACAACACCTGCACCAGCTCGTCGAGCGAGTCCAGGCCCTCCTCGTGCAGCAGCTGGGCGCCGGTGCTCGTCGGGGACACCGGCACCGGCCGGCCCGGTGTGCCCGGTACTCCGACCTGATCCGCGTCCAGACCTCCGGAATCGGCGCGGAAGACGTGGAATTCGAGTTCGGCACCGGCGGTCAGCGTGTACCCCGCCTCCGCGAGGCGCACCTCCTGGCGCCGGAGGATCTCGCGTGGACTGAGCGGGACCGGCCTGCCGTCGGGGAAGTACAGATCGCACAGCATCCAGCCGGTGCGCCGCGTCCACGGCAACACCCGGAACGTGCTCGGGACCGGGACCATGACGATATCTCCGGCACCGCCGAGCCCCGGTATCCCGACGCCCGTGTCCGCCGCGAACACATCGAACACCGACCGGCCGGAGGTGTCCTTGAGCAGGAGGCTGGACGGTGCCGTCAGACCCGACCGCAGCACCCCGCGCACCGCCTGCCGGGTCATCGTCTTACCCCGCAGGATGCCGTGCTGGTCGACGAAGGCGAAACGGACCATTTCGATACCGGTCTCGTCGACGACCCGGCGCAGCTGTCCGGCCGCGGCGTGGTCCGTCTCGCTCCACAGGCCGTGCCGATCGACGAATCCGCCCCGATCCGCGGCAAGAAGTGGCCGAGCGCTCGGGCCCCGTCCACCCTCCGCGTACGGCCGGGCGTCCGGGTTACGCATCGCCGCTGCCGGCCGCGGCGGCCGGGTCCGCCGCGTCGATCGGTGTGGCCCAGGGCGATCGGGCGCGCCGACTGCTTTCGCGTTCCCGCCAGTGCCGTTCCCAGTGCCCGGCGGGTGCAATCGTGTCGACCGCCCGCGGCCCGCGCAGGTTCGCGGCCTCGGCGGCGGTCGTCACAGTCGCCGGAGCGCGGCCACCGGATTCGAAGGATTTCAACGCGCGCAACAGCATCCGCCGGTTGGCCGTCACGGCGCGGTCGGAGACACCGAGACGTTCCCGGGTGCGGTCCTGGATCGGGCCCATCGATTCGACGGCCCACTGGTCGTGCACATTGATATCCAGACCCATACCCGTATAGGTCAGGCTCCGCTGCTCGGACGGGTCGTAGCCCCAGTCGTTGCGCCGGTTGCGGACGGGGCGGTAGTCGGGCAGGGTGACCTCGGCGAGGCGTTGGGCCAGCAGTGTTTCCTTGTCGGTCTGCTCGGCGAAGTCGTAGAAGATCATGAACCAGTAGTGGTTCTCGTCGTCGACGGGAACATGCCACTGCGTGAACACCTTCGAGTTCCCGAACGGGACCACGAAGGCGTTCGGGAACATCAGATTGGTGACGCGGACGTGCGCGATCTCTTCCGTCAGCCGCCGGACCGCGAAGACCCGCAGCCCGTGGTCCACCTCCTCGACCTCTATATCCGGACGGTGGCTGTCGCCGACCAGTTCGGAAAGCTTGCGCCCGGTTCCCTCGACTTCCTCGCTGAACTGCTGTCCGTAGACCTCACGCGGGTCCGCCCCGACGAAGCGGTGCAGGAACGACACATGGCTCGGGTCGATACCGCCTTCGAGGCCCTGGAGCCAATTGCACTCCCACAGACCTTTGAACGCGAAGGTGTACTCGTCCGGAGCCGTGAAACAGTCGAATTCGGGGAACGGCGGGGGGTCGCCCGCGCCCATATAGGTGAAGATGATGCCGTTGCGCTCCGCGCACGGGTAGCCGGCGATACGTACCCGGGCGGCAAAAGAACTGTGCGCGGGCTCGGCGGGCTGCTCCAGGCATTGTCCGTCGGCGCCGTACAACCAGCCGTGGTAGAGACAGCGCAGGCCCCCGTCCTCGAGCCGGCCGTACGAGAGATCGACGCCGCGATGTGCGCAGAACCGGGATACCAGGGCCCAACCGCCGTCGGGCCGCCGGAAGAGCACCAGGTCCTCGCTCATGATCCGGATCGCCTTGACCGGACGGTCCTCGGGTAGTTCGGACACCAGCGCCGCGGGCTGCCAGTAGGAGCGCAGCAGGCGTCCCAGTGGCGCGTCCGGTCCGGTCCGCGTCAGTTTCTCGTTGTCCTCGTGCTGGAGCACCACGCCTCCTCTGCCCGGGCCGGTCGTCGCCCGGGGCTATCCGGCCCGTACCGCTTGAAGTATCCGATTGATCTGTGATTGTATCCAATCATAGATTTTGTGGATGGCAACTTCGGCGATTCACCCGCGCCGAGCCATGACGAGCAAAGGAGGTCGGATGTGCCCCTCCGCGATAGCGGTGTCGACGTGCCGGGTAGGGCAATCGCCCTGATCGGAATCTGTTCCGCGGCAATCCATACCGCGATAATCGGAAACCACACGAGCCCTCTCGCCGATGTTGTCACCGTCGCCCTGGTTGCCGGGTGCCTTCTGTGCAGCGCACACCTGTGGAATAGTCCGGCGCCGAGGCATTATGCGGCGTCCGCGCTGATGGCGCTCCTCATGCTTGCAATTCATCTGCCGGGTGGGGGACCTCACGTCCATGGGGCAGCATCCAACCCGATGCCGTCCAATGACTCGGGCCCGTCCGTGATCATCATGCTCGCAATGGGTTTCGCCGCCGCCGAACTGGTCTTCTCTTACCTGGTTCTATACCGGCGCACCCGCGACCTCCTTCCGGGGCACTCGCCGATGACGTAGCCATTCCATGGCGTGCGAATGCCGAGCTCGACCGCGCTCACGCCCTCGTCGAACGGCTGTCGGCCCCACTGCTCATCACTGCGGTTCCGATCGCTGCGTTCCCTGTCCCGCAGCCAGCGGCGCAGCGTGCAGATCTCGCCGGCGTAGACGCCCTTGGCGCTGCAGGAAGTCACGGCGGCCAGTTCGTCGCCTCCCTTGTCGGGGAGTAGGCGGCTGAGCCAGGCGTCCAACGGCTCCATCACCTCTCTCGGTGCGTCGGCACGCTTCCACCAGGTTCCGCAGATAGAAGTGGGTCTTGTGCGAACCGCTGGCTCCGACCCCGCGGAATACGCCTCTGGCAAAGCATGGATCGGCGATGGTCGGCCAGCGCAGCACCCCGTCCTCGACGAGGTCGAACCGCGGAGTAGGCATGGAATCGGATTCGGACTCGATGGGTAGGTGGCCGTGCGAATTGAGGAAGTCATAAGAATCGGGAAGAAGGGGACAACAGATCCCACATTTCGTCGACACCTGATTGCTGCGGAGGCTCGGTCAAGCGCGCCCAATCGGCGACGCCTACCCAGATGTCCACACTCGCGCTCCAACCCTCCTCGCATGCGGGTCGGGCTGCAACTGAGGCGGACGCCGGCAGCCTGCGCTGGTCTCCCGCACTCCGCATGCACAGCCGACCCGACGTGAGCAAGCACTTCGAGGAAGCAGTGATGCCGCCGCCCAGCCTCCTCGGGGGTTTCTTTCCATGAATCGCTCGTAGTGGCCAACAGGCAGCAGTCCTGGCCCGAACCCAATACAGAGTTGGAACGCCGTGAATACGGAAGGGAGGAAGCCACCGGAATGTATACGGTAACGGTATGCGCACCAAATGTGTGCACACTTATCGCAAGAGCAGTTTTCTGATCCCTCCCCGAGCACGGATTCTTGTAGCTGTCAGCAGATTTTTGCCGAGACTTTTGCATTGGCCGTACAGATAGGGGTGGAGTGGTCTGCGCGCCGGCTGAGCAAGTCCCGTTGAGGCTCCAACCTTCAACGAGTTCATTCCTGAGGTTCTTGGAGCCGAATCCGGCGCTCAAAGGCAGGCCTACGGCGCTTGTCGGCGGTTTCTACGCGCAGCGTGGGGCGCGAGCCGATGGTGATGAGCACGAATAAGACGCCGATCTGGGCGTTCATCACATCGGTCGTGTGCTGCACGCCTTCGGAAGTGATGGCGTGCTTTGACGTCGGCGGCCACACTTGCGGCCGGTGATCGCTTCATTCCGCGGCGCGCAGAACTCCTTGGTCATGGAGGCGCGGGAGGTGGCGGAGATTCTTGAGAGCCTCAAGGAACACCTCGAAGTTGTCGATCTTGTTCAGCGGCTGGGCGAGGAGTTTGAAGTCTCGGCGCATTCGTGCGCTCGTGGCGCGAATGACGTCGCCAGCGGTGGTGTCGTCAACCGCGGCGTCGATTCGGCGAGGGTGACCGCCGCATGGTCTCTGCTGCAGCCGGTGGCGTGGTCGGCAAGGAAGATCTCGATGATTCTGTCCAGCCGGTTGTCGCGTCGCTGGTCGTTCTCTCGGTCGCGCGCCAGCCGCAGCGTGTCGGAAAGCCGCTCAAGCAGCGCCGAAAAGGTTTCATCCAACGCGGGTGCCCCGGCCGGACGGGTGCCACCTTCGGAGTCCTCAAGGATCCCGAGTAGTTCCTTGGCGAAACCGGCTTTGCCGATCGTGGTGTCGAATTCGGTTTGGAACGCGGCGGCCAAGGCGTCCCACAAACTGCCATTCTTCGCTGGAATGGACAGGTTCACTGCTTCTTCGGTGAGTTTCTTGGTGGCCTCTTCGTCGTAGCCCAGTAAGTTCCGGGGATAGCGTCGCGCCGCCGATACCGCCAGACTTACCGGCACGAGATCTTCTGGTTCTCTGACGACCACGCCCTCGGTGATCTTCGGCGAGGCGGTGTCGGCCCATTCCGATAGCACGATCACCAGGTCGTCGTCCACGATGGGTTTGCGGTGCGGACCGCCGCGCTGGAGCTGTCTGCGGGCTGTCGTGCCGGCGCCATCGCCGTCGAGCAGCGCGGATTCGACAGCCGTGGCTGTCTATCGGCCGTAGCTGCGCGGATTGCTCAGCACATGCTCGACCGCTCGGTTGCGGGAGTCGGGCATTCGATATCGACGAAGGGATTCATGTGTCGGAAACGGGTGTCGAGGGCAGCGGCCGGACCACGGAGTCCGTGGCTCGGTCCGTGACAGTTGGTCGATACGATCCGCCGGCCCCCTTCCATGCGCCGGAGTCGCCCGGTGGCATGAAGCTGTGCCATGGCTGCAGCCGGCTGAATCGGTGCCGTTTCGGTATCGACAGCGAACGGCTGGGCGACGATGGCGTAGTAACCAGTCATGTGGTGTGTTCTCCTGCGGACGAAGGGGGCCCGCGAGTAGCCCACGGAGGCTGGACGGCAGGAGTGATGGACGAACTGGTCGGTCACACCCTGGTAGCTGAGCGATCAATTCGGGGTTACCGGTTCCCTCACGGTCAAATTCGTCCGTCCGGTGCCGGTGGGCTGGCCGTTGATTGGCCGGGCATGGGTCACCGGGACCGAGAACAGAGAGGTCTTTGTCCGCGCGACGCTGGAGCTCGAAAGCTCGGGGGCGACCCTTGCGGAAGCCGAGGCAATCATGATCAAACGACCGGACAACCATTTCGAACTGCACGAGGAATGGCTGGCAACCCAACACCTTCGGCCCGGTCCGCAGTAGTCCGTCGGCCGGCCTCGATGGTTTCGCTGTGGAGCACGGCTGCAGGCTATCCAGACTACCGGTAGCCGGTCCGAGCCGAATGCGGCTTGAACTCGGACCGTGCTCGCCTCGGCTACCCGCAAACGGAAGTGATGCAGTGGCGAAAGCTTTACCACAGGGGCTGTCGGGCGTTGTCGCGGGATGGAGCTTGGGCACGGTGACCTCCTTCCAGGTTCGCCTATCGGCACGTCAAGATGACCTGCCCCACCGGTTGGGTTCCAGCTCGGGTTGCTAACTGACAGCCTTACCGAAAGGCTGATTCACGTGCCACGCGCTTACCCCACCGAGTTCCGGACCCGAGCGATCGCATTGGTCCGGGCAGGCAAACCAGCCAAACAGACCGCAGTCGAACGCGCGGATCGTTGCCGTGGCCCGCGATCGAGACAAACTCGATGCGGTGTGTCGGGCGATCGCCATGCACGGTGGCACTGCCCGCAGCGCGCCTTGTGATATGAGTCGCGCCGAAGATGTCCACGAACCTCGCTGCCGGTGTTCTCGGCCGATTCGGCACACCGGACATAGTGATAAACAACGCCGGCCGGTCGATTCGGCGCGCGACCTCGGACGGCACCGACCGTGCCCATGATTACGAGCGGACCATGGCGGTCAACTATTTTCGGACCGGTCCAGCTGATCTTGGCACTCCTGCCCGCGCTGCGAGCCGCGTATCAGGGCCACATCATCAATATCGGCACCTGGGGTACCGCGGCGGGGGTCATGCCGAGGTTCACCGCCTCTCATGCGTCCAAGGCCGCGCTGTCCGCCTTCGGCCGGAGCTTGGGGGCCAGCTGCACGGGAGCGGAATCGCCGTGACCATTATCGGATTCCCGCTTGTGCGCACCCCGATGATCGCACCCACCCTCGCCTACGGTGAACGATCCGCGTTGCCTCCACAACGCGCTGTGCAGTGGATCCTTGCCGCAGTACGCGATCGTCCGGTCGAGATGTACCCGAGCTACGCGGGTACCCTGCGTTTCATTTCCGCCCTATCCCCGCGGATGGCCGACGCTCTCGTCCGAAACGCTGGTATCTGAGGAGTTTTCGACGAGCCCCGAGGAAATGCTCGATCACCGCGCCCGAAGCCGACACACTCCCTGGTACGCGATCAGCTCGATTCCCGGCGGATCACCCTCGGCTCGGGAGACGGGACCACGGTGATGACCTCGCCTGCGCGCATACGTTCAAGCCCGTCGAGGATGACATTCGCCATATCCGATGCGTCGAAGGAAATCGTGGTGATACTCGGTATGAAGACTGCACTGGTGGCGTAGTCGTCGGCACCGATGACCGCAATGTCGTCAGGTACCCGCAACCCTGCGTCGACGAGTGCTCGAACGGCCGCGAAGGCGAAGCGATCGTCATAGGCTATTGCCGCGGTCGGAGCGTCGGGCCGGTAGCGCAGCCCATGGGCCCAGTCTCGCAGGCTGAGTGGATCGGCATCCATATCGACGACGTCGAGTACCACCCTGTTTCTCAGTGCAGCCTCCTCGGCCGCCGCGAGCCGGTGAGCCACCAGGGTCTGGATCGAGGACTCGGTGGGACGCAGCCAGACCAACCGGCGGTGTCCGCGGGTCACCAGATGCTGAACGGCAAGGTGGCCATAAGAGGTTTGATCGATGACCAGCGACGGGGCATAGGTTACCGGCTCCGGGCCGAACAGAAGCAATGCGCGCACGCCGGCCAGACGCAGAATCTCGGTGGCGTCCTCGTCGCAGCGGGAGCTTTCCACGAACACCGCTTCGGGTCGGTATCTGGCCCATACCCGCGCCCCATCGACCCCGCCGATCTCATGGTCGGCGTGCACGATCGTCGGCAACTCCGCGCCGGGCGAATCCTGCGCGATCATCGCGAACGCCCGGTCCATCGCCCCGCCGAAACCGAGAATCGGCGCAGGTATGAGTAGGCCTTCAACCCCCCCGCTGCGCAGCCGCTGCGCGCGACTGTCAGGTGTGTAACCCAACTGAACCGCCGCCGCGTGAACCCGCTGACGGGTCTCCTCCGGAATCCGCGCGTCGGGCTTGTCGTTCAACACGTAGGAGACGGTTGCGCGTGAAACTCCCGCCAAGTGCGCGACATCGGTGCTGGTCGCTGGTTTATGCGGGCGTGGAGTGAACATTGCTCCGTCAGCGTACCCGGATCTGCTCACCAGATCACGAATGCTCGACCGGTTGCATCCCGGGCGGACACTCCGTATGGTTACACGTGTCATCACTTGCACGTGTAACCACCCTTTTCTAGGGGAGCGCAGTGTCATCGGCCATTGATGCAATCGACGATCCGGCCCCTGAATCCGACCCACCACACGACAAACGCACTGTACGGAAGCTGCTCGTTTCGCTGCCCGCCGGAAACATGGCGATCTCGCTGATCTGGGGGGCCGTACCATCGGTTCTTCTGCCGCTGCAGGTCCAGCAGATCGATGAAGCGTCGAAGGCGACCAATCTCGCGTTGGTGACCACGGTGGGAGCCGTGGCCGCGATGGTCTGTCAGCCACTTGCCGGGATGGTGTCCGATCGAACCCGCACCCGGTTCGGCAAGCGCAGCCCGTGGATGCTCACTGGAGCGCTTACCGGCGGGTTGTCCATGCTCGGGATGGCAGCGGCAAACACCGTATTTCAGCTGGTCGTGGCGTGGTTCTGCGTGCAGATCACCTACAACATCGTGCAGGGTCCACTCTCGGCGATACTGCCCGACCGCACACCGCGACGCATGCGAGGCACATTCTCCGCCGTTGTAGGCGTCGGTGTCTTCGTCGGCGGAATGGTCGGACAGGTTATGGGTGCCGCCCTGGCTTCCGATGTGGGTTGCGGCTATCTCGTTCTCGCGGGGGTCGCGCTCCTCGTGATCGTCCTGGTAGTACTGGCCAACCCGGAGGCGCCAAATCTCGCCGAAGCCCAGCGAACCTTTTCGTTGCCGCTGTTGCTCCGTAGCTTCTGGGTGGATCCGCGAAAGCATCCCGATTTCGCCTGGGCGTTCGTTGCGCGACTGTTTCTGCTTCTCGGTTTCTTCGGCACGTACGGCTACCAGCTCTACATCCTGCAGGACTACATCGGACTCGGTGATGATGCCGTGGATCTCGTTCCTGCACTCGGCGCGACTCTGATCGTTTCCACACTGCTGACCATTGTTGTCAGTGGTCCCGTATCCGACCGGATCGGGCGGCGGAAGATCTTCGTGATCGCGGCCACCGCCGTCATGGGCGTGGGCATGATCGTCCCGTTCCTCGCGCCGACCGTCGCTGGAATGTTTGTCTACACCGCGCTCTTCGGTCTCGGCTTCGGTTGCTACACCGCGGTCGACAACGCCCTGATCACCGAGGTGCTTCCAGCCTCGGAAGATGCCGCAAAGGACCTGGGCGTCATGAACATCGCTGCGTCCTTGCCGCAGACGCTGGCACCGGCGATCTCCGGTGCGGTGATCGCGTTGGCCGGCGGGTACGGGCCGTTGTTCCTGGTCGGCATCGTATTCGCCGTCATTGCCGCAGTCGCGGTGCTCCCGATTACTTCGGTCCGCTGAAAGCAATAACGGAAAGGCATAGGCATGAACAGTCGTATCACCGGTCTGGTGGCCCGACTCGACCTCGAACAGAAGATTCGTCTGCTGACAGGTTCGTCCTTCTGGACTCTGCACGACGAGCCGGCCATCGGATTACGTCAGGTGGTGGTCTCCGACGGCCCGGTGGGCATCCGCGGCCAGACGCTCGACGAGCGGGCTCCGTCGGCAGTTCTGCCATCCCCGACAGGGATCGCCGCGTCCTGGGACGAAGACCTGGTCTTCCGACTGGGGCAATTGCTGGCCGGTGAAGCCCGCTGTAAAGGCGTCGATGTCGTACTCGCGCCGACGGTGAACATCCACCGAACCCCGCGCGGAGGTCAGCATTTCGAATGTTACTCCGAAGACCCTTACTTGAGTGGAGCCGTCGGGACCGCGATGGTCCGCGGCATCCAATCCGCTGGTATCGGCGCCACCGCGAAACATTTCGTCACCAACGACTCCGAAACCGAACGCATGACAGTCGACGTGCGCGTGGACGAACGGACGCTGCGGGAGGTCTACCTCGCACCGTTCGAACGTATGGTGACCGAAGGCGGCGCGTGGCTGGTGATGAGCGCCTACAACAAGGTAGACGGCGCCCATATGTCGGAGAACCCACTTCTCTCGGATCCGCTGAAGCGGGAGTGGGGTTTCGACGGTGTCGTCATCTCCGATTGGAGCGCCACCCACAGCACCGAAGCCTCAGCGGAAGCGGCACAAGACCTCGTCATGCCCGGCCCGGACGCGCCATGGGGCGAGGCGCTGCTCGACGCGGTCCGTGCAGGCCGGGTCACTGTGGAGGCGATCGACGACAAGGTCACCCGGCTGCTCCGGCTCGCTGCCCGAGTCGGTGCCCTGGCCGAATTTCCGAAACCGGTGGCGTATCCGGTCTCGTGGACCCGGGAATCGGTGGCATCGACCTTGCGGGAGGCTGCGGCCGAGAGCATGGTGCTCATTCGCAACGACGGCCTGCTTCCACTCGACGTCGACTGGAAGCCGCGCATAGCTGTGATCGGTCAGCATGCGGTTCTACCCCGGATCCAAGGTGGTGGGTCGGCCTCTGTATCGCCGGAGAAGGTCGTCACTCCGCTGGAGGGGATCCGGGCCGCGTTTGGCAACGACCAGGTCGACTACGCCATGGGGCTTCGATCCATCACCGCTTTGCAGCCGTTCACCGGCGAACAGATCGACCACCCCGACAGCGGATCGCCGGGGTGGTTGCGAGTCCGGTTCCTCGACGCGTTCGAGGGTGTTGTCCGCGAGGAATCACGAGCCTCGGGAAGACTGCTCTGGCTGGGCGATCCGGTTCTCGTCGAGTCCGAGATCATCGAGGTCACGACGGTGTTCACCGCCCGGGTGGGCGGAGAGCATTTCTTCGGTTGCTCGGGTTTGGGTGGATTCGAGGTTCGGATCGATGGAGTCACGACCATCTCCGAGAAGATCGGGCCGGGCGATCGAGATCTCGTGGCCACGCTACTCGACCCGCCGACGCGGTGGGCCGGATGCGAGCTGGAGACCGGCCAGCGAGTCGATCTAGTTCTGCGATATCGCCGTGACCCGGATCTGCTGGACTTCCCCGCTGTCTCGTTCACCTTGGGAGTGACCGACCCGTATGGCACGGCCGACCAAGAACTCGGCCGCGCTGTCGCTGCCGCGGCGACCGCGGATGTGGCCGTTGTAGTCGTCGGCACCACCGACATACTCGAATCGGAGGGTATGGACCGCGCGACCCTGGAACTGCCGCCGGGACAAGACGAGCTGGTCCGCCGGATCGTGGAGGCCAACCCGAAAACAGTGGTCCTGGTGAACTCGGGCGCACCCGTGGTGATGCCCTGGCTCGACGACGCCGCGGCCACGCTGCTCACCTGGTTCGGTGGACAGGAGATAGGGTCCGCTATTGCCGATGTACTCACCGGAGCCAGGGAGCCCGGCGGCCGCCTTCCTACCACGTGGCCCGCGAACCACCACGATGTACCGGTCTGGCAGGTCGAACCAACAGCCGGCACCCTCACCTACAGCGAGGGGTTGCACGTGGGGTACCGGGAATGGCTGCGCCGCGCCGAGACGGGAGGTCCGGCCCCAGCGGCGGGATTCGGGACCGGAGTCGGCTATCCGGACTGGACCTATTCTAACCCCTCCGTATCCACTCGACTTGATTCCGCCGGTCGGCTCGACGGCCTCCTCGTACGGATCACTGTCAGCAATGTGGGTGGGCGCGCCGGCAAAGACGTCGCCCAGGTATATCTGTCCCGAACCTCGGACTCCGCGGTCGAACGCCCGGTGTGGTGGCTCGCCGGGCAACCGGTCGTCCGCCTCCCGGCGGAGGCATCGGAAATCGTCACCGTCGAGATCCCGTTGCGCGCCCTCCAGCACTGGTCCGTCGACTACCAGGAATGGGTGACTGAGCCCGGTGACTACCTGACCCGGATAGGACGATCGGTCCACGACATCCGGTCCGAGTTGCCCATATCCCTGTGAAACCAAGATGGCAAGGAGACAACCATGTCGGATCCGTTGATTCCCACCGATATCAGCAAGAAGACCATCGTGATCACCGGCGCGAGTGCCGGAATCGGGGCGGCTGCCGCGCGACGTCTGGCGGCGGCCGGAGCCACCGTTGTGGCGGTCGGCCGCTCTCCTGAGCGAACCGCAGCGGTCGCAGCCGAACTCGGCACCGAGCCGGTCGTCGCCGATTTCGCCGACCTCGGACAAGTCAGGTGCGCGGCAGGCAAGCTGTTGGAACGGTATCCCCGAATCGATGTCCTGGCCAACAACGCGGGCGGAGTATTTCCGGAACGCGTCGAGACTGTCGACGGACACGAGCTCTCCTTCCAGGCCAACCACCTCGCGGGCTTCTTGCTGACGCAATTACTGCTGCCCCGGCTGCGTGAGACCGCGCAGGAAACCGATGTACGTGTCATTGCCACGTCCAGTTTCGCCAACCGCTTCGCCAAGGTCCGAATCGACGACCTCGAATGGACCCACCGCCGCTACGGCAATGGCTGGCTGGTCTACTGCGCCACCAAACTCATGAACATCATGACAACCCGGCAACTCGCGCAGCACACGAGCGGCACGGGCATCTCGGCGCTCAGCTTCCACCCGGAGCCCGGCGCCGACGCGGTCCCGGGCGACAACAACGCTGCCGATACCACCGCCACCAACTTCGCGCACGATACCTGGATGATGCGTCTGTTCCAGCGGATACCAGGGCTGAGAAGCCAGCAGTTGACCGGTGCGCAGGGATCGCAACCGCTGGTGTGGCTGGCTTCCGGTCCACAGGTGCCCGATTACAGCGGCATCTATTTCGACGGCATGACCCCGCACGGCAGCATGAACCGGCAGGCATCCAACCCCGATATCGCCCAACAGCTCTGGGACCGCTCAATGGAAATGGTCGGCGCCTACCTCTGATGAGCAGACCCAGCCACCACCGGCCACCAGTCGGTCGATGATCACTAGGATAGGCGTACTCGGTGCGGCAGCCATCACACCAGCAGCCGTTCTCGCACCTGCGGCTTCCACTGCAGATATCGAAGTGGTCGCCATAGCCGCCCGAGACCCGGAGCGTGCCCGGCACTTCGCCGACAAACACGGCATCCCCGTGGTGCACGACAGCTACGCCGAAATGGTTGACGACCCCGGAATCGATGCGATCTACAATCCACTCCCGATCGCGTTGCACGGAATGTGGACGAGAACAGCGGTCGCCGCTGGTAAACATGTACTGGTCGAGAAACCCTTCGCCGCCAACGCATTCGAGGCGCAAGCGGTCGCGGCCGTGGCCGCGCAACGGCACGATCGCGTCGTCATGGAAGGCATGCATTACCGCTACCACCCGGTTGCGGAGAAAGCTGTTGCCATCGTGCGGTCGGGCGAGCTGGGCGAGATCCTGTCGATCGAAGCGTGGATGTGCACGCCGAACCCCCCGAACCGGAACCCGCGCTGGCAATACGCACTGGGCGGCGGCGCTCTGATGGAGGTGGGGTGCTACCCCGTCCATCTGTCTCGCACGCTCGGTGGAGAACCTCGTGTCACCGCAGCCCAGGCGGTACTCCACACACCGCAGGTCGATCGCAGTATCCGAGCGGACATGGAGTTCCCGAACGGAGCGACCGGCCGATTGACCGCATCGATGTGGTCACACCGGTTACTCGCCATCGGGGCACGCGTCCTCGGCACCGACGGAGAGCTCAGGATCAGCAACCCATTCGCCCCCATGCTCTGGAATCGGATCTCGGTTCGGCACGGTGCACGATGGCGGCACGAGAGGCTCACCCGGCAGCACACCTACCTGTTCCAACTGGCCGCATTCGTCGACTCGGTCCGGACCGGCAGTCAGATCCCGACCGATCCAGCCGATGGCGTAGCGAACATGGTCGTCATGGATGCCATCTACCGCGCCGCCGGCCTCCCGATACGGCAACCCGCCGAATCGGGAGCCTGAACTGATTCGCGCCTACCCTCCGGACTTCGGGTGGAACCCATCACGGATAGCGCCACACCAACCGCTTCTCTTGGTCCCGGGCCGGTGTCGGGCGCCAGGGGGCACGCGGTGCCGAGCCCGAACCGGAGCGCGCTCGGGCCGAGCGGAACAGCAACATCCAGGAGAGATATCACATGCGAGAACTGAACGAACGGGTCGCGGTCGTAACCGGCGGCGCGAGCGGAATCGGCCGCGCCCTGGCCGGTGCGTTCGCTGACCGGGGAATGAAGGTCGGGGTGGCCGATATCGACCGCGCCGCGCTGGACACCACAATGGCCGTACTGAGAGCTGCCGGTGCAACAGTAATCGGGCACCTCACCGATGTGGCCGACGAACAATCGGTAGCGAACCTCGCGCAGACGGCATTTGCCGAGTTCGGCTCGGTTCACCTGCTGTGCAACAACGCAGGGGTCGGCGCACAGGTCCCGGTCATCTCGGCGACCCTGTTTGCGCGATTCACCTCCCAGCAGCAGGATTCACCGGCCATGAAAGCTGTCGCGGGCACTTCGGCAGACACGAGGTCGAGAGGACCGGACCGGGCAACGCCCGATCTGACGTCGCTTCGATCACCGGTTCGCCCGTCACCGCTGGTGGTGTGCCCCGGTCGATCCGAGGGCGGCGATAGTCGTACTGCCGATCTCCATCCCGAACTGCATCATCGAGCCAGCGACCACATTTCGATCAGAGGTCCATCGTTGATGCGGAACAGGTGCATTTCCGGAGTGCAGAACTCCTTGCCGGTGGCCGACAGTCCGTGCCAGTCGCCGAGATCCCGCCCGGCGACGAAAACGAATGTCGCGACATAGTCACCTTCGGCGACCGACGTGCGGATGTCGTGATGCAGATCGGCGACCGTCCTGGACGGCTCTGCCAGCGAGTCCATGATTGCCGATGCCGACTTTACGGCCCGGTGCAGGAATTAGTTGGTGCATGACGAACCCTGGGTCGAGGAGGGAACGAATTGTTTCGAGATTGCCTGCGTCTTCTGCGTCGAGGAATGCCTCGACGTACTCCGGTCAGCTGGTTCGCGGCGGATCACCCGTGGTTCGGGAGCCGAGACCACTGTGACGGCCGCACCAGCACGCACGTGATCGAGCGCATCGAGGATGATGTTTGCCATATTCGACGCATCGAAGGAGATCGTGATGATACTCGGCAGGAAGACCACGCTGGTGTCGTGGTCGTCGGCGCCCACGACCGCGATGTCGTCGGGCACCCGCAATCCCGCATCGACAAGTGCGCGAACGGTGGCGAAGGCGAAGCGATCGTCGTAAGTCATTGCGGCGGTCGGGGCCTCGGACCGCAGGCGCAGTCCATGCGCCCAGTCTCGCAGGCTGCGCGGATCCGCATCCATATCGACGACGTCGAGTTCCACCCGGTTCTTCAGCGCGGCTTCCCGGGCGGCCGTGAGCCGGTGGGCTACCACGTCCTGGATCGGAGACTCTCTGGGGCGCAGGCGCAGCCATGCCAGCCGGTGGTGCCCCGCGGCGACGAGATGCTGGACAGCCAGGTGTCCACACGCGGATTGGTCGATGACCAGGGACGGGGCGTAGGTAACGGGTTCGGGCCCGAACAACAGCAACGCGCGGACACCGCCCAGCGCAGGATCTCGGCACCACCCGCCCCGGGCCAGCCGGAACATCGCTCGGCATCGGACGAGCCCGGGGCTCTGGGGTCGATAGAGCTAGATCATTCTGCCATTGATGCCGTGAAGCACGGTATCGATG
>NZ_JBSGIP010000025.1:0-83332 GCF_053605105.1 Nocardia sp. NPDC003963
GCACACGTGAACTGGCCGACGAGTACAAGAAACTCGTCGTATCGGTCCTGCAGCGTCGCGAGGCGTGGCAGATGGTCGATGTCGCTCCAGAACCGGGGCGGGCCCCACCCACCGAGGTGGACCATCCGGAGCGGAAAGAAGGTTCGATCCGGTCCGGACCTCGCGGGGATGGGGTGTGTGGAACGGGTCCTCGTCGTGATAGAGGTCCAGGCCGGGCGCCTCGGGTGGATTGCGCGCGGGTCCGGGTCGGCGGGTAGGACTGTAGGCGGGTGACTGAAGACGGGGTCGGACCTCGCCTGGTCCGGGCGGGCACAGGTCATGGGAAAGTGCGCGGTGGTCGCCTTTTTTGGACCGGCTGGATGTAGACCCTCGAGAAACGGGCCGACCACGGGATCGGAAACCCGGCACAAGGGCGGGGTGCTATCGCACCGACAGGGAATCCCCGCTGCCCGAAAGGACTGCGGGGATTCGTAGATGCAGAAACAAGTATTCGGCTCGATCCCACACCGGATACCTACGTGGAGCGAGCCGCCTCGAAAAGGGTGTGATCGACCGTACGAAATCCGGCACCGTGGCGCGGCCGACGGTATCCCCCGCGTACCTCTCACCCATCCGGATGGCAGACCCCGATGGCCGGGGCCCGCCCCGGTTCTGGAGCGACGAAGCGAAGGAGCGCAGCGACTGAGCGTAGGAGTGAAGAACCGGGGTTAATAGGGCCCCGGCCCCGCGGCGCCGGAGGCGCCGCCATGACTCAGTGCTTCTCGGGGCCCAGGTAGTACTCGAAGACCAGTCCGCCGGCGGCGGTCAGGACCAGGATTACACCCAGTGCCAGCAGCCACGGTTCGAAGAAGGCGAAGCCCAGCGCGGTCACCGAAGCGGCACCGGCCAGCAGGATGGGCCAGAAGCTGCCGGGCGAGAAGAAGCCCAGGTCACCGGCGCCGTCGACGATTTCGGCGTCCTCGTAGTCCTCGGGCCGCAGGTCGAGCCGGCGGGCGACGAAGCGGAAGTAGGTGCCGATGATCAGCGACAGGCCGGCGGTCAGGACGATCGCCGTGGTGCCGGCCCATTCGATGCCGGTCCGGGATTGGGCGGTGAAGAAGCCGTAGATGACGCCCACGAGAATGAAGAACACCGTGAGCAGCTCGAACAGCCGAGCTTCGATCCTCATCTGAGTCAGTCCTTACTTGTTCTCGGTGGTGTCGGTCTTGACCGTGCGATCGGTGTTGAACGGCTGGGTCGAGGTGGCCACCGGCGATTCGCCGATGGACTCGAGCGCGGCGGCGTTGGTCATACCCGATTCACGCGCCTGGATGTAGCGCTGGAACTTGTCCGGCGAGACCGCGCGGACCTCGAAGTTCATCATCGAGTGGAACGTGCCGCACATTTCCGCGCAGCGGCCGACGAAGGCGCCTTCCCGGTCGATCTCGCTGATCTGGAAGACGTTGTCGGAGTTGTTCTCCTTGGGGTTCGGCATGACGTCCCGCTTGAACAGGAATTCCGGAACCCAGAAGGCGTGGATGACGTCCGCAGCGGCCAGCTGGAACTCGATCACCTTGCCGGTGGGGAGGACCAGTACGGGTACCTCGGTGCTGCTGCCGATCGTCTCGATCTTGTTGTAGTGCAGGAACGAGAGGATGTCGTTCTCGGGGCGGCCGTGCACCGGGCCCGGCTGCGGGTGGCCCTCTTCGTTGGTGCGCTCGGCGTATTCCTGCAGCTGCTGCTGGTTGGCGCCCTCACGAACGGTGTCGACACCGTCGTAGGTGAAACCGTTCTTCAGGTCGACATCGCGGTAGCCGAATTTCCAGTTCCACTGGAACGCGGTGACATCGACGACCACATCCGGGTTGTCGACCTTCTCGTGCACGTAGTTCTGCACGACCACGGTGAAGTAGAACAGCACCGCGATGATGACGAACGGGATCGCGGTGTAGGTCAGTTCGAGCGGCACGTTGTAGCCGGTCTGCCGGGGAAATTCCGGCGAATTCTTCTTCTTGCGGTGGAAGATCACCGTCCAGAAGGTCAGACCCCAGACCAGCACGCCCATGATGAGGGCGGCGACGACCGACCAGGTCCACAGTTCCCGCATCCGGTGCGCCTGCGGGGTGACACCCGAGGGCCAGCCGAACCGCAACCACACATTGTCGATCGAGCAGCCGGAAACGAGCATGGTGGTGATCCCGAGGGATACCGCCAACCCGGCCCGCCGCAGGACACGGCCCCGCCGCCGGGCAGGCCGTGCCCCGATCTCGTCGCTCGCCTTGTGCGCCACGCTCAACGCCTTCCTGGTCGCCACACATCCGACATCGCATCCCCGTGGCGGGACCCGCCGCCGGGAATACTGATAAACAGCACGTTCGGGCTACCCGGGCGGCTCCGCGCACCGCGCGGCACCACCCGGAACAGTCCGAGTACTACGCAGCGTAGACCAAACACGCGCCCGGTACGCCGTCGGGTCGGCTTCGACACTCCGTACTGTGGCGGACCGGCCGAGTGGAGGTGTATCGCACGGGGAATCGATGCGTGCGGCATACTCGGACACTAGATTTCGCCCGCCGCGCCGACCTGTTCGGCGCGGACCCCCGACCAGTGGAAACGAGGTTAGCGCCGCAGTGTGTGGACTGCTCGGATTTCTGACGTCCGATACGGCCGCGCCGGAAACGGTGGAGCGGGTGTACGACGCCCTGCACTGTGTCCGGCACCGTGGCCCGGACGAGCGCGGCACCTGGCACGACGACCAGCTGATCTTCGGCTTCAACCGGCTCTCGATCATCGATATCGAGCATTCGCACCAGCCGCTGCGCTGGGGCCCGGCCGATGACCGGGAGCGCTACGCGCTGACCTTCAACGGCGAGATCTACAACTACCTGGAACTCCGCGAGGAGCTCGCCCGCGAGCACGCGGCCGAGTTCGGCGACGAACCCATGTTCGCGACCGAGGGCGACGGCGAGGCCATCGTCGCGGCGTTCCACTACTGGGGCCCCGACGCGGTCCGGCGGCTGCGTGGGATGTTCGCGTTCGCGATCTGGGACACCCGTTCCGGGGAACTGTTCCTCGCCCGCGACCCCTTCGGGATCAAACCGCTGTTCCTGGCCACCGGGCCGGGCGGGACCGCGTTCGGCAGCGAGAAGAAGAGCCTGCTGGAGCTGCTGCCCGAGCTGGGTCTCGACGAATCCCTCGATCACCGGGCCCTCGAGCACTACACGGTGCTGCAGTACGTCCCGGAGCCGGAAACCCTGCACGCCGGTATCCGCCGGCTGGAATCGGGCAGTTACGCGGTGGTCCGCCCGGGGAGCACCCCTGAGGTCAGCCGCTACTTCGTGCCCGGGTTCGGCGTCCGGCCGTTCACCCCGGGGTCCGAACAGGCCCGCTACCGGGAGATCGCCGCCGCGCTCGAGGATTCGGTCGCCAAACATATGCGCGCCGATGTCACGGTCGGCTCCTTCCTGTCCGGCGGTATCGACTCCACCGCCATCGCGGCGCTGGCCATGCGACACAACCCGAAGCTGATCACCTTCACCACCGGCTTCGAACGCGAGGGCTATTCCGAGGTGGATGTGGCCGCGGAGAGCGCGGCCGCGATCGGCGCCCGGCATATCGTCAAGGTCGTCTCCCCGGCCGAGTTCGCCGCCGCCATCCCGGAGATCGTCTGGTATCTCGACGACCCGGTGGCCGATCCCGCGCTGGTACCGCTGTACTTCGTGGCGAAAGAGGCCCGCAAGCACGTCAAGGTGGTGCTCTCGGGTGAGGGCGCCGACGAGTTGTTCGGTGGTTACACCATCTACCGCGAACCGTTGTCGCTCGCGCCGTTCGAGAAGTTGCCCCGCGGTATCCGCCGGCTGGCCGGCAGGGTCTCGGATCTGATCCCCGACGGCACGCGCGGTAAGAGTCTGCTGCACCGCGGTTCGCTCACCCTCGAACAGCGGTACTACGGCAATGCGCGCAGCTTCAACGACGCACAACTGCGGTCGGTGCTGCGCGAGTTCCGTCCGGAATGGACCCATCAGGACGTCACCGCGCCGATCTACGCGCAGTCGGCCGGCTGGGATCCGGTGGCGCGGATGCAGCATCTGGACCTGTTCACCTGGTTGCGCGGCGATATCCTGGTGAAGGCCGACAAGATGACCATGGCGAACTCGCTGGAACTGCGGGTACCGTTCCTGGACTCCGAGGTCTTCCGGGTGGCCGAGCAGGTTCCGCTCGAACAGAAGATCACCAAGGAGACCACCAAGTACGCGCTGCGGCAGGCGCTGGAGGGCATCGTGCCCGGCCATGTGTTGCATCGCGCCAAACTCGGCTTCCCGGTTCCGCTGCGGCATTGGCTGCGCGGCACCGAACTCTACGACTGGGCCCGGCAGCAGATCGCCGAATCGCAGACCGATCATCTGCTGGACAAGGCGGCCGTCACCGCGATGCTCGACGCCCATCGGGCCGGGGATTCCGATCACAGCCGGCGGCTGTGGACACTGCTGGTGTTCATGATCTGGCACGGGATCTTCGTGGAGGAGCGCATCAAGCCGGAGATCGCCGAACCCACCTATCCAGTGCAGGTCTAGCAGTCACGGGAAGACACCGAGGGCCCCGCTCACCTGCGTGAGCGGGGCCCTCGTACATCATGTGGATCTGTTGTGGCCGTGCTCAGCGCAGCAGCGGTTCGATCTCCGCGGCCGCCTCGGCGCCGTATGCCTCACCGAGTCGCTTGAGCGCGGCATCGGCGTCCAGGGTCCATTCCTGGGTGCCCACCGTCTCCAGTACGAGC
This sequence comes from Nocardia sp. NPDC003963, assembly GCF_053605105.1. Classification (NCBI taxonomy): domain Bacteria; kingdom Bacillati; phylum Actinomycetota; class Actinomycetes; order Mycobacteriales; family Nocardiaceae; genus Nocardia; species Nocardia sp. NPDC003963. The sequence goes on from NZ_JBSGIP010000025.1 coordinate 4,757, forward strand.
ACCGCGACCAGCGAACCCAGCTGGGCCGCGCGTTCGATGCTCAGGCCCGCGGTGTGCGCGGTGAGGAACCCGGCGCGGAAGGCGTCACCGACCCCGGTCGGATCCACCTTGGCGTTCTCCGGCACGGCGTCGACCCGGACCTCGCTACCGTCGGTATCGACCACCAGGACACCGTCCTTACCGAGGGTGGTCACCCGCACGCCGACCCGGGCGGCGATCTCGTCCTCGGTGAGGCCCGTCTTCTGCTTGAGCAGACCCCATTCGTATTCGTTGGTGAACAGGTAGGTGCTGCCCTCGATCAATTGGACAGCCTGGTCGCCGTCCAGGCGCGCCAGCTGCTGGGACGGATCGGCGGCGAACGGCACGCCGAGTTCACGGCATTCCGCGGTATGCCGCAACATCGCCTCGGGATCGTTCGCGCCGACCAGGACCAGGTCGAGTTTCCGCTCCTCGGCCAGGGCGGTGAGCGAGATATCGCCCGCCTCACCCATCGCGCCGGGGTAGAACGAGGCGATCTGTGCCATATCCTCGTCGGTGGTGCAGACGAAACGCGCGGTATGCGCGGATTCGGACACCCGGACCACCGAGCAGTCGACACCGTGGGATTCCAGCCAGTGCCGGTACTCGTCGAAATCGCGGCCCACCGAGCCGATCAGCAGCGGTGACTGTTTGAGCAGGCCCATGGCATAGGCGATATTGCCCGCGACCCCGCCGCGGCGGATCACCAGGTCGTCGACGAGGAAACTCAGCGAGACATGCTCGAGCTGATCGGGCAGCAGTACATCGGCGAAGCGGCCGGAGAAACGCATGAGATGGTCGGTCGCGATGGACGCGGATACAGCAATGGACACGTAAGTGGGCCCCTTCGGAATCAGCGCGAACAAGAAAGTGAACGGGGCTTTGCCCCCGGTTCACCGTATCAATTCGCCGGGGCTACGACTACGCGTCGTAACCGGCCTCGTGACAAGTAATGATCACGTAACCCGGGTGTATCGGGAATGCCGGGCCGGCGCTGTCACCGGCCCGGAAGCATTCAGTTGAAGGAGTCGCCGCAGGCGCAGGAGCCGGTGGCGTTCGGGTTGTCGATGGTGAAACCCTGCTTCTCGATCGTATCGACGAAATCGATCGCGGCACCCTGTACGTAGGGCGCGCTCATCCGGTCGACGGTCAGTTTGACGCCGCCGAATTCCGCGACCAGATCGCCGTCGAGCGTGCGATCGTCGAAGAAGAGCTGGTAGCGCAGACCCGCGCAGCCGCCCGGCTGCACCGCGATCCGCAGCGCGAGGTCGTCCCGGCCCTCCTGATCGAGCAGCGCCTTGGCCTTACCCGCGGCGGCATCGGTCAGCTGCACACCATGGGTGGTGGTGGCGGTGTCGTTCTGCACACTCATGAACTCTCCTATGGACAGCGTGGTCGGTCCGTGAACAGCGCACGGTTCCGGGTGGTCCAACACCCTCGGACGGGCTGCTATTCCCCATCTTGCCATCTCCGGCGCCCGTGGCCACACCACCCGTGCCGCATCCGGTGTCCCGGCCCGGGTGAGCCGGGTCACGACCGGCGCGGCGGGTGACCGGCCGCACCTCGGCCACCGCCCCGTTCACCGCCGAGCCGGGTGACCGATTAGCCTGGTTACCGTGAAGTTGTTCCGACGCGGTGAGCCCAGCGGTACCGACGCGCCCGCCGACGGGTCGCGGTCCGCGACTGCCACCGCGAGCGCCACCGCGGCCGATACAGCACCGGCCAAGGCCGCGCCCACGGCCGGTAAGGGCCGGCCCACCCCGAGTCGGCGCGAGGCCGAGGGCAAGCGCCGGGGCCCGGTCGCCCCACCGCCGATGACCTCGAAGGAAGCGCGCGCCCGCCGTAAGGAGACCCGCGGTTCCAAGGAGGACCGCAAGACGGCCGCCGCGGAACGTCGCGCCGCCGCGCAGGATCGGCGGGCCCGGATGCTGGCGGGCGAGGACAAATACCTGCTGCCCCGCGATCAAGGCCCGGTGCGTGCCTTCGTCCGCGATATCGTCGACGGCCGCCGCAATCTGGTCGGGCTGTTCATGCCGATGGCGCTGCTGCTGATCCTGTCCATGTTCGCGGCTCCCGCCTGGCAGTCGATCATCACGCTGGCCATGCTGGTCATGATGGTCTTCATGATCGCCGAGGGTTTCCTGCTCGGCCGTATCGTCAACCGCCGGGTCCGGGAACGGTTCCCGAAGTCCACCGATACCGGATTCCGGCTCGGCTGGTATTCCTTCGTCCGCGCTTCGCAGTTGCGCAAGATGCGCGCCCCGAAGCCGCGGGTCTCCCCCGGCGACGCGATCTGACCGACGGGTGTCCCGGCCCGTTTCGCCCCCTCGACAGCGCACGCTCGTTCTCGGGGGTGCGCGATCGGGTAAATCCGCGTTCGCCGAATCCCTCGTCGCCGGGGGTGCGGTCCGCTACCTGGCCACCGCGATCCCCGACCCCGCGGATTCCGATTTCGCCGACCGGATCGCCGCGCACCGCGCCCGCCGGCCCACGGACTGGGTCGTCGTGGACGCCGCCGACCCCGCGGCCGAACTGGGCACCGGCCATCCCGGCGCCACGCTGATCGACGATATCGGCACCTGGCTGACGGCCCGGCTGGACGCCCGCGCCGCCTGGGAAGCCCCACGCGGCACCGTCACTCCGGATACCGATGTGCTCGTCGACGCCGTCGCGGGGTACCGGGACCGGCTGGTGATCGTCACTCCGGAGGTCGGCCTGGGGGTTATCCCGGCGACGCGGTCCGGCCGGTTGTTCCGGGACGAGATCGGCACTCTCAATCAGCGTCTGGCCCAGATCTGCGAGGAGGCGTTCCTCGTGGTGGCCGGTCTGCCGATGCGCCTGAAATGAGCGAGCGCCGGCCCGGCTCGAGCGGGGCACGCACTCCCACGGCGCGCTGAGCGAGATATCGCCCACCGACCTTGTCGGGGCGTCCTGCTTGGATCGAGGGATGCAGACCTTGTCGCGCGCCGAAGTCTGGGCATCGATCCACCGGGAACGGGCCGCACTGGCCGACGAGCTCGCCACCCTGACCCCGCAGCAGTGGGCCGTACCGTCCCTGTGCGGCCGGTGGTCGGTCGAGGAAGTGGTCGCCCACCTCACCGCGGCGGCGAGTATCGGGCGGCTGCGCTGGATCCGCAGCATGGCCGGCGCGCGCTTCGATGCCGATCTGCACAATCAGCGGCGTATGCAGGAGTTCCGGGGCGCCGGCCCGGCCGAGACGCTCGCCCGGTTCCGCGCCGCTGTCCCGAACACCGTCGCGCCGTCCGGGCATACCCCGGCATGGCTCGGTGAGGTCGTGGTGCACGGGACCGATATCCGCGAGCCGCTCGGGCTGACCGGTGCCCCCGCCCTCACCTCGGTGACCGAGGTCGCCCGGTTCTTCGCCGCGCGCGATTTCACGGTCTCCGGCCGCACCGCAACCGAGGGCCTGCGGCTGCAGGCGACCGACGGCCCATTCGACACCGGCTCGGGACCGGCGGTACAGGGCACCACCCTCGCGCTGGTCATGGCGATGGCCGGTCGTTCGCACTACTGTGCCGAGCTCACCGGCCCCGGCGCGGCGATACTGCGCGATCGCATACAGCCCTGAAACCCGGCCCCGCCGGAGAAGCCCCCGACAGGGCCCCCGCGGGCCCGCACGACCGGGTGCCGTACGACGTGCGGGGCGCAGCGGGCAATATTGTCCCGGAAGGTGGAATACCGCCCGGCGGGAGAAATCCCGGACCGGTCCGCCCGCCGTGACAGCACCCGATCGGAAGGCTCGAACCGTGACAGACGGATTCGCACCCGTTACCCCGCCGGACGCCGGCGCCCGCGCGGCGGCCGAGCAACGGCAGGCGTCGCTGACCAAACCGCCGGGGTCGCTCGGCCGGCTGGAAGAGCTGGGCAACTGGGTGGCCGCATGTCAGGGCATCTGCCCGCCGAAGCAGTTCGAACAGGCACGGGTGGTGGTGTTCGCCGGTGACCACGGGGTCTCCCGGCACGGCGTATCGGCCTTCCCCAGCGAGGTCACCGCGCAGATGGTCGCCAACTTCCGGGCGGGCGGCGCCGCGGTGAACGCCCTGGCCGGAATCGCCGGCGCCACCGTCCGGGTGGTAGATATCGCGGTGGACACCGATACCGATCCGGCCGTGAGCACCCACAAGGTGCGCCGATCCAGTGGCGCGATCGACCGGGAGGACGCGCTCACGGCCGACCAGGTCGCCGCCGCGCTGGCCGCGGGAGCGGCGATCGCCGACGAGGAGATCGACAGCGGCGCCGACCTGCTGGTGGCCGGGGATATGGGGATCGGTAACACCACCCCCGCCACCGCCCTCATCGCCGTCCTCACCGGTACCGAGCCGGTCCGGGCGGTCGGCCGCGGGACGGGCGTCGACGATCAGGGCTGGATGCGCAAGGTCGCCGCCGTCCGGGACGCCATGTGGCGGGCCCGGCCCGTCGCCCGCGACGGTGTCGAACTGCTGCGGGTCGCCGGCGGCGCCGATATCGCCGCCATGACCGGTTTCCTGGCCCGGGCGGCGGCCCGCCGTACCCCGGTGCTGCTCGACGGGTTGATCGTCACGGCGGCCGCACTGGTCGCCGAAGATCTGGCGGCCGGAGCGGTGAACTGGTGGGTGGCCGCGCACCGCTCGACCGAACCCGCGCACGCCGAAGCCCTGACCAAGCTGAAACTCACCCCGGTACTCGACCTGGATATGCGGCTGGGCGAGGGGTCCGGCGCACTCACCGCGCTACCCGTGCTGCGCGCCGCCGTCGCGGTCCTCGCGGAGATGGCGACCTTCGCCGACGCCGGGGTCAGCACGGCCGCCGAAACGACCGCGGTCGACCTCCAGAAGTGATCGGCGCGATGAGACGCGACCGATGACGCCGGCGTCGCTTCGTCTCGCGTTCTCCTGGCTCACGGTGCTGCCGGTCGGCGGGCCGAGCGAGGTGGACCGGCGGACGGCCGGACGGGCCATCGCCTCGGCTCCGATCGCCGGGGCGGCGCTCGGTCTCGCCGCGGCAGTGGCGCTCTGGGCTTTGCAACCCGCGGGTATGGCCGCCGGGTTCGTCGCGGTCGCGGTACTGGCGCTGCTGACGCGGGGTATGCATCTGGACGGCCTGGCCGATACTTTCGACGGGCTCGGGGTCTACGGATCGCCCGAACGTGCTCGTGAAGTCATGAAAAGCGGTGGGGCGGGGCCGTTCGGGGTGGCCGCGATCGTCCTGGCCGCCGGTGTCCAGGCCGGCGCGTTCACCACGCTGGCGGCCACCGGCCACTGGGCGGCGGTCGTCGCGGCGGTGGGTGCCGGACGGGTCGCGGTGGTGGCGGCCTGCCGGCGCGGAATCGAACCCGCGCCGGACACCTGGTTCGGCGCGATGGTCGCCGGGACCCAGTCCCGGGCCGCCGTATTCGGATGGATGGTAGCGGTCGCGGTGGTAGCGGTCGTCGCGATCCCGGAACTGCCGTGGGCGGGACCGTTGGTCGTACTGGTGGGCCTCGCCGCTGTCGTGCGCCTGGTCGACCACGGCGTCCGCCGGATCGGCGGGCTCTCCGGCGATCTGCTCGGCGCGGCGGTGGAACTCACCACCGCGCTGACCGCACTGGGTTTCGCGGTCGCCGCGAACTCTGTCTGAGTCGGAAACCCTCTGTCCGGTCCACAAATCCGGGACCGTCCGATGTCACCAGGCCTCAATATTGCGAACGCAGCCTCTCACCGATCCGGAACTCCCCATAAGGTGGGGGTATGTCAGCCGAGCGCCTCTACTTCCGTCAACTTCTGGCCGGCCGGGATTTCGCCGTGGGAGATCCGATCGCCACGCAGATGCGCAATTTCGCCTATCTCGTAGGTGACCGGGACACCGGTGAATGCGTTGTCGTCGATCCGGCCTACGCGGCCGGCGATCTGGCCGATATCGCAGAGAACGACGGACTGAAACTGTCCGGGGTACTGGTCACCCACCATCACCCGGACCATATCGGCGGCACCATGATGGGGTTCACCCTGCGCGGTGTCCGGGAGTTGCTCGAGCAGGCCACTGTCCCGGTGCATGTGAACGACCAGGAGAAGACCTGGGTGGCCGATGTGACCGGTATCGCCCCGAGCGAGCTCACCGGCCACGGGCACGGCGACAAGCTGACCGTCGGTGCGTTCGATATCGAATTCCTGCACACCCCGGGCCACACTCCCGGCAGCCAGTGTTTCCTGGTCGACGACAAACTCATCGCCGGTGACACGCTGTTCATCGACGGCTGCGGACGCACCGATTTCCCGGGCGGCGATTCCGACACCATGTTCCGCAGCCTGCGCTACCTGGCGGATATGCCGATCAACCCGGAGGTCTACCCCGGGCACTGGTACTCCCCGGACCCGCACGCCGCACTCGATACGATCCGCGACAACAACTATGTGCTGCGCCCACGGTCGCTCGGCGAATGGCACGCCCTCATGCCCGGCTGATCGGCGAACCCGGGCCGGGCTCCGCGCTCGGCCCCGGGCCGCTTCCGGGTCGCGGAACCGCTCAGAGCACCCGCATCCACTGGTGCACATCGGCGAACGTGCCGCGCTGGATCCCGGTGAGCGTATCCCGCAGCGCCATGGTGACCTCGCCGGGCTCGCCACCGCCGATGGAGAATTCCCCGTCGGGCCCGCACACCGAGCCGACCGGGGTGATCACGGCCGCGGTACCGCAGGCGAAAACCTCGGTGATCTCGCCCGATTCCGCACCCGCCCGCCAGTCCTCGACGGAGATCTTGCGCTCGGTGACCGGGTAGCCGGAGTCGGCGGCCAGAGTCAGCAGCGAATCCCGGGTGATACCCGGGAGCAGCGACCCGGACAGTTCCGGGGTCACCAGCCGGGCATCGGATCCCGACCCGTACACGAAGAACAGGTTGTTGGTACCCATCTCCTCGACGAAGCGGCGTTCGACGGCGTCCAGCCACACCACCTGATCGCAGCCCTTGGCCGTGGCCTCGGCCTGCGCCAGCAGCGAAGCGGCGTAGTTACCTGCCACTTTGGCCTCACCGGTGCCGCCGGGCGCCGCCCGCACGTACTCGGTCGACAGCCATACGCGCACCGGTTTCACGCCGCGGGGGAAGTAGGCCCCGGCCGGCGAGCCCAGGAGCAGGTATTTGTAGGCGGAGGCGGGTTTGACGCCCAGTCCCGATTCGGTGGCGAACATGAACGGCCGCAGATACAGCGACTCCTCACCACCGGCCGCCGGGACCCAGTCCGAATCGACCTCGAGCAGCTGGCGCACCGATTCGACGAACAGCTCCTCGGGGAGTTCGGCCATCGCCATCCGGCGCGCGGACCGGCGGAACCGGGCCGCGTTCGCGTCGATCCGGAAACAGGCGATCTGCCCGTCCGGCTGGCGATACGCCTTGAGTCCTTCGAAAATCGCCTGGCCGTAGTGGAACACCATGGTGGCCGGATCGAGCGTCAGCGCGGCGTAGGGTTCCACGACCGCGTTGGTCCAGCCGTCGGCCTCGGTGTAATCGATGGTGACCATATGGTCGGTGAAAAAGCGGCCGAAACCGGGGGCCGACAGAATCTCCTGTACCCGCTGCGCCGGGGTGGGCGCAGGATGAGGGATACGGGCGAACTGTGCAGCAGCGGTCATGACCAGCAGTCTATGTCCTGGGCCCGCGCGGAATCCGCGGCGGTCCGTTCCGCGTGCCCGCCCGCTCCCCCGCCGGCCGTACCGGGGCCGGTCACGTGGACCGGGCCGACCGTCTCAGCTTGTTCGTGCCTCGACGAACGGGGGACGCACCACCGTGCAGCGCAGCGACCGCCCGCGCACGTTCACCGCGACCTCGGTCCCGGTCTTCACCGCGGGATCCAGCAGCGCCAGCGCGATCCCGATCTGCCGCGTCGGCGAGAAGGTACCGGAGGTGGTCACACCGACCTTCTCGCCGTCGACCAGCACGTCCTGGTTCTCCCGCGGAATTCCGCGGTCCAGCGCCTCCAGGCCGAGCAGGGTCCGGCGCGGACCCGCGGACCGTTCGGCCTCCAGTGCGGCCTTGCCCCAGAAATCGGGTTTGGCCCAGCCCACCGCCCAGGAAGCGCGGGCCTGGACCGGCGTGATCTCCGCGGACAGTTCGTGTCCGTGCAGCGGATAACCCATCTCGGTCCGCAGGGTGTCGCGGGCGCCGAGCCCGGCGACCTGCCCACCGGCCGCCCGCACCCCGTCCACCAGGGCCCGGAACAGGTTCTCGGCGCCGTCCCACCGCGGTAACAGTTCGTAGCCGTGTTCACCGGTGTAGCCGGTCCGGCAGACCCGCACCGGTTGTCCCGACCATTCGGCATCCGCGAACGCCATATAGGACAGGTCGACCGGCAGCCCGAGCGCCGTGAGGACCTCGGCCGACCGCGGGCCCTGTACGGCGAAGACGCCGTATTCGCGGTGTTCCCCGGTGACCGTGATAGCGGGCGGTGCGGCCGCCGCCAGTTTCTCGACCACCGCGGCGGTATTGGCCGCGTTCGGCACCAGGAAGATCTCGTCGTCACGGACGAAATAGGTGATGAGGTCGTCGACCACACCGCCGTCGGCGGTACAGCACAGGGTGTACTGCGCCCGGCCGGGCCCGATCCGTCCCAGATCGTTGGTCAGCGCGGAGTTCACGAAATCGGCCGCCCCCGCGCCGCGTACGGTCGCCTTCCCCAGATGACTGACGTCGAACAGCCCCACCGATTCGCGTACCGCGGTGTGCTCGGCGACCGTGCCCGCGTACGAGACCGGCATCTCCCAGCCTCCGAACGGCGCGAATTTCGCCCCGAGTTCGATATGTACTCCGTGGACAGGGCCCTGTTGCAGCTCGGCGTCGTTCACCCGGCGAGCTTATCCCGGCGCGCGCCGGCCTCGGTTCCGCACCGCGGCGGGCCCGGTCACCGACGTGCCGGGCCGGCGGGTGTCAGGCCTCGAACCACATGGGGATCAGCGTCGGACCGTCTTCCGGCAGCGTATGCGTCTCGCCGGTGGGTACGAATCCCTGCCGGGCGTAGAGCCGCGACGACCGTTCGGTGCTCGCTTCCAGGTACGCCGGGGTCCCGGCGGCACTGAACTGCCGGGTCCGGTCGGTGAGGACGGCCGCGCCCGCGCCCCGGCCCCGGTACTCGGGCACCGTGATGATCAGTTCCAGGTAGCTGTGCGGGAACCTGCGCGGATGCTCCCGGGCCAGTAGTTCGGTCACATAGGCGGAACGTTGCAGCGGGCGCAGCTCGGGTGCCCGGTCCGCGTGCTCGCGGGCGGTGGCGGCGTCGGCGAGCAGGCGTTCGGCCGAGGTGAGCTTCTGCCAGAACGAGATCGCCCAGATCTCACCGTCACCGCCGGCCACCCAGATCTCGTCGTCGCGCAGACCCCGGTCGATGATCTGCGGAACCCATTCGTCGAGGAACTGCTCCATGGGGTAGTCGCGCATGATCCATTCGGTGACCGCCTCGTCCGTGGTCGCTTTCCGGAATGCCTTCGTCAGCGGTTCGAGATCACTCGTTCCGGCCCGTCGCACGGTCAGTTCCGTTCCCATACCGCCTCCTGTGAATGATGTTCCTATCAGCGAACCTATGCGGCTCATCTGCGGAAAACCACTATTTCGTCACGGTATTTCGTGTGATGGAATTACGCGGTGACAGCGTGTGCGATCTGCGGTGGAGTCCTGCGGCAACCGGACCGGGGCAGACGGCGGCGGTACTGTTCGCGTTCCTGCCAGGCCCGCGCCTATCGAGCCCGGCGCCGGACACCGGCCACCCCGCCGCGCCCCCGCCCGCGCCGGTTGTCCGCACTCGCGATCACCGCCGCCGCGGTGGCCCTGGCCGACCGTGCGGGCACCGAGGGCCTCACCATGCGCCGCCTCGCGGGCGAACTGGGTGTGGCCACCGCGGCGCTGTACCGGTACTTCGACGATCGCGAACAACTGCTCGTCGCGATGACCGATCTCGTGCTCTCCGAAACACCGCCCCCGCCGCCGGATCTGACCGACTGGCGGGCCCGCGTCAGATACGAGGCGCAGCAGGAATGGAAGATCTACCGGCGCCATCCGTGGATCCTCACGGTGCTGGCACGAATGCGGCCGCCGCTGGGTCCCGCCCTGTTCGACACGCTGGACCGAACGCTCAGCGCGCTCGACGAACTGGACCTGTCCAGAACACAGCTGATCTCGACGTACCTGAGTTATTCCGCACTCGTGCAGGGACTCGCCCTGGTGTGGTCCAGCGAACGTTCCGACCGGATCGGCGGACCGGAATCGGCGCCGGCCGAACTGGCAGCGCTGGTCGCCGCGCGCCCGGCCCTGGACAAGGCATTCGGGCCGGCCGGTCCGCGACCCGACCTCGATTTCGACCGGCTGCTCGTCGACGCGGTGGACATGCTGCTCGAAGGCGTCGCGGTACGGCATGCGGGGCCCACCGAATAGCCTGGGGCCATGACCGCAGTCGCAGATCGTCCGCTCGGACCGGAATTGGCACGCACCCAGACCATCGAGCCCGGTACCGATGTCCTCGTCATCGGCCTGGCCACCACCGAGGACGGTCCCGTCCTCGTCCCCGGGGACCTCTTCGGCGATGTGCTCGACACCGACCTGCGCACCCGGCTGCTCGACCAGTTGACGGCCGTCGGCGCGACGGGCAAGGCCGAACAGCTCGTCCGGATCCCCGCGCCCGCCGGCCTGGACGATATCGCCAGTGTGCTGGCCGTCGGGCTCGGCAGTGCGCCGGATATCGATGCCGAGCGGATCCGGCGCAGCGCCGGTGTAGCGGCCCGCTCCCTGACCGGTGTCGCACGGGCGGTCACCACCCTGTCCGGCCTGGACATCGGTGCCGCGGTGGAAGGTTTCTACCTCGGGGCCTATTCGTTCACCCCGTTCCGCTCCGCGAAATCCGCACCGAAACCGGAGGCCGCACCACTGGCCCGGGTCGAACTGCTCGTGCCGGAACCGGATTTCGGCGGCGACGCGCTGCTGCGCGCCCAGCTCACCGCCGAGGCCGTCGCGACCGCCCGCGATTTCGTGAACACCCCACCGAGCCACCTGTACCCGGCGGAATTCGCGCGCCGGACCGCGCTGCTGGCCGAGGGCGCCGGACTCGAGGTCGAGATTCTCGACGAGAAAGCGCTGGAAGAGGGCGGTTTCGGCGGCGTTCTGGGAGTGGGTAAGGGATCGTCGCGCCCGCCGCGCCTGGTCCGGCTCACCTACCGGGGCGGTGACAAGAAGGTCGCGCTGGTCGGTAAGGGCATCACCTTCGACACCGGCGGTATCTCGATCAAACCGGCCGCCAATATGGAGAACATGACCTCGGATATGGCCGGGGCCGCGGCGGTCGTGGCGACCACCCTGCTCGCCGCGCGACTGAGTCTGCCGATCACCGTGATCGCGACCGTGCCGATGGCGGAGAACATGCCGTCGAGTACCGCGCAGCGGCCCGGCGATGTGCTCACCCAGTACGGCGGCACCACGATCGAGGTCACCAATACCGATGCCGAGGGCCGGCTCATCCTGGCCGATGCCATGGTTCGCGCCGGCGAGGACGACCCGGGCTATCTGATCGATGTCGCCACACTCACCGGCGCCCAGATGGTGGCGCTGGGTACCCGCACCCCGGGTGTGATGGGCACCGACGAGTTCCGGGACCGGGTCGCCAGGATCTCCCAGGAGGTCGGCGAACACGGCTGGCCGATGCCGCTGCCCGAGGAACTGCGCGCCGATCTGGACTCCAAGGTCGCCGATATGGTCAACGCCTCCGCGCACCGGTGGGGCGGCATGCTGCTGGCCGGCACCTATCTGAAGGAGTTCGTCCCGGCCGGGGTCGAATGGGCTCATATCGATATCGCGGGTCCCGCCTACAACACGGGCGGGCCGTTCGGTTACATCGGCAAGGGCGGCACCGGGGTTCCGGTCCGCACCCTCATCGCCGTCCTGGAGGACATCGCCGCCGAATAGCGACCCGGCCGTGATTTGCCGCGCGACCCTCGGGGCGCACAGCAAACACGACGACCAGCCGGGGTCGCGCGGTCACTCGGAAGTGGCGGCGCCACCCCGGCGCGCGGTGCCGGGCGCCGGGCCGGATCAGGCCGGCAACCGTCTTCGCCCACCCCGCCGCGTACCGGGGATCCCCGGTGGAACCGAACGAGTTCGGCCACAAGGTGCCGCGGTGTCCGGCACCGGGGACACCGAGATGGTCACGTCTCGCGTTCCGCCGAGCTGCCGGGCGGGCCGGACCGGCTCACATTCCGTCGAGTTCACGTTCGGTGGCGCGTTTGCGCTCGATCCGCCGGCGCGCGTCGTAATCCCGCATACGCTGCGGATATCCGGTCCGGGCCACGTCGTACACCGGAATTTTCAGATCCCGGGCGAGACGGCGGGCGCCACGTTCGCCGACGATCCGCCGGGTCCATTCACCATCTGCGGCAATCAGCACCACAGTGACATCGGTCACAGTGGTCTTGGGCTCGACGAACCCCTCGACCCCCGTATGCGTGCGTATCCATTCCCGCAGGTAGCGGGCTTCCTCACCCGAGCCACCAGACGCACCCCCGCGCCCGGCACCGATACGACGGATACGGTCCAGCAAACCCACTGTCGCCGACCTCCTGTTCGCCACCCGAATCCCGCCACATCCGGCGGTGATTCCATGGTGCCAGCTACCAAAATTGGATGCCCTCCGGTAAACGCGTCGCGCGGCGAATGCAAGGATGGTGGACGGAACAACAACCACACGGATCTCCGGCGCCGCGCAGAATGAACGTCGGCTGGAATACCGCCGCGACCCGCGGCAGGATCCACCGGAACGAACTGTTGTAGACCCGTCGAGCAGTTAGAGGAGTCAACGGACATGGCCTTCTCCGTCCAGATGCCCGCTCTTGGTGAGAGCGTCACCGAGGGAACGGTGACACGGTGGCTGAAGCAGGAAGGAGACACGGTCGAGGTCGACGAGCCGCTGCTCGAGGTCTCCACCGACAAGGTCGACACCGAGATCCCGTCCCCCGCGGCGGGTGTGTTGACGAAGATCGTCGCCAAGGAAGACGACATCGTCGAGGTGGGTGGCGAACTGGGTGTCATCGGTGACGCCGGCGAGGCTCCCGCGCCCACCCCGGCTCCCGAACCGGCCGCCGCCGAACCCGCCCCCGCGCCCGCCGAACCCGCGCAGGAGGCCGCGCCGGCGCCCGCCCAGGCTCAGGCCCCCGCCGCCGACTCCGCGGCCTCCGGTACTTCGGTGAAGATGCCGGAACTCGGCGAATCGGTCACCGAGGGCACCGTGACGCGGTGGCTGAAGGCGATCGGCGACGAGGTCGCGGTCGACGAGCCGCTGCTCGAGGTCTCCACCGACAAGGTCGACACCGAGATCCCCTCCCCGGTCGCGGGCACCCTGCTGGAGATCACCGCCAACGAAGACGATGTGGTCGAGGTCGGCGGTCAGCTCGGTGTGATCGGCTCCGGCGCCCCAGCGGCCGCACCCGCCGCGCCGGCCCCGGCTCCCGCCCCCGAACCGGCTCCGGCGCCGGCCCCCGAACCCGCACCGGCTCCGGCACCTGCTCCCGAGCCGGCACCTGCTCCTGCTGCCACCGCCCCGGCGGCCGCACCTGCCGCACCCGCCGCGCCGGCCCCCGCCCCGGTCACCTCCGGCAACGGCGCCACCCCGTACGTCACCCCGCTGGTCCGCAAACTGGCTGAGGAGAACGGCGTCGATCTGTCCGCGATCACCGGTTCGGGTGTCGGCGGCCGGATCCGCAAGCAGGACGTACTCGCCGCGGCCGAGTCCAAGCAGGCTCCGGCCGCGGCACCGGCGGCCGCCGCTCCCGCCGCGGCACCGGTCAGGGCTGCCGCGGCCCCCAGCCCCGCTCTGGCGGCGCTGCGCGGCACCACGCAGAAGGCCAACCGGATCCGGCAGATCACCGCGACCAAGACCCTGGAATCGCTGCAGACCACCGCGCAGCTCACCCAGGTGCACGAGGCCGATGTCACCAAGATCGCCGCACTGCGCAAGAAGGCCAAGGCCGATTTCACCAAGCGTGAGGGCGTGAACCTGACCTTCCTGCCGTTCTTCGCCAAGGCCGTGGTCGAGGCGCTCGGGGTGCACCCGAACATCAACGCCAGCTACGACGCGAACAGCAAGGAGATCACCTACCACGCGTCGGTGCACCTGGGTATCGCGGTGGATACCGAACAGGGTCTGCTCTCCCCGGTGATCCACAACGCCAGCGATCTGTCGCTGGCCGGTCTGGCGCGCGCCATCGCCGATATCGCCAACCGGGCCCGCACCGGCGGCCTCAAGCCCGACGAACTGGCCGGTGGCACCTTCACCATCACCAATATCGGCAGCCAGGGCGCCCTGTTCGACACCCCGATCCTGCTTCCGCCGCAGGCGGGGATGTTGGGCACGGGTGCCATCGTGAAGCGCCCGACCGTGGTCACCGACGAGTCCGGCAGCGAGTTCATCGGCGTCCGTTCGATGTGCTACCTGCCGCTCACCTACGATCACCGGCTGGTCGACGGAGCGGATGCCGGACGGTTCCTCACGACCATTCGGCACCGCCTGGAAGAGGCGGCGTTCGAGGCCGATCTCGGCCTGTAAGGGGCGACGACGATGTCGGTTGTGGTGGCCGGTTCGTCCGGTCTGATCGGAACTGCGCTCGTCGCGGCATTGCGCCGCGACGGGGAGCAGGTGATCCGGCTGGTCCGGCGACCGGCCGCCGCTCCCGACGAGAGACGCTGGGATCCCGCGCACGGTGAGCTCGACCCGCGGATCTTCGACGGGGTCGACGCGGTGGTGAACCTGTGCGGGGCCGGTATCGGCGACAAACGCTGGACCGGCACGTACAAACAGTTGCTCCGGGACAGCCGGATCACACCCACCGATGTCCTCGCGACGGCGGTGGCGAGGGCCGGGGTACCGACTCTGGTCAACGCCAGCGGTGTCCACTACTACGGTGATACCGGCGATCGCGCGGTGGACGAGAGCGGACCGGTGGGTACCGGTTTCCTGCCCACGCTGTGTCACGACTGGGAGGCCGCGACCCGTGCGGCCACCGAGGCCGGAACTCGCACGGTGTTGCTGCGCAGTGCGGTCGTGCTCAGCGGGTCCGGTGGCATGCTGCCGCAGTTACGGACCCTGTTCCTACTCGGCCTGGGCGGTCGGCTGGGCAGCGGTCGCCAGTACCAGCCGTGGATCTCCCTCGACGACGAGATCGGCGCGATCCGGCACGCGCTGGGCAACGATTCGGTACGGGGTCCCCTCAATGCGGTGGGTCCCGCCCCGGTCACCAATGCCGCCTTCACCCGCGCGCTGGGTAAGGCCCTGAATCGGCCGACGCCGCTGTTCGTTCCGGGCCTCGCGCTGCGCGTGGTGATCGGCGAGTTCGCGGAGGAAGCCGTCCTGCACAGTCCGCGAGCTCTGCCGGGGGTACTCGAAGAGACCGGTTACGAATTCCGGCACGCCACCGTCGGCGCGGCGCTGGCCGCAGCGGTGGGTCGATGACCGGCACCGTCACCTCGGTCCGGGCGGCGCGGACCGAGGATCTACCCGCGATCCTGGAGATCCACAATCGCGCCATCGCCGAGACCACGGCCATCTGGGACGACGAACCCGTGGAACTCGACGAGCGCATCGCCTGGTTCCGCAACCGCACCGAGCACGGCCGCCCCGTGCTGGTCGCCGAAGTGGGCGGAGAGCTGGCCGGATACGCCAGTTACGGCCCGTGGCGGCCCAAATCCGGCTATCGCCACACCGTCGAGAACTCGGTCTATATCGCCGACCGGTTCCAGCGGCGCGGTATCGGCGCGACCCTGCTGGCCGAGCTGATCGCCCGCGCCGAACAGGCCGGCGATATCCATGCGATGGTCGCGGCCGTCGAATCGAGCAATACCGGTTCGATCACCCTGCACGAACGCTTCGGTTTCCGCACGGTGGGGGTACTGCCGGAGGTGGGCCGCAAGTTCGGCCGCTGGATGGATCTGACGCTGATGCAGCTCACCCTGGAGATGGGCGTAACGTCGTGAAGGTGAACAACACCCGCACCGCAACCCGGTCGGCTCGCTACGACAGCACCCCCGTCGACGTGCGAGAACTGGGTCTCATCGACTACCAGCAGGCGTGGGATCTACAGCGTGAGATCGCCGCCCGCCGCGCCGACGGCGCCGACTCCGACACCCTGCTGCTCCTGGAACACCCCTCCGTCTACACCGCCGGCCGCCGCACCGAAGAGGCCGACCGGCCCACCGACGGCAGCCCCGTGATCGACGTGGACCGCGGCGGCAAGATCACCTGGCACGGGCCGGGCCAGCTCGTCGGCTATCCCATCATCCGGCTCGCCGAACCGATCGATGTGGTCGATTACGTCCGGCGCCTCGAACAGGCGCTGATCCGGACGGTGACCGATCTGGGTGTCGAATGCGGGCGGGTCCCGGGACGGTCCGGGGTCTGGCTGCCCGCGGCCGGTCTGCTGCCGGAACGCAAGATCGCCTCGATCGGAATCCGGGTGCAGCGCGGGGTCACACTGCACGGCATCTCGTTGAACTGCAATCCCGACCTCGGCGCGTTCGGCGCCATCGTCGCCTGCGGGATCCGCGACGTCGGTTCGACCAGCCTGAGCCAGGAGCTCGGCCGCGAGGTCACCGTCGCCGAGGTCGCGCCGCGTATCGCCGAATCCGTTCCGGCCGCACTCGATGGCGAGATCGCGGTCACCGAGCACGATATTCCGCGGGCCGTCACCCCGGCCGACGCGGACCACGCCGCCGCCACCGCGGCACGCGATCCGAAAGGCGCCACAGCATGAACGAGTCAGGCCCGGAGGCGGCAGCGCAGCGTAACCATGGAGGGCCCTCGCTCATGCCCAATGGACGCAGCATGACCTCCGCCCAAGCCCCCGCCGGGCGCAAACTACTGCGGATCGAGGCGCGCAACGCCGAGACCCCGATCGAACGCAAACCCGGCTGGATCCGCACCCGCGCCACCATGGGTCCGGAATACACCGAGCTCAAGGGTCTGGTGAAACGCGAAGGCCTGCACACGGTGTGCGAAGAGGCCGGCTGCCCCAATATCTTCGAATGCTGGGAGGACCGGGAGGCCACCTTCCTCATCGGCGGTGAACAGTGCACCCGCCGCTGTGATTTCTGCCAGATCGATACCGGTAAGCCGTCCCCGCTGGATCGGGACGAACCGCGCCGGGTCGCCGAGAGCGTCCAGGCCATGGGTCTGCGCTACTCGACCATCACCGGGGTCGCCCGCGACGACCTGGAGGACGGCGGCTCCTGGCTCTACGCCGAAACCGTACGCGCCATCAAGAAACTCAATCCGGCCACCGGTGTCGAGCTGCTCATCCCCGATTTCAACGCGAAACCGGATCAGCTCGCCGAGGTCTTCTCCACCCGCCCCGAGGTACTGGCCCACAATCTGGAAACCGTGCCCCGGGTGTTCAAGCGGATCCGTCCCGCCTTCCGCTACGAACGTTCCCTCGAGGTGCTCACCGCGGCCCGCGCCGACGGCCTGGTCACCAAATCCAATCTGATCCTCGGTATGGGCGAGACCCCCGAGGAGGTCACCCAGGCCATGCGCGACCTGCACGAGGCGGGCTGCGATATCCTCACCATCACCCAGTACCTGCGTCCCTCGCCGCGTCATCATCCGGTGGACCGCTGGGTGAAACCCGAGGAATTCGTGGAGCATTCGAAGGTCGCCGAGGAGATCGGTTTCGCCGGAGTGATGGCGGGCCCGCTGGTCCGTTCCTCCTACCGTGCCGGTCGGCTCTACGCGCAGGCCATGAAGCACCACGGCCGCCCCATCCCGGAAGCCATGGCGCATCTCGCCGCCGAGGGTACCGCCACCCAGGAGGCCAGTGCCGTCCTGGAGCGGTTCGGGTCCCGGGTCTGAGCGCACGTCCGCCGGTGGGGCCGGGTCCCCCACCGGCAGACGACCCGCACTTCCAGCTCGGGACGGGCAACGGGCCGGGAACGAGCTGCGTCGATCGAGCCACCGTGCGCGGCAGATCCACCACGAGCGCGTATCGCATCCGTTCGGCGAGAAGATGTCCGGTCTGCCCATCAGTGCGCGGTGGACCACCCCGGCCGAGTGGCAGGACGGCGGATGAGCGATGAATTCGGCGGCGCCGGCCGGTCCCGACCTGTGACACCGCCACCGGATACCGAGGGAGACTCGATATGCTCATCGTCGCCGGCCATCTCATCGTCGATCCACCGGCCCGCGCCGCCTACCTCGCCGGCTGTCTCGGGGTGATCGACCAGGCCCGTTCGGCACCCGGCTGCCTGGATTTCGCGTTGAGTGCCGATCTCACCGATCCCGCGCGTATCAATATCTTCGAGCGCTGGGCGGACCGGGAATCGGTGGCGGCATTCCGCGGCGCGGGCACCGGCGACGAGCAGAATTCGGCGATTCGCGGCGCGTCGGTGGCCGAGTACGAGATCGCCGATATCCGTTCGCTGACCTGAACGTCCCGGCTAGAACTTGATGCGCTGCAGGAGCGCCGGGATCTTCGAGGCCGACATGAGCGCCTTGAACTGCCAGCTGTCGTCGCGGGGCAGGATCCCACCGCGCTGGGTGACGTCGAAGGCGTCGTAGAGGGTTTCGCCTTCCTCCATGAGTCCGTCGGCGTCGAAGTGATAGCGGTCGACGGCGGGGCACTGGATGAAGCGGCCGTTGCCGTACAGCACCGGAGCGCTGCTGTCATAGGGGTAGAGGCGCAGTGGCCCGTCCCAGTGACCGCTGCCGATATAGCGGATGACCACGCGGACCCGCCCTTCCGGAGTGACATCCAGATACACCTGGCCGGGCAGCGGGTCGTAGCGCCAGTCCGGGATGGCGTCGAAGAAGGCGAAGTTGTATTTCACGAATTCGTCGATACCGACAATGGTGCGGCCGAACGTCGTGACATCGGTATAGCGGACGTCGGCCGCGTACAGCTCGTGGTTACGGCTCATATCCCGGACCAGGAAGCTCCACCAGTACTTCTTCGCCCATTCCATGAGCCAGGACAGGTCCTGACCGAGTTTGCCGTAGTACTCCAGTTTCCGCTCGAAGTCGACGAACCATTCCTCGGTGGTGGCCTGTAGTTCCGATTCGGGGATCACCCGAATCGGCACCGCGCGGTTCGCGTCGAGGAATTCGGGGGCCGGCCGCGCGAGGCGGGGACGGCGCAGGGCTTGCTGGAACTGTTCGTCACTGAACACGACACGAGCCTTTCGCGACGAGCGCGACCCCGGGGCCGCGGTCGGATACCAACTTGAATCGTATGATTCCTATTGAATCGGGTGATGTCAATATCCGCCGGCCGATGCGAGGATGAATCGGTGAGCGCACCCAAACTGTGGCGCGGCCGGACGCTGGACGCCAGATCCGCCGAACGTCGCGAACAACTCGTGGATGTGGGTTTCGAGCTGCTCGGCACCGACGGGTCCGCCGCTGTCACGATGCGGGCGGTGACCCGCCTGGCGAATCTGAGCCCCCGGTACTTCTACGAAAGTTTCGAGGACCGCCGCGCACTGCTCATCGCCGTCTACGACCGCCTGGAGACCGAACTCCGCACCCGGTTCAGCGCGATCGATTCCGGCGGCGATCTGCACACCACCGTGCGTTCGGCACTGCTGATCTGCGCCACCTATTTCGAGGAGGATCCGCGACGGGCCCGGGTACTCCTGCGCGAACCCCTCACCGACGACACCCTGCGCGCCCACAGCGCCGACCGGCTCCCCCTCTTCCTACGTACCGTGGTGCCGGCGCTGGGCGCGGCGGCCGGGGCGCTGATACCCGACAGCGAGGAAGTTCTCGCGATCATCGGCACCGCACTGGGCGGCGCCCTCGTCGCCCTCTATGTGGACTGGATCGACGGACGCCTCCCGGTGCCGCGGGACCGCCTGGTCGACACCGCCACCGCCGTCGTGCTGTCACTGGCGCAGACCCGCGCCTGAGCCTCCGATGGATCCTGGTAGTCCGGCTCGATAATCGTGGGCGCCGGCCGTACCCCCGCGTCAGCCGACGGGTTGTGGCAGGGTGTCGCCGGTTTCGAGCAAGGTCTTGAGGCCCGCGACGATACTGGGCCACCCCGTACTGATCCCCTTCAGGACCGCGCTCCCCGGCTCGAAACCATCGTGCACGACAGTAAGTTTCACCACCTCACCCTGCGGTTCGAGCTCGAAGGTGACCTTCGAGCGAGCCTCCCGACCCCAGGCCGCGACCTCGTCGGCGGCCACCCCGAAGGCCGTGGCGAACGCCGGATCGAAGGTGTGCCAGGTGTAGGAGAGCCTGGTGTACGGCTCGGCCTCCAGCACCACCTGTTCCGGATCGCTACTCGACCAACCCTGCTCATGCCAGACCATCCGCGATCCCGGCCGCCAGTCGGATTCGAAGGTCGCGCCCCAGTAGCGCCCGGTGAAGGCCGGATCGGTCAGGGCCTGCCACAGTGCACGGTCGGTGGTCCGGATATAGGTGACATAGACGAATTCCGGTGCGCTCACAGGTTCCTCCAGTGCTCGTTTCAGGTCCGCGAGGGCGGTGAGCCGGCCGCGGTCGTACTTGCCGATCCACCGCTGCGCGATGTCGTTGATGGGTACGGGATTCAGATAGTGCAGCCGGTGCCGCCCGGCCCGCACGGCGGTGACGAGGTTCGCTTCGGCCAGCACGGCCAGATGTTTGGTGACGGCCTGCCGGCTGATCCCCAGCCCGTCGCCGAGTTCGCTCAGGCTCTGCCCGTTACGTGCGTGCAGCCGGTCCAGCAGTTGCCGGCGGCTGGGGTCGGCCAGCGCCTTGAACACATCGTCCATCTCACCTCCCGCAACCATATGGTTGCCTATTCGAAAATAGGCAACCAATCGGTTTCCTGTCAAGACCCGGGCCGATCCACCCACCGCCCGGCGTACGGAGTCACCCGTCGACCGCGACGACGCCGTACGCGGTGACGGATGCCGGATGGTGGTGCACCGGGCGTCGGGCAGATCAGGGACGGCCGCGAAGCCGCCCCATCCGATCCCCCGCGGGCCGCTGGTCGGCGACCGTGAAATGCCGTACCCCGCCGGGATTCTCGAGTTCGTCGAGAATCGCTACGGCCAGATCCTCGGCCGAGATCCGGGACGTCCCCTCCGCGCCGACCAGGAGCGTGGTGGTTCCACGCCGGTACGTTCCGCTGCGCGATCCCGGTTCGAGAAGCGCCGGCGGACTCAGATAGACCCAGTCGGCCCGATGGTCGCGGCAGGCCGCCAGCTGCGCAACGCTGGCATCCGCGACGGCCCGGATCGATTCGGGCACGTACTCCGGACTGTCGACGACCAGCCGGGCGGGATCCGCCGGATTTCGCAACGGCGCCGCACCGCCGACGAGGAGGACACGGAGCCCGTTCGCCGCCGCCGCGTCGAGCAGGGCCGTCGTACTCGCCCCCACGGTATGCTCCTGCCCCGGCACCGGCCGGGTCGCGACCACGACAGCGTCCATATCGACGAACAGCTCACTCATCCGCGCGCGGTCGTTCGCGTCACCGCGGGCGGCGACCACCCCGGGTGGCAGCGCATCGGGCCGGCCGTTCCGGAAGACGGCCACCAGCCGGTGTCCTCGGCGGGCGCCTTCGGCGACGACCCGGGACCCGACCATTCCGGCAGCTCCCACAACGGCGATCTTCATCGCGATATCTCCTCGGCTACGAGGGCGGCAGGTGCGCCGGGCCGACGCACCGGTACGGGAAGCTGACCCGCGACGATCGCGGCCAGCGCGAGCCCGAATCCCACGAGCTGGATCGGGCCGAGGGTCTGGCCGAGCAGTACCGCCCCGAGTACGGCCGCGACCAGCGGCGAGAGCAGGGTGAGGATCGCGACGGAGTTCACCGGAAGGGTGGTGACCCCGCGGAACCACACGACATAGGCGATCAATCCGCCGAACAGGCCGAGCCACAGATAGCCGAGGGCAGCCGACGCATCGATCGACGGCGGTGCGCCCTCCACGAAGATCGTGAGCGGCATCAGGAACAACCCGCCCGCGGTGAGCTGCCATCCGGCGAAGGCGGTCGGCGTCACGCCGGCCGGTCGGCCCCAGCGTTTGGTGAGCGTGAGCCCGAGTGCCATCGAGGCCGCGCCGCCCAGTCCGGCGGCGACCCCGACAGCGTCGAAGTCCGCGGCCGGGCCGAGTACCACCAGACCGACACCCGCCAATCCGACCGCGCCCCAGGCCATCCGCCAGGCGGACGGGCTCTCGGACAGGACGGCCACCGACAGCAGCGCGACCACCAGCGGTTGCGCAGCCGCCAGGGTCGCGGCCACGCCGCCGGGGAGCCGCTCGGCCGCGATGAACAGCAGCGGGAACAGCAGGCCGATATTGAGCACCCCGAGCACCGCGGCCTTGCCCCACCAGACGCCACGCGGCAGCGTGCGGGCGATCGCCAGCGCGACCAGCCCGGCCGGGAGGGCCCGGACCAGGCCGGCGAACAGCGGATGCCCGGGCGGAAGCAGCTCGGTCGTGACGATATAGGTCGTACCCCAGGCGAGCGGCGCGAAGGCGGTGAGCGCCGCGCGGGGCAGATCGCCCTGGCGGGATCCACCGGTTCCGCCGAAAACACGCTGTGCAACTGGACTTTTCACCCCCGAAGTCTCACCCCGCGACCATTGATGAGTCCAACACATGTTTGTCACTCCATCGATCTCGATACAAGATCGATCCATGGAGCTCCAACAGCTGCGCTACGTGCTGGCCGTCGCCGAGACGAACAACTTCACCCGGGCCGCCCAGCGCTGCCTGGTCGTCCAGTCCGCGCTCAGTCATCAGATCGCCCGCCTGGAGCGCGAACTCGGCACCAGACTGTTCGAACGCACCAGCCGCCGGGTCCGGTTGACGCCCGCCGGGGAAGCCTTCCTACCGGCCGCGCGCCAATGCCTGGATGCCGCCGAGCGCGCGGCCGCCGCGGCCGCCGCAGCCGCCGGTGAGGTCCGCGGCCGGCTCGCTGTCGGACTGATCCCCTCCGTCACCGCGGTCGATCTCCCCGGTGCGCTGCGCGAGTTCCGCGGCCGTTATCCGCACGTCCGCGTCAGCCTGCGGGTGGGCGCGAGCGACGACCTCACCGCACAGGTACGCGAAGGCATGCTGGACATCGCCTTCCTCGGACTGCCGACCACCGCGCATCCCCGCGGGGTCGTCGTCCACGAACTCGCCCGCGACCGGCTCGTCGCCGTGGTCGCCCCCGAACATCCGCTCGCCCGCGAGATATCGGTCGACCTGGCGAAACTCTCCCGCGAAACCTTTGTCGACCTGCCGGCAGGAACCGCCGGGCGCGCACAGTCCGATCAGGCCTTCGCCGCGGCCGGGATCGAACGCGATGTCCCGTTCGAGGTATCGACCCCGGAGTACATCGCCCGCCTCGTCGAACAGGACCTGGGGGTGGCGATGCTGCCTTCCGCGTATGTACCCCGGCTCACCGGTCTGGTGACCGTCGACGTCTCCGATGCCCCCGCCCGGGTGGAGTACATCGTCTGGAGCAGCTCCACCCGCACCCCGGCGGCCTCGGCTTTTCTGTCGGTTCTCGATATCCCGGCCGCACCCGCGGCTGCGGACCGGGCCACCGACCGGTGAATCCGGGGCGGTGGCCGATCACGACCCGGCCGTGCGACCCGTGGGCCGATGACGGCACACCGACCGGCCCTGTCCGGTGGCGCTACTCACATCCGATGGGAGACAGTCGGATTCGAGCACTCCAGAGGTGATGATCACACCAGATGCTTGCGGAGCACCTCTTGATGAGTCGGCCGCGCATCCTCCAGCCGGGTACGGCCTTCGGACGTGAGCGCCAGAAAGTTGGCACGACGGTCGAAATCACAGGCGGCGCGCTGCACCAGCCCGGCCTTCTCCAGCCGGGTCACCGTGCGCGAGAGCGCGCTCTGGCTCAGGTACATCTCGGCCTCGATATCTTTCATCTTGACCTTCTCCGCCTGCTCCGCACCGCAGCGCCCGCCCAGGACCTGCAGCAGTTCGAACTCGCTGAGCCCGAGCTCGTGCCGCGCCTGCAGCGCGTTCTCCAGATCGCACGAGGTGACGTGGTAGAGACGCAACGTTTCGGACCACTTCGCGCAGACATCGTTGTCGGAGTCGTGGTACATGATCCGAGATTATCATGTCAAGTCATTTTATGCCCATGCATTACATGACTGAGCATTACATGCGTTGACATTCAATGCTCGTGCATTTAAGTTCTGTCGAGTGACTCTCACCGCAACAACCCCGCCGGAACTCGGCGCCGCAACGTCTGCCACACCGGCCGTCGGCCGCTGGGGACCCAAGTTGTGGGCGATCCTGTTCGTCGCCGGACTGGCGATGTTCCTCGACGCGCTCGACGTCTCCATGGTCGGCGTGGCACTACCCTCCATCGGCCACGATCTCGGCCTCGACACTTCCGCGCTGCAGTGGATCGTCAACGGCTACATCCTCGGCTACGGCGGGCTCCTGCTCCTCGGTGGACGAGCCGCCGACCTGCTCGGCCGCCGCCAGGTCTTCCTGACCGCTCTCGTCGTCTTCGGCATCGCCTCGCTCATCGGCGGACTCGTCGACGCCGGCTGGCTGCTGATCGCCACCCGGATCGTCAAGGGCGTCGCCGCCGCCTTCACCGCACCGGCCGCGCTCTCGATCATCACCACCACCTTCAAGGAAGGTCCCGATCGCAACCGGGCCCTGTCGATCTTCACCATCTTCGGTGCGACCGGATACGCCTCCGGGCTGATCGTTTCGGGCCTGCTCACCGGTATCGACTGGCGGCTCACCTTCTACATGCCGGTGGTCGTCGTCGCCGCGGTCATCGTCGCCGCCTACTTCGTGGTGCCGCGCACGATCGAAAAGGAAGAGGGCCGGATCGACTTCACCGGCGCCGCACTGCTGACCGGCGGGATGCTCGCGGCGGTCTACACCATCGTCACCGCTCCGGAGACCGGTTTCACGGCCACCGTCATCGCCACCACCATCCTCGCGGTCGGACTGCTCGGCGCCTTCTTCGTGACCGAGAAACGAGTGAGCCATCCGCTGGTTCGTCTGAGCATCTTCCGGGTGAAGTCCATCGTGCGGGCCAATCTGGCCGCGCTCGCCATCTTCGGCTCCTACCTCAGTTTCCAGACCATCGTCTCGCTGTACCTGCAGAACACCCTCGGATGGGAGCCGCTGCAGATGGCGCTCGCCATGGCGCCGACCGGGATCATCGTCGCCATCCTGTCCCCGATGGCCGGTAAATTGATCGACCGGTTCGGCACCGGCCCGATGATCCTCGCCGCGCTCACCTCGTTCGTCGCCGGCTACACCTGGTTCCTGACTCGCGGCGGCAGCCCCGATCCCGCCTACGCGATCGACTACCTGCCCGCGTTCCTGCTGCTCGGACTCGGCTTCGCCCTCGGGTTCTCCGCGGTCATGTCGCAGGCCACCGAAGGTATCGCCGACCACGAACAGGGTCTGGCCTCGGGTCTG
Source organism: Nocardia sp. NPDC003963 (assembly GCF_053605105.1). Classification (NCBI taxonomy): domain Bacteria; kingdom Bacillati; phylum Actinomycetota; class Actinomycetes; order Mycobacteriales; family Nocardiaceae; genus Nocardia; species Nocardia sp. NPDC003963. The sequence goes on from NZ_JBSGIP010000025.1 coordinate 30,172, forward strand.
GTGCAGACCTCGTTCCAGATCGGCGGCGCGGTGGTGCTGGCCATCGCGACGGGCCTCATCAGCGGTGCCGCCACCGACAGTATCGACGGTTACCGGCCCGGGCTCTACCTGGTCACCGCGGTCGCGGTGGTCGGCCTGCTGGCCTCGGCCTCGGCGCTGCTGGCGCGCAAACAGCCTGTCGCCGAACTCGCGTAGCGGTTCTGCGGAGCGAGAGAACGGGGTCGCCGATCAGGCGGCCCCGTTCTCGGCGTTGGGAGGACCTGGGCCGGTCGGCCACACTACGACGGTTGATCATCCGGTCCGTCGAGCCGGTGCCGCCGCGCGGTCGGGTGGCACCCGGACTTCGCGGGCCACTACCGGGTAGGAGCTCGATGAGAAATCTCTGCGCAATGATCGCTGGTGTCGTGACGGCCGCCGTGGTCTCGACACTCCCGACAGCCGCTCCGGCGCAAGCCGAGACATTCGCCGAACGGGCACTGTCCCTGCACAATCAGCATCGAGCCGAATACGGCGCCGCCCCACTGCAATGGGATGCGACCCTCGCCGCGGATGCGCAGAAATGGGCCGAGCGCTGCGAATTCACCCACTCGCAGGCGGGCGGAAAGTACGGGGAGAACCTCTACGCCGGCGGCGGGGAGGATGTCACCGTCGATCAAGCGATCCAGGTATGGATGGCCGAGGCGCAGCAGTACGACTACGCCGACCCGGTGTTCTCCACCGCGACCGGCCATTTCACCCAGGTGGTGTGGAAGTCGACCACGAAGGTCGGTGTCGCGATCGCCGACTGTCCCGCCGGCGCGATCTTCGATATGCCGGCCAAATATGTCGTGGCGCGTTACGCCCCGCCCGGGAACGTCGCGGGCGGGTTCGAGCAGAACGTGGGACGGCACGGCTGACTCGCGGTCCGGTCGTTCGTGCCGTGCCGGTGAACGGGTTATGTTCGCGCACTGCCGGTTTCGATTCCGTCCACCGACAGTTCCGCCAAGGGCAGCACTCGGTGCAGCGGGTGTACCCCGGGAGACAGCTGCGCCACGCGCGCGGTCGCTGCCGCCGCGACCGCCGCAGTGGCACGGGACTGGTTCCGGCCCCGGGCCCAGCGGGTGGTCCCGTCGGCGCCACGGGCCAGCACAGTCCACTCCTCGGATCCCGGCAGATGCACCCGAGGCGCATGCGATGCCCCTGGAATCCAGGTCAGGGTCGCGAGCGCGAGAGTGGCGAACCGGGAATCGAGTCCGAAGTAGGTACGCACCGGCACGCCGAGCTCCCGCCGCAGGGTGTGCTGATCGGAGAAGTCGAGCCGGTAGAGCCGACGCGACCCGTTCCGCCCCGGCAGCCGGAACCGCGCCGGGCGACGATGTCCGCCGACCGCCCCGTATCCACCCAGGACCAGGATCTTCATCACGCCTCCCCGATTGTCTGCGCCCACGTGACAACCCCGGACCCGGCTCCGGCAACGCCAGCGACAGCGCGGCGCTCCGGCCGGATCGAACCGGCCGATCCGGGCTCGGGAAACCCCGGGCGGCGGGTCCCGGGGTGGTCCGCGTGCGATACGGGGCAGACCCTACGCGCTTCCGGCCGGCTGCGGGGAACGACGAGGCACGACAACCCGAGGTCGCGGCCGCGGTCCGGCGTGCCCCGGCCGCGACCCGGCCGGCGGGTCAGAACGGCCGCTGGGTGCGGATGATCTCCGCCAGGTAGGCGTAGTCGTCGGCCCGCCCGCTGGACGCCCGGAACACCAGCCCCAGGGTGCGCCCGGGTGCGGGGCCGGTGAAGCGTGCCGTATCCAGGGCGCCGCGACCGGTTTCCGGCACCACGGCCATCTCCGGGATCAGCGTGGTCCCGAGCCCGCCCGCCACACATTGCACCACCGTCGACAGCGATGCCGCGCGGGTGTCTCCGGCCGCGCTCGGATGGATATCCGCGGAGCGGCACAACTCGAGGGTCTGGTCGCGCAGGCAGTGGCCTTCGTCGAGCAGCAGCATCGGTAACGCGTCGAGGGCGGCGGGTTCGATATCGGTACGCCCGGCCAGCTCGTGACCGGCGGGCACCACCAGGACGAATTCTTCCGTGTACAGCGGTATCTCGACCAGCCCGGAAGTTTCGGTGGGCAGGGCCAGAACCGCGACGTCGAGTACGCCCGCCCGCAGCTCGTCGAGCAGCCGGGCGGTTTTGTCCTCGATGACCTGCGGGGTCAGCGCGGGGAGTTTGCGCCGCAGCGTCGGCAGCACTGCCGGGAGGAGATAGGGGGCGGCGGTCGGGATGATGCCGATTCGCAGCACTCCGGTGAGGATATCGCCGGTGGCCGCGGACAGGAACCGGTCCGCGGCTTCGAGGGTCGCCGTGGCCGCGGGGAGCAGCCGCGCACCGGCCGCGGTCACCAGGACGCGCCGGGTGCTGCGTTCGATGAGCTGCAATCCGAGCCCGTTCTCCAGTGAGGCCAGTGCCTGCGACAACGTGGGCTGGCTCACCTCCAGCCGCGCCGCGGCCGTGCCGAAGTGCCGGTATTCGGCGACCGCCACGAACGCACGCAGCTGTGACAGGGTGGGCTGATAAGACTGATCGGGCACGCCTATCAGTCTAGTGCGACTCATCACTTTTGCCTTTTGACGCTCGTTCGGCAAGATTACTTACGAGCTTTCGCCCTACCGGCTGGAAATCGACCAGCCGACATCACATCGACCAGAAGGAGATTCGGGCATGCCCCTGCTGACCATCGGCGACCAGTTCCCCGCCTACGACCTCACCGCGGTGATCGGCGGTGACCTGTCCAAGGTCGACGCGCAGCAGCCGGACGACTATTTCACCCGGATCACCAGCGCCGACTACGCGGGCAAATGGCGGATCGTGTTCTTCTGGCCGAAGGATTTCACCTTCGTCTGCCCGACCGAGATCGCCGCGTTCGGCAAGCTGAACGAGGAGTTCGCCGACCGCGACGCCCAGGTGCTCGGCGCCTCGGTGGACAACGAGTTCGTGCACTTCCAGTGGCGGGCCCAGCACGAAGACCTCAAAACCCTGCCCTTCCCGATCCTGTCGGATCTGAAGCGCGAACTGGCCGCCGCGACCGGTGTGCTCAACGCCGACGGTGTCGCGGACCGGGCCACCTTCATCGTCGACCCGAACAACGAGATCCAGTTCGTCTCCCTCACCGCGGGTTCGGTGGGCCGCAATGTCGACGAGGTGCTGCGGGTGCTGGACGCACTGCAGTCCGACGAACTGTGCGCCTGCAACTGGAAGAAGGGCGACCCGACCATCGACGCCGGCGAACTGCTGGCGGCGAGCGTCTGAGATCCGGAGAACCTGTGAGCATCGACAATCTGAAGGCCGCGCTACCCGAGTACGCCAAGGACCTGAAACTCAACCTGTCCTCGATCAGCCGGACGACCGTACTGAACGAGCAGCAGTTGTGGGGCACCCTGCTGGCCGCCGCCGCCGCGACCAAATCGACCTCGACGCTGCGTGAGATCGCAGCGGAAGCGGCCGACACACTCTCCGCCGAGGCCTACGACGCTGCGTTGGGCGCCGCCTCGATCATGGGTATGAACAATGTGTTCTACCGGGGCAAGGCGTTCCTGGACGGTAAGTACGACGATCTGCGGGCGGGGCTGCGGATGCAGATCATCGGCAACCCGGGCGTGGACAAGGCCGATTTCGAGCTCTGGTCCTTCGCCGTATCGTCGATCAACGGCTGCCAGCACTGCCTGGAGGCGCATGAGCACGCGCTGCGCGAAGCGGGTGTCTCGCGCGAGGTGATCTTCGAGGCGTTGCGCGCCGCGGCCATCGTGGCCGGGGTCGGGCAGGCCGTGCAGTCGACCGAGGCACTGGCGACCGCGTCGGTCTAGCGGTTCACCGATTCGCCCCGGGCGGGGCGCACCGATCGACCCGATACCGGGGCGGCGCGGAATTCTCCGCGCCGCCCCGGTCCCGTAGGTGCCGCCGGTCGCGTCACGCCCGGGCGGTCACGGAACCGGCCCGCTCGACTCTCGGCGAATCGCACGGATCGGCGCCACCGGTGCCGGTCAGTTGGCCGGTGGTGCCGGCGCGAGCGAGGCGCAGGCCTCGAAGGCTTCCGCCTGGCCTTCGGGGAGATCCGGCGGCTGCGGATGCCCGGAGGGCGGTGTGCCACCCGGCGGCATCCCACCCGGCGGCATCCCACCCGGCGGCATCCCACCCGGCGGTGGTCCACCCGGCGGCGGCCCGTCCGGCCGATCCCCGGCCGGCGGTTCGGGCATATCCGATGGAAGCTGGGCACCGTGCTGCTCCAGGCATTCACGGAATTCCGTGGGCGAGCCGTCCGGCGCCGCGGCCGTGCTCGCTGTCGATGTGGCGACCGTGGTGGTCGGGGTGGTGGATTCCGTTGTCTCGCTACCACACGCGGTGGCCAGCAGCGCGAAACCGATCGTCACGCACCCTGCGATCACCCGGCCGGCACCAACTCTTCTCGGCACGATGTCGTCGATCCTTTCCTCGAGCGGAGGCCGTCCCAGGCATCCGCGTCGGGCGGAACGCTAGCCCCTGATATCACATCGCGACAGGTGGAAACAGCGTTCTCCCAGCATATTCGAAGCAGATTCACAAGATCGCGGTCGATTCACAGCGCGCTCTCGGCCGTCCCGCACCTTCTTCGACGGATCGCGGTGCACCGTGGGGGTATGAATCCGTTGCGGATACAGCAGAACCCGGCCGGGCCGCCACAACTCGCGTCGGCTCCCCGTGCCCCGGAACCGGTGACCCGCGGCTACCGTGAGCTCGTACCCGGTGCGCGACCCGACCGGACGAGTACCGGGGTGGCCGCCGGAGCCACCCTCGTCACCGGCGGTACCGTCGCGGGCATCCGGATATCGGAACCACTGGCCACCGCCGTACGGCACTATCTCGACACCAACGACCTGACCGGACCGGTCATCCGGTCCTCGGGCACGCACCGATACGAGATCCACCTGGTGACCGGCCTGCAGCGAGCCGAACGAGCCCTTGCCGCACTGGCCACCCATGTGACGGTGCTGTCCGCCGGTACGGTCGTCGTACTGCCGATGCCGGACTCCGCGGGCGGGGATGTCTGGGCACACCCACCGGACCCGGAGCGCCCCCTTCCACCGGTCCTGGCGATCACCGCCGCGGTGCGGGCCGTCCTTGCCGCGCGCCCGGGCGAACCGAATCCGACCAGCGGTCCGGACCGGTACGAGCCGCCCGCGAGCGCGACTGGCCGATACACAGCAGACTTGCAGGCTCTCGTGAGCTTTCCATGATCTTCGCGCACCAGGATCGACACGGGCCGGCGTAGCCGCGCAGGCTGCCGGAACTGGGAGAAGTATGTATCGCAATCGTGTGTTCGTCACCCTGGTTGCCACTCTGGGATGCGCTGTCGGCGCAGTTCCCGAAGCCGCGGCCACCGCGCCGCACGAGAAGACCTATACAGCCGGCGGGGTGGAGTACACAGTCGGCCATACCGATTTCGCGGCGCGGCCCGTCGCACCCCTCAACGGTATGCCGACGAACCGCGAAGTGTTCCTCGACAACACCACCTACGGCCGGTTCACCGGCTCGGGGTCGGGCACCCTCGAAGCCGGATATCTCGTGGCCTGCCTGCTCGAACTGGATACAAGCCTTTCCCTGGAAGCCGATATGGGCGTGGACGCCGGGGCCGACCTCGGTGTCGATATCGACACCGACGGTATCGATCCCGGTCTCGACCTGAGCATCGGCCCCGAGCTCTCCGCGGGCGCCGGATTCGATTTCGGGCTGAGCCCCGGGGAGATCGCGAAGATCGAGATCGGCGAGAAAGAACTCGAGGCCGGAACCACCGGCTATTACTACAGCCGCGATGCCCATATCACCGTGCACAATTGCGGCGGACCGCTCACCATTCGCGGATACAGCATCATCGGCGTGGATACGCCGGAAGTGGGGGCCTCCGGCGCGGTCTACACCGATCCGATCACGCTGTGAGCGACTGCCCGGCACCCGTTGTGCCCTGACGCGCGTTCACTCGCCACGACCTTTCGGACAGTAGGACCGGACCGGCGATACCCGGCACCCGGTGTTCATATGGTGGTCGACGGTACGTCGGAACCCGATGCCGCCACCGTTCATCGAGGTCGGCCACCATTGCGAACATGCAGAGCTCCCCGACCGGAGTTCCGGTCCACGAGGCACTCACCGCGCGGCATCCGCATATCGGACGTGGGCAGGCCGTCGCGCTGACGATGGAAGGTCTCGTGCTCGTCAACGGGTTCCCGGCACGTCACCCCGATCAGTGTGTCCGCCCCGGCGATGCGGTGACCCTCCAGGACTTTTCCGCTCCGGATGCCCTGATCGACTGATTCCGAGGGATCAGTGAGCGTATGCGATGGGCGGGTCGCCGACCCTGTCGGTTGCGCCTGACCGCGGCGGGGCGCCGGGCCGACATGGGGCCGAGGGAACAGCGTCCGATTCCGGGGTCGGCCCCGCACGACAGCGTCTCTCGACGCTCGGCACGATCACCGGACAGTAGCGAGTCGATTCGTCCGGCGCCCGCGTTCCGGGTGGTGGCGGGGATTGCCCGGGAGTGCCACCACCCGGGATCAGGCAGCACGCAGACCTGTCAGCGTCGACGTGCGCTGGTCGATCCAGACGCGCATCTCCTCGACTGCCGTACGCAACGTCTCGGTAGTCAGCCCCTCGGTGACCGGAATCACCGCGGCGAGCTCCTCCAGCAGTTCGGATGCGCGCCCACCGGCATACATCTCGTCGAACAGCTCCCAGTAGGCGGCCTCGTACAAGGCGGTGAACGCGTCGGACTCCAGGAATCGGGTCTTCAGCGGGTTGTCGCGCATCGGACCACCACCACCCGGTCCGCGCCCCGCCGGCGCTCCGCCCCGGCTGTCCCGACCGCCGGCGTCTTCGGCGGGATCCGTCTCGCCGCTCCCCCGCGGGGAGCCCGCCGCGGCCGGAGCGCCCTCGGTCCCCGCGGGCCGCGGCATACCACCGCCGGGAAAGCCCATGGATACGCTGTCGTGCGGACCGCCGGTGGCCGCACCTCGCATGGCCAGGTTGAGATCCCACGAGACCACCGTGATCTTCTCGGTGCCGAGGTCGTACCAGAGGTAGTAGTTCTGGCCCGGGCCGCCCATATCGTCGCCGTTGGCGATGAGGTTCTGGGTGGCGACGTAGCGGGCGAAGGATTCGACGTCGACCCAATCGGCCAGGTGGTTGTCGAACTCCGCGGCGTCAGCGGAATCCATCCATTTCAGGAAGTTGATGATCGGCTGGAGATTGCCGCTGCCCGCGGCGTTGATCTGCTTGAACTGACCGGAATAGGCGGACTGGTCGTCACCGGCATATTCGAACCGCGAATTCGCGTCGGCCTTGTAGAGGTAGCCGTCGGAGTCGAACAGCGAGTTGGCGTAGCCGTCGTCCGGGTGTTCGAGCAGCAGCCGCGTGGTCGCCGCACTGTCGTTGATCGAGTACGTCGTATACGCGTAGCGCTGGGTCGACTGGCCGGTCTCCGCGGTCAGCGACAACGACATCGCCTCGTTGAGGACCGGGGTCCCGGGACGCACCGACAGTTCGGTCATCCCCTGATACGCGCGACCGGATTCGTTCTCGTCGAAACTGATCAGCAGCGGCAACGAGGTCGGATCCTCCGGCGAGGCCTGGGCACCCATCCCCGCCATCGGGTTCGCGTCCGCCGGCATACCCTCCGGCATCTCCATACCTTCCGGTGGCGCGAACCCTTCCCCACCCGGCCGGGCATTGTCACCACGCACACCCATCAGGGTGGAATTGCCCTTCAACCGGATGGACACATCGTTGACGAAGGTGCCGTCGACGGTGAGATCGGCGGTGACCCATTTCTTGTCGCCGGTCTTCTGGAAAGTGGTGATCATGTCCTGGTATTCGGCATCGGTGATATCGAGGGATACCTCGTGCGATACCGAGGTGTCGAACAGATCGACCGTGCCGGTGATGTTGTCGGTGATCTCCGAGGCGATGACCGAGGCGTCGCCGGTGATCTGCGGACTGATCCGGGTGGAGCCGAAAACGGTGGCCATGACGGTGACGAAAGCCACGAATACCGCCAGGATCTTCCAGTGCTGTCGCAGCGAAGTGGGTATCCGGTGGACAACTCTGCGCCGCAACGGTTCCGGCCCGGGGCTACCGGAAACCATCAGATATCCGTCTGGTCGTACCCGGTCAGCACAGTTACCCGCTGGCCGGTGTTGACCCCGCTCAGCGCGGCGATCAGCTCGGCGGATTTCCTGCCCTTCTTCAGTTGCGCGGTGTAGTAGAGCTCGTTCAGCGCGCCCGATCGGACTGTTTCGGTGGATACCAGCTCGAATTCCGCGCAGTACCGGATGAGCACATCTTCGACCAGCGCCGTGTACTCCTGCTCCGGCGGTACCTGGACCTTCACCACCTGGCGCTGGACGTCGAGCTTGAACCAGTTGAACTTGTACATGATCAGCATGACCAGGCAGATCGCGACGGTCGCCGCCACAGCCAGGAGATAGAACCTGGTACCGGTCGTCATCCCGATCGCCATCACCAGGAAGATGAACCCGACATCGCGGGTCTCCTTGATGGCATTGCGGAATCGGATGACCGACAGCGCACCGACCAGCGCGAACGCCCGGGCGATATTGGAGCCCACCACGAGCATGATCAGCGAGACGATCATGCCCACCATCACCAATGTCTGCACGTAGGACTGGCTGTAGGAGACATTCTTGTGGGTATAGCGGTAGACCCAGCCGACTATCGCGGCCAGTACGAACGACAGCGACAACGACACGATGATGTCGAGGGTGGTGAACGTTCCGCTGAGATCTTGCAGGTCGAAATTCATGAGTGTCCTGATCCGGTGTGTGCGAACGGGGAAGGAGAAGGGGCCGACCGCGGAGCGGTCTCAGCCGGCGGTAGGCAGGTGGTGGGCGGCCCCGGCAGGATGGATCGCTTCCGGCGCGCCGATCCGGGAGCGTGGCGCCAGCCCGAACGCTTCGACGGATTGGCAATACTTCGAGACCCTGATCACCGACATGTTCAGCCGCGCGGTCAGATCCGTGGCCCAGTACGGCACCCGCTCGTTGGCCTTGAGTTCGACGATCGCCAGTTTCGGCGGAATCGTGAACCGGTTCTGTCCCCCGGAGGCGAAGTGGAAGTCCCGGTCGCGGCCGTGCACGCGGTGATCGATCGTCACCCGCAACCCGAGATCGGCTTCCCGGCCGACGAACGCTTCCCGCAGATAGCCCGTGGTGACGATCGGCCGCAGGTCGAGATTGCCCACCAGGGTGGTGACTTCGTCGACGAAGGGACGCTGCGCCGGGGCGCATTCGATCGCTTCGCGGCGATCGAGCCAGCGCAGGGCGTGCCCGTAGGGCAGGGCGATACGACGTTTCTGGGTCACCCGGTTCACCCGTTGCTTGATCTCGATCTGCACCGGGGTGTGCTCGGTGCACTCGGCCGGTTCGCCGTACAACCGCATCCGCAGCTTGCGCCGGAATCTCAGGCCCTCGATCTTCTCCCAGTAGAAGCGGAGATCGGGTGTGTCGTAGTACAGCGAGGTCACCGGATAGCCCCCGTGCGGGGAATAGGGATCGGTGTCCATCCGGGCCGCGAGCTCACGCCGTAGTTCGGGAACCTTCATCTCGTCGACGAAGTACTTGATCTCGTAGCGGTTGAACGCGTGGAGTCTGCTTGCGGTCTGCTGATATCCGAGGGGATCGGTGGGGACGTCTTCGGCCGGTACCGGGCGGGCTCCCGCCGGTTGCCGGGGGCGTAATCGGTCGAAGAGTCGCATCGGTCGGCATCTCCTGGCTTCTTCGTGATCGGCAGTCGAACGGTCGCCCACGCCGGGGCGAACAGATCAAGTACAGATCACCAACTGTCAAAGAACGTGCAAAGACGCTGTCAATACGCTGTGAATCGGGTACCGGTGTCACCGGCGCGATACGTGGGCGGCCGCCGGAGCCGCGGCGATCCCGCAGCCCGTAGGGACGGAACCACCCGGCCGGCAGGCCCCACCCACACGGGCGTTCGTCACCCCGGACGCCGGAAGCGGCTGCCGGCACAGCCCGGCAACCGCTTCCGTAACCCGTCTTCGGTTTTCCGTATCCCTGTGTCTCCTATCTACTCAGTGGAACCACCCGGGGAGCGGAACAATGGGCGGTCCCGGCTGCCAGAAGGGCAGCGCGGCGTGTACGGCGTCGAAAACAGCGGGGAACAATGGGGCGTCCTTTCCGTCTCGTGTACTTCCGAACCCACGGTGCCCCGCCCACCTGGCAATCTCCCGGGGCGCCGCTGGCAGTTCGCTGCACATACGAGCCGCAACTGTGAGGACCCCGACCGCCGCACGCACCACACGACCGGTTCACCGGGGTGATCGCCGAACGTCCCGGAGTACCGGATGCCCCGGATACACAGCAGACACCCAGGTTTTCTCGAGGTGGGCCGATACCTGTGCGGGCAGCCTGACCGATATGCACAGCGATACACCGGACGCCCGGGTGCTGGTCGTCGACGACGAGCCCATGATCACCGAACTCCTCGCCACGAGTCTGCGTTTCCAGGGGTTCGAGGTGGCCACGGCGACCAGCGGCGCCGCGGGACTCGCCGCCGCCCGGGATTTCCGGCCCGATGCGCTGATCCTGGACGTGATGATGCCCGGTATGGACGGTTTCGAGGTGCTGCGACACCTGCGTGCCGACGAGGTGTTCGTTCCGGTGCTGTTCCTGACCGCGAAGGATCACATCGAGGCGAAACTGACCGGTTTGCGACTGGGGGCCGACGACTACGTGACCAAGCCGTTCAGTCTCGAGGAGGTGATCGCCCGGCTGCGGGTGATCCTGCGCCGCACCGGACCGGTCTCCCCGGCGACCACCACCCGGCTGGAAGTGGCCGATATCGAACTGGACGAGGACAGCCACGAGGTGTGGAAGGGCGGGCAACCGGTCGCGTTGTCCCCGACCGAGTTCACCCTGCTGCGCTATCTCATGCTGAACGCGGGCAAGGTACTCAGCAAGCCGATGATCCTCGCGCATGTCTGGCGATACGATTTCGGCGGTGAATCCGGGGTCGTGGAGTCCTATGTGTCGTATCTGCGGCGCAAGATCGATAGCGGCGAACCCAAATTGATCCACACCCTGCGTGGTGTCGGATACGTGCTGCGACCACCGAAACAGGACCGGTGAGGCAGGGCCCGCGCGAGGCACTGGCCCGCGCTGTATCCGCCGTACCGTTGCGCATAGCGCTGGTACTGGCCATGACCGGGCTGACCGGTTTCGTCCTGCTGGCCTCCGGCGCGGTGCTCACCTCGGCGATGGCACGGTCGCTGACCGACCGGGTCGACGAACAACTCCAGGACGCCGCGCACGGCTGGGCCGAACCGCGGCGGATGAAACAGATCAGCACCCGCGACGGCGGTACCACCTGGGTACCCGCGGGATTATCCGATCCGGTGGTACCGCCACCCCCGTCCTCGGGTGAACAGCCGCGCCGCTTCTACGAACTCCGCCGCAACCCCGACGGTGCGGTGTTCTTCGAAATCCCGGGTTCGGTGGACGGATCCGCCTCGACACCGGCGACCACCGGCGACCCGGGGCCGGTCACCGTGGATTCGAGCGACGGCACGGCGGTGCAGTGGCGGGTGCTGACGACGACCAACGAGTACGGAACGGTGACCATCGGGCTTCCGCTACAGGAGAACCAGCGCACCGTGGCCGGTCTCGTCCTCATCGAGGTACTCACCGGAGCCGTCGCGCTGCTGATCCTCGCCGTTCTCGGCTATCTGGTCGTCCGGCGCAGCCTGCGGCCACTGCACACGGTCGAACAGACCGCCGCCGCCATCGCCGCGGGCGATCTGCACCGCCGCGTACCGGTGCGCGGCGTCGATACCGAAGTCGACCATCTCGCCCAGTCGCTGAACGTCATGCTGTCCCAGATCCAGCTGGCGGTCGGCGCCACCGAAGCCTCCGAAGAGCACGCGCGCCGTTCCGAAGCGAAGATGCGCCGATTCGTCGCGGACGCCGGTCACGAATTGCGCACCCCGCTGACCACCATCCGAGGTTTCGCCGAACTGTACCGGCAGGGCGCGAGCACCGATGCCGGCGCGCTGCTGGCCCGGGTCGAAACCGAGGCGCAGCGAATGGGTCTCATGGTCGAGGACCTGTTGATGCTCGCCCGGCTCGACAGCGACCGGCCACTGGACCGGGTACCGGTGGATATGCTCGCGGTGGCCGCCGAGGTGGTGCACAACGCGGCCGCGGTGGCTGTGCAGCACAAGGCGGCGCCCGACGAACCCGACCGCCGGATCCGGCTCGACGTGGACGGCGGCGCCGGAGCGTCGATCGTGCTCGGTGACGCGGCCCGGCTGCACCAGATACTGATGAACCTGGTCGCCAACGCCGTCCGGCACACACCGCCCGGCACGCCGGTCACTGTGCGGTTGTCCGCGGCCGGCGACGAGGTGCACGTCGATATCGTCGATACCGGGCCGGGCCTGTCGAGCGAGGATGCCGACCGGGTGTTCGAGCGCTTCTACCGCGTCGACAGTTCCCGCAACCGCGCGAGCGGCGGATCCGGCCTGGGTCTGTCGATCGTGCAGGCTCTGGTCGTGGCCCACGGCGGCCGCGTCGGGGTACACGAAACCCCCGGCGGCGGAGCCACCTTCTCGGTGGCGCTGCCCCGCGAACGGTCCGACCGGGGCACCGGCCACACTGCCAGGTAACTGCCAGCTCTGTCCCAGGGATACCGGAGCTCGGTCACCGAGAGTCGACAGTATGAGCGAGATCTCCGTGGTGGCAGCGGCGACCGGACCGGGTGAACGGTGCGCCGCCCCGGTTCTCGATGTGGTCGTACCCGTATACAACGAGGAAACAGATCTCGGTATCCGGGTGCGCGAACTCCACGAATTCCTGCACAACGGATTTCCGTTCCCTGCCCGGATCATCATCGCCGACAATGCCTCCACCGACACCACACTCGAAGTGGCTCGGCAGCTGGCCGCCGAACTCAGTGATACCGCCGTAGTGCATCTTCGGGCAAAAGGCCGGGGCCGGGCCCTGCGGGCGGTCTGGGAACGATCCGACGCCCAGGTGGTCGCCTATATGGATGTCGATCTGTCGACCGATCTCAACGCGCTGCTACCCCTGGTCGCTCCCCTGGTCTCGGGTCATTCCGATCTCGCTGTCGGCACCCGGCTGTCGGCGGCGTCCCGGGTCGTACGCGGGCCGAAACGGGAATTCATCTCCCGCGGCTACAACCTCGTCCTCAAGGCCGCGCTACAGGCCGGATTCTCCGATGCCCAATGTGGTTTCAAGGCGATACGCGCCGATATCGCCCGCCGGCTGCTGCCACTGGTACAGGACGGCGAATGGTTCTTCGACACCGAACTTCTCGTTCTCGCCGAACGCGCGGGCCTGCGCATCCACGAGGTGCCCGTCGATTGGATCGACGACCCCGACAGCCGGGTCGATATCCTCGACACCGCGCGTAAAGACCTGCTGGGGATCTGGCGGCTGGGCCGGGCCCTGGCCACTCGGTCGCTGCCGCTCGACGAACTCCGGCACGCCGTCGGACGCGAGCCGCTGGTCGAGGGTGTGCCGGTCGGCATGGTCGGACAGGTCGTCCGGTTCGGCATCGTCGGAGTGGCCTCCACTCTCGCCTATATGATCCTGTACCTGCTGCTCCAGCCGTTGACCGGTGCGCAGACAGCGAACTTCGCGGCGCTGCTCATCACCGCGATCGCCAATACCGCCGTCAACCGGGCCTTCACCTTCGGCGTACGCGGCTCGTCCCGGGCTGTCTCCCAGCACATCCAGGGCCTGCTGATCTTCGGCTTCGGACTCCTGGTCACCAGTGGCTCTCTGTTCGCCCTGCACCGCTGGGCGCCGGGGGCGTCGATCCATCTGCAACTACTGGTTCTCGTCGGCGCAAACATGGTCGCCACTCTCGCCCGGTTCGTCGGTCTGCGGCTCGTGTTCCGGCCTCGGCCCGCAGCGCGCGCAGTGGGATCGCCCGCTTCCGCATCCGAGCCCGCTTCCGCATCCGAGCCGGTCGGCGCCCGTCGGTAACCGTCGTCGCGCCGCCGACCGCCCATCTCGTTCTGCCCACTGCGCCGGGCGGCGCCGACCTCACCGAGCGGGATCGGCGGACCGCGCGGGTGCTCCATCCGGCCCCGCGCCGCGACCGGCCTCCCGATGGCGCCGATTCACAGGCAGTTCCCAGCTGCGATCCAGGATGCGCGGATGATCTTCGGCCAGGGTATCCGCATGACCGATACCGTAACTGCGCCGGACCCGGGGTCCGGGGTGAGAACCGGCCCGCGGCGGGACGGGGCCGATCCTTCCCGTCCGCGTGATCGATGGCAGTGGGCAGGCCTGGCACTGCTGTTGCTCGGGACCGCCGCCACCTATCTGTGGAATCTGTCGGCGAACGGCTGGGCCAATCCGTTCTACGCCGCCGCGGTCGAGGCGGGGGCGACGTCGTGGAAGGCGTTCTTCTTCGGTTCGCTCGACGCCGCGAACGCCATCACCGTCGACAAGACACCGGCGTCGCTGTGGCCGATGGAGCTGTCGGTCCGGATATTCGGTATGAACAGTTGGAGCATGCTGGTACCGCAGGTTCTGCTGGGTGTCGCTTCGGTGGCGCTGCTGTGGGCGACGGTCCGGCGGTATTCCGGTCCGGCGGCGGGGCTGCTGGCCGGTCTGCTGCTGGCGCTGACGCCGGTGGCGGCGCTGATGTTCCGGTTCGACAACCCCGACGCACTGCTGGTGTTCCTGATGCTGGCCGCGGTCTGGGCGATGAGCCGGGCCCTCGGCGACGGCCGCCTGCGCTGGCTGCTGTGGTGCGGTCTGTTCGTCGGCCTGGGATTTCTCGCCAAACAGTTGCAGGTCCTGCTCGTACTCCCCGCGCTGGCGCTCACCTACCTCCTCGCCGGGCCGCCCGCGCTCGGCAAACGGATCGCCCAGTTGTTCGCCGCGGGCGCGGCCATGGTGGCGGGCGCGGGCTGGTGGCTGCTGACCGCTCAGTTGTGGCCCGCCGGAGACCGTCCGTATTTCGGTGGATCACAGCACAACTCGATCATCGAACTCACCCTGGGGTACAACGGACTCGACCGGCTCGAGGGTGGGCACGGCCCCGGCCCCGGCGGCCCACCCGGCGGGTTCAGCGGTCCGCCCCCCGGAATGCACGGTGGCCGCGGCCCGTTCGCCGACAGCGGGGTCGGCCGGCTGTTCGGTACCGCCGTCGGCGGCCAGATCTCCTGGTTCGTCCCGGCCGCCCTGATCCTGTGGATCGCCGCGCTCGTCCTGTGCGGGCGATCGCGGCGCGCCGAACCGCGGCGGGCCGTACTGGTCCTGTTCGGTGTGTGGGGCCTGGTCACCGCGCTCGTCTTCAGTTTCATGAACGGGATATTCCACGAGTACTACACCGTGGCACTGGCTCCCGCGCTGGCCGGCATGATCGCTGCCGCCCTCTCCATGCTGTGGCCGCACCGTGACCGCTGGTGGGTTCGCCTGTCCCTGATCGCGACCGTGGCGGCGACCGCCGGCGCGGCCTGGACAGTTCTCGCCCGCACCCCGGACTTCGTGCCGTGGCTGCGCTGGTCGATCGCCGGCGCCGCGGTCGTCGCGGTGGCCGCCCTGGCCGCCGGATCCCGCCGGGAAACGGCGGCGGTGGCGTTGGTCGCCGTATTCGGCACCGGGCTGGCCGGGCCGGTCGCCTACACGGTGGAAACCGTTCGTACTCCGCATACCGGTTCGATGCCGCTGGCGGGCCCGCAGATCGATCGTGGCATGCCCGGTCCGCCGGGCGGTTTCGGCCCGGCGGGGCCCGGCGGCGGAGGCGGGCCGGGCGGAAGCCCGGCCGGAGGCGGCGCGGGACCGCCCGGTGCCGCCATGACCGCCGACCCCGCGGTCACCGCACTGCTGGACCGCGACGCCGGATCCTACACGTGGACCGCGGCCACCGTGGGGGCGATGCAGCAGGGGACCTACCAGTTGGCCGGCGACGGGCAGATCATGGCGATCGGTGGCTACACCGGTGGTGACCCGTCGCCGACACTCGAACGATTCCAGCAGTATGTCGCCGACGGTGCGATCCACTATTTCCTGGCCGGAGGCTTCGGTGGCAGACGGGCGTCCTCCGCGGACACCGAGGGCGCGAAGATCACCGCCTGGGTGAAGGAGAATTTCACCGGCACCGATATCGGCGAAATCACCCTGTACGACCTCACCGCCGCGAGATAACACCGGCCGGGCGGTTGCCGGGCCGCCCGACCGCGCACGCGCTCGGCACACCCGGACATACCCGCCGCGGCTGCGCCGGGTCTCCGGAAAAATCCGGCAGCCGACCAAACCGGACACCGGACCCACCCGAACCACCTCCCGATGCCGTTCCCGGTGCCGCGGCCGTCCGGCCGTGGCCCACGACGAGTACACGAGAGGTCGCCATTGTGAGTGCACGCCGATGGACATGTACGAGCGCACTGCGCTGGGGGCTGGCGGGCGTGCTGGCCGCCGCCGGGTTGGCGGGCAGCGCGAGTCCCGCCGCCGCGGCACCGGAGGCGGCACACGTGGTCTCCGCGGAGAACGTGAACGACCGGCAGCAGACCGTCACGGTCTTCTCCCCCGCCATGAACCGGCCCATCCCGATCCAGGTCGTCCGCGCCGCCGATACCTCCCGGCCGCGGCCGACCCTGTATCTGCTCAACGGTTCGGGCGGCGGCCCGAACGAGAGCGGCTGGGATGTACAGACCGACGCCTTCAGCTTCCTGAGCGGCAAAGACGTCAATGT
This sequence comes from Nocardia sp. NPDC003963, assembly GCF_053605105.1. Lineage (NCBI taxonomy): Bacteria > Bacillati > Actinomycetota > Actinomycetes > Mycobacteriales > Nocardiaceae > Nocardia > Nocardia sp. NPDC003963. Next base: position 46,939 of record NZ_JBSGIP010000025.1, read on the forward strand.
CGTGACCCCGTACGGCGGCAGCAACTCCTATTACACGGACTGGATCCGGGATGATGCAGTGCTGGGCCGCAACAAATGGCAGACCTTCCTCAACGAGGAATTACCGCCCGTGATCGAACAGTTCCTGGGCGCGAACAGCGACCGAGCCCTGGCCGGTGTCTCGATGAGCGGCACCTCCGTGCTGAACCTGGCCATCGCGAAACCCGGTTTCTGGAAGAGTGTGGCCTCCTACAGCGGCTGTGCCCAGACCTCGGACCCGGTCGGGCACGAATTCGTCCGGCTCACTGTGGAACTGTGGGGTGGCGGACAGAGCGTCGAGAACATGTGGGGCCCGGCGGACGCGCCGCTGTGGCGCGCCAACGATCCGCTGGTCAACGCGGAAGGGCTGCGCGGCACCGAGGTCTATCTGAGCACGGGCAGCGGTATTCCGGCGGCCCCGCACGACACCCCGTTCGATCGCCGGGTCCAGGAGGGCCGGATCCCGCTTCCGGTGCAGCTCGCTTTCGGCGGCCCGATCGAAGCGGCCATCCGGTACTGCACAGTGAACCTGACCGACCGGCTGCGCGAGCTGAACATCCCGGTGACGCTGGACGATCGGCCGGTCGGCACCCACTCCTGGGGCTACTGGGAGGACGATCTGCGTACCTCCTGGCCGTTCCTGGCACAGTCGATCGGCACCGGCTAGACCCGCGCCGCTCCGAGCCGGTGACGGCGCGGCCCGCACCGCTCCGTCACCGCGGCTCCGCAACCCGCGCGGGCCGGCCACGTGGATCTGGTAGGTGTGGGATGTATGACGCCACCACAGCCACGAGGACTGCCCGCATGCGAACTCTGCGGCGGGCGTCGGGTCGGCAATCTCCAGCTCGCGGGTCAGGTCGGGCTGCACCCGGCCGGGCGCGTGGTGTGGGCGAACGCGCTTTCCGGGCTGTCGGCCGTCAGCTGCCTCGACTGCGGGCACACCGAATTCTTCGCGACTCAGCTGCACAGACTTCGGTCCGAGGCGGAAAAGCATCCCGAGCAGTTCCGCTGGTGAGGGCACCGGTCGCCCGATCGCGGGCGCGGCGCGGTTCGGGCCGTCGCCGGGCCGGCCGGTATCCCGATCCGTTTCTCGACTGCGTCCGCACTACCGGAGCTCGCGGGACGGCGGCCGATTCGGCGGCTCAGAAGAGACGCAGGTTCCCGACATACACCTTGCCGTCGAAGGCCACGGGTTCGTACTCGCTGGAGATTTCCGTTGCCGATGCGGCCACTGTCCGATCCTCCCGATACCGATGCTCAGCAGAGCACACCGTATCGGGAGGGTAACGGCAACTCTGCGACGAGACCCCGCCCGCGCAACTGTCGGAGCGCCCCCGGATGTCTATGGGAGCGGCACGCACGAACTGCCGGCGTTCAGTCCCTGCCCCGGCACATCGACTTCGATGTACTTCGCCGACGTGTACTGCCCCGGCGTGAACTGCTGGGCGGTGATGTTCTGGTGCCCGGTGTATTTCGGCGTCCATTCGAAGGTCGCCGTCCCGTTCTCCGGGTGGTAGACAGCCTGGCCCAACCGCTCTCCGTTACCCGGAACCGAACCACCGCTGTTGATGATGGTGACCTCACCGGCCTCGGACGGCGGCGCGTCGACCGTCGCCGTCACCGTGTAGGCGCATCCGGTACGCAGCCCGTCCGGCCCAGCGGCGATATCCACCCCGGTCACGGCCGCTCCCGCACCCGGTGCCGCGTACGCTGTCGCCACGCCCACGGCGCTCAGGACCGCGGCGAAGCCGAAACGTCGGATATCGGTGTGCATATCGAACCTTTCGTGATCTTCGATCGGAACGATCCGAGCCTCTCACACTCGGCCGGGGCATGCCGACCGCCTCCTCGCCGCGCGGTCGCCGCCCACCGGTCCGACGGTGTCGGCACCGCGGAGTTCAGCTCATGCTCCGAGCTCGGCCGTCGTCCGAAAATCGCTCGGACGGACGCCCCGATATCGTTTGAACGCCGCACTGAACCCGAACGCGTCCGCATAACCCACCGCTTTCGCCACCTGTGCCACCGTGAGATTGCGATCGGCGAGCAGTTCCTCCGCCTCGTCCATCCGGCATTCGGTGAGATACGCCAGCGGTGACTGTCCCATGACCTCGGAGAACCGTCGCGCGAACAGCGCCCGCGAAACCCCCGCCTCGGAAGCCAGCGACGCGACCGTCCACCCGGCGGCGGGTTTACCGTGCATGGCCTCCAGGGCCGGCCCCACCACCGGATCGGCCGGCCCGCGATACCAGCCCGGCGCGCCCATGTCCTGACCGTCGAACCAATCACGCAGCGTGCACACCAGCGCCCAGTCGAGCAGCCGGTCCAGCAGCGCCTGCGCGCCCGCCGGCCGCCGCGCCGCGTCCATGGCCACCGACTCCATCCACGCGCACACCTCCACATCGTCGGATACCACCAGAACAGGCGGCACCGCGCGCAGCAGGCGTTCGTGGCGCCGCCCCGACGCCCGGTAGGCGCCGACGATCAGCGCGGTCTCCCCGTCCAGGTCGTCACCCCAGTGGCCGTCGTCCAGCGCGGCATCGCATTTCACGTCCGGCGCGAAACAGGCGATCTCGTACTGTTCGTGGGTCAGGCCGACCGTATCCGCGTGGTCGGCGATGAGAAACGGTTCCGGACCGCGCACGATCGCGGTGTCACCGGCGACGATCCGGCGCTCGATCCCACCGGGCAGCAGCAGGGTGCCCCCGCCGCGCAGCACGGTGATCATGGTGAGCGGCGCGCGGTCGGCGAACCGGATACTCCACGGAGCTTCCAGGACCGCGTTGGTGAGTACGGCGCCCTCGGCCCGGATACCGCTCAGCAGGGTGCTCAATGGATCCACTCCATCGAGGGTAGACGAACTCCTATCAGATGTAGATCTTTGCCCATAGATCGTCCACCTGATGCCGTGTGGAATGAGATCAGACCGCACAACCGAGTATCCGGAGAGCCGGATCGAGATGGAGGACCCCGTGTCGCACCCCACGACCGACGATGCCACGACCACCCGCACCGCCCTCATCGTCGTCGCCCACCCGCGCCGCGACTCGCTCACCGCCCATATCGCCGGGCTGGCCGCCCGCCGGCTCACCGCGGCCGGTTACCGCATCGACCTGCTCGATCTGCACGCCGAGAACTTCGACCCCCGGATGACCGCCGCCGACCTGCCGGAATGGGGGAACCGGGAGAAGACCTACTCCCCCGAGACCGAGAACCATATGCGGCGCGTCCTCGCGGCCGATGTGATCGTCCCGGTGTTCCCGGTGTACTGGATGCAGGTCCCCGCGATCCTGAAGGGCTGGATCGATCGGGTGTGGAACTACGGATTCGCCTACGGCCGCAGCACACCCCGCCTCGCGGGTAAGCGGATCCTGTGGCTCGGCCTGGCCGGCGCGGCGGACGACGATGTGGCTGTCGAGCTCATGCAGCAGGCACTCAGCACGCAACTCGACGACGGTATCGCCTACTACTGCGGCTTCGCGCAGTCGTCGGTGGGGCTGTTGCCCGGCGCGGAGGAGAAGCGGCAGCGGTTGGACGACGCCGGCAATCTACTGCTCGACGAGGCCCTCACCGGCGCGATCCGCGACGCCCACTACGCGGACCTGGAGAATCGGGCACTGGGCTTCGTCGACGATTTCCTCGCCGCCGAGCGGGTCCCGGCCTGATCGCGAGCAGATTCCGGCCGGGTCACCGCAGTACCGGGTGCCCCGGCCGCCCCGCTCTCCGCATCGTCTATGCCGTAGACCGAGCGATACCCCCGCATGTGCTGCCCACGTGAGCTCGCCGCGGAGATCGTCCGGCTCCGCCGCAGGAGACATCAGTCCAGATCGAGTTCGGTGACCACCTCGGCGGTGAGATCGACGCGGGCGCGCCAGATCGGCGGCTCCCATCGATCGGGTTCCACACCCGCATAGCGGGCTTCGAGATCGATGCAGCGCGCCCCACCCACCTCGGCGGCAACGAATCGGTAGTCGTACCACGTGAGGTCGGACCCGGTCGGCACGCGGAGTACGGGCCGCTCGTCCTCGCGGCGCGTATCCTCCGCGTCCGACACGGCCTCGAGCTCCCGCACCAGAATCGGCACCGCGGCATAGAGTTCCAGGCGGTCGGCGATCGTGAACCGGTCGGCCGGGTACCTGCCGTCCCATACTGCCGGATCGGCGATCGCCACCTCCTGCAATGGTTCGACGACAACGTGGTTCAGAGCTGCCGGATCGGGTTTCACCGCACGGCAACCCGCTCGGCCGGGAAGTACCGCGTTCACCGTCACGAACACGGATGTGGGCTGCCCGGATCGAGCTGCCGCCCCGGTCGACCAGTGCGGTTGCCGGTAGCGCTCGTCTCCGGCGACGAGTTCCGCGATCGTAGCGGCTTCGGCTCCGTCGAGCGTGGCGCACAGAACCGCACCGTAGCCGCCGACGCCCAGGTCGCGGCGGGTGAGCGGGGTAGCCAGCGGCCATCGCGCCGGCGCGGACAGCCCTTCGCCGCCTTCCGGAACCGCCGGTTGGAAGGCGATATCGAGCGTGGCCGGCGTATACGGTTCGCGCCGCAGCACCGTGAGCTCCTCGTCGTCGGGCAGTTCGCGCAACCGATCGATCACGTCCTCCAGCATGCGGAGGTCGGCATCGCCGGAGCGGGGGCCGGACTCGGTGTCCAGACCGTAGACCGATACCCCGACCGGACCGTCGAAGTTCGCGTAGACCGATGTCGTGGGCTGATCCGTAGTCGAGTTGTCCGGGTAGCGAGCGTCGTCGAAGGCGAGGTCGCTGAACCACGCGCGCACCTGCTCGACGCCCTCGGTGGTGAGCTGCGCCCGATAGACGCCGAATTCACTCTCCTCGGCGCCCTCACGCACCGTGGTGAAAACGGTTCCGTCCCTTCGTAACTCGAAGAAGGGCAGGCGCCTGCTGCCCGCCCGCTCCGGATTCAGGAACCCCGGGGACTCATCGATCGATACGAGAACATCCGGATCGCGCGCGACGGGCGGATCGTTCTCGGCCCGGCCGAAGATCCCGCATCCGCCGATCAGGGTTGCCACGATCAGCGCCGAGCCGATCAGGGCGACTCGGCGAACCGGGCTCGGGCATCCCACCCCACTGTGTCCCACATCTTGTCCTTGTCCACCGGTCGAGTCGTCCGGTACGTGACTTTCGACCGCGGCCGGTCATGACGGCACGGCGGGCCGGAAGAAGACCGGCCCGCATACGACCCGGCCCGCCGGGTTGTTCACCCTTCGGTGGGTATCGGCGTACCGATGATCCACTCGTGACCGAACGGGTCACGCACCCGACCCTGCCGCACGCCGTACGACTGATCCGCCACCTCGAACACGATCTCGCCCCCGGCATCCACCATCCGCCGGGCGAGGCCGTCGGGATCCGCCGACACCACGGTGAGAAGCAGCCCGCGACCACCGAGTCGCAGTGGATCCTGATCGACCTCGTCGGCATCCTTCAGCTCGAATACGGCTCCACCGGGAAGCCCGAGCGCCGCGAATACCACCCGACCGGCGGCCTCGTGCCGCTGTTGGAGAGCGGCGCCGAATGCTTCGCTGTAGTAGCGGATCGCCTTGTCGGCTCCCTCGACGATCAGTTTCGGTGTGATCTGCTCGATGCTCATACACGCAGTATCAGTGGCGACGTCGCTCATCGACTTGGAGATTTGTCTCCTCCGAGCACGGGCCCACCGGCGGTGCCGAACCGTGCCCCACGTGTTGCTCCGCGAGACACGGTGCCCGCGCTCACCTCAGATGTTCTCGGCTACCGCTGCTGTAGTGCGTTCAGAACGGTTGCCCCTGCAGGAGCGCGAACGCGCCGGCGATGAAGAACAGCGGAATGAAGAGGGCAGTGGCGACGGGGTCGCCGTTGAGGTAGCCCTGGCGAATACCTTCCAATGCTTCTGCGGAACCCGAATTCATTGTCAACTCACCTTTCGATGTGTCGTGGATCGACTGAGCACACAGTACTGGCGCAGCCGAGATCGATGTTGTCAACGGCGAAGGCTCCGAACGCCGCGAGCGCTCAGCCGGCCGATCGGGTCCCGAGCGCTTCCACCGCGGCACGGGTGGCGGCGGCCACGAGATCATTGGCCGGTTCGGCATCCTGCTCGGATTTCGTGGTGAGCACCGCGATGACGAGCGGGGCCCGTCCCGGCGGCCAGGCCACGGCGACGTCGAGGGCGGAACCGTACGCCGGGGACCCGGTTTTGTTGCCGACCTTCCAGTCGGCGGGCAGCCCCGCTCGGATGCGGTTGCCGCCGGTCGCGCTGGCCACGAGCCACGCGGACAATTGCGCGCGTTCGGGTTCGGCGAGACTGTCGCCCACGACGAGTGCGCGATAGTCGGCGGCCAATGCCGCGGGCGTGGTCGTGTCGCGTTCGTCGCCGGGGATCGCGGTATTCAGCTCGGTTTCCCAGCGGTCCAGCCGGGAGGTGTCGTCGCCGAGGGTGCGGAGGAACGCGGTGAAGCCCGCGGGTCCGTCGAGCAGTTTCAGAATCTGGTTACCGGCCGTGTTGTCGGACACCGTGATCGCGGCATCGCACAGGGCGGCCACCGTCATCCCGGTATCGACATGCTGCTCGGTGACCGGCGAGTTCTCGACGAGATCGGTGCGCGGATACCGGATCACCCGGTCGAAGAACCCCGAGGACAGCGGATGCTCGTGCAGCAGGGCACCGCACGCGAGGCCCTTGAACGTGGAAGCCATCGGAAACCGTTCACCGTCACGGTAGGCGACGCTGCGGCCGTCGGCGGTATCGACCGCGAAGATCCCCAGCCGCGCACCGTGTGCCGCTTCCAGGTCGGCGAACTGCTGTGTCGTCGCATCCTGGCCGGTTGTGCTCGCAGGCGCGGTCGCGACAGTAGTGCCGGGGCCGGCCTCGCATGCGGTGGCCACCGAGAGCGCGGACACCGCCAGTGCGGCGGCCGCGAGCCGGCGGCGATCGAACGAGACGAACTGAACGAGTGCGGAGAATTTCACCCCGGCAGCACAGCACCACACCCTGCGGCGAGGCCAATACGCAACTCCGCCGCGGACGGGTCGGAATCGATATCGCCGCAGGTCGCGGCGGATTCGAATGTATCGCAACAGGTACTGCCGACCACATCCGGCGGCCGGCCGTCGGTACGGCGCAGCATGTCGGCCACGTTTCACATCGGGACCGACGCGAAGCCGAATTCCCGCAACATCCGGCCTTCTCTCGCATCCGCCCACGCGGTCGCCACGAAATCGAGCGTGTCTGCGGGCAGATCGTCCGGGTCGGCCCAGACGAGTTCGCTGCACTTACGCGGGTCGCGGATCTCCGGGGTGCCCTGCCACGACTCCGCGGCGAAGAAGATATCGACCCGAGGTTCCCCGGCCCAGCGGAACATGGTGCCGCTCGGGCGCAGATCGGCCGCGGCAAGGGCGATCCCCAGTTCCTCGGCCACCTCACGGACCACCGACACGGTAAGAGCCTGACCGCGGTCGACGTGGGCGGCCGGCAACCCGAGCCGCCCGTCGGCGTACCCGCGACCGGCCCGCCGCGACAACAGGATTCGGCCGTGCTCCAGAAGGAAGATATGGGCCGCAACCGGGTAGCGGTCGTGCTTGGTATCGAACACATATCCCGACATGGATTCCTCGTTCCGAAAGTTTCCGCAGCGGGCGGCTGGGGTCGCGTGGCAGGTCGGCGTACACGGTAACGCCCCCGCGACCCGCTTCGGCGGCGGTGAGAGAGGTGTTTCACAGCCGGTACCCATCCGATCTCCCGGATTCCCGCCGTTTGCATCACGAACCTGGGCGCGAAAAACTGACGGCTCGACCGTGGACGATCATAGGTATAGGAAAAGATTTGAGCGACAGTGGATTTCGTAGCTGGGGCGAGATCGGCGCTGCGCACCGTAAAGGGTGAACCGCACCTTCGAAGACCAGATCGCCCAGCCCTCCACCCGAAGGGTTCCGCCGCGGTCTCGCTGACACACAGTGCGATGGAAAGGTATTCGATGACCGTATCGACACAGGACCGCTTGAAACAGCACGGACTGGAAGTGGATTCCCTACCCGAGATAGCGGAGATCCTCCCCATCCGGCTCCGCGAACCCGGTGAGTTGGCCAGACGTACCCTCGCCCTGCACGCGCTGCTCGGTGTCATCTTCCATCCGGATCCGAGAGAGATCTCGGAATGGCTGCGAGCGGAAGATTTCCTCGAGGAATTGACCGAGCGAGAGAAATGGGTCTTCGCACTGACCGAACTGCCCGAAGAACAGATGCTGTGGCAGCAGGCAGCTATGCAGTCGAACCTGCTGACCTGGCGAGCCGAATCCCTGTATGTCCTGCTCTGGGCCTCGGGAAGAGTTCCGAGTCTCGTCGATCCCAGCGCAAGAATGGACGGTTCACTGGTCGCCGATCATCTACCGGCGCTGGGCCGGCCTTTGCAGCCGTTCATCCGCGAGGCCGGCCTGCGCCCCGGCCCGGAGATACTCGCGGAACTGCACTACTACTTCTTCCTGAATCACTTCATGGAGGATATCTACGAGCAAACCGGAGAAATACTCGGCGACCTGGATCCCATGCTCACGGCGGAACGATTCCACGCGTTGCATTGGATCGCCTGCGCCGGTGAGTCGGAATGGGATGCCGACGAAGAGTAGTCCCGCGCGGATCTACCTCGGACACCGATGAGTGCCGGACCGGTCGGCGCAGGAGGTGATCTGGTCCACCAGTTCGCGCAACGGGGCCAGGAGATCGGTCAGTTCGGCATCGTTGAGCATGTAGAACCGGAGGGTGCCGCGCCGTTCGACGGTGAGCAGTCGTGCCGCCCGCAGAATTTTCAGATGATGCGAGATGGCCGGCTGGGAGAGACCGAGCTGCACGGCGATCTCTCCCACGCTGGCCTCCCCGCCCGCTTTCAGCAGCAGGGCGATGATCGCCTGCCGCCGGTCGTCGCCGAGCGCGGTGAACAGTGGCTGGCATTCGGTGAATGTGCCCAGCACGCTTTCGCCCGTGGGAGTCACGCCGTCTCCCCGGCCGAGAGACGGTTCCGCAGCTCACGCAGACGCGTCACCGGCAATGCCCGGATTTCACCTTCGGCGATCCAGCCGTCGAGCATCAGCCTGGTCTGATCGGCCACCTTGGTGAAATGAGCTTCCAGGTAGCGGTCCAGGTCGAACGGGGGCAGCACCCTCATCAGCCGAAGCACCGACCGGGCCACCCACTTCGGCGCGCGGATCCGGCGGCCCCCGGTTTGCGCGGCGACCACCGCCGAGGCTTCCGACCCGGCCTCGACCGCCGGTCCTATGTCGGAGAGCAGGGCGGGTAGCGACCAGCCCGCCGCCTCCAGCGCGGCGATACAGGGCACCATCAGCGCGGCGATATGCTCCCCGGTACCTGCCCGGGTGGAACGGCGGGTAGGCAGGCCGCCGGCGCGCAGTGCGGTCGCCACCGCCCCCGCTCGAGCCGGGTCACCGAGCTCGGTCAATGCCGAACCGGGCGGCACCCAGTACGCGATCCCCGGTGCCGGCACCTCGTCGGTCAACGGCGCGGAGTACGCGAAGAGGGACGGCACCACCTGCACGATTCTCCCGGCCGGCCATACCTTCTCCAGCACGGCCCGATCGTGCAGATCCTGCCCGATGGTGACCACGGTCGCGTCTCCGACGGCGTCCCGCAAGCCGGACACCCACGACCCGCGCAGCGCGGTCGAGGACACGCACAACCAGACCATGTCCCAAGGCCCATCCGGGGTTTCGGCATGCACGCCCTCGGGACGCAGTCGCTCGGCGACCGGTCCACGGAACTTACGCAGCCGATACAGCGTGCGCCCGGCACCGTCCCAACCGGCCCGTCCGGGCTTGACCAGATAGTGCACGGCCGCCCCACCGAGCCCGAGCCGCAGTCCGAAAACTTGCCCGAGCGCACCATCGCCCACTACAAGGATCCGCATTCCCACTCCATCCAAATATTTAAATGGAAGAATACTTCAGGCTCGTCTCCATACCGGAGCGGTCGGCGATATCGCCTGCGCCATCGCCGGCCTGGTCGGTGCCCACACCCCGGAAGCGCTCGCGAAGGCGACCGGAATCCGGCTCGGCACGCTCTCCTCCGCCGGGACAGCGGCCTGCCGGTGATTCTGTGCGGAACCTCCCCCGCAGGCTGAAACACATTGCAACGACGACCTGCGACAGCACGATGCACACGCTCGGGACCCTCACGGTGACCAGGTACGACGCAGATCTCGGCAACCTGAGTTCGATCGCGAACGAGAACTTCTGCGTGCCAACAGCATTCGAAGGAACCAGGAGATCGCGGCCCATTCGTCGTCGGGACCCGGATGTCCCCCGGAAAACAAGCTGTCTCAGGACAGCTACGTCCGGAGTCGGCGGGTCTGCTCGACTTCCCGCCGTAGCGATCTCCGGCGACGACAGTTCAACTGACCGTCCGCCAGACGACGTCGCGGTCGCCGGTGCGCAGTGACTCGACTCGGCGACGGAGTTCGTGCGCGGCTCGAGGTGTGTCGGCCGCGATGCGGATGTAGGAGCCGAGCGTGTGGTACTCGGTGATATCCCGCAGTAGTGTCCAGCCGGACCATTCGAGCAGGTCGTAGCCGTATGTCCGGACGAACGCGACGCGGTCGGCGTGTGGAGTGTGGAAGTGGTCGGGCAGGGTGCCGACCAGGTCGAGTTCGCGGGGGCCGTAACAAGCGTTGTCCCAGTCGATGAGCACCCAGTCGCCGTTGTCGAGCACGACATTCTCCTCGTGTACATCGGCGTGGACCACCCCTCGGCCGAGCGGGAACCGGGTCGTCTCGAACGCCGCGATCAGATCGTCGGCTCGATTGCGGAGCCAGTCACGGTCCTGATCGCTCAATATCGGGTGCGCTCGCGCGGCATCTACCTGGAGTGCCTCGCGCAGCCGTCGCAGTGGGCGGTACTCAGGGAGCCGGAAGGGGGGTTCCGGTTGCTCGTGGAGGAGGCGAACAAGGTTCCCGATGTCACCGACAGCAGGATGGGTGGTCGAGGGCCGATACGGCCAGAATGTCGCCACCGCGCTGCCGGTCGGCATCGGCTGTTCGCCGGCCAGTGGATTCAGCGCGATCGGCTCCGCCGCCGTGGATGCCAGCCAGCGAGTGACGGCGACGCTGGTTGCGGCGCGAGTGCGGCGTAGGGGGGTGTCCGGGGCTAGGCGGACAACCACATCGTCGACCAGCCATACAGCGTTCGATCGCCGATGCAGAAGGTGCGCGGTGCTGGAATCCAGCCCATATGCACGGCAGGCTTTTTCAAGTTCAGAGCGGCCGGGTAGCGCGCTGTCCGCCGCCATGACTCACACTGCCAAGGCGACGGTGATATCGGCGAGGAGCGCCGAGACTTCCGGAGTGGAACGGTATCCGGCGGCAACAGTATCCAAGTCGCGCAGACGGGCATAGCAGCGCTGCGAGGACAACGCGGTGACCGCAGTGACGGCATCCTGCCCGATCCGCACCGCCGAGTCGATGTCACCGGCTCGAAACAGTGCGACGGCCAGAGTAGGTAGCACCACGGCACGGCTACGCTCATGCTCGGCCGGATGCCCCTCTGCCGCAACAGTCAGTTGAGCAGCCGCAGACTCGGCGAATTCCGGGTGTGTGAACGACAGCAGATAACGCGCATGGCCGTGTTGAGCAGCCATTTCCGCCCTGGTGACGACCCACGCCCAGGGTGGGGCCGTATTGATGCTCGCCGCCGCATAGCTGGCTTGGGAATCAGCCAGCGCGCGCTGAGTCGGTTCGGGTTCGCCGAGCGCGGCCCAGCACCACGCGGTGACCGTGTGGATATACCCGGCGGTGATGGGCGATACCGGATTACGGCGACTGGTGGAGGTGGCTGCGGCCAGCCGACAGAAAGCGAGTGCGTCTTTCGGTCGACCCAGGTGCAGGGCCTGGTGGGTCATATCTAGCAGGATGACAACCATGAGGTCGGTGGATCGGGGATTGTCGTCGGCGCGTTGAGCGGTGTGGAGGGCATATGTCCACAGGCGACGGGCGGCGTTGTGGTCCTCGACGTCGTAGGCGAGCCAACCGGCCATACTCGCCAGCTCGGCGGTGGCGAGTTGCAGCCGAGCTCGGACATTCGGGGTGCATACCGCGTCGTCGAGTGCGGCGACCTGGTGTAGCTGGCTGAGTGCGGCGCTGCGGCACAGTCCTCCGCCGTGGGCCAGATCCCAGCGACGGAATCCGTCGCTGATGGCTTCGATCGCGCCTATATCGGCGTCGCCGATACGGGGTCTGGTGACGGGGTCCAGCCGACCGGGCAGGATGCGAGCCAGTCGTTCGAGTTCCGGGTGCAGATGTGATCCGAGTGCGGCAGCGGTTGCCAGGGTGACGAAGTCTCTGCGGTTCACCCAGTCCACCTCCTCGCAAGCCAGGCTACCGATCGCTGGGTCGGTGGTCTCCACATGGAAGCCGAGCAGTTGCGCGGGGACAGCGAAGACTGTCGAGATGCGCGCGGCCAGTTTGGCTCCGGTCAACCGCCGTGTCCCGGCCTCTACCTCTGACACCCGTGCCTGGCTCAACCCGACCAGTGCCGCAAGTTGGGTTTGTGACATACCGGTGCAATCGCGGATCGCGGCGAAAACGGCGCCGAAGTTGTGCTCGGCCAACGCGGCCATCATCGTCCGGCTGGTGAAAAGGCCGACAGGCAAGGGGCGGCGGAACCCCGCCGCGCGCGCACATCCCGCGCACAAGTTCGCGGCAGTCTCGATCGCGGTCCCGTTCCCGCAGGAGCGGCACTGCTGTCGTTCTCCCATGAATCGACGCTTTCGATTGGGCGGAAAACTGTTTCAGCTCACCGTAATGCCCCTGTTCTGTTCGATAGGACCGAACACAACCGGTTTGCCGAGAACAGGCAATCCCCGCTGGGGATATCTCATATGGAGATTGGGGAACAGGCCGATCGCCGCGACGCTCAACGCGGCATCCGGGGCAGGGCCCCAGCTCGAACCGGACCCGATGACGACGACGCCGATGTGCCTGTCAGCAGTTGTTTTCGAGTGAGGGCGACGACCGTCCGACCCCGGATGCCCCACATCTATTTCAGGAGGGGTTACACGTTGACTGATCCGGACAAGCCGAGGCGGGCGGTTGCTCTGCTGAACTGCGACCACGACCCAGCAGCATATGAAGCACTGACACGGAACCACCGGCTGAAAATCGTCTACACGGTGCACACCGATGCCCCAGCCGTATTGGCCGCACTCATCGCCGTCCAGCACGCCCTCGAACATCTCGCCGACGCGGTGATAATCCCCCACCTCGGCACACTCGAACCCGGCACACCGTGGCTGGTGATCACGTCAGCAGCCGACCTGATCACCGGAGCGCAGGAGTACCCGCTGTGGTCCGCACTTTCCACCCCTCCGAGGCGCGAGCAGTGACCACCCTGGGATTCGCCGTCGCAATCGGCTTGCCGCTGGTCGTGCTGATACTCGCGGTCACGCTGCCGGAAAACCGTGAGTAGCCGGTTCCATTGCGTGGGCCGAGCGGCAGATCACCCACGCTCACAGGTTCCGGCAACGCAGCAGGGGCACCCCCGAAGGCCGAATACGGACCCACCAGTGTGCTCAGCCGGACCAGTCCCGCACTCGCGATTTCCGGCACTGATCCTGCGGTAGTCGACGAAGTCGTGCGCCGCACGCTCACCCTGCTTCCCGGACGGTAGGTGACCGCAGCCTTACGGAGTTCCCACCGATACGAGGACTACCTTGTGGTCGACTCTGTCCGATCCTGCGCCGCCCGCGGCGGCCGGCTGTATACCCTCGAGGGATGACCGACCTCGCCGACGGGCTTCGTGCCCGGCGGCGAGATAGGGGCCGAGTCATCCGCCGAGGGCGGTCCCGGCCGGGCCGAGGTCCAGGAACACCGTTTCGCCGTTGGCGTCGTCCAGGCCGTCGTTATCGGTGACCACGTACAGGTTCCCGTTACCTCCGACAGTGACGCCCTCGACCTTCTCCTGCACGAAACCGTTGGTCGCCCGCAGATCCGGCAGCAGATCCCGGACCTGCTTCTTCGGCAGGACCTCGGGAGCCTTCCCCGCCTCGGTCACTCCACCGCCGGTGGGGATCTCGACCCGGTAGATCGCCTTCGACGCGGCGGCCGGGCCGTTGAGCTTATCGCGTTCGAGGACGAGCAATCCGCCGTCGTGGACCACGATTTCGGATAAACCGATCCAGTCCCCTTCGGTGTCGGTGTTCTCCAACCGGTAGCCGAACCACTCCCACCGGCCGTCCGTGTAGCGGCCGATCCGGGCGACACCCTTCGGATCACCTTTCAGTTCCCGCTGTAACACCACCCAGACGGCGTCACCGTCGACGGCCACGCCTTCGAGTCCCTGACCGCCCAGCCCGGCCGCGATATCCGCGGGCAACGCGACGCGCTCTTCGATGCCGCCGTCGGCGCCGGCGAACACCAGTTCGTTCCCCGTGCCCTCTTCGCCTTCGACAGCCAGAACGAACCCGCCTTCGGGGCGGGCGGAGATACCTTCGATGTCGAGCGTTACCGGCGCACCGTTCTCGGTGATCGGGATCTGCTCGTCGATAACAGCCGGCTTACGCGAGGTATCGACGCCGAGGACCCGTGCCGGCCCGTAGGCGATATCGGTGGCGGTGAACAGCCGGTTCTCGTCGGCGGGGTCGGCGGACAGGGCACCGAGCGCGCCCCAGCCGATCGGCGCGCCGTCGGCTTCCGCCGAGACGATGGACGGGAATACCGGGGTGCCACCGCCTTCGGTGAAGGCCTCACCGAAGCCGTAGATATTGACCGCGGCCCGCACCCGGGCCTCGGCGTCATCGGTTTCCGACGCGACCACCAGCAGACCCCGCTGCGGGACCGGCACGATCCCTTCGGGCCCCGGTGTCGTCGGTAGCATCTGGACGAATTTCGGGTCGGTGACATCGCTGAGGTCGTAGACCGCGACGAAGTTGCTGCGCTCGGAGGCGACCAGCGCGGTCGGGCGCCCGCCGATCGCGGTAATCGCCAGGCCCTCGGGTTCCGGGCCCTTCGCCTCGGCCCGGCCTTCGTTGTGCAGGCCGGTCTGCACCGCCAGCCGCTCGAATGTGTTCCCGGCATCCCACACCACCGCACCGGTGGCGGCGTCGAAGATCGACCAGCCCCGGGTGCCACCCTTCCAGTCACCTTCGTTGGCGGTGGCCAGGTGGTCGTCGCCGATCCAGCCGATCGCGTCGGGCTCCCGCGGGGTCTCCGGGATGGAACCGGTCTGATCCAGCGTGCCGTCCTCGGCGGTATCGATTCCGTCCACCGCGACGGTCCCGGCGTCGAAGATCGACGACACCACTCCCGTCTTCCCGTCGATCACAGCGATCCCGTTGTTCTCCTGCAACGTCACCGCGACCTGGCCGCGGGAATTGACGGAGACATATTCGGGCTCGAGATCCTCGGGAGTGTCCAGGCCCGCGGCCCGCGCGGCTTCCACATCGAAATCGACCCTGCGCGTCTGCCACCGGGCCGGCGCCCCGTCGAGGTCGATGAGCTGGACGAAACCGGCCGGCGGCTGCGGCAGATCGCCCTCCTCGCCACCGGCGGGGGTGAACTCCTCGTCGCGCTGATTCTCCATCGCGACCGCGGCGAACGACCCGTCCGCGCTGATCGCGATCGAATCCGGTTGACCACCCAGATCGATACTGTGCACCCGGGTGCGGTCGCCGACCCGCACCACATCGAGGCGACCCGACGGTTTCGTGAAATCGCCGCCGGTCGTATCGACGACAACCAGCACGTACTCACCGTGCGCGATCACCGAGGTCGGCTGATCGTCGGCATGGCCGAGTTCGGCCAGCGACAGCGTGCCCAGTCCGGCCGGCGTCGCCGGATCGCGGATATCCAGGAACCCGATCCGTCTGGCGGTGGCATCGGTGTAGATGAGGGTGTTGCCGTCCGGCGTCACGGTGGAGATCTCGGCCACGGTCTCGGTATCGACCGGTTCCCCGGCAGGCCGGTTCGTGTACACCGGATAGGTGGCCAGCCGGTGGTAGCTCGCCGCGGCCGGCGGGTTCCAGTCGATCGGTGATCCGTCCCCGCCGGGCTCATCACTCGAGCAACCGACTGCCAACAGCGCTACGGCAGCGGCCACGGCCACCATCCGACTCGGATTCGACGTCGTCATAGATCCTCTGCTTCACACACCGACACGTATCCGCGCCAGCTTGGCGCCGTCAGATGAGCTCATGGCAACCGGTGGGCAACAACAAGTAAACGGACAAACGTCCAACTCGCCCGGAGGAGTCGGTGAGACGCTGCAACGCGAACGCTCGCTCCTCGGTAAGCGTGTGCACGACGCGGATGTGTCGTCTGTCGACGCGGGAGCTGTGGATGTCTCCGACGTTAAGCTTCTTCGATGCATGTGCAAGTAGTCCCGGGCGAAACGGTCGAAGTTCCCACACCGGATGCGACCGGTATGGACCGCCGGGCATTCGGCGAATTCATCGGTCCCCAGGGCGAACTCGCGTCGTACGCTTTCGGCTGGACCACGGGCGCCGATCCACACATCGCACGGTTCAGCGTCGGGATCGGTGCGGGTAACCCCGGCGGCGCGACCTTCCACGCCGTTGTCTTCGACAACGGCGATTCCCCCGCGTACGCACTCGTCGACGACCCGTTCGAGCAGGTGCCGCAGGGTGGCCCGGATCTGACCGCCGACCAGGCCCGCGCACACGAGGACCTGCCGTTCATCTGGTGGGTGGTCGACCGTGTCGTAGAGCACGACACCCGGACCCGGTGGATGCGCCACTGGCTGATGCAGACCCGGTCCGCGCAGACCCACCAGGTCTTCGACAAGCACGAGCCCATCCTGCGGGTGCACCACGACCCCGCCGGGATCTGGCAGCTGGCCGGAACTACCGATATCGACGGTGCCGGCCGGAGCGGGCATCTCCATCACGCCATCGACGAAGACCCCACCCTGATCGAGGTACTGGACCTGGAACCGGGCCGACGAGCTACCCGCTCCGCCCCCGGTCGACCGTGGCATCGGGACGACATATGACGGCGACCGATACCGCCGGACTCACCTACACGGCGGAGTTCACCGAGGCACTCGCCCGGTTGCACCGTGGGGAGAGTCTCTTCCTCACCGGTGAGGCCGGCACCGGCAAATCCACGCTCGTCCGCGAGTTCCTCGCCACCACCGAACGCAAGGTGGTCGTGGCCGCGCCGACCGGTATCGCCGCGCTGAACGTCGCCGGTCATACCATTCACAACCTGTTCTCGTTCCGGCCGGAGACCGGCCTCGAGGAGGTCCGTAGCGGCCGGTACTTTCCCGCGCGGTTCGCCCCCACCCTGCGCGAGCTCGACACCCTCGTCATCGACGAAGCATCGATGATCAGGGCGGATCTGTTCGATATGCTCGCGGCCGCGCTGCAACGGTTCGGCCCGCGGCGGGGTGCCGCGTTCGGTGGAGTGCAGATCGTACTGGTCGGCGATCTGTTCCAGCTGCCGCCCGTCGTACTGGACAGCGAGCGGGAATTCTTCACCACACGGTACGAATCGCCCTATTTCTTCTCCGCCGACTGTTTCACGCCGGAACGGTTCCCGACCATCGAACTGACCCGGGTTTTCCGGCAGGTCGGCGATGCTCGCCTGCTGGAGATCCTCGCGGCGATCCGCGCGGGCACGATCGACCCGCAGCTCCTGGCGGAACTGAATACCCGGACCGAAGCGGAGTTCCGGCCGCCTGTCCACGAGTTCTGGCTGACCCTGACCACCACCAACAAGAGCGCGGACCGCCGGAACCGGGATCGACTCCGCCTGCTGGAGCAGCCCGAAATCATCTGCCGGGCCGTGGAAACCGGGGAGCTGGACGGCTTCGACCGGCCGACCGAACGGGAACTCACCTACAAGGTCGGCGCGCAGATCATGCTGCTGACCAACGACGGTATGGGCAGATGGGCGAACGGCACGATAGGACAGGTCGCCGGGCATCGGGCAGAGGAAGGCAAACCGGTCGTCACGGTGAAGCTTCCCTCCGGTATGCGGGTGGAGGTGCGACCGCACACCTGGGAGATCACCCGGCCGGTGGTCGAATCCGGAGCGCTCCGCAACGAAGCCGTCGGCACCTATACCCAGCTACCGTTCCGGCTCGCCTGGGCCATCACGATCCACAAGGGGCAGGGCCAGACACTGGACCGGCTCGTCGTCGATCTCACCGGTGGAACGTTCGCCGACGGGCAGCTGTATGTCGCGCTCAGCCGCTGCACCTCGATGGCGGGTCTGGTCCTGCGGCGTCCCGTCGCGGCCAAGGATCTGAAGACCGATCTGCGGGTACGGCGATTCCTCGGGACGGGCGAGCGGGCCCCGGCCGCACTGGGTCCGGTGTACCTGGGTGTCTGCACGGTCGGCGACGAAGGACGGCGTGATCATCCGAGGCCGGTGGAAATCGCCCTGATCACCGATGACGGGAGCGAGATCACTACCCTGATCAACCCCGAGCGCGATCTCGGAGCCGCGCGCGCGGCGTACGGTATCGCCGCCGCCGATGTACTCCTGGCACCGACCCTGCCCCTGGCCTGGGCCGCGCTCGCGCCGTATCTGGAAGGCCGGACGCCGATCGGCGCCGATATCGACCGCTACCTCCGCTGTATCGACACCGAACTCAAACGCAACGGTTCGGCGGTCGCGATACCCATCGGCACCGAGCTGAGCCCGGCCGAGCTGACACCGGCGGACCGGGACCGGCTCGACGCACCCCGCGCGATCGACCGCGCCCGTGCAGTCCGCGATATCGTCGCGCGCCGGCCGGTGCCACCGCCGAGCGCCGGCGTTTTCCCGACCGCCGCCGCCGCGACCGGATATCTGCTGTGCCGGGGCGGCGGGCCGGACTGTTTCCGGGCGGACGGCATCCTTCCCGCCGACCGGAACCGCGAACAAATCCTCGCCGAACACCTACACGCCGCGGCGGCGAAAATCCGGCCCGACGACCACACCCGAGCTCTGCTCCGCGACCTCGAACACATACTCCGATATCCCCTGCTCGACCCCGATTCCACCACGGCCTCGGCCGATCTCACCGCGGTCCTGGTGCCCGGCGCACGGGTCTGCTTCACCGGAAGCTTCACCGACGACACCGGAATCCCCTGGGAACGGGTCGATCTGGAACAACTGGCCGAAGAGCGCGGACTCGCCCCCGTAGCAAGTGTCACCAAGACGAAGTGCGAGGCACTGATCGCCGCCGAGGCCGGCACCCAGTCCGGGAAGGCCAAACAGGCGATCAAATTCGCGAAACCGATCTTCACCGCCCAGCAGTTCCTCACCTGGACGCGGCGGCGGTAGCCGTAGCACGGCCGACGGGATCAGATCGCCGAGGTGCCGCCGTCGACCGCCAACTCCATACCGTTGACATAGGACGAGTCGTCCGAAGCGAGAAACAGCGCGACCGTGGCGATCTCCTCGGGCCGGCCCATCGTCCCCCGCGGGATCAGAGCCTCGAACTGCGCCTTGGTCTCCGCGTCGAAGATCTGCTCCTGGATCGGCGTGGCGATTTGGCCCGGGCTCAGCACATTGACTCGGATCCGCCGGTCCTTGAGTTCGTACAGCCACACCCGGGCGAGTGCGTGCAGCGCGGCCTTGCTCGCCGCGTAGACGCTGTAATCGGGCCAGCCCTTGACCGAGGCGATCGACCCGGTCATGAAGATCGATCCGCCGTCGTTCAACAGCGGCAACGCTTTCTGCACCGTGAACAACGTGCCGCGCGTGTTCAACCCGAAGGTCCTGTCGAAATGCTCCTCGGTGATCTCGCCGAGCGGAGCCGCCTCTCCTATCCCGGCACTCGCGTACAGCACATCGATGCTGCCCTTCTCCCGTTCGACCGTCTCGAACAGACGGTCCAGGTCGGCCAGATCGGAAGCGTCGCCCTGCACGCCGGTCACATTGCGCCCGATCAGCGCGACGGCCTCGTCCAGCGGCTCTTTCCGCCTGCCGGTGATGAAGACGTACGCGCCTTCTTCGACGAACAGCGCGGCGCTCGCCAACGCCAGACCGCTCGATCCTCCCGTGACTACCGCGACCCTGCCATCGAGCTTTCCCATGACCACTCTTCCATTCCCATGATCGAGCAGATCCGCGCCGATGCACGGCCGCACGCCGCCGACGGACATCACGCACACCGCGTGTCACCACACAGAACCCACTAAGTAAACATATCGGTTTACGTAAGCTATCCGCCCATCGACCGGAACGCAAGCTAAGTACACCCATCGTTACCCGACTTGTATCCTGGAGCGGTGACCGAGCTGGAGAAGGGCCCCCGAGGCCGACGTCGTGGCCGGGGCGCGCGCGAGCGCATCCTCGACGCCGCACAACAGCTGTTCCGCGAACAGGGCATCAACAACACCGGTATGGACCAGCTCTGCTCGGCGGCCCAGGTATCCAAACGCACCGCCTACCAGCACTTCACCAGCAAAGACGAACTCGTCGCCGAGTACCTGCGCCGGCACGATCCCGACACCATGCCCGAAGTGTTCGACCGCACCGATCTCACTCCGCGGGCGCGGTTGCTCGCCGCTTTCCAGAAACAACCGTCGGAACCACCGCACGAGGTACGACCGCTGTGCCCCTTCCTCGCAGCCGCCGTCGAAATCACCGACCCGCACCACCCGGCGCGCGACCGCGCCCACGACTACAAGGCATCCGTCGCCACCCGCTTCACCGAAACCGCCCGCGAAGCCGGAGCCACCGACCCCGAACAACTCGGCGAACAACTGGCACTGCTCCTCGACGGCGCCTCGGCCCGCTCCCGGGCACTCGGTAGCGAAACCCTCCCGACCGCCGCCGCCATCGCCGCCCTGCTCATCGACAACGCCCTCCCCGCGGAACCGCCGGGACAGTCCGCGAACTGAGCACGACACGGCCCGGACAAAGACTCGAGAACTCGAGCACGACCTGGACGATGCGCGATCGAGTTCACAATGCCGACCTCGGCTACTCGACAGCTCCTCGACCGGAAAATCGGTAGCCCGGATCGCCCAGCACATGACGAACATCCCCGGGACAGCCTCCAGGGGTCGTTCTGTGGCGGATTGCGGTCAGCGCACGAGATCGCAGTGCTTCAGCTTGTGCCCTCGCGGCACCTTACGGTTCGCATCGGCCTGAGCCTCTGCCTTGGTTCGGCCGGTACCGAAAACCGGTTCGCCCGTGGCTTCGTTTCGCAAGTTCATCAAATAGCATTTCACGGTCACCGTCTTCTTCGGCTTCGTGAAATCGAATTCGCTCGCGACCACGCCCGGTGCGTCGGTCGGGAATAGGCTCATCGGCGCGGAATGCGCCGGAGCCACCGGAATCACCAGCATCCCGGCGAGCACGGAACCGGCCAGCACACGTTTGATGACGAACATCGAGAGCCCCCTATCGGTATCGAGTACCGTGAGGATATTCGTCAACTACCCTGTAGCGCAACCACTTCAGCGGGATCGGCGCCGGTGGAGCGGCGGCCGGGCCGCTTGTCGCCCGAGCCGAAACGGGTGTATATATCACTCCTATGACCATGTTCCGGGGAAGCGTGCACATCTACGGCACGATGGACGACGCTGTCCGGCTCGTCTCGATCTACGCAAAGCGAATGGCGCTCGAAATCGGCGAGGAACCCACGTATTTCTCCGTGAAAGAAGACTGGTTCGATTCTTTCAGGCTCGTGGAACAGTGGCTCCAGTACAACGAGGAACTCACTTCGGACGATCTGCCCGAGCAGCGGAAGGTTCTGCAGATCAGCTGTATATCCGAGGTGCCGACAGCATCGGAACCCGATCGATTCATCGAGAACACAATTGATGCGACACTGACCGAGTTCTATCGTGGCGGCGGAAAACCAGAAATGGGTGACCCGGCTTCCATTCCCTGGGGTAGCTCTTCGGACCAGCTCGACGAAGAAGAGACCGAACGTTTCTTGAAACGTTTTCCCGCCGCGTCCGACCCGGCACCCGGTCAGTCCGGCTGAGCGAGCCGACCGCAGCGGAACAGGCCGCGCGGGAACAGGCCGGGCGAGGTCCACTCGACTCACGATCGAGGTGAGCAGTGGCATCTGAACATCACAGCTGATCGGTGAGCGGTCATCGGAATCCACCGTCGTCCTACTCGCGGCCGGCTCGATATTCACCACCATCTCCGCATCGCGATACTTCACCGGCCGCGGCTCCCCTTCACCCCCGGCCCGCGGCAATCGGCGCATTCAGCTGGATCGACGGCCGGGAAGGGTCGAAAGATTAGGTGTGCGGACGGTTTCGGGGGCGGGGGTGCTCGTTCGACCGGACCAACGCGACGATGGTTCGGTGGACAAACTTCTGGTGCTGGTGAACGGGTTACCGGGTTCCGGTAAATCGGCCCTCGGCACGGCGCTGGCCGGGGCCCTACCGGCGGCATTCGTCTCGAAGGACGCCGTCAAAGAGGCGCTCGCGGGCTGTGTCACCGGGATCGATACCGAGCGGGACCTCGGCGGGATCGCGATGGATACCGGCTGGGCACTGGCCCGCGCCGTACCGCGGGACGTAGTCGTGGACTCCTGGTGGTTCCGGCCGCGCGATCTCCGGTTCGCGCGCGCCGGGATCGAGCGAGTGGCGCCCGGCCGGTTCGTCGAGATCTGGTGCGATGTACCACCCGAGGTGGCGCGGGCGCGGTACGCCGGGCGGCGGCGGGCCGCGCTGTACCGGGACGAACAGCGCCTGGCCGAGGATTGGGACAGGTGGGCGGCGCAGGCGGTGCCGCTGGGACTCGGGCCGGTGTGCGTGGTCGATACGACGCGGCCGGTCGACCATGTCGATCTGGTGCGCAGAATCGGGCGGGTGGCGGCGAAACCGCGCTCTCGGAAATGAACTGCCCGGCTGCGACCGGAACGTGACTATCGGGCCGGGAGCCGGGCGAGCACCGCGAACATGGTCACCGACAGGTGATAGTCGCCGGCCGCGATACCCGCTTCGATGGCGGCCACGAGCTCGTCGCGCTCCTGCTCGGTGATCACTTCCGCGGCCACGGCGCTCCCACCCACCTCGCCGAACATCGGGCGCGCGGTGGCCGGGTCGAAGATCACCGCCTCCGAACCCATATCGTCGATCTCGAAACCGGCCGCGACGAGCAGTCCGCGCAGCAGGCGGCCGGACCCGGCGTTGGGGACGGCACCGAGCATCGCGGTGGTGATACGCGCGACGACCCCGGGGTCACCGGGATGCAGGACGGCGGTGTGCCAATCGCTGTCCACGAGCACCACCCGGCCGCCCGGCCGCAGGACCCGGGCGATCTCCGCGGTGGCGGCGGCCGGATCGTCCAGATGCTGGTAGACGCGCTCGCAGCGGACCGCGTCGAAGGAATCGTCGGCAAACGGCAGGTGGTAGGCGTCGGCTTCGACGAATCGGCACCGCGTCCCCGCCGCGGCGGCCCGCGCCCGCGCCACCGCGAGCATGGCGGGATTCGGTTCGACTCCGACGGCCTGCCCGCCGGACCCGACGCGGCGCGCGAACTCCAGCACCTCCGACCCGGTCCCCGAGCCGATATCGAGAGCTCGCTCCCCCGCACCGACGGCCAGCGCCGCGTGCGCCCAGTGGCGCATCCGCCGGATACCGGGCAATCCGGCCTGCAGATCGAGCGCGGCGATCAGCACCGCCGTCGGATCGGCGCCGGACGTCGCGTCCGCGGCGCGCGTGGCCGCGATGGCGTCCAGATGAAACGACGGTGTCCAGGCAGGCTCCGCGTGTTCGCTCGGCACGGATTCCGACATTAGCGGGAACGTGGCGCCATAACGCCTGGTGAAGGGATCGATTCGGTGGAGGTTTGCCGGTGGACGCGCGATCGGGCGGGACCGGAGGTCACGGCCGGGACACGGCGGCGGTTCGGATCGGCCGGGGTGGCGGGTGTCCGTCAGCGGAGTCCGGGGGTGACGGGTCGTGCACACTCGTTCGGGACTGATGCGGCCGTCTCGCCCGCTTCCCGGAAGCCGCGGAGCGAGGAAGGGCGGCTCGCACTCGACGGGACCGACTCCGACGCGGCCGAGGCCGTCGATGCGATGCCGCGTCACCGAATCGACCGCGCCCTGCGCGAAATGACCACGCGGGCAGAGGGTTCGCCGTGAATCCATCCGAGATGCCGGTGAATCCCGGATCCTCTCCGGGATTCGGGTATCGATCGGCACGCCCACGCGGACGTAATCGGCTGCGGGACGGTCGGACCGGGCCGATCCGAGGCACGCGGAGCACCGGGGCCCCGGCAGAGCGGGTGAGAGATTCGAAGTGCCGCCAATCGACTGAGAGAAAACCGATCTCGCTGTAACACTCTCGCACCCGCCGGACATATGTGAGCGTAATGATCCTCGTCCCGAACCCGGGACACCACCGAAAGGAACACTGTGAGATCCAGATTCAGCACCTTCGCCGCCGCCGTTTCGATCGCCGCGGCCGGCGTGGGTATTGCGGCCGGTGCCGCTTCCGCAGCACCTGTCGCGCTGACCGAAGCGGTGCCTGTCACCGATGACGGGGGCACGGGCACTCCGGGCGCGACCACCGGGTCCGCAGACCTGCTGCCGGCGCTGCTGCCCCTGCTGACCGGCTCCGCCGCCGGCGGCGATACCGGTACCCCCGAATAAGAAGTACCCCTGTGCATCCTCCCGTCGATTTCTGCGGCCCCTGTTCGCCGGGCGTGGCCGCTCCGGTGAGGATGTAGTGCACCACCCCAAAACTGCGTAGGTCCCGGACAATTCGCTCCGCGACCGGCCGGACCCCGGAAAGCCACTGGCTTTCCGGGGTCCTGGTTTTTCTTCAGCTGGTCTTCCGGCGCTCCGGAGTGAGGGTCAGCGCTTCCGGTACGGCGGCGAAGGCGGCGCGGATACGGTCGGCCAGCGCGCCGATCTCGAATTCGCCGCGTTCGGCGCTCCACGCGTCCAGTGCGCGATGGAACGCGGCTACCGCGATATCGAGTGCCAGGCGGGGCCGGAGGTCGGTGGGCAGACCGGTGCCGTAACGGGTCCGCAGAATTTCCAGCGCCTCGCGGACCGTCCGGTCGCAGAACTCGAGATTGTTCGCGGCCATCGACGGCGTGGACTGGGCCAGGCGGTGGCTGTGGACGGCCCGGGTGGCCCAGCCGTCGGCGGGCATACGATCCACCGCCGCCAGCAGACTGTCCCGCAGGGTCCGGTACAGCGGTCCGGTACCGGGTTCGCGGGTCGCCAGATCGGCGAGGAAAGCCGCCCACAGATCCCGCAGCGGTGCCATGGCGACGTCTTCCTTGCTGGTGAAGTTGCGGAAGAAGGTCCGCTTGGATACGTCGACGGCATCGCAGAGTTCGTCCAGTGTGGTGCTGTCGAATCCGCGTTCGGCGAACAGTTCCAGAGCAGTGTCGACCAATGCCTGCCGGGTACGGAGCTTCTTACGCTCCCGCAGCGGTAGCCGGTCGATCGCAACGTCGGCCATACCCAGAGGATAACGAGCCGACGCCTCTCGTTTCCTATCGCCCCTTGACGCCATTTGCCACTAAGTGGCACTTTAGGGGAAGGGCCGCCGGGCGAACGGCGGGCACCGAGCCGACACCCACCCGAAAGGCGCTGCCCCATGCAGGCATTGATCGTCGACCGCTCCGCTCCGTCCGGATTGCGTATCGGGGAGGTTCCCGATCCGGTGCCGGAACCACACCAGGCCGTCGTCCGGGTCACCGCCACCTCGCTCAATCACGGTGAGGTCCAGATCGGGATCGCCGGGGCGGCCCCGGGGACGGTCCTGGGCTGGGATGCGGCGGGCATTGTGGAACGCGCCGCCGCCGACGGCTCGGGGCCGACCGCCGGCACCCCGGTGACCACCCTCGGCTGGACCGGCGCGTGGGCGCAGTTACGAGCCGTGGATACCGGACTGATCGGCACGGCCCCGGCGGGCGCCGATCTCGGGGCACTCAGCACGATCCCCGTCGCGGCCACCACGGCGCTGCGGGCCCTGCATCGGCTCGGACCGATCCTCGGCCGCCGGGTGCTGGTCACGGGAGCGACCGGCGGCACCGGAAGGTACGCGGTCCAGCTGGCCGCGCTCGGCGGCGCGCAGGTCGTCGCGGCGACCGGCGATCCGGCAGCGCACGCTCCCGGTCTGCGTGAGCTGGGCGCGGCCGAAGTCGTCACCCGCCCCGGCGCGCTGCGGGAACCGGTCGACGGCGTGATCGATCTGGTCGGCGGGAGCCAGCTCGTCGACGCCTACGAACATCTCGCCGAGGACGGCACCCTGGTGGCGGTCGGCCACGCGGCGGGCGCGGACGAGACATTCCCGTTCGGAGCGTTGTTCGGCGACAACGGGCGGCACAACCGGTCCATCACCTCGTTCTTCCTCCTGGCCGACACCGCGCTGGGCCGCGATCTGACCTGGCTCGCCGGACAGGTGGCGGCCGGGATCCTGCATCCGAATATCGCCTGGCGAGGTGACTGGTCCCGGGCCGGTGAAGCGACGCAGGCACTGCTGTCGCGACGCCTGCACGGCAAAGCGGTGCTCGAAGTGAGCTGAGTCCGCAGTAACCGGCCGCTCTGTTCACCGCGACCGCACGGCAGCGTCCCGGCGCCGGAAGAGGTTCCGGCCGAGCGGGTCCGGGGCCGCCGTTCGGCTGCCGCTTGTGCGCGGCCGATATCGCGGCCTATAGTCGCCGTGATCCGATCGGAGCTCCCCGGAAGTACAGCCGCAGAGTGGGAGCCCGCGCCCGGACGATCCGGGCGATGGAGTGGGCGGCGTTATCTGCCCACCCATTTTTCCGGAGGAATTCCATGCATATCGGAATCGGATTGCCGATCGCCGACCCCGCCGCCCTGCTCGAATGGGCGCGGCGGGCCGATGCCGGGCCGTTCTCGACACTCGGCCTGCTCGATCGCCTCGTCTACGACAATCCCGAACCGCTGGTCGCGCTGTCGGTGCTCGCCGGTGCCACCGGCCGGGTGCGGATACAGACCGAGGTACTGCTCGCTCCCCTGCGCGATACCGCGCTGCTCGCCAAACAGGTGTCGACGCTGGACCGTATGTCCGCGGGCCGGCTGGTACTCGGACTCGGCGTCGGCGGCCGCGCCGACGATCATCTGGCGGCGGGTGTCGATCTGCGCGGCCGTGGGCGCCGGATGGACGAACAATTGGCGCACCTGCGCGATCTGTGGTCGGGCGAGCCGTTCGGCGCCGGCTGCGGCCCGATCGGGCCCGCACCGGTCCGCCGCGGTGGGCCGCCGATCCTCTTCGGCGGCTTCCGGCCCGTCGCGCTGGAGCGGGTCGCCCGCTGGGGCGACGGCTTCCTGTCCGCGGCCCCGGCGCAGTGGTGCGAAGAGCTGTTCGATTCGGTCCGCAGGTCCTGGCACGAGTACGGACGCACCGGGGAACCCCGGATCGTCGCCCAGGTGAATATCGCGCTCGGCCCGGAGTCCGTCGTCGAGGAGGCACGGGCGGCCATCGGCGCCTATTACGCGTTCACGGACTGGGCCGAGAACATGGTGTCGGGGATGCGGACGACCCCCGACGAGATCCGGGCGACGATACGGCAGTTCGCCGATCTCGGGGCCGACGAGGTGATGCTCTACTGCTATGGCACCGATCCCGACCAGGTCGACCGGCTGGCCGACGTGGTCGGCTGAGCCTCCGGCGCCGAGCTTCCGCCGCGATATCCGGGACCGCCGGGGTGAAGTAGCGGCCGGCGAGCCGAGTAGCGGGAGCGCCTCGCTACTCGGCGACGCGGATTCGGCGCGATGAGTGACGCCGGGTTCCGGCCACGTCAGCGGGATGCGGGGCCGACTCCGCCCGCGGCGGAGGGTAGAGTTGCCGCGCCGAGTGCTCGCCGACCACCGATGTCCGGCGGTAGGGCCGGTTCCGGATGTCGTTTCGGTACGACTCCGCCCCACCCGTTCGGCTTCCTCGGATATGCCGCGCCGGATCGAGATCGGCGTCGCGCGGCCGGAGCCGCGTACTCAGTGAACGGAGAGCGACCGTGCCGACGGTAGTTCGTACCGGCCGGCCCGCCGGATCGGTGACAGCGGCGCTGCGCAGCCCGAAACAATTACGTACCGAGGTATTGGCGGGGCTGGTGGTAGCGCTGGCCCTGATCCCGGAGGCGATCGCCTTCTCCGTTATCGCCGGTGTCGACCCACGAGTCGGCTTGTTCGCGTCGTTCACCATGGCGGTCACCATCGCGTTCACCGGCGGTCGCCGCGCCATGATCTCCGCGGCGACCGGCGCGGTCGCGTTCGTGGTCGCGCCGGTCGTTCGCGAACACGGGCTCGACTATCTGCTCGCGACGGTGATCCTGGCCGGGATCCTGCAGATCACGCTCAGTGCGGCGGGGGTCGCGAAACTGATGCGGTTCATCCCGCGCAGCGTGATGGTCGGCGTGGTCAATTCGCTGGCGATCCTGGTGTTCCTCGCCCAGCTCCCCCAGCTGATCGGCGTCCCGTGGCTGGTGTATCCGCTGGTGGGGGTAGGAATGACGATTATCGCGCTACTGCCCCGAATCACCACCGCCGTCCCCGCGCCGCTGGTGGCGGTGATCGCGCTGACCGCGGTCACGATGGCGTTCGGACTGCACGTTCCCGATGTCGGTGGCGCGGGCGATCTGCCGTCCGCGCTGCCGGTCCCGCTGCTTCCGCAGGTACCGCTGAACTTCGAGACGTTGCGGATCATCGCGCCCTACGCGTTCGCGATGGCCGTGGTCGGGCTGCTGGAATCGCTGATGACCGCCAAGCTCGTCGACGAGATCACCGATACTCCATCGGACAAGACGCGGGAGAGCTGGGGCCAGGGCATCGCCAATATCGTCACCGGTTTCTTCGGCGGCCTGGGCGGCTGCGCGGTGATCGGCCAGACCGTGATGAATGTGAAGGTCTCCGGTGCCCGCACCCGTATCTCGACCTTCCTGGCCGGTATTTTCCTGCTGATCCTGGTGGTCGGGCTGGGCGGGCTGGTGGCGCGGATCCCGATGGCGGCACTGGTGGCGGTGATGATCATGGTGTCGGTCACCGCGATGGACTGGCATTCGCTGGCCCCCGCGACACTGCGGCGGATGCCGATCGCCGAGACGGCCGTGATGCTGCTGACCGTCGGTGTCACCGTCGTCACCCACAATCTGGCCTACGGCGTGGTCACCGGTGTCATCACCGCCATGGTCGGCTTCGCGCACCGGGTCGCGCACTTCACCGAAGTCGTACCCACCGATCCCGACGCCACCACCCGCGTGTACAAGGTGCGCGGCGAACTGTTCTTCGCCTCCAGCAACGATCTCGTCCACCGATTCGACTACAGCGGTGACCCGCCCAATATCGTGCTCGATATGTCCGAGACACATATCTGGGATGCCTCCGCGGTGGCCACACTGGACGCCATCACCACCAAATACGCCGCCAAGGGCAAGCGGGTGGAGATCCGCGGCCTGAATCCGGCCTCGGTCGCCCGGCACCAGCGGCTGTCGGGCCATCTGACCGGCGGGCACTGAGCGGGCCGTCGCCGCGCGAGACCGGCAGCGGCGACGGCGGTCTCGCCCGTAGCCTGGGGAGAATCGGACGGCCGGCCGAGCTGCGGACGCTCGACCTGGTCAGCGCACCGGAGTTGATCTATCCGCACTGGCACCAGGCCGAGATACCCGCGCAATTCCGCGGTCCGGCCGATCGGGTGCTGCACCGGGGAGCGTGACGCCGCCCGGTCCCGCGCGGACCCGGTACGGAGTGATCGACCCCGGTACGGATAGATCGACACGGAGAACGTACTCCCGCCGGCGCCCGACCCGGCCCTATCCGCGAGCTTCCGGCCCGGCGGCAACGGGTGGACCACCACTCGCCGAGCCCACCGATCGAGAAGCGCCGGGGCAGTACACACCTCAGACGGTGAACGGTGTTCGCGCAGTATGGGATTCAGGGGCGCAGCAAGAAGTCGACGAGGGCCGCCCGTTCGGCGGCCGCCGACCGCCCGGCACGCGGTGAATTCGACAGATGCAGTGCGCCGATACCCATCGCGAACATCCACTCCGCCCGCCGATTCGCGGTCTCCGGGTCGAATCCTCGATCCAGGAACGCCTGCCGCACCGCCCGGCGGGCCCGGCGGTCGGAGGCGCGCGTACTCGCGGCCGCGCGGGGATCCGAACGGGCCCATTCGCGCATGGCTCGTTCCAGCGTCCAGTGCCGCGGACTCGCGAGCAGTGCCATCATCGCGATCAGCCGCTCCCGCGGCGGTTCGGTGGCCGAGGCCTCCAGCTGCCGGTGTTCCCGGTCGCGCCAGCCGCCCCAAGAGGTCACCAGCGCGTCCTTGAAGGCGGGGATATCGGGAAAATGGTGGTAGAAGCTACCTTTGGTGACACCGAGGCGCCGGCAGACATCGTCGAGTTTGAGTGCCCGGAATCCCTCTTCGGCCAGGATCGTATATCCGGTCTGCAACCAATCCTCGACCGTCAACTGGACAGCACCCCGAGCTCGCGCCATCGGGTCAGCCTAGAGGGTGGGCCGAGCGAAACCCATTCCGCGGACGGTTCCCGGCCACCACCTCCGGCGGTTTCACTCCGTGTCGCGGACTGTCCCGGTGCCCGGGACCCGACCCGCCGCGCGGGCTTCGATACCGGCGACGATCGTATCGGCGACCAGCCGGGCATGACGGCGTACCGCCCGCTCGGAACGGGGATCGGCCGGAGCCATCCGGGTTGCCAGCGGGAGCAGCGCGAAGGGCGCGGTGGCACCGTGGGCGATGAGGAAATGCAGGGTGCGCAGATCGTCGCGGTTCAGGATCCGCTGCGCGACGAGGGGTTTCAGCGGTTCGGCGAGCAGCACCAGCATCGGTTCGATGTGACGGTCGTAGAGGTAGGTCAGGCGAGGTCCTTCGATCGCCGATTCCATACTGATCAACCGCACCACGTCGGGGTATTCGGCCTGGAGCTCCAGGAAGCGGATGATGCCCGCCCGGAATTCGGTGAGCGGGGGCAGGTCGTCGCGTTCGGACCGGATCTTCAGCAGGGTGACGGCGTTGGCGAAGATCCAGTCCACCACCGCATACCACAGCGCCTCCTTGGTCCCGAACCGCTGATGGATCAGGTTGTGGCTCACCCCGAGTTCCCGGTTGATCGCGGCCACCGAAGTACCGGCGAAACCGTCGCGCGCGAAAACCCGCAGCGCGGCGGTCAGGATCTCATCCGCGGAGGCCGGTGAATCACCGGCGGGTGGCCGGCCCCGGCCCTTGCGCGGCCCCTGCGTTTCCGTTGCGACCTCTGCGTCCATGAAGCGAATTATATTGACAGCTATCAATTTCTCTGCGAGGGTGACAGCGATCACAAAGCTGCGCGGTGTGGCGGATCGCGGCGGGGCGGCCACGGCCACCGTGCGCGACGGCGGCACATCCGACGAGGACGGGGTACTCCATGGAATCCTTTGTGCACCTGCGGAAAGGCACCACTCCCGACCGGTTGCACGCCGATCTCGACGGTCTCAAGGACGACGAACTGGGTCGTGGGGGGTTCACCGGGCGAACCGCCCAGCTGTACCGGCGCAACGAACCGATGGGTTATCGCGCGCAGGGCCCGCTGGCCCCGGTCGATATCCTCGCCGACGCTCTGGAACCCACCGATTCCACCGACCCCGCCGGGTCGCCGCTGCTGTTGTTCGCCAATGCCGACTGCCGGATCCTGCTGAGCCGCCGCGGCCGGGAGATGCCGTTCTTCGCGCGCTACGTCGACGGCGATCTGCTCTCGTTCGTGCACAGGGGAACCGGCCTGCTGGAGACCGAGTTCGGACCGATGCGCTACCGCGAAGGCGATTGGGTCTACATCCCGAAGGCGTGTACGTTCCGCCAGGTCCCCGACAGCGAATCGACCTGGCTGATGATCGAGGCGACCGAAGAGTTCCGCGTACCACCGGCGGGCCCGCTGGGCCGCCACTTCCCGTTCGACCCGAGCCGCATCGTCGTACCCGAACCGCAGGCCATGGACGACGACGGCCGCGACGAGTACGAAGTGCGGCTGATCCACGAGGGCGGACCGACTTCGCTGTTCTACCGGCACCATCCACTCGATGTCGTGGGCTGGCAGGGCGACAACTTCCCGTTCACCTTCAATATCGCCGACTACAACGTCGTACTCTCCGATACCGTCCATCTCCCCGCCACCGTTCATCTGTTCATGCAGGCCACCGGGGTGTATGTGATGAACTTCCTGCCGAAACGGGCCGAATCGGCGCCGGGTACCGAAACGATCCCCTGGTATCACCGCAATGCCGACTACGACGAGATCGCGTTCTTCCACGGCGGTGATATGTACGGCGTACCGATGCCGCCGGGGTTGATCTCCCACGCGCCGCAGGGTGTCCATCACGGCGCGCCGGAGAAGATGCGCGAGCGCGCCCGCCGCAAACGCGAGGAGATCACCCATATCGGGTGGACCACCATCGCGATCGACACCCGGCGCCGGCTCACCCCCTCCCCCGAGGTCGTGGCCGGCAACCTCGGCGCGCACTGAGAACAGGTCGGCCGGCCCCACGCCCCCGGCCGCCCGTTCCGCCTCGAGCACGGATCGCCCCGCATTCTCCCGAAGCAGCGAAAGACGAAGGCAGGCAACGATGTCGCATCATGTCGAACGCGTCCCGTATGTGGTCGCCTACGCGAACACCTCCGGCACCCGGGACGCCTACGGCGGGCTCACCGAGATGGTCACGCTCGATTCGATCCTGGTGAAACCGAAAGACGTGCCGTCGGACACGGTGCTGGTGCTCATGCATCCCGTATCCAGCGGCACCTACCTGCCCATCGTCACCGCGCTCGCCCGGGCCGGGCATCACATCATCGTCTGCAACAGCCGCTACCGCGGCGCCGACGCGGCCCTGCTCATGGAGAAAGTAGTGCAGGACCTGGGGGAATGCATACGCGATGCCAAGAAGCGGCTCGGTTACGACAAGGTCGTCCTGGCCGGATGGAGCGGAGGCGGCTCGCTCTCGGTGTACTACCAGCAGCAGGCGCAACATCCGACCGTCACCGCCGCCCCCTCCGGCGACGGACCGGATCTCACCGCACTCGACCTGATCCCGGCCGACGGCATCCTGCTCATGGCGGCCCATATCAGCCGCCACCACACCCTCACCGAATGCCTGGACCCGTCGATCCTCGACGAAACCGATCCGGCGCGCCGCGATCCCACACTGGATCTCTACAACCCGGACAACCCCGACCGCCCGCCCTACAGCCCGGAGTTCGTGGCCCGGTATCGGCAGGCACAGCACGACCGGAACCGCCGGATCACCGCCTGGGTGAAGGAGAAACTCGCGACGATCCAGGCCTCCGACCGGCCACAGGACGAGTTCTGTTTCGTCGTGCACGGCACCATGGCCGACCCCACCGTGCTCGATCCCACGCTCGACCCCAACGACCGCGAACCCGGTGAGTCCTATCTGGGCGAACCGCGGGAGGTGAATACCGGAGCGTTCGGCCTGGCCCGGTTCACCACCCTGCGCAGCTGGCTGTCGCAGTGGAGTATCGACGACGCCCGCGGCGACGCGGTGGCCTGCGGTCCGGATATCGCGGTACCCGCTCTGGTCCTCTACAACGCCGCCGACAATGTGTGCACACCCTCGCACGCGCACCGGATCTATGCGGCGCTCGGCTGCGCGGACAAACAGCTGCACGAGATCGCGGGCGCAAACCACTACTATCTGGGCGCGGATCAGCGGGAACCACTGGGTAGGGCGATCGCGCTGATCGACGGCTGGCTGCGCGACCGCACGCTCGCCCCGAGCCGGTGACCGAATGCCGGTGCGCTCGACTCGGCAGATCCGTCCCGCTACGCGGTCCCGAGTGGCGGCGGACGACCGGTTTCGAACCAGCCGATCGGCAGGGACGCCGTATCCAACTCGACCGTGGAGGCGTTGATGAGGCCCGGCCACGCCTCGCCGGTGATGGCACCGTTTTCACATATCTCTCGCCACCGCGCAAGCGCACCGTCGACAGCTGTGTCGCTGAGCCCGGCATCCCGCCACGCGGCGCGCAGATGCTCCGGATCGAGTGATCGGACAGATTCCAGCACGTCCGCACTCAGTTCGACGTGCTGGAACTGTTTCACGAAATCGGAACGTATGCCGAACCGGGAGTCGGGGGTTTCCGGAAAGGAAAGACTGTTGTCGATCGCCACGATCCCACCGTGGCGATCGGTGCGAAAGTTGCCCAGATGGCGATCCGTATTGCCCATGATGTAGTCGAGGACCGCCATCTGTTCGCGTTGGACCCTCGGATAACGGCGATAAGCCGCATCGAGTTCGTCCTGCCGCATCAGCCGCGCGACCTCGGCTTTCGATGTGATGCTGTCCCCATGCTTCGCGGTCGGCTCCCGAGTGAGAAAGCCCTCCCTGCCGATGCGCCGGGAGGCCAGGAGCGGGTGACTCGGCCGCGAGAAGACCCACTGCATATTCGAGCCCTCGCCGAACGGGCCTTTCAGCAGGCCGGTGGGAGGTATGCGGCCGAAGCCCAGCGCTTCGTCGAGCCGGAAGGCACTCACATCCCGCGCCGCGAGATGTCCGGCCCCCGCGGGGATCCCATAGCGCAGGCGGGTGACTCGGCCGTGCGCGAACAACGGAAAGTTCTCGAGGTAGCTCGGCTTGTACACCGATCGTGATCCCCCGGGGCCGGCGGCCAGATAGGTGGCGCTCACGCCCCCTCCCAACGGCTGCGGCTTGTTCGCACCCGTGGATTGCATGGCCTGCTCGAACGCTCCGGGCCGAAAGCGCTTGTCCTTCGCTGTCAAGCCGTCGGTCCCGGCCCGCAGATGGTCGGCAGTGCGCTTACCGAATCCCGCGAAACCGGCCCCGGTCGACTCGACGGCTTTCAGTATTCGATCCCGGATGGCACCACACTTGTTGTGAAGCCCCAACCCCATCTCCTGAGCGGATCAGATAGAAACCGAAGCCGTTCGGCCGGTCGATCCGAAGTCGCTTGTTCGCTCAACCTGTCGGGTGAGCATAGATGATTCGGCTCGCGCCCGAACAGAACCCCCGAATTTCCAGCAGCGGAGAGGGTTTCGCCGTCGGGTACGAGATCCGAGCAGCGGCCGAACAGGAACACGCTATGCTGCCCGACCGATATCCGGCCTCGGTCGGCGCTCGGCAGCGACACCGGAGATAATGCCGCGATGGACTCCGCGACAACCGGTGCGCTCGACGGTATCCGGGTGCTCGAGATCGGCACCCTGATCTCCGGCCCCTTCGCCGGCCGCCTACTGGGTGATATGGGTGCCGAGGTGATCAAGCTCGAACCCCCCGACGCCCCCGACCCGCTACGCACCTGGGGGCAGGCCGAACTCGACGGCAACCACTTCTTCTGGACGGTGCACGCGCGCAACAAGAAAGCCATCACCCTCAACCTGCGCGAGGACGCGGGCCGGGACCTGTTCCTGGAGCTGGCCGGGCGATCCGACATCATCGTCGAGAATCTGCGGCCCGGCACGCTGGAGCGGTGGGGACTGGGCTACGACGTGCTGCGGGAACGCAATCGCGGCATCATCCTGGTCCGGGTCTCCGGGTACGGGCAGACCGGTCCGGAAGCAGGTAAGGCGGGGTACGCCTCGGTCGCCGAAGCCGCCAGCGGGCTGCGCCATATGAACGGTTTCCCGGGCGGCCCACCGCCACGGCTCGCACTCTCCCTCGGGGACAGCCTGGCCGGAATGTTCGCCGTCCAGGGCGCGCTCGCGGCGCTGTACCGGCGCACGGTCACCGGTGAAGGGCAGATCGTCGACGCGGCACTCACCGAGGCCTGTCTCGCGGTCCAGGAATCCACCATCCCGGACTACGACATCGGCGGGGTGGTGCGCGGTCCCTCCGGGACCCGGCTGGAAGGTATCGCCCCGTCGAACATCTACCCCACCGCGGACGGCAGCTGGGTGGTGATCGCGGCCAACCAGGACACGGTGTTCCGGCGGCTGTGTACCGCGATGGACCAGCCGGAACTCGCCACCGACGAACGATTCGCGAACCACACCGCACGCGGTCGCAACCAGGACGAACTCGACGCCGTCATCGGAGAGTGGGCGCGGCGCCGGCAACCCGCGGAGATCATCGCCACGCTGAGCGCGGCCGGGGTGATCAGCGGGCCGATCAACACGGTCGCCGAGGTCGTCGCCGATCCGCAGCTGAACGCACGCGGCATGATCGCCGATCACTACGACGAACGGATCCGGCGGAATGTGAAGGGCCCGGGCGTGATCCCGGTGCTCTCCGCCACACCGGGGACAATTCGCAATGCCGGATCGGCCCGGCCGGGCCAGCACAACGACGAGGTCTACTCCGGGCTGCTCGGGAAATCCGCGGCCGAGGTGGCGGCGCTGCGCGCCCGGGGAATCGTCTAGGGCCTGTCCTGTAATTCATCGCAACCAGAGCACGATCGCGGCGATGGTGAGTTCGGCCTGGTAGTAAGCGGCACGCTTGGCGTAACGGGTG